>JAJFHD010000128.1 GCA_021775805.1 Alphaproteobacteria bacterium | reverse complement strand
GCGGACACGGTCGAGAACCAAAGCGGTTTCTTGCGCGGCCATGCCAGGCGCACCGGCTTCTATGCCGGCATGCTCGCAGACCGCTTGAAGTTGCCGAACGAACTTGTCGAACATGTTCGCATAGCCGGATTCCTCCATGATGTCGGTAAGATAGGCGTTCCCACCGAACTCCTGACCCGGCCCGGCGCGCTCGACCCGAAGGAGCGTGCGGCGCTGGAGAAGCACCCGGAGATCGGTGCGAAGCTGGTCGCGCCCCTGGATGTCCCCACCGATATCGTCGCTGCGATCAAGCACCACCACGAATGGTGGGACGGCCGGGGCTACGGCGACGGCTTGTTCGGTGAACAGATTCCGCTGTCGGCTCGCATCGTCGCCATCGCCGATGCCTTCGATGCCATGTCCTGCAATCGCCCCTACCGAGACGCCTTGGCTCCGGAAGTCGTACGGCTCGAGATCGAACGCTACGCCGGCGTGCAGTTCGACCCGACCCTCGCCGAGGAGTTCCTCGCACTCCATGACACCTCGGAGGTGCCCCTCCAGGTGTTGGCCGAATCCAGCAATCACCAGGAGGACGCGGCGGCATGAGCCCGACCCATAGTCCTGAGATTCGAGAGGATCGGGTGAAGGCTGTCCAGTACTGCCGGTTTCCGCGTGTCTGCCCCGAGCCGCAGCTGAAGACCGCGTTCACCCGCGACGTCTCCGCTTCGGGGCTGTGTGTCCGGATCGAGGGCTCCGAACCGGTCGGTGCCCTGCTGCGATTGATTCCACGCGGAGTGGATGGAGAGCCCGAAATCGAGCGGATTGGACGGGTCGCATGGACGCGCCCGGCGGAGGACGGTGGGCGTTGGGTAGGGATCTCCCTGCTCGACCGTGAGCGGCACGCGCCGACCCCGTGAAGAGGACTCTCCGCTCCGACCTCCCCCCGGGCGAGTAGGGCTCGGCCCCGCGCCAACGGCTATCCTGCGTACCCATGTTTGGAATCGGAATGCCCGAGCTCATCGTCATCCTGGTGGTGGCGCTGCTCGTCTTCGGCCCAGCCAAGCTCCCGGAGCTTGCCCGTAGCCTGGGACGAGGCCTGAACGAGTTCCGCCGTGCGTCCACGGATATCCGGCAGAGCCTGATGGAAACCGAGAACCAGACCCGCGAGGCCATCAAGCCTCCGCCGCCCGCCCCGGCGAAATCGGCCGCGGAGACGCCTCCCGAAGTGCCGAAGGCCGAGGCCCCCAAGGTCGAAGCCGCCGCGACCGAGACAGCCCCGGCACCGGCGCCCGAGAGCGATGACACGAACCCGAAGGATGGGTGAGATTTCCTCCAACAATGGATGATGCTCTCCCGCTTACCGAGCATCTTGCGGAGCTCCGCGGACGGCTGTTCAAGATCCTGCTCGCCTGGGCACTCGGCTTCGCTGGCGCCTGGAATTTCAGCGAGCAGATCTTCAGCTTCCTGCTCGAGCCCGCGACCCAGGCCTTGGGTGAAGGCGGCAAACTCCAGGCGATCGCGCCGACCGAAATCTTCTTTACCTATCTGAAGAGCGCATTGTTGGCGGGCTTCGTCTTCGCCTTGCCCGTCATCTTCTGGCAGATCTGGGCGTTCATTGCACCGGGGCTCTACCCCTCGGAGAAGAAGGTCGCGCTGCCCTTCGTCGTCTGCTCCACGCTGCTCTTCGCCGGCGGTGGCGCCTTCGGCTACTTCGCCGTCTTCCCACTCGTCTACGAATTCTTCGCAGGCTTCAGCAGCGACTTCGTCGAATCCGCCTGGACGATGAAGGAAGTCTTTTCTCTCACGACCCGCCTGCTGCTGGCTTTCGGAACAGGTTTCGAAATGCCCGTCGTCGTGTTCTTCGTCTCGGCTGCCGGCATCGTCGACCCGAGCCAGCTGATTGGCGGCCTCAAATACGCCGTGCTGGTCTCGTTCGTTTTCGCGGCAGTGCTCACGCCCCCGGACATCGTGAGCCAGGTGCTCCTCGCCGTACCGCTGATCGTCCTCTACCTGCTAGGCGTCGGAGTGGCGTACCTTTTTGCTCCCAGACGGAACAAAGACGCCGACTGAACCGCTCGCCTCTCCGAAAAACGAGAGAACGGGGCGACCAGGCCTTGCAGCCGGATCGCCCCGTTCCCCGTCGTCCATCCTCTAGCGCCTCGCGCTCCTGCGCTTCTTCCTGCGCTTCTTCTTCTTTCGCTTCTTCTTGCGTCGCTTCTTCTTTTTCTTCTTGTTCACCTTGGTCGTCGTCGCGGTCGGCTTGACGACGCAGGTCGCCCCGTCTCCGGCGACGAGCTGCGTACCCACCGTCCACGTGCCGGTGCCGGAACTGACGCCCACACGCACCTGGTGCGGTGCAGAAGCGACCTTCTGCTTCAGCTTGAAATCGCCATCTGGACCGATCGGGCCGGAGCCGAGCAGAGCGCCGGATGCGGCATCGTAGACCGACGCTTCCCCGTCGGGCGGGCCATTCTTGCATTCCACCTCGAGCTCCGCCTGGCCACAGGAGAACTCAGCCTTCTTGATCCGGGTCGCGAGCTCCTGGCCGCAGGTCGCCGGTGCGCCGCGCACACTGATCTCAGTGCTCGCCGGCGTCTCCATCCCGATCTGCACCGAGCATGGAGCCAGGAAGGGCAGCAGTACGATGCTGAAGTCGCCTGTTTGGTCTGCCCAGCCGTAGCCGAGCACCGCTCCACTCGGGGCGTCGAAAACCGCGATCCGGTCTCCGGCGTTGGCACCGTGGCCCTGGACGAATAGGGTGCCTGGACCGGAATCTGCACCCCGATCGGAGTCGGAATCCGAATCGTCGGAATCGTCCGAGTCATCGGAATCATCCGAATCGTCGGAGTCGTCGGAATCCGAATCATCGGAATCATCGCCTCCGAGACTCCAATAGGCGTCGTCGAGAATCAGGTTCCCGGCAACCACCGGATCCGTCGCGATCATGGAGAAGGTTTCCGACGCTGATTCGACGGGGCTTCCGTCATCGCTCACGACGGCCGTCACGCTGAAGCGACCCGCCGCGCTCGGCGCCCAGAGGATTTCTGCCGTGCCATCCCCGAAATCGCTGAAGGTCGCGGAAGGCGGCAGCCCCGTGAGCGAATAGGTGAGCATGTCGGCGTTCGAATCCGTGGCCGTCAGCAGCACCTGCAGGGTCATCCCGACCTCGGCGCTGCGGTCGCCGATCGGTGTCAGCATCGGCGGGCTGTTCACGTTGCCAACCGTGACGGTGAAGTTTTCGCTAGCGCTAGCGGAGGGCACGAAATCGTCGGTCGCCGTCACCGTCAGCGGGAAGTTCCCCGCGATACCCGGCGTCCAATCCAGCTGGCCCGTTCCGTTGCCGTTGTCGGTAAAGATGGCTCCAGCGGGGACAGGCGAGAGCCCCAACACGATCGCGTCGCCATCCGGGTCGCTTGCCGTGACGGGAATGCTGGCGGGTACACCGGTCGGCAGGCCCATGTTGGCAATTGGCGTAATGGTGGGGGGCTGATTCCCCTGGCCGACGGCAATCGCCACCACTTCCATCGCAGTCATCATCGGGACGCCGTCATCGGTCGCACTGAACGTGACGGACGCGCTTCCGACCTGGCTCGAACCCGGAGTCCAGGAAAACGTGCCCGTGCCATTCCCGTTGTCCACGAACGAATGGCCAGCGGGTGCATTGGCGACGGAAAGAGCGATGCCGTGGCCGTCCGGATCCGTAGCGCTGACGGGGATCGTCAGCATGGCGCCCTGGGTACCTGTCTGGGCGCCAATCGGCGAAAGGATGGGGGGGCTGTTGTTGGCCAGAGGGCAGAAAGCGCTGAAATCCCCGCTCCTCTTGCCCTGGTCCCAGTCATTTCCGGGGCCGGAGATCACGTTGCCCTTGTCGGGGAAGCTCGTAGGAAACACACTGCTGTGGCAGAGAGTGCACTCGCCGAGCATGCCGTCTACGAGATCCCCGTAGGGCGTACTGCCCGCGGAGTTGGAGCAGAAGGTGTCGATCTGGGGACCAAATTCCTGCTTGGCGTCGGCCGTCCCTGCCAGGAAGACCAGGCCGAACAGGATTCCGGCGATGTGGTGGAGCTTTAAATCACGCAAAGGGCATCCTCCTGATGACAGGTGTCTTGTCGGACTCCACTTCGGAGAAGCGCGGGAGCTTTGTGGTGACGCTCGGCACCATCAGCGGAACACGACGCGAGCATTCGACAGATCTTCATACTTGACCAAGACAGTCTTTAGATTGGCTTCAGATACCGGATCTAGGCTTCCAACATGAAGGTTCTCTACGTCGAAGACGACCTTGAGGCTCAGGCATTCGTAGGTCGAGCACTTCGAGAAAGTGGCTTCGTCGTTGATCTTGCCGATGACGGCGCCGCTGGGCTCGACCTCGCCATCGGTGGTGGACACGATGTGATCGTGCTCGACGTGCGCCTACCGGACATGGATGGTTTCGAGGTGCTCCGCACGTTGCGGAGCCGCGGTCACGAGACGCCGGTCATCTTTCTGTCCGCCCAGGGCGAGGTCACCGACCGCATCGAAGGCCTGAACCTCGGTGCAGACGACTACCTGACGAAGCCCTTCGCCTTTGCCGAGCTTCTCGCTCGGATTCGAGCGATCGAGCGCAGGTTGCTTCGCACGACGTCGAACGGAGTCATGTGTGTGGCGGATCTCGAACTCGATCTCGAGCGGCAGGCCGTACGACGATCGGGGCAGGCGATTCATCTGACACCGAAAGAGTTCCAGCTTCTCGAGTACTTGATGCGCAACACGAGCTACGTAGTTTCCCGGACGATGATCGCGGAGAAGATCTGGGGGCAGGGCTTCGAAAACTATTCCAACGCAATCGATGTCCACGTGAACAACCTGCGACGCAAGGTCGATCGCGATTTCGAACCGAAGCTGATTCACACGCGAAAGGGTCTGGGCTACGTGGTCGAGGACCGCTCACCGGCTACCGCCGCAGACTGAACGGCCCTGCCGTGAAGCGCTCGTTGCGCGTCCGTGTGGCCCTCGGGCTGGATGCCCTGGTTTGGGCGGCCGGCTTCCGTGCCCTCCCTCGTGCCGATCAGCTCACGGGGAGCCACACGCGAAACGTCGTACCGACGCCAACCTCACTCTCGATCTCGATACGCCCCCCGTGAGCCTTGGCGATTTCCTGGGCGATTGCGAGACCCAGACCAAACCCGGGTACTTTGCCCTCGGCCTCGGCCCGCTCGAAGCGCTCGAATAGCGTCGCCAGATGTTCGGGTGGAATACCGGGACCTGTATCGGCGATCTCCAGTACCAAATTGCCGCTCTCCAACGTTGCGTTCACCCGGATCTCGTCTCCGGATCGTCCGTACTTGATCGCATTGTCCAGCAGGTTGGAGAACAACTGACGAAGCCAGGATTCCTCACCTTCGACCGCAGCGTCTGGCACGGGAGAAAAACTCAATCGAATTCCGGAATCCTCTGCCAGGGGCTCGAAGAATTCACGGAGCGTCTCGAGCATGGGGCGGAGTTCGACGCGGGAGATCCGCGCGGGATCGAGTCCGGCCTCAGAACGTGCAAGCTCGAGGAGGCCGTGAACGCCTTGAGCAAGCTGGTGGCTCTGATCGAGGAGATAGACCAGTACCTCCCGATACTCAGCGGCGTCACGCGGTTTCTGGAGGGTCGAGTCGATCTGGCTGCAGATCCGATTGAGCGGGCTGCGAATCTGATGAGCGGCGTTCGCATTGAAGCGCGCCATGCTGTCCACGCCCTGTCGGATGCGCAGGAACATCGCGTTCAAGGTCGCAGCCAGGCGATCGAGTTCGTCGCCAGATCCGGTCCGGGGGATCGACTCCTGCAGAGTCGAACTCGTGATTCTCTCAGCCGTCTGCGCGATCTGCGAAATCGGTCGCAAGCTCCCACGCGCCAGGAGCCAACCGAGAAGCGCGGTCACGAGCACCATCACCGGCGCCGAGAACACCAGAACGTCTCGCACCTGATCGATGTTGCTCGCGTAGCGCTGGGTATCGATGGCCACCTGCAGTACGCCCCCGGGCGCCCGTGTAGCCGTCACCAGGAACGCGAAATCTCCCCCAAGATTCACGGCCCGGAGGATCAGATCGTCCTCATCCACAAGGAGCGCGTACGGTGGCGGGGGCCCGCCCGAACGCAGTGAGCCCGCAGCAGCCAGGCGTGTGCCACCCTCATCGACGAGCTCGATCCCCAGATGAAGATCGGCGGGGGCCTCGCGAACGGTCCGCTCGATCCGGGAATGGAACCACTCGAGAGTTTCCTCGAACCCATGTTCCTCGGTCTGCGTCCGCAGGGAATCGCGAAGATCGCGGGCCTGGATCTCGGTCAGCAGCCGTGCCTCCCGATTGATCCTTTCCGCAACCTGCTGATGAACGAAGACCGCGAAGATCGCGAGCGTGAAGAGTACGGCCAACCCGTATTGCATCGCCCAACGAACACCAATGGAGAGCCGCAGCGTCTCTGTCTCCTTGCCCGTACCCGGGAACCACGCAATTGGGTCGAGGCGTTCCCTAGAATAGAACGGCACCGGGTGCGTGTCCGCCCGGCGCCCGAGGAGGATGATGCGTGCGATCCGTGGCGGCCACCCTGATGATCGGGACATGCCTGATGGTGGGTGCGGCGTGGGCCGAATCCGATCCGGAGACCCAGGAAGCCCCTGCCGCCTGGATCTTTGGTCGCGACGCGAACGTGTTTCTCAGGGATCCGGATGCCGTAGCGACGCGGATCGGCGGGTGGTTCGACGCGAGCTATCGGGACAACGATCGGCAGAACGGGTCGACCAACCTCAACCATGCCAACGTCTTCGTCGATACCCGTTTTCGCGGGTTCCAGGCGTTCATCGAAGCCGAGTACGAGAACGAGTCGCGCCACTCCGAATTCGAGGACGAGCGCCAGTTCGAACTCGAGCAGGCTTTCATTCGCGCTGCGTCGAAACGATTCGGCTCGCTGCGCGTCGGGAGATTCAACACTCCCTTCGGATACTGGGTGCCAATCCATTGGTCGATCCTGATGGACACCATCGAGGAGCCGCTCCATGTCGGGCGTGAATGGATTCCCGAGCAGCAGGTCGGGCTGGAACTCGCAGGCCAGGTGTTTCCCGAGAGCTGGCCAGGGCCGGACGCTGAGCTTCGCTGGTCGCTCTTCGCCGGGGGGGGATCCGAGACGCTCGACCAGCACTCCGTCAAGGGCGTCTCCTTCGGTGGAGATCTTCGACTCCTGCTCGAGGATCGGGTGCAACTCGGCACCTCGTTTCACCACCGCAGGAATGCCGAGCGCGACGACCGCGGAGAATGGACAGGCATCTTGTTCGGGGAACTCAAGCTTGCGCACCGATGGACCGCGCGAGCGGAAGCCATGCAACAGCGCCGTACCGGAGGCCTCTCCGACTGGGAGGAGCGAGACGTATGGAGCGCTTATGCCAAGCTCCGCTGGGACCTCCTTCCCTACCTGTATCTGAACTACCGCCTCGGATACGGTGCCGACGAGTTCGAACGCGAAACGGCGGACTTGTGGACGAACACGTTCACCATCGGAATCCAGCCCCACGACCGGGTCCGCGTGAAGCTCGAATACTCGCGTCACGATCGCGCGAACTCGCGCCGTCCGGATATCGATATCTGGGGAGCTTCGCTGGGAGTGTTCTTCTGAAGCCGCAGAGCTGGATGCGCTTCGCGATCAGCTTGATTCTGGCGCTGCCGATGCCGGCATCGTCCGAAGACAACGAAACGACCGCGACCTCGAATGCGATCGTCGTCTTCGTGAGCCAGGATTGGACCGGGCTCCACTCGATTTCCCTTGCGGAGCTTCGACAAATCTACCTCGGGCGGCGCCAGCGCCTGGCCGGCGAGAACGTCGAAGCCTACGACCTTCCTGTGGGCCATCCCGCGCGTCGTGTACTCGAGCGTCATCTCCTGCGCATGTCGGAGAAGGAGGTCCGTGACTACTGGATCAAGCAGGCAGTGACCGGTGGAGATCTTCCGCCACGCGAAGGACGGACGCCGGAGGTCGTGGCAGATTCGGTGAGCGTTCGACCTGGCCGCCTCGGATACATGGAGGAGACGACGTGGGCCAGCTCTCCGTCGGAAGGCCTTCGAGTGATCCCGATTCGGATCGGCAACTCGGCATTGGGGGTAGACGATGCCAAGTATCCTCTCAAGATGAAGCCAAAATGAGCACAACCCTTGGCGAGAGTGAAGGACTTGTTCACCTAACAAGCCATTTTCCATCTCGTGCCGCTAGAATGCGCTCATCCCCCCACAGTCAGCCCGGTGTCAGGAATCGTGATTTCGGTCACCGCATTGCCCTCGCAGCTGGGCCGATACTGGGATCACTTCATTTTTCAGGAGTCGCCTATGCGTCGTTTCATTTCTGTTGCCCTCATCATGTTCATGGCTGGCTTCATGCTGGTCGATTCCGCGGAAGCCAAGAAGAAAAGGCTCCGCCGATGGAATCGCTACGACGCCACGATGGTTTGCGATGTCGCAACGACGACCGTCGTCGTTCACAACCCCTCCAAGTTCGACCTCTCCGTTCTCGTTCGCATGACGGACGTCATGGGCGATACGCAGCAGGTGGTGATGCTGCCGGCAGAAAGCATCAAATCATTCGACTGCACGAGCACCGGAGTGACCACGACCGGCATCCTCAGCTTCGAAGGCCCGTTCTCGCTCCACGCGACAGCCACCTATGTCGGCGCGGGCGGCTCCGTGGACGTGGAGCGTCTGGTGCCCGTCGGCGCGAGCGGCCGATCCTACCCCCACGACGATTCGGATACGGGCGACTCGGATAGTGCTTCCGCCGACCCCACCCCGCGTTGATCCACACGCCGACCCGGGGAGCCCTTCTCGGAAGGTGCTAGGGCTCCTCGGGCTGCGCGACCCACTCGAGGATGGTTTCGGCGATGTCGTCCGGCCGCACCTCCTCGTGGGTCGAGTCTCTGCGGCGGTTCGGACCGAATGAATAGACTCGAATCCTCCGGGTCCCGTCCTCCCCGCAATCATCCATGACCCAGTAGGGTTGAGACCAGGGGTCCAGGAAGAACCGGGTCTGCTCCTCGGATCGTTCTCCGAAAGTTGCAAAGGCACCCTCGTTCATCCCCTGAAGACCGTCGTCGACGACAACGTGGTAGAGGCGGCTGTGCAGGCCGCAATCGGTCCGCAATCGGCCTTCGCGCCAATCCTCGTGAAGAGCCGCCAGGTCCGCTTCCACCTTCGCCAAGGCTTCTGGATCTTCCGTCTGGAGACCCGCCAGGAGAAGTGGCGTCGCCGTCGCGCCGAAGGCGACGCCTGCTAGAGCCTTCAGCAACACGCCGGGTTGGGTCCAGGCTCCGAAAAGAAACCCGAGGCCCATCGCGAGCTCGACCCACTCCCCGGCGAATCGCCACGGATAGGTCACGTAGACACCCCAAGTCACTACGAATCCCACCGCGAGCGGAAGAGGTGGCGGCACGACGCCGAAACGCTCAGCCAGCGGACGCATCCGATCCCACCGGACCAACAACGGAAGAGCGAGTCCGTAGCCCAGCAGGACGGCCTGAACGGCCAGCTTTCGCGTGCGGTCCTCCACCGTGTTATGCCAGGTGAACTCCTGCTGCTCGTTGTTGGCAAGGAAGTAGGCCGACGGGCTAAAACCGAACAGACGCTGGCCCCAGGAGATCTCCTCCCCCGCAACAACGATGCAGAACGCAGCGAGGGCGAGGCCGTAGGCAGTAGCCAGGCCGCGGCGGGCTCCAGCGATTCGAAGATGGGCCACCGCGGCCAGCACGAACGCCCATACCGTGGCCCACTCGATGGGCCCGTCTTCCTGGGAAATCCGGTAGAAGGCGTCAGGCCAGAGCGCCGCTGCGAGTCCGCTCGCGGCAAGCACGGCGAAAATCACTGACGGCCCCAACCAGACGGAGAGGCGATCGGTCATGCTGGAATTCTAGGAACTCGTATCCAGAGAGACGATCCCTGCGGAATCCCGTTCTAGAGGGAATCGCTGTTCTTCCCCGCGGCATCCGCCGATTCGAACTCCGTCACGTCCTGGCATGTGCCGATCAAACGCGCGGGAATGCCACTTTCGTTGCGCTCGAGGCGAGCTGCCGTGAACAGGACCCGCTCGGACCCATCGGAACGGACGATGCGGAACGTCATCCACCGAGAGCCCTTGTCGGCGACGGCGTGCTCGAGCTGCTCGCGCACTTTCTGGCGATCCGCGGGGCGGACGCGCTCGAAGAAGCCCTCATACGACGGCGCGTAGGTGTGGCTCTCATCGAAAATCTCGTAGAGCTCCGACGACCACCAGACTTCCCCTCCGATGAGGTCCCACTCCCAGCTTCCAAGCCTTGCTACGTGTTGGGCTTCGACCAGACGGTCGCGTTCGGCCTCGATCTCGCGGCGCCCCTGCGCCAACGAGGTGATGTCCTGGAGGACCGTGATGATCCCGCTCACCTTGCCGTCCGCCGAACGTTCCGGAAAAGTCTGCGCAAGCCAAGTGCAATCGCCGGGGCCACCGCTCGGCGGCCGGCCGCGGATCTCGAGTGTTGCAGAGGAAGTCCCGCTCCGAGCGACATGGAGAAGCTGCGGAACCAGTTGACGCCGGAGGTCAACCGGAAGCAGTTCTTCGACATTCATGCCGACTTGTTCTGCGATGGGCCTGTGACTCAACTTCGCGAACAAGTGATTGATGTGAATGACGTCCAGATTCGCATCCATGAAACACAAACCAACCGTCGAATGCGCATACAGGAGCTCGAGTTCCTTCAGCCGCTGAGCTGCCGTTTCCTCCGCCCGGCGCAGCTCCGTCACATCCTGGATCGCCGAGACGTGCCCGATCACCTCGCCGGTCTCGTCTCGAACCACATCCATACTCAACAGATAGACGTGCTCGGCCGTCGGATCGGACGGCGGGCGCGAGCGAACCTCCAGGTTGCGAATCGGCGTTTCGCGCCCCATCAGCTCGTGCAGAAAGGGCTCGGCGGCATCGGCGGTCTCCGGAGAGAGATCGCGATAGCTCCTGCCGACCATCTCTTCGATGGAGCAGCCATTCATATCTGCGAGGGCCTGGTTGACGCGCAGATAGCGAAGGTTCCGATCGACGAAGCTGAGGCCCACGGGCGAGTTGCGATAGAGGGACTCGATTTCAGCGTAGGTCGGGTCGTCTTGCTCCCGCGCCTCAGAAGGCGCATCACGGGGATCGAAGATTGCCGCCACGCTTCGATGATTGCCCAGATCTGGAGCCTGGGCGAGCAGGGGCGCCGATCGTCAACTAGCTACCAGGGTGAGCCGAAACCGGCCCATCGAGAGTAGACTCGGGGCATGGACAGCCTGATCGACACTCACGAACTGGAACTAGCACTCGAAGATCCCCACCTGCGGGTCTTCGATGCAACCGTTCATTTTGCCACCGGTCGGAGCGGCCTGAGCGGCCGTGCGGATTGGGAGGCCGGACACATCCCAGGGTCGCGTTTCGTGGATCTGCTTGCCGAGCTCTCTGATTCGGATTCCAGCCTTCCCTACACCCGGCCCTCGACCGGGCATCTCGAAGAAACCCTGGGGCAGCTCGGGATCGGGCAGGATTCTCGCATCGTCGTCTACGCTGCAGCGCCCGAGAACACGATGTGGGCAACGCGCCTCTGGTGGCTCTTGCGGGCTGCCGGGCTCGAGAATGTCGCGCTGCTGGACGGTGGTTTCGCAAAGTGGAAAGTCGAAGGGCGCCCGATCTCTACGGGCCCCTGCCTGTACCCACCCACAAACCTGTCAGCCAAGCCCGACGAATCCTGGTGGGCCACGAAGCATGAGGTTCTAGCCGCGATCGGGAGCGGCGCGGTCTGCACACTCAATGCCCTGCCGGGGAGCCTGCACACGGGCCAGGCCGAGATGGGCTACAGCCGCCCTGGAAGGATCGCAGGAAGCAGCAACGCACCGTTCACGGGCGTGGTCGATTCCGCGACCGGCACGCTGCGCAGCAATGCCGACCTTCGCGAACACTTCCAACCCTCGGGCGCACTCGAAGGAGAACGCGTGATCAGCTACTGCGGTGGCGGAATCGCCGCGACGCTGAACGGATTCGCCCTGCGCCGGCTCGGCCATTCGAACGTCGGCGTCTACGACGGATCCCTGAACGAATGGTCCCGCGACGCCGAGCTTCCGATGGAGACCGGCGACGAGGAGAATGGACTGCCCTAGATCTCGAGCAACCGCTCGACGATCGCGTCCCTTGCGGCGGAGGCATCCACCGCCGTCGCCACCTGCATGGCTGCGCCGAGGCCGAGCTCCGCGGGCACCTCGATCGTTCGCAGGATTCCGTTCTCGATGGTCGGCACGACGCACAGCTCCTCGAAGTGAAGGGCAGAAGCGTCGAAGAGGGAGAGGATCGTCAGTGGATCGTGAAGGAAGGCCACATTGTCCACTGCGAGCGTGCCACCAAGGCCGGTGAAGATCTTCTGCTGGAAGGGTGTCCAGCGGCGGATTTGATCGACGAGAACGCGCGGAACAGGGCCGGGGCGCTCGGCCAGGCGCGCGAGATCCTGCTCGCGCATCCACGACTGAAGCGTGACATCCGCGCTGACGAGCCGCGTCAGGAAGCCGGCACCCAACACCCTCACCGACGCTTCGGGATCCGAGCAGAGATTGTAGTCGATGCCCGGCTTGCAAAGGTGGGAGCCGATCCGTACCTCACGAATGTGGCCGCCCATGACCGTCAGACGGGAAACCCGCGAGGGCAACTCAGGATCGAGGGCCAGAGCGTGGGCAAGGTTCGTCAGGGGGCCGATCGCGACGAGCTCGAGGCCAGGCGCCTCCCGAGCCGCACGCGCGATGCGTTCCGCAGCAGGCTCGTCGGAGCGGATGGCATCGGGTCCTTCCGGATAGTCCTTCGTCTCGATGTCGCGCCAGGCGAAGCGTTTCTTGCGCGCCAGGGCGTCCTGGGCGCCCACGCAGACCTCGACCGCTTCGAAGCCAGCCAGACCTAGCAACCGTGCGGCAGCCCAGGCACGACCCTCGGTATTGCCGGCAACGGTGGTCACGGCGACGAGGTCGATTTCCTTTGCCGCCGAGAAGAGGACGCCCATCGCAATCGCATCGTCGACGTCGGAGCCGATATCCGTATCGAGCAGCAACCGGTGCGTCATCTCACCCTCTTTTCCTTTGTCGGCGGCTTCATGTGCTCGCCGATGAAACCCGTGTCGTAGCGTCCCTGCAAGAAGACCGGATGCTGGACCAGCTGGCGGTGGAACGCCAGCGAAGTATGGATGCCTTCGACGTCGAACTCGTTCACAGCGCGGGCGAGGCGTGCGACGGCCTCGGACCGGTCCCGCCCCCACACGACCAGCTTGGCCAGCATCGGGTCGTAGTGAATGGTCACTTGATTGCCCGCCTCGACACCACTGTCCACGCGAACACCAGGCCCTTCGGGCTCGTGCCAGCGTTCGATCCGGCCGGGCGACGGCAAAAAACCCTTTTGCGGGTTCTCCGCATAGATACGCGCCTCGATCGCGTGGCCACGGATAGCAAGCTCATGCTGGTGGATCGTCAGGGGCTCGCCAGCGGCAATGCGGATCATCTCCTTCACGAGGTCCAGCCCGGTGATGGCCTCGGTGATCGGGTGTTCCACCTGGATGCGGGTGTTCATCTCGAGGAAATGGAACTCGTCGTCCGCGCCGACCAGGAATTCGAAGGTGCCGACGCTCTGGTAGCCGAGCGCCCGCGTCGCTGCGATGGCAGCCTCCCCCATACGGGCGCGCAGCTCTTCCGTCATGTGCGGAGCCGGCGCCTCCTCCACCACTTTCTGATGACGCCGTTGAATCGAGCACTCCCGCTCGAAGCAATGCAACGTGTTCCCATGAGCGTCCGCCAACACCTGGATCTCGATGTGACGGGGATTCTCCAAGCACTTTTCGACATAGAGTCCCCCATCTCCAAAGGCGCTCTCCGATTCACTGCGCGCGCGGGGCAGCGCCTTGGCCAGGCCGTCAGCGCTCTCGACCCGCCGAAGCCCCTTGCCACCGCCGCCGGCGCTGGCCTTGACCATCACCGGGTAACCCATCTCCTCACAGCGAGCGGCGATTCCAGCGTCCGGCAATCGCTCCGTTGCCCCCGGAACGATCGGCACTCCGGCTGCCTGCATGGCCTGGCGCGCCTGCACCTTGTCACCCATCCGGCGCATGACGTCGCTGCTTGGGCCAATGAAGACGAGGCCCGCCGCGACGCACGCATCGGCGAAATCCGCGTTTTCGGAGAGGAAGCCGTAGCCGGGGTGAATCGCCTCGGCACCACAACCCTTGGCGATACCGAGGATGCGTTCGCCGTCGAGATAGGATTCGCGAGCCGGCGCGGGCCCGCAGGGGTGGGCCTCGTCGGCAAGGCGCACATGCGGCGCACCCGCATCGGCCTCCGAAAAGATGGCCGCGGTCACGACGCCAAGTTCGTGGCAAGCCCGAATCACGCGGACGGCGATCTCTCCGCGATTGGCGACGAGAACCTTGGAGAAGATCGCCGGACTCGGCTCTAGCTCTCGAGTGCCAGGAGCGAGAGCGTCGAGGCCCGAACCCGGGCTGCGACCGCCTCCGGTGCCTCTTCCACGATCCGCTCGTCCGGCTCGATCTTGAAGATCACCTGACCCTTCGCCACGACCGAGGCATCCTGGTCGGCCATGAGGCTCTTGGTGACGGTCCCCGCGAAGGGCGCCAACACCTTGTTGAACATCTTCATCACCTCGATGACGAAGAGCGGCTGGCCTTCCTCGAAGTGATCACCTTCATCGATGAGCAAAGGAAGATGCGGCGCCTCACGGGCATAGTAGGTGCCGCCCATCGGTGTCACGATCTCGTCTGCACTCGCCCGGGGCGGCGGCGAAAGGGCGCGCGTGAAGTGCGCGCTTTCCTCGGCATCGAGGAAACGCTCCGGAAACGAGGGCACGAGGCTTTCGTCGATGGAGATATCGAGGAACTCGGAGCGCTGGCCGATGCGAGGCAAGAGGAGCAACAGCTCGAGACCCACCTGGAAGCCGCGATGCGACGCCACGCACGCATTCCAGAGCGCAGGATCTCCCCCGGAAAGCGCGCTCTGTTCGTCGCCGCCGAAGAGCGCATCGAGTTCCTGCGAACTCGATGCACCGGTACGCGTCTCGACCTCTGCGTAGAAAGCCAACGCAGCAGTGAGGATCTCCTGATCCTGCTGCCAGATCTTCTCGGAGGGTGACGCGCCCGGGCGCTCTTCCATATCGAGATAGTGGTAGAGCCGGTCCAGGAAATGGATCGGATTGGCTTCGAAGCGCACACCATCGGCGCCCGCCTGCCACAGCTCCCCATCGAAGCGCCCCAGGAAACCCGCCAGCCCGTGGGGATCTTTCAGGAGCTCCGCGAGGGGCCGCAACAACAACGTCTGTTTGGCGGCGAGGATCCCACGGGCTTCAGCATCTGTTTGGGCCTTCGAAAGCTCGCGGGCGGCCAGGTCGAGGTCGATATCGTTCACGACCCGCTGCAGCGCGCCCACTGCGGCGAGGAAGGGCTGCATGAAGCCGGTGTTCGGCTCCGCCATGACGCCCCTGCCAAGGAACCATTGGACCAACCCGTAGTGCACGGAAAGATTGGTCTGAACGTCTTCGCCGCGAATCTCCATCCGGCGCAGCACCTCGGCCATGCGCTCGTAGTTGTCGCGCCGGGTTTCGCCGTCGGTGAGCACCAGGGCCACGTTGGAATCGTAGGCGCCGGCCAGGTTGTACCAGATGAAGCTACCGGTATCGGGATTCGGCGTGCCGATGCCCTGGTCCCAGCGGATCTCACCCGGCGAGGCCTCTGTCCAGCTACGGATCAAGCCGCCCGCATGGGGTTGGAGCGCCGCGTTCGTGGCATTGATTCGGACTTCGAGGCCCGAAACCGCGCGCGGCACCCGCTCGGGCTTCGGAACCCGGGGGCCGTGGACGGCCAATAGCACCATCGCCTCGATCAGTTCTTCGACGACGAAGGATTCCGACGGGTCATCCGGATGACTGAACTTCAGGGCGTAGGCGAGCTCGGTCACACCGTGCTCTACCTGGATGCGTGTGTTCATCTCCATGAAGAAATGATTGAAGCCCTCGACGATGCACTCGAAGGTCGAGACCGAATCGAGGCCCGTTGCTTCGCCGAAGGATGCACCCTCGTCTTCCATGCGGCCAAGGGTTTCCTTGTCCCCGCGAAGGATCTCCGCCTTGCGCCCGGTGGCCTCCTTCAGCTCCGCATCGAGAAGCTCCTGGGTGAGCGACACCTCGAGCAGCTTCTGCTCGTGCATCTGCACCGAGCAGTCCCGACCGCCCAGGGACACGCACCATTGGCCATTCCCGATCAGCTGGATCTCGTTGTGACGGGTGCTCTCTATGTTCAGCTCGAACAGGAAGTTCCTGTTCGAGCCGGCCTCGACAACCTTCACCTCGGCGAGGACGTCCATGACCGCGGCCGCGATGTCTTCGGGCGCTCGGACGACGCGCTGGCCCTTGCCGCCGCCGCCGCCGATATGCTTGAAGCGGATACGGTGGTTCGGGTAGTCGCTCCAGATCTCGCGGGCGAGCTGTTCCGCCTGGCTCTGCAGTTCGGCGATCGTCACCAGCTCGACGGTCGCGGCGTAACCTTCCTGGAGGAGCGCCTCGGCATTTTCCTCCGGGGTCTTGTCGCTGCTCCAGTCGAAGCGTAGACCGTGCTCGGCCGCCAACGCCTCGAGGCCAGCCTGGCCATCGACCTTGCTGACGAGTGCGCGGGCGGAAAGATCATCCACACCGGGAATCACCGCATTGCCGAGGCCACGCGCAAGCTTCTTGGCCTCGTCCTTCGCCCCCGCGCGCCGCACGACCCCGGAACTCGGCCCCATGAAACCGACGCCCGCGCGTTCGAGCGCTGAGATGAACTCCGCATCCTCGGCCATGAAGCCGTAGCCCGCGAAGATATGCGTGTAGCCGTGAGCCTTGGCGATCTCGATGATCTCATCGATCCGTTCGAGCTTCTCTTCCTGACCAACGCCCATGTAGTCCGGGACGCGGTGCACGTTCGCCGGAAAGCGCAGGCCACGCAGCTCCGGCGCCAGACAGCGCGGGTAGACGACCGAATCCTTCTCGGAAAGCAGCATGCCGTACTCGCGAATGCCCATGCGATCGAAGATCTCGAAGGCTTCCTTGCGCACGGGTCCGCGGCAGACGACGAGGCACTTCACATGCGCCAACGAGAACGAGCGCAGCCACTCGCTCTCACTCTCGTGGAAGGGACGGATTTCCTGGTTGCGATCCAACATGGGTGTCTACTCGAACTCGCGCTGAGGCCCGGCCATCGGGGCCGGGGTATAGGTCCGCATCAAGAAGGCCAGGTTCTGGGCGAGCACCCGACGGCTCGTTCCAGGCAGAACGATCCGGGAAACGGAGCCAAGCGAGAGCGCTTCCTTCGGATTCATCAACTCGGCCTCGTATCGGTCGCGCAGCCCGGTCAGGCCGGCATCGCGCTCGGCGCGGGCCTCCTCTTCGTCGGCGCCACCGGCCACGGCCTTCTTGTAGGCGGCCTCGAACTCCCGCATCTCAGCCTTGTAGACGAACTCGGTGCCGCCGCCAGAGCCCATCACTGCGATACGTGCATGGGGCATCGCGAACACCATGTCGGCGCCGACGTAGTGGGAATTGTAGGCCGCATAGGCCCCACCGAATGCGTTGCGAATGATCAATGTCATCGAGGGGACACGAACGTCGATGATCGAATCGAGCAGGCGGCGACCTTCGAGAATGATCCCACGACTCTCCTGATCCGTGCCGGGGAGAAAGCCGGTCGTATCTTCCAGGAAGACGAGCGGTACGTTGTAGACGTTGCAGAAGCGGATGAAGCGCGTGGCCTTGCGAGCGGCATCTACGTCGATCTGGCCACTCGAAACCCCCGAGTTGTTCGCGACGAAGCCGACTACGTAGCCGCCGATCCTTCCGAAGGCTGTGACCATGTTGCGGGCCCGTGCAGGCTGCAATTCGAAGTACTCGCCGTGATCACAGATCTGTTGGATGAAGAGCGTGATATCGAGCGGCGCGTTCATCCCGGCGGGCGAGCCGAACGTGCGTCGGAAGAGGGTGTCCTCTTCGGCGGTGAAGCGGTCCACCGGATCCGAGGTATCCATGAAAGGCGAAAGCGAGCGGTTGTTGTCCGGCAAGTAGCCGAGCAGCCGAATCGCGGTACGCAAGGAAGCCAATTCGTCTTGCGTCGTGATGTCGCAGACGCCGTTCATGCCGTGAACGCCCGGACCACCGAGAGCATCAGCGCTCACGTCTTCGCCGAGTGCGCTCTTCACGACACCCGGGCCCGTGAGACCGATGAACGTGTCCTCGCATTGGATCATGAACGAGCCCTGGCGAGGCAGGTAAGCACCGCCGCCCGCGTTGTAGCCGAACATCAGGCTGATGCTCGGCACGACGCCGCTGATCTTGCGCAGCGCGGTGAAAGCCTCGCTGTATCCGTCGAGGCCGCCGACACCCGCGGGCACGAAGGCGCCTGCGGAATCGTTCATACCGATCAACGGGATCCCGCGCTCGGCCGCCATGTAGATCAAGCGGGCGAGCTTGTCTCCGTTGGTCGCGTCCATCGAGCCGGCGCGCAACGTGAAGTCGTGGCCGTAGACCGCGACGTCGCGCCCGTTCAGATCCAGGATGCCGGTCACGATCGCCGCACCGTCGAGCCCCGGGCCCCAGTTGTGCCAGAGCAGGTTCGGCTCGCGATCCGTCAACACCTTGAGCCGCTCGAACACGGTCATGCGGCTCTTCGCGTGTTGCACGCGCACACGGGCCGCGCCACCACCGCGACGGGGGCGGGCCTCGAGCTCTTCACCGAGTTCCAGGGCCGTGTCATACACGCCCGTGGCGTGTGACTCTCCGCCGCCGACAGCTGTGGTGGTACCGCTTGCGGCAAACGGGTTCTCGAGGGAGTAGCTGGGTGCAGAGGCTTCCATTTCCTTGCAGGAGCCCTCTCTAGAGGCTCGCGACTTCCCCCAACCGCTGACGAAGCTCTCGCTCGTACAGCGCAATATCGATGGGCTCGCGCGCCACGCCGGTTTCCATGGCTGCCAAAGCCACGGCCGGCGCCACGTAGAGAAGAACGCGTGGATCGAAGGGCTTCGGAATGATGGACTTCGGACCAAAATCGAAGTTCTCACCCGGATAGGCGCGCTTCACCACGTCGGGCACCGCATCACCCCGCTTCGCCAGCTCTGCCAGGGATTGGACTGCGGCCCTCTTCATCGCCTCGTTGATGCGCGTCGCTCGCACGTCGAGAGCGCCCCGAAAGATGAATGGGAACCCCAACACGTTGTTCACCTGGTTCGGATAGTCGGAGCGTCCCGTTGCGATGATCGCATCCTGGCGGACGGCCTCGACGTCGGGCGGGGAGATTTCCGGATCCGGGTTCGCCATGGCGAAGATGATCGGTTTTGCCGCCATCGACTTCACCATTTCCTGGGTCACGAGTCCGGCCTGGGAAACGCCGACGAAGACATCGGCATCCTTCATGGCGTCTTCGAGTGTCCGCGCGTCGGTGGGTCGCGAGAATTCGGCCTTGTGTTGGTTCATGCCGTCCGTGCGGCCGTCATAGATGACGCCACGGCTATCGAGCAGGAGCATGTTCTCCGGCCGCACACCGAGATCCCGGTAGAGCTTCGCGCAGGCGATCCCGGCGGCGCCGGCGCCGGAGAAGACGACCTGGACCGCGTCGATCGTCTTGCCCTGGATCTCGAGCGCGTTCAGCAGAGCGGCTGCGGAAATCAGGGCGGTGCCGTGCTGATCGTCGTGAAAGACCGGGATATCGCAGGTCTCGATGAGTGTGCGCTCGATCTCGAAGCATTCTGGCGCGCGTATGTCCTCCAGGTTGATGCCGCCGAAGGTCGGGGCGATCAGCTGGCAGGTGCGAATGATCTCCTGGGGATCCTGGCTGTCGATCTCGATATCGAAGACATCGATATCGGCGAAGCGCTTGAACAGGACCCCTTTGCCCTCCATGACAGGCTTGGCCGCGAGGGGGCCGATGTTTCCGAGCCCGAGCACGGCACTGCCGTTCGTGATGACGGCGACCAGATTGCCCTTGGCGGTGTAGCGGTAGACATCCCCGGGGTGCTTTGCGATCTCCCGGCAGGGCTCTGCGACGCCGGGGCTATAGGCCAGAGAGAGGTCCTTCTGGGTGATGCACGGCTTGGTGGGTACGAGCTTGATCTTCCCGGGCCGCCCATCCGCGTGGTAGCGCAGTGCCTCTTCTTTGGTGATCACAGGCAGGTCCTCAGGATCCGGGCAGGGTGGGTCCCTGGGGGGTGCACCGGGCCGGCCCCGGGCAACGGGCCCGCGATCGTAGCAGAATTGGCCGAGGCCTACGAGGCAAGAAAACCTTTTAACGGCAATGTGTTAGAAGATTTCCGGGAGGTTCCGGATCTACTCCTTGAGAAGTTCGCGGGCGATCACCAGACGCTGGATCTGATTCGTGCCTTCGTAGATCTGCATCAGCTTCGCGTCGCGCATCAATTTCTCCACCGGATACTCCTTCGTGTATCCGTTTCCGCCGAACACCTGCACCGCGTCCACGGTGATCTTCATGGCCGCGTCGGTCGAGAAGCATTTGGCGAAAGACGAGAATTTCGACGCACGCATCCCCTGGTCGATCATCCAGGCGCTTTGGTGGGTCAACAGGCGTGCCGCCTCCAGATCCTTGGCCATGTCGGCCAGCATGAACTGGACGGCCTGGAAACCCGAGATCGGGAAGCCAAAGGCCTTGCGCTCCGCAGCGTACGCGAGGCTCTCGTCCAGGGCGCGGCGGGCGATGCCGCAGGCCAGGGCGCCGATCGACGGACGCGTGGTATCGAGGGTCTGCATCGCGATCTTGAAGCCCTTGCCCTCCTCGCCGAGGCGTTGGGAGGCGGGAACTCGGACATTGTCGAAATGGATCACCCGGGTATCGCTGGCCCGCTGTCCCATCTTGTCCTCCTTCTTCCCGGGAGTGATGCCGGGGAGATCCGAGGGCATGACGAAGGCGCAGATGCCTTTGTGCCGCGAGCTGCGATCGAGCGTGGCGAAGACGGTGTAGAGCTCGGCCACACCACCGTTGGTGATCCAGCACTTCGTACCGTTCAGGATGTAGTCGTCGCCGTCTTTTTCGGCGAGGAGCTGCAGCCCGGCGACATCTGAGCCAGCATTGGGTTCGGACAGACAGAATGCGATCTGCTCGAACTTCTGGGTGTTCGCGAGGCGCCCAAGCCATTCCTTCTTCTGCTCTTCGCTGCCACCGGCGAGGATCGGGGTGAGACCCAGATCGTTGGCCATGATGGAAGTGGCCATACCGGAACAGCCCCAGGCCAGTTCCTCGACAATCAGGCAGGAATCGAGCAGCCCCAGGCCGACGCCGTCGTACTCCGAGGGGATCGACAGGCAGGAGAGTCCGAGCTCCCAGGCCTCCTTCATGATCTCATGGGGAAACTCACCGCTCTGGTCGTATTCCGCCGCGACCGGCTTGATCTTTTCCTCGGCAAAACGGCGTGCCGTTTCTTGGAGAGCGAGCTGTTCGTCGGTGAGGGAGAAGTCCATGATGCTGACTCCTAGTCATTTGTCGTTACGAAACAGGGACTTGGAGGCGGGGACTCTAGCGAACTTGTGATTCACGAGGGCGGCAGGATCCCCCTGCGCCCTCGCGAACCACAAGTTCGCCAGGGACGTCCCCGCCGCTCTTTTCGCTCTCGCCTGGTTAGCGGAGGCGAGCGGTCAGGCGCTCTGCGGCGTCCGTGACGAGGGGGGCGAGCCGCTGGCGTAGATCTTCCTCATTGACGCGGAACGCCGGTGCGGAGATCGAGAGCGCAGCCACCGTGCGGCCGGCGGCGTCGTAGACAGGAGCCGCAACGCAGCGCATCCCCTCGGCGCATTCTTCAACATCGAGGGCCAATCCCTCTCCTGCCACGGTCTGCAGGTGGTCGAAGAACTTGTCCCGATCGGTGATGGTCCCCGGAGTGTGTCGCGGCAGTTCGCCATCGGGTGCGCACTCCCGATCGAAGCGCTCCCAGACGTCCGCCCCGGCTGTCGCCAGCAACACCTTGCCAAGCGCCGTGCAGTGCAGCGGAAGACGCTGGCCGACCCTCAGACCGGTCAGGACCAGCTGATTCGGCTGCTCGCCGTCCAGGTGGGTCACCCGGAGATCCCGCAGGGCCCCGAGGTGGGCAGTCTCACCCGACATCTCGGCCAGACGTTCGAGCTCCCCTCGGCCGTGACGCGCCAGACTTCGGCCGCGCGAGAAGGAATGGCCGAGTTCGAGGCATCGCGAGCCGAGCCGGTAGCGATCCGTGTCCTCCAGTTGCTCGACGTATCCGCGCTCCTCGAGCGTGGCGAGCAACCTGAACACATTGTTCTTGTGCAGCGAGAGGCGCCGTGAGAGATCGGTAACGCCCAGCTCTTCGACCTCGGAAAAGGTCTCGAGCAAGCGAAGAGCATTGACGACCGTCTGGATCACGTACTCGCTCTTCGGACGCCGCGGCAACTTGGAGGGAGGGGGTGCCATCGTGAGGGGGGACTCCGGCCCGTGGTCGGGCCACCTGAAAGGCTTTGGCTACTAGCGGTTCTTGACTTTCTCCCAGTCGGCCAGGAATTGCTCCAGGCCGCGGTCGGTCAAGGGATGCTTGACCAGCTGGGCGATGACCTTCGGCGGCATCGTCACCACATGGGCACCGAGCATGGCCGCTTC
>JAJFHD010000127.1 GCA_021775805.1 Alphaproteobacteria bacterium | reverse complement strand
TGGATTCGCTGAAATGGACCGCCTGGCATCCGACGTGCCGGTGGGTTCGGATGGAATGATTTTTCACCCCTATCTCCAGGGCGAACGCTCGCCGTATTGGGACGAATTCCTACGCGCGGATTTCATCGGCGTTACGATGGGACATACGGCGGCCCATTTTGTCCGGGCTCTTTACGAAGGTGTCGCGTTCTCCTTGCTCGACTGCATCGGTTCACTGGAAGCGCAGGGGTTGAAGCTGGAAGAAGTCCGTCTCGTGGGCGGAGGGGCCGCGAGCATGACGTGGCGGCAGATTGTTTGCGACATCATCGGCACGCCTATCGATGTTCCAGGTAACGGAGATGCGTCATTCGGTGCAGCCCTGGTCGCAGGTGTCGGCATCGGTGTTTTTGCCGACGAACGTAATGCTGTGGCGTCATGTGTCAGATTGGCTGGTCACAACGATCCAATTCCATCGCATCACGAGCGGTACCAGGAACTCTTCTCCATTTACAAGGACTCGCAAGCGGTTCTTGCCGACATCAATCATCGCATATCCAAAGTCATGGGGCGCAGGGCATGAGGTTTGATTGAAACCTGAAAGACGCACGTGGGTAGTTGCCGACAACGAACAGAACGGAAAGGTAAATCGATTTATTTGCGAAACTGTCTGAAGTTACAAAAGAAAGGCCGGGTGTCCCGGTCCTACACATAAAACAGACGAAACGGAGGAGACTATGTCTGAACAAGATCGCTTGATGCAAATGCTACTGGCTGGCGCAATAGACCGCCGGTCCTTCATTCGCGGGATGTCCGCACTCGGGGTGACCGGTGCGGTAGCCGGGACGCTTGCCGCTTCGTTGACAGGTAATCGTGCGTTAGCTGCGACACCAAAAAGCGGGGGTCACATGCGTATGGCGATGGGGCATGGCGGGTCGGGGGATACTCTGGACCCAGCGCACATACTAAACGGCGCTCTTACGGCAATGCATTTCGCCATTACCAATATGCTTACAGAGATTAACCATGACGGATCGCTAAAGCCGAAACTGGCTGAGGAATGGTCATCATCCACTGACGCATCGGTGTGGACATTCAAGCTGCGCAAAGGGGTCACCTTCCATAACGGCCGCGACCTCACGGCGGAAGATGTGATCGCCTCGTTCAACCATCACCGGGGCAAGGACACCAAGTCCGGCGCCAAAGCTCTGGTCGATCCCATTACGGATATAAAAGCAGACGGAAAACACACGGTGGTGTTCTCGTTGGAATCGGGAGATGCGGATTTTCCCTTCAAAATGGGCGAGTTCAACTTTCCGATCTACGCCGCAAAAGACGATGGTTCGCTCGACTGGAAGTCAGGAATTGGTTGTGGCGGGTATGTGCTGAAGGATTTCGAACCGGGTGTTCGCGCGTCATTTGAACGAAACCCGAATTACTGGCAACTGGGTGAACGGGCGCATTTCGACAGTTGCGAACTGCTCACCGTCGTTGACGTTGTTGCACGGCACAGCGCTCTCATCAGTGGCGAAGTTCACGCTATCGATCGTGTGGACCTGAAAACGGCCCACCTGCTTGCCAAGCGCGACGGTGTGGTGGTGGAAGAAGTTCCCAGTAAGCTTCACTATACGTTCGAGATGCTGACCAACAAGGCGCCATTTGATGACATCAATGTGCGACTTGCGGTGAAACATGCTGTCGATCGCGAGGCGATGCTGGAGACCATGCTTTCGGGGCACGGTATTGTCGCAAACGACCATCCGATCAGCCCAGCATATAGATACTTTTCGTCGGAAATTGAACAACGTACGTATGATCCCGACAAGGCAAAGCACTATCTGAAGAAGGCAGGTCTATCGTCCCTTGATGTGAAACTAAGTGCATCAGATGCAGCCTTTGCCGGCGCTGTAGACGCAGCAGTCCTTTACAAGGACCATGCGGCGAAGGCAGGGATCGACATTACTGTGGTGCGCGAACCAAAGGATGGATACTGGTCCAATGTCTGGCAACACAAACCATGGTGCGCATCCTACTGGTTTGGCACGCCGACGCCGGACGGTATTTTCACTCTGGGATACAAAGGGGGGGCCGGATGGAACGCCACGTTCTGGGACAACGCCCGTTTCAACGAGCTGCTAAAAAAGGCTCGCGCCGAGCTGGACGATGCGAAACGCGGCGAAATGTATGGTGAGATGCAACGGATCGTTCGCGATCAGGCCGGTACCGTCGTGCCGCTGTTTGCCAACGACGTCTTTGCCACGAGCAACAAGATCGGGCACGGAGAGCTTGCCAACAACAACGAAGTCGACGGGCGGATGTTCTTCGAGCGCTGGTGGTTCGCCTGACTGTTTCCACTCTGCCGGGATGTTTCCGGCAGAGTGGATTTTTTGCCGTCAGGCCATTTCGCGCATAAACGCAAGGTTGTTTGCTAAACAGAAAGCTCGCTCGATATGGATTCCAGCTCGAGAATGCAGTCGATCAAGCGCGCAGTCGACAATGCCCTCTCCATGTTGGCAACGTAGGGCGCTTCCCGCTTTGTTGTTTCGGCAATGCCGGAAACAACGCGGGCGTCGGGATCTGAAAAGCCCAGATCGCTTAGGCGCATGGGTAGTCCGATCGTCAGATAAAACGACATAATGTCATCAAGAAACGTGCGATCCCGTCCTTCAGCAATGAGTTGAACGAGGAGCCCCCAGGCCACCAGTTCACCGTGAAGCGAATGTTGCGCTTCAGGTTGTGCCGTAAGTCCCCGGGTCAAGCCGTGTGCAAGCGCCAGACCGCCGCTCTCAAATCCAAGGCCGCTCAACAACACGGTTGCTTCAACCGTGTTCTCCACGTGTTCGTCGATTAATCCCTTCTTCACAGCGTCGACGGCTTTAATGCCGTGGCGTCTGAGGATTGAATAACAGGAATCACACAGAGTGAGGGCTGTCATGGTCGGTAATCCGTCAAAGAAATTCCGAGCTCCCGTCAGCGCGCATTGACCGGCTTCGAATTTCTTGGATATGGCATCCCCGATCCCCGCAACCAAAAACCTCGGCGGTGCAGCGGCAACAATCTTGGTATCAACAACCACGGCATCCGGATTTTTGGGAAGTTTCAATACTTCCGATATCCTGTGCTGTCGGTCGTAAACGACGATCAGGCGGCTTGTCGGGGCGTCATTTGAAGCGATTGTCGGAACAATCACAATCGGAAGGCCGAGGCTTAGACTGACTCCCTTGGCCGTATCGATCGTCTTGCCACCTCCTATGCCGACAACTGCCTCGCAGCCGGAACGTCGTGCGGCTTCGGTCTGGCGATCGATTTCATCGCGGGTACATTCACCGTCAAATTGACTGAAGACGGCTTTGGAACCGGTGTCCTCGAAGTAACCCGCAACATCCTCTTTAAGCAATCCGGTGACAACCGCGTCGGCCAGCACGAATGCAGATGATGCCAGCTCCGAAACGATCTCTGGCACCGAAGAGATGGCCCCTTGCCCTTGAATGTAACGGCTCGGCGCACCAAGAATCCTAAGATTGTTCATCTTTGCATCTTTCACGTTGTGTGCCCAATCCGAACGTCCAAACTGTCCGTATACCGATGAGTACGTCCATATTTGGTGGTGAGGCAACTCAAGTTGTTTCCAATGATTTTTGTGCTCGGACATCTCATTCAAACAAGGTTCTTGAGAACCCGCGACCATTGTAGTAAAACGATTTAGTGAAATCAACTATGGAACCCGGAATGCCGAGAGATGGAAAGACAACCCAGCGCGTTGCCCGCCGCGGTCGGCGTCGGAGAGGCGACTCCGCAGAGGAAGTGGTTCCGTCCGCGCCAGCCTTTATCACGCGAACCGCACCGACATACGAATACCTTTCAAACGAGGGATTGCAACGCATAGAAGACGAAGCCGAAAGGCTTCTGGTGGAGATCGGCATCGAGTTTCGGGACTATCCACCGACACTCGACGTCTTCAAGAAGGCCGGCGCCGACGTTCGCGGTGAATTGGTACGTTTTCAGCCTGGGATGTGCCGTGAAATCATCACGAAGTCAGCACCTCAGAGCTTCACCCAATTGTCGCGAAATCCAGACCGCAACGTGAAAATCGGAAAGGAGGCGATGGTATTTTCGCCGCTCTACGGGGCTCCATTCGTGCGGAGCCTGGACATCGACAGGCGTTTTGCCACCATCGAGGACTTCAACAATTTCGTGAAACTGTCCCAGCTTACGCCCAACATGCATCATACGGGCGGAACGATTTGCGAGCCCACCGACATTCCCGTGAGCAAACGCCATCTCGATATGGTCTACGGTCACATCCGATATTCTGACAAACCCTACATGGGGGCTGTAACTTCCGGGTGGCAGGCCGAAGACAGCATTCGCATGACCGAAATGGTCTTTGGCAAAAACGTGGTCGACAAAGACTGCTGTATTCTGGCGATGATTAATCCGACCTCCCCGCTTGTTTATGACAAGGATGCGCTTGAATCCCTGCATGTGTACGCCGCTCATGGTCAAGGCTCAGTCGTAACTCCCTTCATTATCGCCGGTGCATCGGGGCCGGTCACTCCTGCATCGATGCTCGCTCAGTTGCTGGCCGAGGCGTTGGCGGGGATGGCCCTGGCTCAACTCATCCGACCTGGCGCCCCTGTTATCTTCGGAATCAATTCAATGGGTCTCAACATGCGAACCGGAGCACCGGTACGGTTCGACGAGTCCTGGAAATGCGTCCTGGCTTGCGGCCAACTGGCCCGGCGATTGGGCGTTCCTTTCCGTTGCGGGGGCTCATCGTCCACGTCGAAGATCCCGGATGCTCAGGCTGGTTATGAGTCGGCGCTCTATTTGAACTACACGGTTCAGTCAGGAGTGAACTTCCTGATTCATGCGGCGGGCTCGCTCGAACTTGGCTTGTGCATTTCTTATGAGAAGTTCGTGCTCGACTGTGAAATGCTGGGTGCGGTCACACGGATGGTGGAAGGCATAGACTTCTCCGACGATGCCTTTGCCCTCAATGATTATGTTGAGACCGGTCCGGGCGGGAATTTTCTGTCCGCTCCACATACATTGGCGCGCTACAAAACCGCATTCTTCGATTCCGAGCTTTACGACAGCCTGTCCTTCGAACAATGGCACGATGCAGGAAGTATGGATTCGGCCGTTCGCGCGAATGCAGCTGTCAAATCTCGATTGTCCGATTTTGAGGCTCCACCGATTGATGCATCGCTCGATGACGCTCTTCTGGACTTCATTTCGCGACGCAAGGCCGAACTGCCAGACAGCTATGCGTAATCGGGACATACAGATGGAATGGATCTCCAAATTCATGGTGGGACCTTACGGCTTGTCACCACAGGTTGAGTCATTCAACCGCTGCTTTCCGATAACCCAATAATGGAAGGACGTCGAAATTGTAATACCATGGGCCCGCGGTTACCTCGCGGTTACAGTTTCCTGCCAAAACGGAATTCCACGGGATTCGACCGGATTCAACTGTATTACGCAGGATTACAAACTTTGGAATTTTTGCGGAGATGCGGCGGAGTCGTTGAATCCCGCGCCAAAGGCCTTCAGATTACCTCTGCTGGCTCTTCGAAGATCGACGTCCGACGAGGGAGCTTCGGCGGTTTTGTCCCTCATCCGGCAACGGGAAGCGAATAGCAAGATGAACGAAAGAGGCATCCTTTCGTCTTGACATCGGGTTTGCGTCCAAAAGCTAGAGCGCTTCCTGTTTTCCCAGAATCGAATTGGGATTCCCAATTCGGTCGATTTGTGATTCACGGTCCATTCTGGTGAAGGAGGCCGTCATGGATGACGAGACCTTGTTCAGATGATCTTCGTGAACGGGTTGTTGCGGCGATGCGGTCGGGCGAGAGCTGCCGTTCGATGGCATCACGCTTTGGTGTTGCACCATCGAGTGTTGCGAAGTGGACGCAACGGGCAGCGCGGCCCGGCTCGGTGAGCCCGGCCAAGATGGGTATACCGCAGGCGGGTTCTGGAGCCGCATCGCGATTGGTTGCTGGAGCATGTGCGCGCCTGCGGGCTGACGTTCAAAAAAAGACATTGGTCGCCGCTGAGCGGACCCACCCGGATGTGAAACGCCGCCGCGGGAGATGGCAGCGCTATCAGGGCCAGATTACTCCCAGACGACTGGTCTTCATTGACGAGACCTGGGTGAAGACCAATATGGCTCCGCTCCGGGGTTGGGCAGGCAAAGGCGAACGCCTGCCGGGTGCTGCCCCCTTCGGGCACTGGAACACCTCCACCTTCATCGCCGCGCTGCGTTATGACCGGATCGATGCACCCTGGGTCTTTGACGGCCCGGTCAACGGAGACATCTTCGAGCAGTTCACACCAGAAGAATGCGAAAACTACATCCAAAACGCGGGATATGCTTTCGTCTAAACCTGAAATCGCATTTCCGGAGTTGGCACACAATGTTCGTGTGGATCTCGGCAAAACTACGTCTGTCAGCGATCCAACCCCAGACCTTTGGAGCCGGAAAGCAATTCAGAAACAGTACCGATCACGTCATGAGGAAACCCGCCGCCTTTACAATGGCAGCGGGATAACACGGTAGATCGCTCAATAGCTTTGCTGGTATTTTTGCCTGTATTGATTTGAACGCAGTGACTTGCGGCTCTTCGTCCAATCGGAGTCGGAAAGTTGTCCGGCACTGGCGGCATTTTCCCGCCCGAGTCGATCCAGCACAGGTGCGTTGTACTGTTTGGCCTTCTGGCGAAGATAGACGGCGTTATCCTCAAGCAATTTGCGTGCGCCCTTGACGTCGCCGTTGTCGCGCAGGTTGACCGCGTCTTCGCTCGTCATGGTTGCGATTTGTGTGGTCACGGCGGTCATTACATCATTGTCTGTGCTTGCTGATACCTCGGCCATCGACGTGGAGAATCTGGCATCGACAGTGCCGGACGCCGTTTCGCGCGCGCCAGTGCGCATGCTGGTGTAGACAATGTTCACGCGGGCGATGTTGGTGTTGCCTGACACGGCCATCTCGGCAGGAACTTCGACTTCGAGCAGTGCGTATTTGTTCTGTGCGCCATAAACCTGATTCAGCCGCATTTCGACTGTCTGGCCTGCGATCTTAGCGTCACGACCCAGTATCCGGATCGGGCGAAAGCCAGTGCCGCATTCAATGGTGATGGTAATATCCTGTGCAACAACCGACAGGACGTCGCCGAATTCCTTGTCGAAAACTCCGACGAGATCCTCAGCATATTCAACAAAGGTGTGATTGCCGTCACTGGCCCCGGCAAGCCGTGCCATCAAATCTTCATTATACCCCAGCCCAAGCCCGATCGTTGTGATTGAAACCCCAGCGCCTGCGGCTTTGCGACCAAGCCGACCCAATTCGGCCGGGGTGCTCGGGCCTATATTCGCAAGCCCGTCGGACAACAGGATTACGCGGTTGACGCGGTTGGGAGCGAGGAATTTGTCGACCTCGTGCAGGCCACGTTCGACGCCGGCATACAGTGCGGTGCGCCCTCCAGCCTCTATGTTTGCAATCCGCGCCTGAGCGACGTCACGGTCGCTCAGTAGGGTAGCGGGAACTAGCGTCCGAACGATGTCGTCGTAGGCCACGATTGATGCAACGTCATCACGATTGAGCCGATTGAGCGCCATAATGGCGGCTTCTTTGGCCTGGTTGAGTTTCTTGCCCTTCATGGAGCCGGACCGGTCGAGAACCAACGCGATGTTAACCGGAGTCCGACGGTGCAAAGACTTTATTGAAATACCTTCTAGTGAGACTCGAACGTAGGCGCGTTGCGTCTTGCCGGTGACCAAAACGTCCTGGCCGAGCCGTGCGTCGAGTTTGACGTCGGCAGACGCGACCGTGGCCCCGGAAAGAGCACCCAGCACCATGCCGAGCGCGAAGGCAATGCCAAAAACGGCCTGATAAGCGCATGGGAAGAAAGTGCGAAATACCATGATACGAATCCTTGTGATATCGGACGCATACCCCTCAGTCGGCAACATAAGTCGAATGTAAGGCCAAAATGTGCCGGCAATCTGTCCTGTACGTGCTTGACCGCCGCATCACCTGAACAGCGGCCCGGGAGATCCTCGTGTCGGTGCACGAGGACGACAGTTTGACCGTATCTGGTCCTTACTGACTCATTTGACGGAGCCAAATCAGCTTATTCGCCTCGGTTCCGGGTTTGTGAACCGATCGGTTCGAAAGCGACAGCCAAGCGGCTACAACAGTGGCGACGCAAGTGAAGTTCGTGTATGGCTGCGCAATCACAATCCGACACGGTCCATCGACCGCGCCGAACCGTTCACAGGGCACCATGATATCCGTTTCCGGCCTGTCCAAGACTTATGATAGTGGCTTTCAGGCCCTCAAGAATATCAACCTTGAGATCGGCCGGGGAGAGATATTCGCGTTGCTCGGACCGAACGGTGCCGGCAAGACAACCCTGATCTCGATCGTCTGCGGTATCGTGAATTCATCGCAAGGCCGGGTCACTGTCGACGGCCACGACATCGTCTCGGACTACAGATCGACCCGGCGGCTCATCGGTCTGGTGCCGCAGGAACTGACAACGGACGCGTTTGAAACGGTCGACCACGTGGTGCGCTTCAGCCGCGGCCTGTTCGGCAAGAGTCCCAATCCGGCTTTTATCGAAAAGATCCTCATGGACCTGTCCTTGTGGGACAGGCGCAACGACCAGATCATGACACTGTCGGGCGGCATGAAGCGCCGGGTGATGATCGCCAAAGCGCTTGCGCACGAGCCGCAGGTGCTGTTTCTGGACGAGCCCACCGCCGGGGTCGACGTGGAATTGCGCCAGGAGATGTGGCGCGTGGTGCACGACCTGCGCAGCCGCGGTGTCACGATCATTCTCACCACTCATTATATTGAGGAGGCAGAGGAGATCGCGGACCGTGTGGCCGTGATCAACCACGGGGAAGTGATCCTGGTGGAAGACAAGGTCGAGCTGATGCACAAACTGGGCAGGAAGCAATTGACCCTGGATCTCCATGCCGGCCTCAAGGCAGTTCCTTCAAGCCTGTCGCATCACGACCTTGTCCTGACAGGCGATGGCATGACATTGACCTATACCTATGACACGCAGGCCGAGCGCACCGGCATTACGACCCTCCTCAAAGACCTTCACGAAGCGGGTATCCGGTTCCGCGACCTGCAGACGTCCCAGAGTTCCCTGGAAGAGATATTTGTGAACCTTGTGAGGCGGGACCCATGAACCTGCGTGCCATTTGGACAATCTATGTGCACGAGATGTCGCGGACCAAACGGACCCTTGCGCAAAGCGTGATCTCACCGGTCATTTCCACCTGCCTCTATTTCGTCGTCTTCGGATCCGCCATCGGGTCGCGCATCACGGAAGTCGAAGGTGTCAGTTACGGTGCCTTCATCGTGCCCGGCATGATCATGCTCTCGCTGCTCACCATCAGCGTCACCAATGCTTCATTCGGGATCTATTTTCCAAAGTTTACGGGCACGATTTACGAACTGCTTTCAGCGCCCATATCGTTCATCGAGATCGTTGTCGGTTATGTTGGCGCCGCAGCGACCAAATCGGTCATCCTGGCGGTGATCATTCTGGCAACGGCACATTTGTTTATCTCGCTCGAAATCGCCCATCCGATCTGGATGATCGTCTTCATGGTGCTGACCGCAATTACCTTCGCCCTGCTCGGCTTTATCATCGGCATCTGGGCGGTCAATTTCGAACAACTGCAGATCATCCCGCTTCTGGTGATCACGCCTCTGGCTTTTCTGGGCGGCACGTTCTATTCGATCTCGATGCTGCCACCCGCCTGGCAGACAGTATCCCTGTTCAATCCGGTGGTTTATCTTGTGAGTGGATTTCGCTGGAGTTTTTATGAGATCTCGGACGTCAGTGTTGGCGTCAGTCTCGCGATGATCGTCCTATTTCTGTGCGTTTGCCTGACTATGGTGTGGTACATTTTCAAGACCGGATACCGGATCAAGAGTTGACGCCCGGAATGTTCCGGTCGTCAGCCTGGGTCAGGAGCACGGGCGTGAAATTCACCCTCCACGCTGTCCACGATCAGAACTTCTTCGTCAGCGGTCCGCCGGAGACCGGCCATACACCATGGTTCACGGCGCGGCCGCCTTCAAAGATCACGAAACTTTTGGAGCGGTAGTGCGGCAGCGACCGCAACATGGCGCGCAACGTCGCCGGCGTGTCGGCTTCCACCAACAAGATCGCCTTGCCGCTCTGGGCCCGGACGGTCCAGGCTCTTGCGTCGCCGGCGCCGGAAATCCGGGCCGGGCGGGCCGGCAGGTCCGCGGCAACGATGAATGCATCGATCTGCGCCGTTGTGCCCTGGACCACAAGCGGCACGGCCGCCACCGGGTCAGTGTGGCCTGCCGGCATAAATTCGGGGCGCCGTCCGAGGAGGCGTTCGGTCAACGCACGTGACGCATTTTGCAGATCGCCCTGCTTGTGAAGCATGACCGCCGCCGCCGTCCGGTCAAGCAGGATGTCACGGGCGATCGGCGGGGCTTCATCCGGCAGCAGACGCCTGAAGACCGAGTTGTCCGGATCAATTTGAAGGACGACCGGGGGTTGCTTAATCTCAAGCGTCACTGTCTTCTCCGCAGAACCGATCTCAACCTCAAATCTTTTCTCGCTGTTTTCTGTTCCGATCAGAACCGGCACCTTCAATCGATAGATCTGTGCACTCTGTGACAACGTGAACTGCACACGATGAACGTCGCCCGTCTTTGCGGCCTTAACGTCTTTTAGCGTCAACTGCGGTGCACCGGTGCGGTCGATCCATTGCTGAAAAAACCAGTCGAGCGGCCGTGAGATTGTCGCTTCGAACGTGGTCTGGATGTCGCGCCAGCTTGCCGCCGTGAACTTGTGATCATGCCAGAGCCTTTTGATCGCCTTTGAGAACCGCTCCGCGCCGACTTCATGCTTCAGCATGTGAAATATGTAGGCGACCTTGCCGTACCCGATCACCTGGCTGGCATCGTGCTTCTTTGAAACAAAGCTCTTCACGGCACGGTCGAGGTCCGTCGACAGGGCGGCATAATCTCGAAGCCAGCCAAGGCGCATCTCCCTTGCCCGGTCCGGGCCGGTGTCTTCAGCCAGGCCATGGTCGGCCATGTAGGTGGTCAGCCCTTCAGACCAGTTTCCCGACGCATAGTCGGCATAAACCCCGTTGCCCCACCAGTTGTGCAGAACCTCGTGCGCCAGCGAACGACCCTGCATGAAAGGCAGGGGCAGAATTCTCCGGTGAACGTAAGTGAGATTCGGAAATCCCAGGCCGACGGGAATCGGGGCTGCCACGATGGCAAAATCCGCAAACGGATAGGGTCCGATCTGGTGTTCGAACTTGCGGATATAGGCCAGGGCGCCGTTCAGGTAGGCCTCAGCAAACCGAACGCTGTCGCGATGAAAGTAGGTCCGTATGCGAATTCCGCCGTTGAGCTTTTCATTGACCACATACGGCCCGGCAAACACCGAAGGCGCTTCGATGCCGGCGCGCACCGAAAACACGCTGACATTGCTCTCTGGGCCAAGCGTCTCGGATTTCAGGGCGCCGGTGGCCGTTGCCCGGTAGGTCGCAGGCGTGACGACCGACAAGGAATATGCCGAGGTGTGGCCGGCGACGGCCGGGAGCCAGCCTGACCAGCCCGGGAGATAGATCCCCCCCGGTGCGGCGACGGCGGCGCCACCGCTGCGATGCAGCGCATTCTTCATATCGAGACCGCTCACCACTCCAGACGCGGTCAGGGCGATTTTGTGAGTTCCCCGACCGGGCAGTTCCAGCCTGTGCAGGTTCCCGGATCTGGTCCACTCGGCAGGCGTACCGTTCACGCGTATCTCACTGAGGGTCATCCAGTTCGAAATGCGCAGCACGAGGCTGTTTTGTCCGGAAACGGCGAACCGGTCCTGAATCGCAATGCTGGCGTCATCGGGCTCAATGACGAGGTTGACTTCGTGCGCAATCGACGGGCTGGCGTGCGCCCTTGAGAGCATCAAGATCAGGCTTGCAAGTGCAATCAGGACAGCGCCCGACCGGCAAACGGCGATCCGCCTCATTGACTGTGATCCGGGCGGGCGGGAAATTTTGCAATCAGTTCGAGCTTGGCGCCTGAGCGTTCAATCACAAGCGGCAACCATGTTCCCGGAGCCTGACGGGCGATCACGGCAATCAGGCCGTCGGTATCCGAAATCTCGACACCGGCGGCCTGAAGAATTCTGTCCCCGGTCTGTATTTCTGCGCTTGCCGCAACACTGTTCGGCACAACGCGTTCGACGCGAACCGCTGTTTTGTCGTTCTGCAGGAAAACCCCGAGACGGGGACGCCCGGGTTTGGGCTCCAGTTGCTCGCGTTGTTCAACCGTAAAAAGCGCATCGGCGTAACCGACACCGACAAGAGTGCAGGCGGCGCTGGTCTTGACCGGAATCATGACAGCCACATCCCTGTGTCCGAGGTCGTTCAACTGGTGAGGAACACCGTGAAAATACGAAACATGGCCACTGCCCATGATCCCGACAATACGGGCCGCCGGGTTCTGCTTCCGGGCGGTGGAGAGAGCCTCGGCCATGGCCCGGTCCCAGGTCAACTGGGCGCCGACAAACCGCTTGAACTTCGGAAGTGCCAGTACATCGTCGATAGATGGTGCAGATGGTGTTGGTGCCGCGTTGCCGGCCGCCTGCGATTCATGCCCGCTGCTCGGGCCGGTTGCTTCCGACAGTTTGAGTTTTGCCGCATAGACTTCCGCCAGCGACCGCAGATAGTCCGGCGACGCATCGGCAGGATCGGTCAGGCCCAAGCGCTGGTCGGCCGGAATAGCGTCCCAGCCTTCCGCTCCCACCCGGGAGATAAACTGACGATCGACATTGAGGGCAACCATCGGTATCCGGTGCATGCGCGCATAATGGAACAACGGCATGTACAGATCCGGATCAAATCCCCAGGTGCGGTTCCATTTGACAGCTTTCAGAAATGCCTTTTCCGAAAGGTCACCGTGGACCCACCGGTCGAGGTGAGTCTGGGCATTGCGTGGAAACATCTCAAAACCGAGGACAAGTTTTTGTGCCCGGCCGTGAAGTGCCGCCAGCGTGTGCAACTGCCAGCGGTGATGCTCCGCATTGTCGTGGGTCTCGCCCAGGAGCACAAAGGCCTTGCCGGCAACAGCGTCGGCCATGCTGTTCATGGTCAGTCGACTGCCCGCGCGGGCATCCAGCCATTGGCCCGGTTCCGCACACGCGGCCTCGGCCTGACTCCCGGTGTTGCTTTCCGCCGTGCCCGCGGACGCAGGCGCACCCAGGGCTATGAGCGAAAGTGCCATGACAATGCCCAATGCAGTCATTTCCCGCGTTCGCGACTTCAGCATCGTGGCTTTCCTCTCAATGTCCCGTTTCGTATGGCGGCAAGCAACGGTTCAGGTTGCTCCCTTGCGCCAGCTTGGTCCGGGTTCAAGCCGGACCAAGCTTTCGTTGCCATGCCACTACAATCTACGCCAGATTCGGCACTCGGATGACGGGTTTTTTATACCGTGAATGATTTGGCCGGCCCTTCCGGCACTGCCACAGGCGTTGGAATCCGTTCGATGCTATCTTGTTCTGCAAAATTGCTGAAAATTTGTCTGCCCGGCCGGGTGGCGTCCGGCAAGCAGGTGCCGCCATAGAGGACTCCAACCGTGTCGCTGCTGGCGCTTTACTCTAGCTCGAGCCACTGACGTCGACATGCCTGCGGAAGGCCTGGCTCAGGAAGTCGCTGGTGTTGGATCCGACAAGAACATCGCGGCGCTTGCCCTTGCCATCGAACAACAGCAATGTGACGTGGCCGACGCCGTGGGTATCCGCGAGCCGCCGGCCCGTGGCGTTGCGGATATTGGCGACCAGAAACTGCAACTCTTCGGCCTTGAAGGCGGTCATTGCCGAACGGGCCTCCCGTTGCAATGCGACACAGCGCGAGCACTGAGGATCATGGATCTGGACAACGCTTGGAATGCCATTGCCGATCTGAGAAAGATCATGTTCGGCAATAGTGGCGCTTACATGTTGCACCAGAAACCAGCCACCGCCGCCGGCGATGGCCGCGACCAGGGTTCCATTGCGCAGGGTCGCCAGAAAATTACGCCGGGCGGTGCTGACCGGCGCGTTGCCCGGACCGGATGAGCTGCCGGGTCTTGTACTCCTGCTGCGTTTGGCTTTGTGTTTCTGTCGCTTCATTGTTAACGCATACTCCCTCTGAAACGCCGCTGACGGGGCCGTTTTGGGCGCAATGGCATCCTTGCCGCGCAACCGGCGTTCAATTGCTAGGAACGAATTGCGGGGAGAAAAGTTCCCGTTTGCGGTCAAGTTTTGCGCCAAACCGAATTGTGCTGCGTTGACCGCTGAGCCAGGAACCCAGATATCGTCAGGGCATTGGCCGTGCGGCTTGGCAAACAATTCGTCTCAAGCCTATAGTGCGCCGCCTGTCGTCCCTTGAGAGCACACCCCGATGTCAAGCCAATCCACGCCGGTCCAGGGCGCAAGGCCGATGCTGTTCTATGCAATCCTGGTTGCCATGAGCACGACCGGCCCGCTCGCCATGAACATTTTTGTGCCGTCCATTCCAGGGCTGATGCGCGAGTTCTCGGCGACTTCGGGGACCGTGCAACTGACACTGACGGTCTATCTGGCGGGGATCGCGGTCAGCCAGTTGTTCTATGGTCCCCTATCGGACCGTTACGGACGCCGTCCGGCCATGCTGGCAGGCCTGGTACTTTATGTCGTGGGCAGCCTTTTTTGCGCTTACGCTACGTCGATCGAAACCCTGATGGTGGCCCGTTTTGCGCAAGCCCTTGGCGGAGCGGCGGGTATGGTGCTGGCGCGTGCCATCGTGCGCGACCTGCATGGCCGTGAGGCGTCGGCCAGTGTGCTCGGCTATATCACGATGGTGTGGGTGCTGGTGCCGATGTTCGCGCCGGCCCTGGGCGGTTTGCTGGAGCAGGTCTCCACATGGCGTGCCTCGTTTTTTGTGTTGAGCTTCTTTGGCGGCGCGGTTCTGATCCTGACGTTCTGGAGGCTGCCCGAAACCAATCCCCGTGCCGACCGCGATCCCAATGAACCGGCACGACTTCTGAGCGGGGTGGCGGCCCTCGTCCGCGCGCCGCGTTTCATCGGTTACACGCTGACGCTTGGCTTGTGCAGTGCGGTGTTCTTTTCCTTCATCGCCGGTGCGCCGTTCATCATGGTCGAAGTGCTGTCTCAGTCGCCACTGGATTATGGCCTCTGGTTCATGCTGGTCTCGGTCGGCTACATGTCGGGGAATTTTCTGTCGGGACGATATTCACAAAGGATTGGAATCGACCGCATGATCGCCGTAGGCAACGGGCTTGCCATCGCCGGGACTCTGGTCATGTTGACCGCCGCCATTATCGGCACACTCTCCCCGCTCAGCCTGTTTGTCCCCATGCTGATTGTGACGCTCGGCAACGGCATGACCATCCCCAACGGCACAGCCGCGGCCATATCCGTGCTGCCCCGGACCATCGGGGCCGCGGCCGGCCTGTCCGGTTTTGCCCAGGTCACAATCGGGGCCATCGCCTCGCAGGCAACCGGTTCGTTGCAGGGTACGATACCTCTCGCCGCCTTGTGGGTGATGGCCGCGGCGGCCGTGTTGGCCGGTTTGTCCCATCAATACATGATGCGCCGCTTCCCGCAATAATGTGCGTCCGGGTGTTTGCCATGATTCAGCGCCACAGGGTAGACTCGCGGATCGCCGGATGCGGCAATCAGCTAGTCCCTGCCGCCTAATACCAACGATGCCTACTATTGATCCATTTCATGGGTTATCCTTGCACATCCGGGCAGGCGCGGTGCGAAGAGCGATACGGTGTATCGGTCGAGCGCCGCAACGCACCCGGTGGGCAAGGATAACCCACCGAAGGCCGGGCGATTTTGGCCTCCGGACAGCGTTGCATTTCGCTTGGAGTACACCGCACTCCGGCGCGAAACGCGCCTTGCTGGACGACCAAAATCGTCACGGTGAAATGGGTCAATAGTGGGCACCGTTGGTATAGCATGGGGTTTATTGGCATGTCTGTTGTGGGAACAGTTGAAAGCGTGTGGCGCTACCCGGTCAAGAGCATGCGCGGCGATATGCCGGATGCAGCTTTTGTCGGCTTCTCAGGTGTTTACGGCGACCGGATATTTGCCTTCAAGAGCAGCGCCGGCGTGCCCGGTTTTCCGTATCTCACGGGCCGCGAGCAGCGGGAGATGCTGCTCTACCAACCGAAATTCCGGGACCCGCTGAACGCCTCATTGCCGCCCAACCTGACGGCGGCCGAAGACCTGTCGCCCGGACTGACCTGTGTTTATGCCCGCCATGACGATCTCATGCTGGACGTGGTGACGCCTGCCGGCGACGCGTTGGCGGTCGATGACCCGGCGCTGATAGACAGGCTGAGCAGCGGGCTTGACGAAGGCGACGCGTTGACGCTGCTGCAATCCCATCGGTCGATGACGGACTGCCGCCCGGTGTCCTTGATTTCACTCCAAACGGTTGACCGCCTGAGCCGGGAATGCGGGGTGCCGGTCGACAAGAGACAGTTCCGGGCGAACGTCTATCTCGACCTCGCGGATGCGGAAGGCTTCACCGAGGACAAATTCGTCGGCCGGACGCTGGGGATCGGCCCCAGGGTACGGCTGTCGATCCTGGAACGCGATCCGCGCTGCGCCATGATCACACTCGACCCCGATACGGCCAAATCCAATCCAACCGCCCTGCGGTATGTGACCAGAAGCCGTGACGGCATGGCGGGTATTTACGCTGCGGTGCTGGTCGAGGGAGTGATCCGGACCGGGGACGAGGTGAAATTGATCGGGTAATACTGCAGGTCGGGAAGCCGTCCGGTGACCGGTTGAATCCCCGGCGGCAGTCACTATACTGTGAGCATATGAAATTCCAAACAGAAGGAGGGCCGTGACATGTGGAGACCTGATCACCATCGTACGCGTGGCCCCGTCTTCGCCCTGCATCACACGATGTTGCAGGGCTGACCAAGGTCAAACTTCGCTGATATTCTGTTTCCCTGACTGGTCTGTCCTGTTCGAGCCGTGGCGTGACGCAAAGCGCCGTGGTTAAGCAGACACTGCCCCGGCCCTGGCCGTGTGGCCACGTTCATCGAAACAATCATGACCATACTCACTCTCAATGAAGCGACCTTCACCGGACGCGCACCACTGTTCCAGAACCTCTCCCTAACAATCGGACCCGGCGACCGCTACGGTGTCGTGGCCCAGAACGGTGCGGGAAAAACGACTCTCCTGCGATGCCTCGCCGGAAGCCTTGAGTTTACCAGCGGCGATGTTGTCCGCAGACGCGGAACCGTCATCGGCATTGTGCCGCAGGATGTGGAACCGGAACTGCGGGACCTGACATTCCGGGATGCTGTCCTTGCCGCTTTGCCGGACGAGGTGCGCGAAAGCGAAAGCTGGCGGGCCGAAGTGGTGTTGGCGTCGTTTGACGTTCCTCCGCAAATGCTGGATATGCCGGTTTCGGCCCTGAGCGGCGGCTGGCAGCGGTTGATGCTGCTGGTGCGGGCATGGGTAATCGATCCCGATCTGCTCTTGATGGATGAACCGACAAACCATCTGGATCTTGAAAAGATCCTGATCCTCGAAAACTGGCTGAACACGTGGGTTGGCGACGTTCCGGTGGTCATCGCCAGCCATGACCGGTGCTTCCTCGATGCAGTGACCAACCGAACACTGTTTCTGAGGCCCGAAGCCTCGTGCCGGTTTTCGCTGCCCTACAGCCGTGCGCGTGCCGAACTGGCCCAGGCGGACGCCGCCCGTGCAGCGGAGCTCGAGCGGGATCTGAAGCAGGCGCAGCAGCTGCGGCGCCAGTCGGCCAAGCTGAAGAACATCGGAATCAATTCGGGCAGCGACCTGTTGCAGAAAAAGCAGAAGCAACTGCGCGTCCGCGCCGAGAAAATCGAAGACGCGGTGACCGCGTTGCACAGCGACCGGCGGGCGGAAATCCGGCTGGCAAACCGCGATACCCATGCAAAGTCGCTGATCCGGATTGAAAACCTGCGGGTGACCGCGCCCGATGGCCAAGAACTGTTCAAAGTGCCGAAGATGAGTGTCTTCAAGGGCGATCGCATTATCGTCCTGGGACGCAACGGCACAGGCAAGACCACCTTTCTGAACCGGCTGCACGAGGCGCTGGTGGGGCAGGCCGATGTGCCCGGTATCAGCACGACACCGACTCTGGTCATGGGTCACATGGATCAGGCCCTGTCGGCGCTGCCGCTGCACCAGTCGCCGTTCGAGTTCGTTACCGGACGAGGACGCAGCGACGCCCAGTGCCGGTCTGCCCTGGCGATGGCCGGCATCGCCTACGACATGCAGAGCCGGCCCATCGGCAACATGTCGTTTGGGGAGAGATCGAGGCTGGCTTTGCTGGGGTTGCGCTTCGACGAACCGAATTTTTACCTGCTGGATGAACCGACCAACCATGTGGACATCGCCGGCCAGGAAGCTCTCGCCGGGGAGATCTCAGACCTGGGGGCATGCTGTGTAATTGTGTCTCACGACCGCGCCTTTGCGCGCGATGTCGGCAACCGGTTCTTCGTGGTAGAACGTGGAGAACTGCATGAACACGGTTCGCCTGAGGCCTTCTTCTCGTCGGTGTTGCCGTGAGAGAAATGTTATGCCCGCGGGGCCTGCTATTGATCCTCCTCGAAGAAGACCCTGTCATGTTTCAGGGGATTGTCGGGGTCGACCGCGGCATCGAGTTCGCGGCCATAGCGGTGGCCGGAATAGACTGCTGCAGCGATAATGGCCGGCGCCTCGCAGTCGCCTATCCGCTTGAGCGATTTCGGTGCGTTGCCGTCTCCGGCGGCGATGCGGCGCGCCAATTGCCGGTAGAGACCGTCCACCGGTGTGCGTGATGTCACCAGTACAAGCGCTTCAGCCGCTACGGCGTTTTGCCGTCCTGTGTAGGCGCAATCAAATGACGCTGTTCTGCCGTCAAAGGCTGTCAGGACCTGGCCGACGGTCAGTTCAACACCCATCTCCATCAACCTTGCCTGCGCCCGCCACCGGTCGTAGGTGAATTCACCCCACGCCGAAATGGTGTCTTCAGGCGTTACCAGGGTGACGGACACACCCTTTGACCGCAGGAGTTCGGCCAGGACCGTGCCCATGTAATAGTGATCGTCGTCGAAGATGACCGTCGGCCCTGAAGGCCGTCTGCCGGCCATGACATCGTCGGGTGTGAAAACCGCATCGGCGGGTCCGAGATCCTTGAGTCCGCCAGGTGTGCTGTTGCCAAAACCGTCCTTGCGCCAGAGGGAACCGGTGGCGACGGCAACGTGATCTGCTCCAACGTCCAGAACGTCGTCGGCGCTCAACCTGCTTTCGCGGAAGACCTCCACGTTGTCCAGTTTGTCGAGTTGCTGGATGCGGTAATCGCGCACCCGCGCCCACTCGCTAAGTCCCGGTAAGCCGGATTCACGCGTCACCCGGCCGCCGAGGTCGCGGGTGGCCTCAGCCAGCATGACATCGTATCCGCGCTTGCCCAGTATATGTGCGGCTTCGAGGCCTGACGGGCCGGCGCCGACAATCAGGACACGCGATTGCGAACCCCTGGCACTGACGGTTTCGGGATGCCAGCCGCGCCGCCATTCCTCGCTCATGGTCGGGTTCTGGGTACACCGTATGGGGACGCCCTTGCCGTCGCCCATGTAGCAGATATTGCAGCCGATACATTCCCTGATATCCTCGAGACGGCCTTCGTCGATCTTGTTGGGCAGGAACGGATCGGCGATCGATGGCCGTGCCGCACCAATGAAATCAATAATGCCGCGCTTGACCTGACTGACCATGGTGTCGGGCGAGGTAAACCGGCCGACGCTTACCACGGGCTTGCTCGTGATGGACTTGATGTACGTTACATAAGGTTCGAGCGCTGCTTCCTTGACGAAGCGGGACAGGCCCATTTCAAGCGAATAGTCGTTGATGTTGATATCCCAGAGGTCGGGCAGTTCCCCCAGAATCTCAAACATGTCCCGGGTCTCTCCGGGCATCGGGTTGCCGTCGCCACCGTCATAGCCGCCATTGGTTTCAGCGGAGAACCTGACGGCCACAGCCATGGTGTCACCAACGGCCTCCTTGGTGTCCTCGATGATTTCGCGGACAAGGCGCACGCGATTCTCCAGGGCGCCGCCGTACTCGTCGGTTCGCGTGTTCAGTGCCGGCGACATGAACTGCGACAGCAGATAGCCGTGGGTTGCATAAACATAAACAATGTCGAATCCAGCCTGCCTGGCGCGCAGGGCGGCATTGCGATGCCAACGACGGCTCTCGCGAATATCGGCCTTGTCCATGGCGCGGGTCTGGAACGGGTTGCCGGCCATGTTCGGCATGCTGACGACCCCCAGGGCAACTTCACGGGTTCCCAGATTAGGCATCCGCGCACCGCCAAGACACAATTCGACGCCCGCCAGGGCGCCATGGGCGTGAACCTTCTCGGTCATCAGAGCATGGGACTTGATATCGCCGGCATCCCATAAGGACGCGCACGGATACGGGGTGTCGTCACATGCGGGATGGACGGAACAGTACTCGGTATTGACGACACCCCAGCCGCCCTCGGCCTTGACTTCGCGCAAACCCGCCAGCGTACGAGGCCGCTCCCAGCCGCTGCCGGTGCAGTGGGGCACCTGGTAGAACCGGTTCTTGGCCGTCACCGGTCCGATTTTCACAGGCTCGAACAGAATGTCGTATCGTGGATCGCGTGGCATATTTGTTCCCCTCGAAGAAGGCTGCCGGGGCAGGGACGAAACCCCGGGTCGTTAGCCGTTCGCCGGTCGGCGCGGTTTCCCAGGTTCCGGAAAGTGTTTGGGAAACAGTTTGGCGAGAAACACGAAACAGTCGTCACGGGCCCGGATGCGATTGGCGCCGCTCGGGTAGAGCAACAGATTGAGCCAAAGCCCGTCAATCAATGCCTCGATGCACCGGGCCGCCGACACAGGTTCCAGACCGTCATAGTTTCCGTGCGCGATTATCTCTGTGCAAAGCCTGGCTATTTCCGCAAACCGATGTTCATCATACGCGTAGTGGATCTTGATGTAGTTGGGGCGGTACTTCACCTGCCCCCAGAATGCGAACCAGACCGCCAGTTTCTTCGACGAGCAAACTTTTATGTTGAAATCCGCTTCGACGATGGCGGCAAGCTGCCGGTCAGGCTCCGGGCCGGCCTGCTCCATGGAGTCATGCCAGAGAAAATAATGTTCCCGGGCCAGGAAACCGAGGGTTTCGTCGTAGAGCGTCTCTTTGCTGTCGAAATGAAAGTTGACGACCCCGTGGGACAGGCTGGCGCCCTTTGTCACGTTGTCCAGAGTGGTGCCTGAGAAGCCCCGTTCGGCGATTGAGTCGATTGTCGCACTGATCAACTGTTGGCGGCGCGCCGCTCTCGCCGCGGTTCGGGTTTTGCCTGTCTTTTTCGCGATAACCCCGGTCACGGCGCTTCCTTTGTCGCGGGTGTCCGCCTGTCGCCTTTTCTGACTGTTCAGTCAGAATTACTGTTGCGGTAAAAGTGCATTATCTGACTGGTCAGTCAATGATTTTGACTGAGTTGCGCTCTTTGGCTATAGAACCGGGATACGAGGCCGCCGGGTCGCAGGCGCCGCGATCACCACGGAAATTGCGTGTTCGCCTTGCGGTCACACCGGCATTGCCGCAGTTGGCAGCTCCATACGCATGGTCGAAGGAGGCACCGGATTGGGCATTGAGAAAAGAGTTATCCGCCTGGAGCCGGAAGGGCCTGCGGCTGTCGGCCTGTCGAAAATGGCGCTGGATCCGGCTGACTTTCAATCGGAACTGCCGGAGCAGCGTGTGCACGTCTACTTTGAAGATGCAGACCTGGGTCTTTCGATTGGCGTGTGGACAACCACGTCCATGCAGGAAGCTTTCGGTCCGTATCCCGGCGACGAATTCATGGGGTTGCTCGAAGGCCAGGTTGTCATGGTTGATGGCGATGACAACGGGACAACGGTCAGGCAAGGCGACTTCTTCTGCATTCGAAATGCGATTCCGATAAGCTGGAAACAAGTCGGTTGTTTGCGCAAATTCTACATGACCTACAATAACCCAAGGGTGCCGCCGCCAGACATCGTGTCGACCGCCGGCGGTGTCACGGTGCTTGACAAAGCCGCTCTCGAAGCCGGGTTGTCGAAGATGACGACGACCGATCCGTTTGAGATTGTGGGAGACCTGCCCCTGCAACGCGACGTCAACCACTTCACCAACGATGCCGGAAACATGTTTGTCGGCATGTGGGACAGCACGCCGTTCGAAAGTGAATTGCGGCCGTTCCCGTGCCATGAACTTGTCCAGGTGCTGGAAGGCGGTGTGACGGTTACCGAGGGTGACGGGGCGGTCCACGCGTTCGGCGCCGGCGACGTCTTCTTCGTCCCGATGGGCACGGTCTGTTCCTGGCGGGTCACCGATTACATCAAGAAGTATTACGGCATGCTTGATCCCTCCGGTGCGCCAGACGTGTCTTCATGACTCTCATCTTCAAGAGTGCACGGCTACTGTTTCGCCCTCTGGATGAAACCGACCTGGACTTGTCAATCGCTCTGTGGACCGATCCGGAGGTGGTGAAGTACATCACCGGCATACCCTCTACGAAGGAGGCGTTGGCCAAGCAACTGCCGATATCAATGCGACGTTGTGCAGGCGGCTGCATCGGTGTCTGGTCGCTGACTGAAATCGCAAGCGATGAAAAGATCGGGTCGGCGATCCTGCTTCCTTTGCCGATAGAGGAAGATGACACCAACTGGGATCTTGTAACCGGTGACCACCTGCCGGACGGAGACATCGAAATCGGATACACCCTGATACCGTCATACTGGGGAAAGGGCTTTGCCACGGAGGCCTGCAAACGGTTGCTGCAGTTCGCGTTTGAAGAATCGCCACTGGAGGAAATCGTCGCGACGATCGACGCCGGAAATTCGGCTTCACGACGGGTGCTGGAAAAGAGCGGTCTCGTCTGCGAAGGACTGCGTCTGGCCTATGCCGAACAGATTCCGGGGTTTCGCATCACACGCCAGCAATGGATCGACCAGAATTCACTGTGACCGTGTCGGGTTTGGCCTGGTCCCGGTCCCGGCGCGGGGAGACCTGGCGCAATGAATCTGCACTGAACAACCAAGCCTATGGTCAATGCCAGAGTAGAAGGCTTCGGCACGCTGTTTCCTGAAACGTGGTCTGCGGCGCCTCAGGATTCTTGTCCATTCCGGTATCGTCAGTATTACCAGCCATTGCCCAGATCCGATCTCCTGCTGGAAAACAGAAATGTCCTAAAATCCTGATCCGGTGAAACAGACACGGGCAACGCATGCGTTGACGGACCGGTGGTGTATCCCATACCCATGTTTACCCATCGTGTTTGCGATGTCGCGGGGAGCTCCGTTTCCCGGAACTCTGGTCAGGCCCAGCACATGTCAAAAGTCGTCGTCATCCTGCAATCCAACTATATTCCGTGGAAGGGCTATTTTGACCTGATGAATGCGGCTGACGAATTTGTCTTGTTTGACGAAGTTCAGTACACGCGCCGTGACTGGCGGAACCGCAACAAGATCATCGTTGCGGGCGAGGAGAAATGGTTGACCATTCCGCTAAAGACCAAAGGTCACTACCACACGCCGATCAGCGCCATGGAAGTTTCGGATCGACACTGGGCCGAGCGGCATTTCTCGAGCCTGTGCAACGCCTACGCCAGTGCCGCTTACTTCGCTGACTATCGCGATGCGATTCAGCAAACCTATGAACGGGCTGCACGGCACACCCGTCTGTCGGAAATCAACCGGCTTTTTCTGGACTATCTGGCTACGGCCCTGGGCATCACTACGCACCTGATTCAAAGCGATACGATCGAGCGAAAGGCCACTTCGGCAACCGGGCGGCTGGTTGAGATATGCCGTGAACTGGGAGCAGACCGTTATCTTTGCGGTCCCGCCTCGAGGCACTATCTCGACCATTCCGAATTTGAAGGGAGCGGCGTTCACGTCATTTATGCGGACTATTCAAGGTATCCAGCCTATGATCAGCATACAGAAAAATTCACGCATCAGGTCAGCGTCGTCGATGTGCTGATGCGTGCCGGTCCGGCCGCACGGTCCCATGTCAAGTCTCAGCGCAGCCTTGACGCTCTCTCGGGAACATCCACTGCCGAATGAAGGCCTGACGGTTTCCTGGCTGCGACCGCCGCCGGCAACCCCGGGTATTTGGAAAGGCAATCGTTGCTGCAGGGTGAATCGTGACCTACTGTTCCGGACAGGTTCTGTCAGGAGACCCTATGCCCGGCAGGGGACATCTGCCGGGCATTGCCCTGTCACACAAAGAGCAAACTCCTTTCCCTGTTCAATGGGACGGGAGACAGGTGGAGATTTGCAGGTGGACAATGTCCGGGAGTCGGTCCGTGAGATCGTTCGACACAGCGAGCAATGCCTGGAGGAACATGGCACCGGTGCCGCGGCTGTCGACTGGAACTCGCAAGAAAGTGCCGAGTTGCGCTACGAGGTAATGTGCGGCTTGTTCGGACACGAGCGAGGACTGACCAGGGTTCTCGATTTCGGATGTGGACGCGCGGATCTAAAGGATTATCTCGACCGAAAGGGCTGGTCGAACATTGACTATGAGGGGCTGGATCTTTCGCCGGCATTTGCTGCTGCGGCACAAAACCGGTACCCGGAAGCCAAGATTCACTGCCTTGATCTGTTGGAGGAGAATGCGGTTATTCCAGTCTATGATTATGTTGTCATGAACGGTGTCTGTACCCGGCGATATCCATTCACCCACGACGACATGCTTGCCTATGTGGAGCGCCTCACCAGCAAGGTGTTTGCCTACTGCCGAAAGGGTCTGGCCTTCAATGTAATGTCCCACTGTGCTGACTGGAAATCCGAAAAACTCTTCCATCCCAGCCCGACCGAACTCGTTGACCTGATTGCCCGCTCTCTATCCCCCCACTTTGAATTGCGCAACGACTACGGCGCCTTTGAATCTACCTGTTACGTCTACACCGGGCCGCAGTCCGGGCGCCTGCGGGACAACACTGTACAGTGAAGATGGTACCGGACCGCTGGTGATTTTCGGTCGACCCGGCGTACGTGTTACGGGTTTGTGGCGGTCGGTCATACGGGATTGAGCAGGCTGCGGATCGGCCATTGTCGGTGAAGCGGCGCTGAATATGTGCGGCCAGACGGAGATAACGGGATCGTCACCCGGTCGAGTTCGCGTTCCTGAAATATGTTTCCAGTGCGGCGCAGACGTGATCCTGCTGTTGGTCGGTCATCCCGAAAAAAAGCGGCAGGCGGAGGAGGCGTGCGCTCTCAACGCTTGTGAACTTGTCCTCACCGGCAAGCCGTCCAAGTTTTCTGCCGGCCTTCGATGAATGCAGCGGCACGTAATGAAACGCGGTTTCAACGCCGGCCTTGCGAAGAAACGCGATAACGGATGATCGTTCGGCCTCATCCCTGACCTTTATGTAGAACAGATGGCCGTTGTGCCGGCACCCTTCCGGTATGTCCTGGATTTGCAGCTTTTCCGAGGCGACCAATGGCGCCAGGGCCTGCCTGTATCTTTCATGAAGCTCAGACCGCCGCCGGTTGATGCGATCGAGTTCACTGAGCTGAGCCCACAGAAAAGCGGCATTGACGTCGCTCATGAGATAGCTGCTGCCCCGGCCGACCCAGGTATATCTGTCGACGTCGCCCTGGAAGAAGGCCGTGCGGTTTGTGCCTTTGTGACGAACAATGTCGGCGCGTTCGACCAGGCTGTCTCTGTTCACTGCCGTGAGGCCGCCTTCGCCACCGCTGGTAATGTTCTTGGTTTCATGAAAACTGAAGACACCGACATCACCGATGCCGCCCAGAGGCCGGCTGCGGTATGTCGAGCCGATTGCGTGCGCGGCATCCTCGACAACCGCAATGCCATGATGGCAAGCGATTGCCATGACCGTGTCCATTTCGCAGGCCACGCCGCCGTAGTGCACCGGTACAATGGCCTTTGTTCTTGGCGTGATGGCGGCCTCCACAAGGCTTTCGTCCATGTTCATCGTGTCGGGACGGATGTCGATGAACACGATCTTCGCCCCGAAAAGCGAGAATGCGTTTGCGGTCGACACAAATGTAAAACTCGGCATGATGACTTCATCGCCCGGAGAAATGCCAAGCATCAGCGCTGACATCTCGAGCGATGCCGTACAAGACGGGGTCAAACAGGTCGCTGCAGCGCCAAGCAACGTTCTCAGGGACGATTCGCATTTAAGGCAATAAGGCCCGTCCCCGCTCAGGACTTCAGCGTGCAGGCAGCTCTCCGCATAAGCCAGTTCGGTTCCAACTGTCGTGGGCTTGTTGAACGGAACCTGGAATGAATTGCTGCCATGGGGCGGTTGCAGAGCCACACCGGTCGCGCTCCGGTCCACATAATCAGGTCCGGACAAATCAGATCAATCCAAATTGCTTGCAGAAAATGTTCATGGTGCCTGTGCTGTCATTAACTGAGGCGAGGTCTCCGCGTGTTCCCAACAAGGTAGACCGACCATACTGTTGTTGAAAGTGAATTTGCTGGTGGTGGCGCGGCCGCAGACACTCGGGTGAGCCGCGTCTCGCTCTATTTGGTTCTTTCCCGGACAAGACCGCCCACAGTCTCGAAGGTCCGGCGGGCCTTCTTTTCAACGCTTTCCCGTGACCATTCATTTTGTATGACCGCGGCATTTTCCCGCCGTTCTCCGGAACTCAATGGTTCGTTCAGTGCCGCTGACAGTCCCTCACGCTTGAAAGGAAAAATGTGAGCCCCGTCGTTTTTCAATCCCCGAAAGTACGGATTTTCCGGCCTCAAAAACACTTTTGCCCCCTTGTAGAGAGCCGCGCAGATGTTGCCCATGGCCTGCCCTCTGACATGGTTCATCACGACAACACCGCAACTTTCAATGACCCTGTTGTAGTCTTCGATCGGCATCCAGTGCCGAAGCAATATCAACCGATCACGGCCGAAAACGGAGATCGCCTTGTCGGCTATGATTTGCGCGTAGCCTTCGTCACCATAACTGAGCGGAAGAACTATTTTCCTTCCTGACAGGTCAATTCGGCGAATATCGTCAAATGCATCAAGGTGGTTGTTGGTGGCGGTCGCGGAATTCCCGAGCAGGATATCGGGTCCACGCATTTCCTGCGGACCAAGGGCAAACAGATCGATTGAGTAGTAGGGAAATCCCGGCAACTGCACAGGCGTAAAACCCGCGATGACCTTGTCGATCCGAAGATCGCGTTCGTAGGGACAAAAGAAGTCCACCCGGTCTGCAAAGTCGCGCATCCATCCCGGCACGATCCGCTTCCTGATTATGCCCGCCAACTGCAGGGAAAACCAAAGGGGTCTTATTCTGGACAGGGCAACCGGGAGCGCATGGTCCGAAAATGCCGCATCGGTCTTTCCGAGCAACATGCTGTCACGATACCTCAACGAATAATCGTAATAGTCCGCACCGAATCCGCACCAGACGATCGCCTTGTCCTCGCCGGCCATGCCGACCATGGCAGCGGATTCCTCTGTCACATAGTGGACAAAGATCGCTTCGCACCACTCGAGATCTCCTCTGACGAGGTTCAGATCGGAAAATTTGCCTTCACGAAGGATGAACGAATGTCCTTCGGGAATGCACGACACCATTTCCGTGCTCGCCTGCTGAACAGAGTAGCGGTTCTGTCCGGGATTGGCAGCCTCGCAAACTTCGAGCAGCTGCGGCAGGAATTTGTTGACGGACAAGAGGTGCAAGATTCGCATTTGGAAGACAGTGGTCTGTTCAGTAAGTCTGTTCCGGAAGGCGCCCCACGGGTGTTGCCTGTTGTTTGTTGTGGCCTGATGGGCTGACCTGCGGTCCCTGGCGTTGATACTCCATTTACGGCAGATTTGCGAGGGCGCAGGGCTTTGCGTCGTGTGTTCGCTCAACCTCCCGGGGCCGTGCTGCCGACGAGCATTCTCCAGGCTTCCCTGGGGCTCCCCGTCAACAACCAGTGCAGTCCGAAGGTGGCCCCAAGGAAGATCGACCCAAGCGCGATGACCGGCGTAACGGCAAGTGTGGAGACACCGGAAATACCCTGACCGATGGTGCAGCCCAATGCGGTTACCCCGCCGGCTCCCATCGCGGCCGCGCCCAACAAATGACGACGCATTTCCTGCATGTCGTCAAAGCCTTCCCAGTGCATTTCCCGGCGCCGGAGCGCAACGCCCAGAGATCCAAAAAATGTACCGATGACGGCAGCGATCGCAAATGTCAATGAGGCACCGGTAAAGGTCATCAGCCAGACCAGCGATTCACCGAGCGGCAACACATAGGTGAGCGACTGCACCCGAACCGGATCGAATGGATCGGCACCAAGCGTCCCGGTCGTCAGGAAGCCGGCGGCGACAGCAAGCCCTATCAATGTGCCGGCATAGATGTCGCGGCGGCTTTTTCTGAATTCGGAACTCCATAGACAAAAAGCAATTATGGCGCCGCCGATAGCCAGCCCCAGGGGCAACCACAGAAGACCGGCGTCCACCCCCGTCATCCAGGCAATGAAGTGCGGTATGCCCTGGCCGCCGGCGCCGGCCAGGTCTATCGCCAGGGCATCGATCACATAGACCTTGACCAGCGAGGTCAGACCGCGGGCTGTTGCGTACCCGGCCAGGCCAAGGACCAGAAAACTGCAAAACGCCTTCAGATCGCCGCCTGCCATGCGGACCACGACACCGTAGCCGCAGGTGCCGACCATCGACATGCCGAGGCCGAAGAGCATGCCGCCGGCCACAGCGCCGACAAGACCGAAACTCGGTCCCAGGTAAAAGACCTCATCGATTCTGGCGATCCCGGCATGATGCATGATCTGAACGCTGATCATCGCGACGGCGATCGCCAGCGCCCAGGCCTTCAACCGCAGGGTCTTTCTGGCGAGAACGTAGTCTTCGACCGCTCCGAATGTGCAGAACCTGGCAGCGCGCGCCGTCGCCCCCATGACAACACCCAACCCCAATCCTGCAAGGACCAGAGCGTCAGGCGTTGAAATCCATTCCATGGTTCACAGTTGCCTCCGCCACAGGGTTACGAACATGCGGAGGTGTCTTTGCAGTACAGTTCGTAAAGCACGTTGATGACCTTGTGGGCTTCGGCGCTGCCCAGGGCATAATAGATCGTCTGGCCGTCGCGCCGTGTGGTTACCAGCCGGTCCGCCCGCAGTCTGGCGAGTTGCTGGGAGACTGTGGGCTGGCGCAGGTTAAGCAGCGCTTCGAGTTCGCCCACCGACTTCTCGCCTTCCGCCAGCATGCACAGAATCATCAGACGGGTTTCCTGGGCAAGCCCGCGAAGCAGATCGCACGCCGCCTTGGCGCTGTCCGCCATTTCCTGATGTCGCCCCTCTTCCGACAGGGCTGCGGTAATGTCCATGTCAAATTCCTTGTGTCGTCCCTGTCCGGGTCGCGCGTCCAGAGTGGGCGTTCACGAACCGAGTCTCGATTGTTCGGGCAGTTTTTCAATGAGTTTCTGCAACAGGCCCCAGAAAAAGTCCTCACCGGGATACCCTCTTATCCGCCCGATCTCGCGACCCTTGTCGACCAAAACAAACGTCGGTGTAAAGACCAGCCCGGAAATATAGTTCAAGTCCACCGGCAGAGGATCGTGGATGTCGATCCGCCGCAAAGGGGCTGCCTTGCCCTCAGCGGTCTTGTGATAGATTCCGCCGACCTCTTCATTCCAGGCCTCGCACCACTCGCATGCATGCTGCTCGACCATGATCAGTTCGGCGGCGTCGGGCGTTGTCGTCAAGGCCGCCATACAGAGAGCGGCGGCTGCAATAATAAGTGTCCTCATCGGTTGATTATACGTTTGTTCTCGCATATTGCATATCACGAATATGCGATATATCCGCGAAAGGTGGCCGCCGTGAATTTCGACGTGAGTTTGGGCGCAGCATTCCTTGCCGGTATCCTGTCATTCGTATCGCCCTGCGTCCTGCCTATCGTTCCGCCTTATCTGTGCTTTCTTGCCGGGGTCAGCATTACGGAATTTGGAGACGATCAACGGGCGTCCGGCGCCAGCCTGCGGATACTGGCGACCGCACTGGCCTTCGTTTTGGGATTCACGGTGATTTTCGTTTCACTGGGGGCAAGCGTCACCTGGCTTGGGCAGTTCGTGCAGGAACACATGCGCTGGCTATCGGTTGTGGCGGGGATCGCGATCATTGTGATGGGGTTGCATTTCCTCGGTGCCCTGCGGATCGGTTTCCTGTACCGCGAGGCCCGCGTCTACGTGAAACGCAAGCCGCCCGGACTCATCGGTGCCTTTGTCATGGGTCTCGCCTTTGCCTTTGGATGGACGCCATGCGTCGGTCCGGTTCTGGCGGCAATCCTGTTCACGGCCGGTGCCGAAGAAACTGTGAGTGGCGGTGTCCTGCTTCTGTCTGCATACTCCCTCGGGATCGGTTTGCCGTTTCTGATTGCGGCCGGATTTGCCGGTCCCTTCATGCGTGCCATGCCCGCTTTTCGCTCTCAAATGAGGGGGGTCGAGATTATCATGGGCGTGCTTCTGATTCTCACCGGTGTCTTGTTCCTGACAGGCACGATGAATCAGATTGCGTTCTATCTTCTCGAGATTCTGCCGGGCCTGGGCCGCGTCGGGTAACACAAATTCCCGCCCGAAATGAAGGGCTTATATTCCTTTATTCGTTTATGCGAATATTATTATTGATTTTGATTCGCATCTCTGACAATCTTTTGCCGGCTGCACGTCATGATGAAAACAAGACCCTTAAGGGTTCCCGAACTGACGCACGCGGACGGAGAGGAAACACTGGAATGAAGCAAGCAAGCAGATGGATTGCGTCCTGTTTCGTGTTGGGATGCACTTTGGGCGCCGGCGCGGCACTCGCTGACGCAACTCCACCGGAAAAGGTGATGTTCGATGAGATCGAGGTGAAGGCGGCGCTGACGCCTACGCCCGGCAATGCGGAAGACGGCAAGAAGTGGTTTGCCAACCGAAAGCTGGGCAACTGCCTCGCCTGTCACGCCAACAAGGATCTGACCAGCAAGCCGTTTCACGGCGAAATCGGCCCACCCGTCGATGGCGCCGGCAGCCGCTATTCAGAGGCGCAGCTGCGGGCGATTCTGGTCAATTCGAAAGCCGTGTTCGGCGACGAAACCATAATGCCGGGATTCTACCGGGTTAATCCGGGTGCCCGGATTGCCAAGAAGTTCAAGGACAAGACGATCCTGTCCGGGCAGCAGATCGAAGACATCATCGCCTACGTGATGACGCTCAAGGAATAGGGAAGATTGACATGAGAACAATCACACGCAGAGACGCCATGGTTCTGGGCGGTGCAGCGGTCGCCGCCCTGGCGATCAGTCCTGCTATCGCTGCAGAGACCAAGGACGCCAAGTCGGTGCTTGCGGAGTTCACCGGCGGCAAGTCGGCCTCCGAGGGCAAGATTACCCTGGAGATGCCGGAGATTGCCGAAAACGGCAATACCGTGCCGCTGTCAATTTCCGTCGATAGCCCGATGACAGCGGATAACCATGTCAAGCGGGTCATCATCGTCGCCGAGGGTAATCCGCGGCCGGAAGTCATCACCTTCAACTTTTCGCCGAAAAGCGGCGTGGCCGAAGCGTCCACCCGCATGCGTCTGGCTAAGACACAAAATGTCGTGGCCGTGGCGGAGTTGTCTGACGGTTCGTTTCACATGACCAAGCGCCAGGTGAAAGTCACCATCGGCGGCTGCGGCGGTTGACCGGCGCACTGAGGAGCAAGAAAACATGGCCAAGCCAAAACCAAGGGTGAAAGCGCCCAAGAAAGCCGCCAAGGGCGACATCGTCACGATCAAGACGCTGATCTCCCACAAGATGGAAACCGGCCTCCGCAAGGACAAGAAAACCGGCGAGATCATCCCGCGGCAGATCATCAACAAGTTCATCGCCAAGTTCAACGGCGAGGAAATTTTCTCGGTTGATGTAGATCCGGCGATTTCTGCAAACCCGTATTTTCAGTTCTCCATGAAGGCTGAAGAGTCCGGCGAGTTCGAATTCATCTGGATGGACGACAACGGCGAGACCTATTCAAAGAAAACAAAACTGACGGTCAGCTGACAAGCGATGAGCCTAAGACCGGACAACCGGTTGTGGCTGGGAAGGAAGCACACGATGAGGGTATCAGCAAAAACCGGGATGCTTTGCGTCCTGACAGCCATTGGGCTGGTCGCGGCAGGGTCTGCCAATTCCAGCGATTCCCTGCCTGAGGGCGTCACTGCCGTCAAGGCAGCGCCACCGAGCAAGGATCACCCACTTGAGGAACTGTTCTCCGGCTGGCATTTCCGGGCGCCGGAAACACAGTCGCTGCAACAGGACGATTTCGAAAATCCGGGCTTCCTCTGGGTCGAGCAGGGCGAGGCGCTTTGGAACACGGTTGACGGGTCGGCCGGCAAGTCGTGCGCGTCCTGTCACAATGATGCGGCCGAATCGATGAAGGGCGTCGGCGCGGCCATGCCGAAATGGGACGCCAAGCTGAAACGCCCAATGACCATGGAACAGCGCGTCAATAACTGCCGCACGGAAAACATGGGTGCCAAGGAGTGGAAGTGGGAATCCAACCAGATGCTGTCCATGACGGCTTTTGTGCGCAATCAGTCCCGCGGCATGCCGGTCAACGTTCAAGCCGACGGCCCGATGCAGTCCTGGGCCGAAAAGGGCAAGGAGCTCTATTACTCTCGGGTCGGCCAGCTCGACATGTCGTGCGCCAATTGTCATGAGGCCAACTACGGCAAGTTCATCCGCGCCGACTTCCTGAGCCAGGGACAGTCCAACGGTTTTCCGACCTACCGGCTGAAGTGGCAGAAACTGGGGTCGCTTCACCGCCGCTTCAAGGGCTGTATGGCCAACATCCGTGCGACGCCATTCAAGCGCGGGTCCGACGAATTTGTCGCCCTTGAGATCTATCTGGCACAACGCGGCAAGGGCCTGCAGGTTGAGACACCGGCCGTTCGCAACTAGGACCGTGTAACCAAATTCAACTGACGGGCAGGGCCGGACTCAGCGTTTCAGCCGACGTGACAAGTGCGCCCTGCGCCAGACGGATATCGACAACGCAGATCGGGAAATCAGATGCTGTCACGCCGGGAGTTCATGCAAGCAGCGGGTGCGCTCGCGGCGATCTATGGCGGAACGCTGCCTTGGAGTTCCCTTGCTGCTCAACAGAAGCTGTCACAGGCGGACCTGCTGTCGTTCGAAGCCTTCGGCAATGTCACGATAGCCCACCTGACGGACATTCATGCGCAGTTGAAACCGGTCTGGTTTCGCGAACCGTCGATCAATCTGGGGGTTGGCGCGGCGAAAGGCCAGCCGCCGCATGTCTCCGGCCTTGATTTCCTCGAACGCTACAACATCCCAGCCGGCTCGGCCGAAGCCTACGCGCTTCAATCTGAGGGGTTTGTAGCACTGGCCAGACAATATGGCCGGATGGGCGGCATCGACCGGATCGCGACGGTGCTGAAGCATATCCGCGGCGAGCGTGCCGACAACACGCTTTTCCTCGATGGTGGCGATACCTGGCATGGCAGCTACACCGCGCTCAAGACCAAGGGCGCGGACATGGTGGAAGTCATGAACGCGCTCAAGCCCGATGCCATGACCGGCCACTGGGAATTCACGCTTGGCGCCGACCGGGTCAAGGAGATTGTCGAAGAACTGCCGTTTTCTTTCCTGGGTGCCAACATCTTCGACAATGAGTGGGAAGAACCGGCGTTCGAGGCGGCGAAGATGTTCGAGCGCGGCGGCGTCAAGATTGCCGTCATCGGCCAGGCCTTCCCCTATACGCCGATCGCCAATCCGCGCTGGATGATACCGAACTGGTCGTTCGGCATCCGCGAAGAGGAGATCCGCAAGCAGGTCGAGGCCGCCCGGGCAGGCGGCGCGCAACTGGTGGTCCTCCTGTCGCATAACGGTTTCGACGTCGACCGCAAGGTTGCCGCCAAGGTGGACGGCATCGACATCATCCTATGCGGCCACACCCATGATGCGCTGCCGGCGCCGCTCAAGGTCGGCAAGACGCTTCTCATCGCGAGTGGTTCGAACGGCAAGTTTGTTTCCCGAATTGATCTCGACGTCGGCAGCGACGGCCTCAAGGACTATCGCTACCGGCTGATCCCGATCTTTTCCGATGTCATCGAAGCCGATCCGGAGATGTCCCGACTCGTGACCAAGGTGCGGGCGCCCTATGAGAGCGAACTGAAACGGGTTATCGGCCAGACCGACGGTCTGCTTTACCGCCGGGGCAATTTCAACGGCACGGTCGACGATCTGATCTGCCAGGCCTTGCTGGAAGAACGCGACGCCGAGATTGCCTTGTCGCCGGGCTTTCGCTGGGGGCCGAGCCTGTTGCCGGGGCAGTCGATTACGGTTGAGGATCTGCACAATGTATGTGCCATGACCTATCCGGCGGCCTATCGCACAAAGATGACCGGTGCCTTCCTGAAGGAGGTTCTGGAAGACGTGGCGGACAACCTGTTCAATCCGGATCCGTATTACCAGCAGGGCGGCGACATGGTCCGGGTCGGCGGCCTTGGATACACCATCGATCCGCAAAAGCCGATCGGCCACCGGATCTCCGGCATGGTGACGCTTAAAGACAACGCGCCGATCGACGCGGCGCGGGAATATGTCGTTGCCGGATGGGCCAGCATCAACCCCGACACCGAGGGGCCCGCGATCTGGGATGTGGTCGAAAACCACCTGAAGAAACACTCCCCCGTGCGGGTCGTGCCCAACGACGCGGTCAAGGTGGTTGGAGCCTAGCCGATTTGTCGCGTTTATATTCGTATATTCATATGTAATATTGTCCTCCTGGAGGATGGCCATGAACGAGAACACCAAGAACATCGATCTGACCCGCCGAAAACTGCTCGCGTCGGCGGCGGCCGGCGGCATCGCCCTGACGACCGGTGCCCATGGTGCCGGTGCGGCCGGCAATCCGGAAAACCTGCCGCCCAACATTCCGGACTGGTCTAGGGCGCTGGGCGAGGGCGTCGACGCCCGCCCGTACGGAACACCGTCCGAATTCGAAAAGGAAGCGGTTCGCCGACACGTGCGCTGGCTTACGGCATCGACCGAAAGCTCGGTCAATTTCACGCCGCTGCATGAACTTGAAGGCATCATCACGCCCAACGGTCTGTGCTTCGAGCGGCATCACGCCGGGATCGCGGAAATCGATCCCGCCGATCACCGGCTGATGATCAATGGCCTGGTCGACAAGCCGCTGATCTTCACGATGGAAGATCTCAAGCGGTTCCCCCGAACCAACAGGCTGTATTTTCTGGAGTGCGCGGCAAACTCAGGCATGGAGTGGCGTGGTGCTCAGCTCAACGGCTGCCAGTTCACCCACGGCATGGTCCATTGCGTGATGTATACCGGCATTCCGCTCAAGTACATCCTTGAAGAGGCGGGCCTGAAGACCAATGCCAAATGGCTGATGCCCGAGGGCGGCGATGCCTCGGGCATGAACCGCTCGCTGCCGATCGAAAAGGCGCTCGACGACTGTCTGGTCGCCTACAAGATGAACGGAGAGGCCCTGCGTCCGGAACAGGGCTATCCCCTGCGCCTGGTGGTGCCCGGCTGGGAAGGCAACATGTGGGTCAAGTGGCTGCGCCGCATCGAAGTCGGCGACATGCCGTGGCATGCGCGCGAGGAAACGTCGAAATACACCGACCTCATGGAGAACGGCAAGGCCCGCCGGTTTACCTGGGAGATGGACTGCAAGTCGGTGATCACCAATCCGAGCCCGCAGGCGCCGATCACCCATGGCAAGGGTCATACAATCCTGTCCGGCCTGGCCTGGTCGGGCCGCGGCACGGTCGACCGGGTGGACGTCACGACCGATGGTGGCAAGAACTGGCACGCCGCACGGATAGACGGGCCTCAACTGCCCAAGGCGCTCCACCGGTTCTACTATGAGTTCGACTGGGACGGCAGCCCGCTCCTGCTGCAGTCCCGGGCTGTCGATTCCACAGGTTACGCCCAACCCACGAAAGACCAGTTGCGCGCTGTCCGAGGCACCAACTCGATCTACCACAATAACGGTATTCAGACCTGGCATGTCCAGAGCAGCGGCGAGATAGAAAATGTCGAAATTTCCTAAATTCACGTTGGTCCTGCTGACCGCCGCATCGATTTCGGGAACAGCACTGGCGGGCACGTTCGATCTTGGCCGGGTGGCGACGCCTGACGAAATTGCCGCCTGGGATATCGACGTCCGGCCGGATGGCCAGGGGCTGCCCGACGGCCAGGGCAGCGTGTCGAAGGGCGAAGAGATTTTCAGCGAAAAATGCGCGTCGTGCCACGGCGACTTTGCCGAGGGCGTCGACCGCTGGCCGGAACTTTCCGGCGGGCAGGGCTCGCTTGCCGGCGAGGATCCGAAAAAGACGATCGGGTCGTACTGGCCCTATCTCTCCACGGTGTTCGATTATATCAACCGTTCCATGCCGTTCGGTGATGCGCAATCCCTGGAAGCCGACGAGGTCTACGCGATCACGGCATTCCTGTTGCACATGAACGATGTTGTAGATGCCGATTTCGTGCTCTCGAAAGACAACTTTTCGTCAATCAGACTGCCAAACGAAGGAAACTTCATCGACGATCCCAGGCCAGACACGCCTTCGGTCAGTCAGGTTGAGCCGTGCATGAAGAACTGTAAAACCGATGTCAAGATAACCAAGCGGGCGCTTGTGCTCGATGTAACACCTGACGAAGAGAAGAATCCGTCGGCTGCAATCGATTGACTTGCCTGTCATAGTCGCTGTCTGTTGTTACGGGGGCATCGGAGAAACGCGAAGCGCCTGAAAAGGGTCAATGAAAATGCCATGCAGGTCACGTGGGCTTCCCCTGAACCGCCGGCAACTGATGGCTGGTGCGGCCGCAATCGCATTTGTTCCGGCCCTAAGCGCCAACGCCCAGTCCAGGCCGCGCGTTGTGATCGTCGGTGGTGGGGTCGGTGGTGCGACAGCTGCAAAAGACATTCGCCTGCTGGCCGGAAATGCCATCGATGTATCCATAGTGTCAGGGTCTGAAACCTATTATCCGCCGTTTGCCATTCATGCATTCAAGGCACCGCAAGGCTGCGCGGTCGAGCCCGTCACCGTTTCGGAAACTGTCTCCAATGCCGGTGTTTCGGTTGTCCCGTTGAACGCAAGGCGGATCGAAACCGGCAAGCGCAGGGTGGTTCTCGACTCTTCTGGCACAGGTCCGGAAGCGCTTGAGTATGACATCCTGATTGCCGCCCCCGGGGTCGCCCTCAACTGGGACGGGGTTGGCGACGTCAGGGGTTCCCGCAGGGACCCGCTCTGGATTGCGAACGCTTCGTGTGCAGACGTGTTGGACTTGTTCAAGGCCGTCCCCGAAGGGGGCCGGCTGGCGATCACCGCGCCTTCAGGCGGGCACAGGTGCCCGCCGGCCGTCTATGAACGCGCCTGCCTGGGGGCCCGCTGGTTCAAGCAACACAATCCGACGGCAACGATTTTGCTGATTGACGACAAGGACAGCTATCCCCTGCAGGCTCAGTTCGAAACAGCGTATGCTGACTATTATGAGGGCGTCATTGAATGGGTGCCACGGGACTTTCATGGCGGGATCGAAAGCGTCGACTTCGATTCGGGCGCTGTCGTTGCCCGGGATGAAACCTTCAAAGCGGATGTCCTCAATGTGATTCCGCCGCAGACAGCGGCACGTATTCTCGCTGAGGCGGGTCTCACGGATGAAAGCGGGTATGCGCCGATCGACGCCACGACCATGCGCTCGGCAATCGATGAAAACATCTATGTGATCGGCGATGCGGCGTCGGTCGGCGAGTTGTCGAAATCGGCCCACGCCGCCCAGGTCGAGGCCCGCCTGGCGGCCTGCGACATTGTCCTTCGTCTGCTGCAAATGAAGGTGGAAGAACGGATCCAGGTGTCAGACACATGCTGGTCGACGGTGGCGCCCGACGATGCGGTCTACATGGCGGCGACGTACGAGGCGGCTGGCACGGGTTTCAAGACCGTCGAACGAACGACAAGCGATGTGGACGATGACGCGACTCTGCGTCAGCAAAATGCAGCAGCAGCGGCCGCCTGGCGGGGCAAGCTGTTGCAGGCGTTGTACGGACCCCATTAATGTCACCCATTCTCAACCAATCCGGCAGGAGGCGGAACCATGATTGACCGAAGACTGTTTTGCAAATCAGGCTTGCTGACCGCAGGAATGGCGTTCCTCCCGGCATCCGGCCGGGCTGCATCGGAACCGGAAGTGAACGATGACGGGCTACATGTCCAACCGTGGTTTCTGGAATCTTTCCTCGATCTGCGGGACGATCATCAGGAAGCGATGTCCGAAAGCAAACGTCTTGCGGTTATCTGGGAGCAGAGGGGGTGCCCCTATTGCCGGGAAATGCACGCCGTGAACTTCCAGAAAAAGCAGATCGTGGATTTTGTCAGCCGGAAGTTCGCCGTTCTCCAGCTCAATCTGTGGGGATCGCGAACGGTAACGGACTTTGACGGCAAAGAGTATGAGGAGCGCGCACTTGCCAGGCAGTGGGCGGTGAACTTCACGCCGACGATCCAGTTCTTCGACACCGAGATCGCCGACGGCAAGTCCGGCCGCGACGCGGAAGTGGCGCGCATTCCCGGGTATTTCAAGCCCTTCCACTTCCTTTCCATGTTCGAGTTCGTGGAGCAGAAGGCTTACGAAACCCAGGGTTTTCAGCGTTTTCTGCAGGACAAATTTGCAGACCTCGAAGCCAAAGGGGTCAAGCCTGATGTGTGGTAATGGCGTTGCCCGCCGCTTCGCCGGCGCCCTGATCGTCGTTGCGGGCATACTGGGCGGCTGGACGCAGGCGCTCCAGGCGGCCCCGAAACCGGTCGAGATTCGGATCGGCGGCCTGACGGCATTGGGCGACCTCGTAGTGCCCGACGGCGGCTCGATCACCGATGGTGTCGTGCTGATTACCCACGGCACACTCGCCCACAAGGACATGGAACTGGTCGAAACCCTGCAGGCGCTGCTGGCCGAGCGTGGCATTGCCACACTGGCGCACACGCTCACCCTTGGCCTCGACAGGCGGCAGGGCATGTACGATTGCGCGCAACCGCACAACCATCGCCACGAGGGCGCGGTTGGCGAAATCGGCGCCTGGGCCGACTGGCTGCGCCTGCAGGGTGCCGGCAAGATTTCGCACCTTGGCCATAGCCGGGGCGCCAATCAGGTGAGCTGGTATGCGGCGTCACATGATGGTGTCGACAAAGTAATGCTCCTGGCGCCTGCGATGGGGACGTCCGAGACGGCCCGGGCGGCAAACTTCAAGCAGCGTTTCAAAACCGATCTGGCTCCGTTGCTCGACAAGGCGAGGGGGTTGGTGGCATCCGGCAAGAGCGGGGCGATGATGGATCTGCCGGGATTTGTCTATTGCGGCGCGTCGAAGGCTGCGGCAGAGAGCGTTGTTTCCTACTACGGCGAAGATCCGCGGCGGCAAACTGCCACCCATTTTTCCGGTATCCCGCGCCCGATCCTGGTGATTGCCGGTTCAGCCGATACGGTTGTTCCCGACGTTGCTGAAAGGGTCGGCCCCTTCGTCGGTGGCGGCAAGGTGTCTCTGAAGATTATCGAGGACGCCGGTCACATGTTCCTCGACTTCTATGCGGAAGATGCCGCCGACCTGGTTGCCGGGTTCCTGGCGGATTAAAGTCGTAATCGCGACAAACCTGGTAAAAATTGTAATATTCGCATATATGTATATAATGGACGCAGAACCACCAAGGAGCCGTTTGCCATGCGCTTGATGTTTGTTGCCCTTTGCAGCGTGCTGGCTCTGGTTGTGCCGTCGATTGCCAGTCAGTCGATTCCTGACCAGTATCCGCAGTCGGCGCTTTACTCGAAACCGGTCGAAGTCATCCCGCATGTGTGGTCGGCGATCGGCGCCAGCGGACCGCCGACCCACGAAAACACCGGCCACAACAACAATCTGTCCTTCATCGTGACCGGTGACGGTGTCGTCGTCGTCAATGGCGGCGCCGCCTATGTACTGGCCGAAGCGCTCCACGACGAGATCAAGAAAATCACCGATCAGCCGGTCAAACTGGTGATCAATGAAAACGGCCAGGGCCACGCCATGCTGGGCAATGGCTACTGGGCAGAACTGGGCGTGCCGATCCTGGCTCATGAAGATGCAGCAGCCGCGTTCAAGGAGCGGGCCTACGATATTCTCGACCGCATGAAAGGCTATAACCGGGAGAAGGCTGAAAAGACGACCGTCAAGGGCCCGACCAAGACATTCACGGATGTCGAAATCGTGGAAATGGGCGGCTTCAAGATTGAAGTGCGCATGATCGGGCCTGCGCATTCGCCCGGCGACATCTCCGTGTGGTTGCCCGACCAGAAGCTCGTGATTGCCGGTGACATGGCTTTCCATGAGCGGCTGCCGCCTATTTTCGACGACACCGATACTGCCGGCTGGCTTGAGAGCTGGGAGAAGTTCGAAGCCCTGGGCGCGCTCTACGTCATCCCCGGACATGGCCATCCGACAAACATTGCGCAGGTCCGCCGCTACACCAAAGACTACCTGGTGTTTCTTCGGGGCGAAATCCGTAAGCTGATCGACGCCGGCGGCAGCCTCCAGGATGCCTACGATGTGGACCAGTCGTCATTTGCCCATCTGGATACATTTCAGGAACTGGCCAAGCGCAATGCCGGCCGGGTGTTCGAACAGATGGAGTTCGAATGACCCTGCCCGGAAACTCGACTGCCGCAGTCGGCGGTCCTTTCAATTCAACCGGCGAAGTTACGGCGAAATTTTTGACAGAAGATCCGGATTAATCACCAAGTTTCTGACGCCGTGGGCATGGTCTTCATCGAACACATTGTCCTTCAGCCATGCGCCGACGGTTGAGATGTTGACCTTCGCAACCTTGGGGCGAACGCTCCAGGTGACCTGGAATGGGGAGCCATTTTCGTTGTAGCCGGGGCCTGTGGTGGAGCCGGCATACTGAACGGGCGTTCCCGTGTTGTCGGGGATGTTTGTTGCCTGGTGCAGGCCACCGACAACGCCAAGCCGTGTCAGTTCGCCAAAATCCAGGGCCTTGTCATCGTTGACCAGAACGTAGACCTGGGTTTCCACGCGCAGTTGCGGGTTCTTGATGGCGTCGCTCAGGCAGGCGCCCAAGGTGGGGCCGGGCTTTATCTTTGCAGTCGTGTGCACATAGTGAACTTCGATGGTGTCACCGGGAACCAGGCTGCCGTGATCGTTGACGCCGAACTCCTGACCGGTCTTTGCCAGTTCCGCGTCGCTCAACGTGCCGGAGTACACGTAGCCGGTGCCGTAGCCGTGGCCGTCGCCATTGCCCGCGAACCTGGCGAATTCGCCGCCCTTGTGCTCGGCGCTTTCATGGAAGTGAATGTTGCACAGGTTCATCTGCGTATAGGCGGGCGCAGCCTCAAACGCGCGGTGATTGCCGCCGCCAGCCGAATCGATATCGCGGGGAGACTGAGGGCCGAACCCGGCGTCCCTGGTGTTCTTGGCAAGCGTCGCCCGCTGCTCTGCAACAACCCCGTCTGCGACCTGTTGCTGGGCCGCGGAAGAGGCACCTGCGATGGCGCCCACAAGAAGCAGCGAAGAGACTGAGGTGACAAAAGCCGAGAGTCGTTTGTTCATGGAGTATCCCTATTGTGTTTGGTCAGATTGCGGATGCAACATGCCGTCAAGGGACGCATTCTACGGGCAAATGCCCGTGTTTTGAAGAACCTACACGATAGGTCGCGGGCTCCGCTGCAACGACGTGATCCACACCCTGTTGATTGCGGGAAGATCCGTATGGCGTGCCATCCGGTCTGCAGAAACCGGTCGCCGTCGCGGGTCAGAAGGGCACACACCGTATCAGAATTGCCGGTGCGCACCGCGATAGCGATAGACGCGTTCCGCCGCCGTTACGCCCTTCAGCGTTGCCACTTCCGAGTGGCCCTGGTAGCCGGACCGGGCCAACAAAGCCGGAATCCCGTCTTCGTCATTCAACGATCCGGTCACACATATGTCCCCGGCGTCGGCCAGCCCCTGCACGCGTGCGGCAATGTTCACCGTCTGACCGAAATAGTCCACACTGTTTCCGGAGTTGATGGCAAGTGCGGGACCTGAGTGCAGGCCGACCTTGAGGCCGACGTCGCCCTGCTTGCGTCCTTTGGCTACTTCCTGCATCGCCACCATCATCGCGATCGCGGCCGCCGTTCCGGATTCTCCGTTCGGGAACGCCGCCATTACCGCGTCGCCCATGGTCTTGATGACAGCACCGGAATTAGTGCTCACCGCCTTCTTGAGGGCGGCAAAATGATCCTGTACCAGCCGGTACGCGGCGAGGTCGCCTTCACGGTCGTAGAGTGCTGTGGAGCCTTTCAGGTCGGTGAAAAGCAATGTCAGATTACGCAGCTTCAATTTCAGGTCCGGAGCCAGTTCGTGCAGAGCAAAACAATCGCGAAACGCCTGGTTGTTCAGAAGATGCTTGCCGGTGAGCCGCGGGCCGTACCGGGTCCCACCGGCGTTTATGATTGCTTTTATCTGTTCCAGGTCGATCCGCAGCGCCCGGATCCAGACTGTCTGATCTGTTTGATTGGTCAGGGCCAGCGTACTGGCACCGGGGGGCAAGCAGACGGCCGCCTCAGAGAAACCGGCGTCAGACAATGACAGCTGCGGACCGCCGCCTGCCTCAGCTTTCCGGTCATTTTCGTCGACACAAATTTCCGCACCCGAATGGGTATCGAGACAAAGTAATCGATAGGTTTCACCGGTCTGCAGATTGACAGGCAGGTCGGCCCTGCCGTCAGGCCCGACCATGATGTCCGCGATCGTGTGGCTATCGCGATAGCGTCGCAACTGTTCTCCATAGGGGTGGCTCGAGGACGTGAAATAGTCCTGATAGGCATCATAGTCGCCATGCAGATCGAACGTCGCGCCAGCCTGTGAATACGCAAAACTCACTTCGATGGTATCGTCCAACACCGATTCAGTGTCTTTGTTGCATATGCAGCAATGAACGCTGTCTTCTGCCACACGGTCAATCGTGGCGACGCTTCGAACGATCACACCGCAGAGCGGACAGACCATTCCCCACTCAAGGTCAAACAGCCCGAGCTTGGCACAATGTACGAACAGATCGATCGACTGATCGCGGCCGATCCCTGCCTGGTCGGCAAATTCGTACGGATTGATCCGGGCGGCCCGGCTTGCCGGCAGAGCATGCAGATGCTGGCTGAAGCGCTTCAGTTCATCAGTGCCGCAGCCGCAGCGCGAGGCTGCCGATTCGAGCGTTTTTGAAACCGATGGGGCCATGAGGTCCCTCCATTGACCGATCAAGACAAAATATGGCGCCTGCATCGTTGAAGGACAAGTGACCTTGGAAAGACGCCGTCTAAATGTTGATTACTCTCTGAACCAGACGCGCCGCAAAATTGCTGAAACGCAAGGGCGCATCGGTCACCGCCAGGCAGATGCAATCGATCCCCGGATCTGCATGGGGCTGGTGTTCCAGGGTCTCGTCGGCTTCCTGCAGATCGCCCCGGCCATACCGGCCGGTGATGTCGGAAAACGATCCATCGAGTACGAGGGTGAGTTCCAGTCCCTGATGGGTGTGCTGGGGAACCGGCCGGCCGGCCGGTATCCGGAGCAGTCTTGCCACAGCTGTGTCGTCGCCGGTTTGAATTGGCAGATGATAGGCGCCAAGACCGAGACGTTTCCAGTTCAGCTGCTCGACATCCCCGCCGGCATATCCGCGCAGAGGTTGAGGCAAGATCGGCGGGATTGCCGATTCGGGATTGCTGATCGGGAGTGCGGCCCTGTCGTCTGCCTGATCGCCGAGGCGGGACAGGACAGCGTCCAGAGAACCGGTCGAAATCGGGTCAGGCTCGATCGACTCCAGAAGACACGCGCCCAGTCGCTCCATGTCGGATGTGGTGCTGCGGCACGTCGGGCAAAGGCTCAGGTGGGACGCTATCGCCAGGCCCCATGCCTCTCCGATGGCGCCCGATGCGTAGTCCAGAAGCAATCCTTCCCCGGGGTGGAAACTGATACTCATGTGGTTTCTCCAAGATCGGAGCGAATGCGCTTCAACGCCAATCTGATCCTTGACTTGACCGTGCCGAGAGGGATTCCCAGTTCATCCGCAACTTTGGCATGTGGCTTGTCTTCAAAATAGGCAAGATGCAAAACCTGCCGTTGTTCATCAGGCAGCCCGGATAGAGCCATCTTGAGTTGCCGGGCTTGCTGTTCGAAGGCTATTTTCCGCGAAACATCGAGCTCCGGTTCGGGTACAAGAGACGGGTCGTTCATGTCCGGTTCCGGGCGGTTGGCCTTGCGCAGCATATCGATCCGCACATTGCGGGCGATGGTGAAAATCCATGTTGAGGCCGATGCCTTGGCAGGGTCGAACTGCACCGCTTTCTGCCAGACCTTGACCATGGTTTCCTGAGTCACCTCTTCAGCCTGATCAGGCTGCGCTCCGCGGCTGCGCACGAATGCCTTTATTCTCGGAGCATAGAACTCGAACAGGCTGCGAAAAGCCGCTCGATTCCGGTCGGACGCCACTGCCGACAGGTGCTTGCCCATGAGACCGATGACATTTTCCTGAACGTCGGGTGCCGTCATCGACAGTTTGACGGTCTGGATATCATCTGTCTTGCCGATCGCGCATACGCCGGTTGCCGGAGGCAGACCGGCGATATTCCGATAACCGGCATCGGCTTGAGCGGACAGGGACAGATCGGCAGCGAGATCATTCATACCTCGGGTACGCGCACCAACGGAAACCGGATCACATGGGTTTCGAAACTTTTGCGCCTTGTGTGATCCAAGTGTGAAGAGGAATCGTAATCAAGTCCAGAACGCAACGCAAATCCACCAAACAGAAAGACTTCTCTCTTGACCCAAAATTTCGCTGTGGGGAACCAGCGCCTCAGAATCGCGGTGGTGGGATCGGGTATTGCCGGGATGTCGGCCGCCTGGTTGCTCAACCAGAACCATGATGTCACCGTTTATGAGCAAAACAAACATGTGGGGGGACATTCAAATACGGTTGACGTGGCCGGAGCAGGTGGCGCGACACCGGTCGACACCGGGTTTATCGTCTATAACGAACGCAACTATCCAAACCTCACCGCCTTGTTCAACTATCTCGGCGTTGCGACCATTGAGAGCGAAATGTCGTTCGCGGCATCGCTGGACAACGGCCGGTTCGAGTATGCCGGCACCGATCTCAACGGTTTGATCGGACAACGCCGCAACGTCGTTCGCCCGCGGTTCTGGCGGATGGTTGCCGATCTATTGCGGTTTTATCGCGACGCGCCCGGATTGCTCGACAATCCGGCAGCCGGAAAGATGAGCCTTGGAGACTATCTTCAACGGGAAAATTACAGCGACAGTTTCATCAACGATCATCTTTTGCCCATGGGGGCGGCCATCTGGTCGACGACAGTGCCTGAAATGAAGGCATATCCGGCGGCGGCGTTTATACGGTTTCTCAAGTCGCACGGATTGCTCTCGTTGCGGGACCGGCCGCAGTGGCGCACCGTGGCAGGCGGCAGCCGGCAGTATGTTGCCCGGCTGACGGCGGCGTTTCATGACAGGATCCGGTTTGACGGCGTGCGCTCGGTACACCGAACCGGTGCGGGTGTTGTGGTTGAGGATCGAAGCGGCCGAACGGACACGTTCGACCACATCGTGATTGCCGCGCATGCGGATGAAGCTCTCGGCATGCTTGGCGATCCGGATCCTGCGGAACAGAAGCTCCTCGGTGCCTGGCGATACACGATCAACCGGGCGGTTCTGCATCGCGATCCGGGGCTGATGCCGAAACGACAACGGGTCTGGTCGAGCTGGAACTTTCTGGCGAGCAGAGAGCAGGACGAGACACGGGCCCTGTGCGTGACCTATTGGATGAACCGGCTTCAATCACTTGACGATGCCGAGCCGTTGTTTGTGACATTGAATCCGGTGATCGAGCCGGATCGACATACGGTGGTGTCCGACTTCGAGTACTCCCATCCGTTTTTCGATCAGGCCGCACTGGACACGCAACAGGAACTCTGGTCGCTTCAGGGGCGCCGGCGAACCTGGTATTGCGGCAGCTATTTTGGCCATGGCTTTCACGAAGATGCGCTGCAGTCCGGTCTGGCGGTTGCCGAACAATTGGGCGGCTGCATGAGGCCGTGGCGTGTCGAAGGACAAAGCGATAGAATTTCTGTCGTTTCAGAGGGTCTGGCGGCTGCGTGATGTTGCAATCAGCGATCTACAGGGGAAGGGTTGTCCATGAGAGGGTGCGCCCGAAGCGCCACCGTCTGCGCTACAGCGTTTTTTCACTGCTCCTGGACCTTGATGAGTTGGAGGAACTGGATCGGCGATTCTTTATATTCGGGTACAACAAGAGGGCGCTGATATCATTTTACGATTCCGATCACGGACCGGCAACCGGCGAGCCGTTGCGGCGCTGGGTCGAGGCGCAGCTTAACGACGCTGAGATTACCTGGGACGGCGGCCGGATCGCGCTTTTGTGCTACCCCCGCATCCTGGGATATGTCTTCAATCCGCTCAGCGTCTATTTCTGTTATCGCAGGAACGGCATGCTTGCCGCGATCCTGTATGAGGTCTGCAACACCTTTCACGAACGTCACACCTACATCATTCCGGTCGAACAGTCAGACCAGAGCGTCATTCGCCAGAACTGTCAGAAGAAGCTCTATGTTTCCCCGTTTATCGCCGTTGAAGGTGAATACAAGTTTCGGATACGGCCGCCTGCCCAGAGCATCAACATAGGCATTATCCAGAGCGATGCCGAAGGGCCGATGCTCACAGCGACGTTCGGCGGCGAACGGGAGCCGCTGACGGGCAAGTCACTGACCGGCTGCCTCGCCAGATTCCCATTGCTGACCTTCAAGATAATGGCGGCGATTCACTGGGAGGCTCTTTTGCTGCTGTTCAAGGGGTTCCGTACTTTCCGCCACCGCCCGACAACCGAAGCGGTTCAAAGCAGTGTCGGCTATCACACCAAGACAAACACCTGAGATCGACAATCATGGAAAACTCAATATCCGACCCGCATTCAACTCTCGCATCCCGTCAACCGGTCCGAAGGATGGGCATGACCGAGCGGATTGTGTCGCGCTGGTTCGATCGCATCAAGGTCGGCCGTCTGACGATCGAGTTCCCGTCCGGCAGGCAACGTGTGTTCGGGCGCGGCGATCCTTCGCCACAGGCGTTCGTGAAGGTAAAAAGCCTGCGCGTGGTTGCCCGGCTGCTGGTTGCCGGGGACCTGGGGCTCGCCGAGGCTTACATGAACGATGAATGGGAGACGCCCGATCTCTCGGCACTGCTGATGATCGGGGCGGTCAATGCCGGCACGCTCGAAGGTGCGCTGTCTGGGTTTCGGGTCACGAATTTCCTCAACAGGCTGCGTCATTTCGGACGGTCGAACACCCGGCGAGGCAGCCGGCGCAATATTGCCGCGCACTACGATCTTGGCAACGACTTCTATCGGTTGTGGCTCGATCGATCCATGACCTATTCTTCCGGCCTGATCACCGCAACGGATCGGTCTCTGGCCGAAATCCAGCGGCAGAAATACCTGAGGCTGGCCCGGAAACTGGAGCTTAAGCCGGGCGACCGCGTGCTCGAGATCGGCTGCGGCTGGGGCGGGTTTGCAGAGATTGCCGCCGCCGAATTCGGGTGCCGGGTGGTTGGCCTCACCTTGTCTTCAGAACAGGCAACCTATGCGCGTGCACGGATGGATGATGCGGGCCTCGGGGATGCTGTCGATATCCGGGTTCAGGACTACCGCGATGTGGGCGGCGATTACGACAAGATCGTTTCGATCGAAATGTTTGAAGCAGTCGGGGAGGACAATTGGGAGATTTACTTCGATGCCCTGAAACGCCGTCTCAAACCGGGCGGACGGGCGGCAATCCAGACGATCACCATCGCAGACGAGCACTTCGAGCACTATCGCCGCACACCGGATTTCATCCAGCGCTATATCTTTCCCGGAGGCATGCTGCCGAGCGTCAAGACTTTCGAAGAGGCAGCCGAAAACGCCGGCCTGGCGATTTCGGACCGGTTCTTTTTTGGCGGCTCCTATGCCGAGACCCTGAGGCAATGGGACCGCGCCTTCCAGGAAAACTGGCCATCGGTCGAGAAGTTGGGTTTCGACGCCCGGTTCCACCGGATGTGGCGCTATTACTTCAGCTATTGCGAGGTCGGATTCGAATGCGGACATATCGACGTCGGCCAGTTCCTGATCGAGCGGCGCTGACGGTCCGATAGAAACCCAAAACCTATGACAGAGTTTCCATGAGCGGCGAGAGAGCCGCCGGACTGAGCCTCCGTGTTCTCCTTGCTTACGCCTTGCCGGCCTTTGTCATTGCCTTGCCGACCATCCCGGTGTTCATTCATCTGCCGACTCTCTATGGCATCGAGCTTGGACTGGGCCTGTCTATGACCGGCCTGATCATGCTGGGCGGACGGGCTTTCGATACGGTCACGGATCCGCTTGTCGGTGCGCTCAGCGACCGGTTCGGGCTGGGCGGCAACCATCGCAAACCCTGGATCGCCGCCGGCGCGGTGATTGCAGGTCTTGGCTTGTACAAGGTGCTGAATCCATCGGATGGGGCCGGCCCTGTCTATCTGCTCGGGTGGTCGGTGGTGCTCTATTCGGGATGGACCATGGTGGCGGTTCCATACCTGGCCTGGGGCGCCGAACTCAGCGGCGACTACGATCAGCGCACACGCATCACATCGCTTCGGGAAGGTGCCGGTCTTCTGGGCATAATCGGCGCCGGCGTCCTGACGGCGATCGTCACGGGACTTGGATGGACAGAGTTGGAATCGGTTGGCGTCATCGCCTGGGCAGCGATCGGCCTGGGTGTTGTGGTGATCCCGTTGCTGCTGGTTACCGTGCCGGACCGCCGGGACCGCCCGCCCGAACAGGAAGCCTTTGACGTTGCCAAACTGATTGCCGGCGTGCGCTCACTGGCCGCCAACAGGCTCTTCGTGAGGCTGCTCTTTGCCTGGTTCGTCAATGGGCTCGCCAATGGCATTCCCGCCGCCCTGTTTTTTATCTATCTGGAATACGGTCTCGGCGCGGACGCTCAGACGAGGCCGGTTTTTATCCTGGTCTACTTCGTCGCTGCCATCGTTTTCATTCCGGCCTGGTTGAAACTGAGCCACCGGATTGGAAAACACCGGACCTGGTGCTGGGCCATGATGGCCGCTTGTGCGGCGTTCGCCGCCGTTCCCTGGATCGGCACCGGCGACTTCCTCGCTTTTGGGCTCGTCTGTGTCGTCACGGGCATGGCGCTCGGGGCGGATCTGGCGTTGCCGCCGGCGATTCAGGCCGACATTGTGGACTATGACGAGTTGCGTTCGCGACGGGCACGGGCCGGCGTGCAGTTCGCACTGTGGGGCATGAGCACGAAACTCGCTCTTGCCGTGGCCGTGGGGCTGGCTCTGCCGGGTCTGGAAATCGGCGGGTTTGATCCGGAGGCCCCGACGCAATCCGGCCGCTATGTCCTGATAGCGCTTTACGCGGTGGCCCCGGTTGCCCTGAAACTGGCGGTTATCGCGTTGGTCTGGTCGTTTCCGCTGACCGCGGAAAAACATGCGATCGTGCGCCGCAGGCTGAGCCGCCGCCGGTCGGCGATGGCACAACGCTAACGGACCGCCAGCCGCCGGCGTATCCATGCCAACAGGTGTCCAATCACCGGCAGCCGTTCATAAAAGTCGCGGGCCGCGTCCCAATGGTCGATGTGTTCGGCAACACGCCCGTCCTCGGAAAACCGAATGACGCTGGCGCCATCGAAGGTCCACGGCCGATTGCCGAGGACGCCTTTGAATGTCCAGGACATCATGCAGGTATCGCCCTGCGCCACGGCGTGGTTTACGTGGAAACTTACATCCCTGACGGCGTTGAACATGTGATCGAACACTGCGGTCATGGCCTCAACACCGCGCACGTCGTTGAACGGATCCCTGAAGCGGACGTCACCGGTGACATGATCGCCCAGTTGGCCAAGTGTCTGGGGGCTGAGGGTTTCCAGGAATTGCCGATATCTCTCGTGCGCTTGGGTCATTTCGCAATCATCCGCCGTGTGAGCGCAAAGAACAGCCGATCGGGCAGTATGCGCATCAGTTTCATCAAAAAGGCAAACCGGCCCGGGAATGCCACTTCAAACGCCGACCGGTTCAGGCCGGTTGCGATATGGTCTGCAGCCGCTTCAGCGGAGATCAGGAAAGGCATCGGAAAATCGTTCCGGTCGGTGAGCGGTGTCTCGACAAAGCCCGGGTTGATCAGGGTAAGGCGCACGCCATGAGCTTCGATCTCCGGTTTCAGGGCCTCGCACATGTTGATCAGAGCCGCTTTGGTTGCGCCATAGGCGGCCGATGTTGGCAAACCACGATATCCGGCTACAGAGGCGACAACGGCCACATGTCCCGATCTGCGGTCGATAAAACGGGGAAGAATTTGCGATAGACCGTTCACCGTTCCCATGAGGTTGACCTCGACGAGGTTTCGAAAAACATCGACCGAGAAGTTCTCGGCAGTCATCGGCGTGTGGGTGCCGGCGTTCAAAACCGCCAGATCCAGGGGTCCGTGTTCAGCTTCAATGGAAGCGACAACCTCTTCTGTTCGGACCGGGTCCGTGGTGTCAAGCGGGTATCTGAGAATTCGGCCCGGAGGGCACTCCGACGCAAGGCTCGACAGGTCGTCCCGGGTGCGGGCGCTGACGGCGACGACGTAGCCCTGGGCAACCAGTTTTTTTGCCAGGGCGCGGCCAATGCCCTTGCCGGCGCCGGTAACCCACGCGATTTTCTCACCGGTTCCGTCGTTCATGACACTGCCGCTCCAAAGTTTTCTACCGCGTTGGCTGGATGCGATTTCCTGGTCAAGGGGCGAGGCCAATCTTTGACATGAAGAAGTTGCTGTCCGGTGAAATATCGCTGTTCGCCTTCGCGGGTGAACACCGGCATGGTTACCGTACTACGTTGCACGCTGACGATTGGATCATTCGGCACTGTCTCGGTGAACCGGCGACACCATGGTCAGGTTCGATTCCCGTTCGACATCCGACCAGCCGCGCGTAGCGGTAAATTGAACAATGTTCCAATCAACCCCAAAATCACGCCGGTCCGGTGATCCGCAAGCACCTGTCCGCCGTATAGCAACACATGAAACAGATTTTTTGGAAAACGACGGCTGCGGCATCCTTGGCTGTCTGGACGGTTTTCGTTCAGGGAACAATTGCTGTGGCAATGCCTGACCCGATTGCACTTTACCGTGGCAAGATCTCGTTTCAGGTGGAACGGAACGGTTCGAAAATCGGTACGCATGAAACCCGGTTTTCCAGGCGCGGCGGCGAAACCGTGGTCAGTTCGACGATGAAGCTGAATGTCAGAGTACTGGGATTTTCGGCGTACAAAATGAACTACGAATCCACGGAACGCTGGAACAATACGCAGCTGACGCGCCTGTCGGTGAAAGTCGATGACGATGGCGAGAAGACGAAGATCTCCGGCCGTCTGAAGGGCGGCAAGTTCAACTGGTCGACAAACGGCAAATGGCGCTCAAGCAAGTCCGAGATTTACCCGACGAACCACTGGAACAGCAACGTAATCAGGTCAAGGCGCGTCCTCAATACACTGACCGGATCCTTCAACCGGGTCAAAATAAGGAAGGCCGGCTCAACCGTCATGACCTGCGGCAAACGACGGATCAGGGCGACGCACTACGTGTATTCCGGGCAGTTGCAGACGGAGGCGTGGTACGACAGGGCCGGTCGTTGGGTCGGTCTCCGGTTCAAGGGCAAAGACGGATCGACACTGGTATTCCGGTGCACCAAATAGACCGCTTCGCATAGACTTTCATGTCCCTTCTGTGCCGCCGCTGATAGGCTGGGCCCGGGTGCCGGTGTAAACAGGGCGCCAACGGTGAGGCAGTTCATGACGAAACAGGACATGGTCGATCTGGTGGAGCGGTATTTCTACGGTGTCGACCGTGCGGATATCGACGTCATCCGTGAAACTCTGACGCACGACTGTGTTTTCACTGTCGAGACCCACGACGTCACCCTTGTGGGGATCGAAGAGATCGAGCGCATGTTCAACCGACTGTGGACCAACCATGCGTCCGTGCGTCACCAGGATTTCGTGCACGTGCCGGATCCGGACGCGCGCCGGATAGCGGTCCGGTTTTCCGTCATCAACAGCCATCACGACGGCAGCCGTACACACAAGTCCAACTGCAACTTCTTCGAAATTCGTGACGCCAGGTTCTCCCGTGTTGCGGTTTACATGGCGGGCGAGAACACACTTGACCTGTCATGACAGTCTTGCACGGGTGACTGGTCCGGCCGGCTTGACTGGCTGACCCAAAAGTGCCTTGATTTCGATCTCGAACAACCGTGACATGGGCGATCGTCGAGATCGTCTGCCGGGTGTCACGGCCAGGCAAAGGGATAGAACGTGGCAAACGCCGCCCATTCGGACAACCCCACCACCAAGGTCTACATCTCATATGCCAACCGGGACCGGCAGCTGGTCTCGAAAATTGCCGAAGCGGTCAAACAGGAACATGGCATTGAGGTCATCCGTGGCACCGAGGACGCCTCAACCGGGGACTTTTGGGAAGACACTGTCGAGGATTTGATCGGCAGGGCCGATGCGGTTGTTTTTGCCCTGAGCCAACATTCCGTAAAATCCGATATCTGCCTGTGGGAGCTGGCGTTTGCCAAGGGTCTGAACAAGCGCATCGTGCCGATCACAATCCGTGACGTGGCGCCGGAACTCGTCCCGCATACGCTGGCGCGCAGCAGTGCCATCTCCTTTGTAAATCGCAAGGACCTGACCGATGCCGTTTCCAGCCTTGGAACCGTCCTCAATGACGACATCGACTGGATCCGGCACCACACCCGCCTGGGTGCACCGGCGCGCCTTTGGGCGGCACGGGAGGAAATGGATGCCGTGCCGCTTCGCGGGCAGGACCTTGAGGCCGCGGAGAGGTGGCTGGCGGCGCAGCCGGAATCGGCACCGCCTCCGACCGATGCACATCTGAAGTACATCGCTGACAGCCGCCTGACCGCGACGCGCCGGAAACGCCTCTGGATGGCGGGCTCGATAGCCACAGCGTTGGTCTTCGTCACAACGGCATTTTCAGTTCTGACTTACATGCAGAAACGCGACACCGATGCACAGATTGAACGGGCCAATCAAAGCGAACAGCTTGCGCAACAACAAACGCAAGATGCCGAGTCGCGACGAGACGCGGCGCTGCAAGGCGAACAACGTGCCCGGCAGGCAGCCCAACAAGCCGATAGTCAGCGCAGCGTTGCGGAGACCAAGGAAAAACGCGCCAAAGAAGAGACAGAGAGAACAGAAACCGCCAGGAAAAAGGCATTGCGGCAGCGCGACGATGCCCTGGTCGTTCAATCGCTCCATCTGGCCGACATGGCAAAGCAGCAGACCCGGGCCGGCGATACCGCTGCCGGCATGCTGATCGCGCTCGAGGGGCTGCGGGACAAATCGGCCGACCGGGAACTGCAACGGCAACGTCCCTATGTTGCAGCCGCCGAGGTCGGCCTTTACAGCGCCGTCGTCGCTCAAAAAGAGCGTCTCATCATCACCGGGCAAGAGACTGCTTACGACAACGCCCTGTTCTCGCCGGATGGCCGCCGGATTTTGACATACTCCCGCGGTAACGATTCCGATGGCACGATCAGGGTCTGGGATACAGAGACCGGCACCCGGGTCGGTGCTCTGAAGGGACATAAGGATATTGTCAGGAGTGTCGGATTCTCACCGGACGGTTCGCGTATTGTAACGACCTCCGACGATCGGACTACACGCCTGTGGAACGCTGGAACAGGCAAGCAGACGGCTGTTTTGAAGGGCCACAAGAAAGAAGTATGGAGCGCCCGTTTTTCGCCAGACGGGTCGCGGCTCGCCACGGCTTCGGGCGATCATACAGCACGGCTGTGGAACGCAGCGACGGGCACTCAAGTCGCTGTCCTCGAAGGACATGAAGGCACCGTGGAGAGTGTTGATTTCTCACCCGATGGCAAACGGATCGTGACGGGCTCCTGGGACATGACCGCCCGTCTATGGGACGCAAAGACCGGTGAAGAGATCGCCGTTCTCGCGGGCCATCTGACCTCTGTCAATAATGCCCGGTTCTCTCCGGACGGCGCGCGTGTGGTGACGACGTCTCTCGATCCGACCGTGCGGTTGTGGGACGGCGTGACCGGCACGCAACTCACAGTTTTGATCGGTCATGTGGATGTGGTGGGCAGTGCTCGATTTTCCCCGGACGGTCTGCAGATTCTGACGGCCTCCGCGGACCGGACTGCACGTCTCTGGAACACCGTGGGGGGCTGGCAGACCGCTATTCTCGCCGGGCACGTTGACAAGGTGAATAGTGCCCGGTTTTCGTCCGACGGTTCAAGCATCGTCACCGCTTCGGAAGATCGGACGGTGCGGCTCTGGGACACGGTCGCGGCCAGGCAGATCGAGGTTTTCAGGGGCCACAATGATGTCGTGGCAAGTGTCCGGTTCTCGCCGGACGGATCACGTATTGTGACCGGTTCGCATGACAACTCGGTTCGGCTTTGGGACACGTTTTCGGAAACCCAGGTCGTCGTCCTCGATCGGCACAAGAGATCGGTAACAAGTGCTTTGTTCTCCAAAGACGGCACACGTGCTGTCACCACATCGGAGGACAGGTTGGTCCGCATCTGGAATGTTTCCGACGGCGAGCCGTTGACTGTTCTCAAGGGCCACAAAGGTGCGGTGCTCAGCGCCGCACTTTCGCCGGACGGATCGCGGTTGGTTACGACGTCGCGTGACAGGACCGCGCGTCTTTGGGATGTCGCCCGGGGGAAACAGGTCGCCAGCCTGAAGGGACACGAGGGCACCGTATTAAGCGCCCGGTTCTCGCCGGACGGTTCCCGGATCGTCACCACGGGCTCCGGTGAAGAGTCGGGTTCCGGTTATACAGCCAGGTTATGGGATGCGGCGGCAGGTAAAGTAGTTGCAGTCCTGGCCGGGCATGAAGGCGAAGTCGTGAGCGCCCGGTTCTCGCCCGACGGGTCAATGGCCGTCACCACATCCTGGGGCGTCGCGTCGGAGAATGTCGTGCGCTTGTGGGATGTCACGACCGGCAAACTGGTGGCCGCCCTGAAAGGGCACGCGGCAGAAGTGGCGGACGCCCGGTTCTCGCCCGACGGTGCGCGCCTCGTGACGGCCTCCTGGGACAACACGGCACGGTTGTGGGACGTGGCAACCAAAGCAGAAATCGCCGTCCTCAAGGGTCATCTCAGCGGCGTCGAATTTGCGCAATTCTCTCCCGACGGTTCGCAGATCGTCACGGCGTCGTCGGACGAGACGGCGCGGCTGTGGGATGCGGTTACCGGTGCCCCGCTTGCGGTCCTCAAAGGCCACGAGAACGAGGTCAACAGCGCCAGATTCTCGCCGGACGGCGCCCGCGTCCTCACGGCCTCTTCAGACAGGACGGCGCGGCTCTGGGATGCCACCGAGGGTCAGCAGATCGCCGTTCTCAGCGGTCACGAAGACGAGGTCAACAGCGCCCGGTTCTCGCCGGACGGTTCACACGTGATTACGGCTTCCGAGGATCGGACGGCACGGATATGGCGCATCCCGTCCGACACACAGGCCTTGATCGCAAGCGCCAAAAAGCGCGTGCCGCGCTGTCTGACAAGGGATCAACGGAGAGCGTTTCACCTCACAAGCGAACCGCCCGCATGGTGCATCGATATGGCCAAGTGGCCTTATGCTTCCGATAAATGGCAAAATTGGCGCGCCCAGAAAAAGGCCGGCCAAAAGGCGCAGATGCCCAACTGAATGAGGTCAAACGCACCGACAATCGAGTTCCCTGGCGGAAAGCGGCTCGATCAATCGATGCGAAACCGTTTTTGCAACACCGCCGCTTTGGCATAGTATTGCGCTGATTGCGCTCACAAGACATTTCATCCGGACATGCATCATGACAGGACAAAACGGGAAGATTGTGCTTCTCACCGGCGCCTCGCAGGGGATTGGTGCGGTAACAGCCCGCGCCCTTATCGATGCCGGTTTCACCGTGATTCTGCATCATCGCGGCGGCCCCGGTGACCTGGAAAGAGCCGAGGCTGTTGTCAGGGACGTTCCGGCCGATCGCTACGGGCTGCTGGCAGCGGACTTTCAACACAACGAGGCGGTGGAAGATCTTTGGCAAGCGGCGGTTGACTGGCGAGGCCACGTTGACGTGGTCGTCCTCAATGCTGCGACCATGGTTTCGGTCGGCGGAATCGACGATGGCGAGGACGACTGGGTGAACGCGTGGGAGACCCAGTATCAGATTAACGTCCAGGCGCCTGCGCGGCTCATGCGCGGGGCGGTGCGCCATTTCCGGACGCGTGGGGGCGGTGTCCTGATCACGATTTCCAGTTGGGTGGCGCAGCAGGGCGTCACCAATCCGGCAATGATTGCCTATGCCGCATCGAAGGGTGCGGTGCGCGCGGCTGCCCAGTCGGTCGCCCGGGGCTACGCCCGTGACAACATCCTGAGCCACATTATTGCGCCGGGAATCGTGCGGACCAAGATGTCGGAAGACTTTGCTGCGCTGCAGGGCGGCGAGGAAAAGGTGACAAAGTCCTTGGCCATGGGAGAATGGGTGCCGCCTTCTGAGATCGCCAGCCTCGTGACATTCCTGGCGCGGGGCAAGTCGAAACACCTGTCGGGCGCGACACTGGACGTCAACGGTGCCACCTATGTCCGATAGGGAGGCAGGCAATGAGTGAGCAATTTTTGGAGCGCCTCCTGGCTGAACGGGATATCGAGCGCACCCTGATTGCCTATTGCAATGCTCTGGACCGGATGGATTTGCCGGCGTTGGCGGCACTGTTCACGGAGGATTGCGTTGTCGATTACGGTGACGATGCACGGCTCACAAGTACGGGAGCGGCGGCTCTTCAGAAATCCTTGGAACGGATGTGGCGCTGGTCGCGAACATCGCATCATCTCTCGAATATCCTGATTGAGTTCGAATGCGCGACCGCGGCTCGGGCCTCAAGCCACGTTTATGCCTGGCATGAGCGAACGGACGGCTCAAGCGCGACGATCATGGGACAGTATGAGGATCGCCTGACATGCCAGGCCGGGCGCTGGCTGATCGCCCGGCGCCGCATGGTCATGAACGGATGCGATGCGGGATTCACGGTGCCGATCCACAGGGCGGTCCGGGCCGCCCCGCCGTCGAACTGGACAGCCCCTGATATCGATGAGCCGGGACCGTCCGCCGGCGCCGACGTTGGCCAGGAGACAGCATCCGATGGCGAGTGACGATACAGCCCCTTGGCAATGGCCTGAACAGGAATGGCGGGCGACAGTCGACCGCGTGCGAGCCGGGCGATCGCTGAAACCCGGCACGTGGCCGGGCGGCGCCCGGATGGCGGTCGCCCTGTCATTCGACTGCGATCACGAAACCTTCGAAATGGGTGCGGGCGGCCGGGCGGTCGGTCGCCTGGCGTGGGGCGAATTCGGCCGCCGTATAGGCGTGCCGCGGATTCTTGAGGTGCTCGGGCGCCTGGAGGTGCCTGCAAGTTTCTTCATGCCCGCGGTCGCCGCCCTTATCGATCCCGATGAGCCGCGCCGGATTCTGGACAAGGGCCATGAGATCGGCATGCATGGATGGATTCACGAAAACAATTCCCTGCTGGCCTACCAGGATGAGCGTGATTTGATGTTGCGGGCGTTTGAAACGCTGACAGAGACTTGCGGCAGAGAGCCGGTCGGGTTTCGTTCGGCCAACTGGGATTTGAGCCGCAACACAATACCGATCGTGCGGGAAATGGATCTGCTCTACGACAGCTCCCTGATGGCCGACGAGAACTGCTACGAAATCCTGCTGGATGGTGAGGCGACCGGTGTCGTCGAGGTGCCGGTGGAATGGTTGCGGGACGATGCGGTCTACCTGATGTTCAACCGGACGCCGCCGACAAGGCCCTACGCGACGCCGGATGACGTGTTCGAGATTTTCCGCCGCGAACTTGACGCGGCTTACGAGGAGGGTGGCCTGTTCCAGCTCGTCATGCACCCGTTCGTCATCGGCTATCGGTCAAGGATCTGGATTCTGGAGGAGCTGATCCGCCATGCACAGACGAAGGGCAGCGTCTGGTTTGCAACCCATGCCGATGTTGCGCGTTATGTATTGGAACATTCGTAGGGCGCGACAGGGCGCCGGCCTTTCGGTCGGCTAACGTCGGGCTTTTCCACGGTCCTGTCGCTTACCAAAACAACCAACCAGAAAATCGATGAAACTTCGGACGCGTGCAGAACGCGCACCGCCAGGAGGATAAACGGCGTGAATCCCGAGCTTGCCTGGTTCGTACGAAGTCAATATCTCCGCCAGCCTTCCCTCGTTCAACGCCGCCTGAACAATGAAAGTCGGTTGCATGATAACGCCTGCACCAGCGATGGCCGCTGCCATCAGGGCGTCTCCGTTGTTGCTCAGGATCTTTGGCACGATGCGCACGCGGGTGTCACTTTCGTCGATCCGAAACTGCCAGTCGCGAGATGCGTCACCATAGGCGTAACTGAGGCATACATGATGTCTGAGGTCTTCCGGGTGTTGTGGGATTCCGTGTGTTTCAAGATAGCTGGGTGCTGCACATGCAACAACCCGGCAGTCTGCAATCCGCCGGGCAATCAAGCTTGAATCGGCAAGCCTGCCGATCCTGATCGCCAGATCGAATCCCTCGTCAACCAGGTCGACAACCCGATCGTTCAGGGTGAGATCGACATCAACGTCCGGGTACATATCGAGATAGGTTTTCAGTTTTGGTGCGACGTGAGAAATGCCGAAGGATACCGGCACATTGAGCCGCAGTTTACCCCGAGGCATCAGCGATTGGCTGGAGGCTTCCAGATCGGCCTCCTCGATCTCGCTCAGAATTTGCCTGGCCCGCTGATAGTAGACTTCGCCGGTGCTTGTCAGGCTCAGACGCCGGGTTGTTCTGTAGAGCAACTGGGCCTCGAGCCGGGCTTCCAGGTCGATTACGTGTTTTGACGCCATGGTGCGGGAGATTCCGAGTCTTTCGGCCGCACGCGTGAAACTCTCATCATCCACGACCGTGACGAAAACATTCATGGCCGTCAGTTGATCCATCTATTGTCCGATAATAAGGGATAATATATGCCGAATTTACACCATTATCTTTTGTAGTTGAACCATTAACTGATGGAAATGCTGACGGGCATCGTGCACGCGGCAAACCCTAAAAGTTTATGGAGGACGAAATGAACAACGATGAACTGACTGCCTACGGCACACTGACCCTTCGCGTCGGGCTTGGCGTCATGGCGCTGGCGCACGGATTGCTCAAGATATTCGTATTTACCATTCCCGGTACGGTCGGCTTTTTTGAATCCCTTGGGTATCCTGGATTTGTTGCCTATCTTGTAATTGCCGCGGAGGTTCTGGGTGGACTGGCCCTGATTGCGGGCGTCGGGACACGGATTGTCTCGTTGGCACTCATTCCCGTGCTGATTGGCGCCACGATGACCCATGCGGCCAATGGCTGGTTGTTTTCCAGCGCCAACGGCGGATGGGAATTTCCCGCATTCTGGACCCTTGCACTGGGTGTTCAGGCGATGTTGGGTGGCGGGGCCTGGCAGTTGAGCATGCCAAACCTCGGCGGTGGCGCTCAGCGGGCTTAAAGATGAACTGTGAAACCAGGAGAACAAATTCCATGACGGAGCCCATGCCCGCTCTTTTTGTTTCGCACGGCTCGCCCATGTTGGCCCTTGATGAAAGTGGTGCTCATCACTTTCTGAAAGGGCTTTCGAGGCGGATCGGACGCCCGGAGAATATTCTGGTCGTATCGGCCCATTGGGAAACGGGGGCACCAACGGTGTCGACGGCGCAAGAACCGGAAACCATTCATGACTTTGGCGGCTTTCCGGAAGCGCTCTATCGACTGCGTTATCCAGCGCCCGGCGCACCCGCGCTCGCGGGAGAAACGGCAAAATTGCTGGAAGAAGCGGGATTGTCTGTTTCCCGGGAAGGCAGCCGCGGGTTTGACCACGGTGCCTGGATACCCCTGATGCTCATGTATCCGGAAGCAGAGATCCCGGTCACCCAGCTTTCGATTCAGCCGAGTCTGGGCCCGCAACATCACTATCGCCTGGGGCAGGCGCTTCAACCGTTGCGCGACCGCGGTACGCTGATCGTGGCATCGGGTGCCGTAACCCATGATCTGGAGACTTTCTTCAGAAGCGGATTCACGCGCGACTCCGAGCCACCGGAATCGGTCGACGTCTTTGCAGAGTGGGTTGCGGATGCGGTCAAAGATGCGCGTCTTGAAGACCTTCTGGACTATCGGGCGCGGGCACCCCACGCCGTTCAGAATCATCCGACGGAAGAACATTTCCTGCCCCTGTTTGTGGCTTGTGGAGCAGCCGGCACTCCGCTCCGCGCCGAACGACTGCACAACAGCAAAGCCTATGGCGTGCTCGCAATGGACGTCTATGCGATGCACTGATAAAACTCGGTGCCAACGCGGCGCAGGCTTCCGCGAGCTGTCGTGGAGGTGGAGCGCAAATGCCAAAGGGGTATCCAGTCTTGGAAAAAATCAACATCCAGTTCACGTTGTTTTCCGCATTCTATTCACCGCTGATCTCGACGATGTCGGGTGGTTTTCTGCAAGCCGAGGGACTGGATCCTGAATGGTCTGTGGCGCCCGCCGGTGCCTCGGCGATTTCGTCACTGGAAAACGGCTCCGCCCATGTGGTGCAGTCTGCTCTCAGCCAGGGGTTCACGCCCCTGAACGACGGGGCGGTGCCGACTGTCGTTCATTTTGCGCAGATCAATGAGATGGACGGATTTTTCCTGACTGGCCGCGACTCTGACGCGGCGTTTACCTGGGACAAGCTCGAGGGCGCGGAAGTTGTCATGTTCAAGGGCGGCCAGCCGCGTGCCATGTTCAAATATGCCTGCCACAAGGCGGGCATTGATTTCGACAAGATTATCCCCGTTTGCCCGGGTGGGGCCGCCGACATCGACAAGGCGTTCCGCGAAGGACAAGGGACTTACGTTCAGCAGCAGGGTCCGTTTCCGCAACAGCTGGCAGCCGACGGTGTGGGCCATATCGTTGCCCAGGTGGGAACGCAGATCGGGCCGTGCGGGTTCTCAAGCCTTGCCGCGACCGGGGCGTGGCTCGAAACCGATATGGCGGAAGCCTTCATGCGGGCTTACAGAAAAACCCGCCTCTACATGAACGAAACGCCGGCTGAAGAAATCGCAAGGGCGGAGAAGGCCTATTTTCCCAATATCGACGAGGCCGTGCTCGCCGATTGCATTGCCACCTACCAACAGCTTGGCTGCTGGACGCCTCATGTGGAGATCACGCAACCGGCCTTCGAGGTCACGCTGGATGTCTACGAGCACAACGGCCTGATCAATGAGCGGTACCGCTACGAGCAGGTCTGCGCCGCGCCTCCGGCAGGCAAGTGAAGGAAGCGGCATGACCGGTGTCACTCTCTCAGCCTCAGACGGCCACAAGCTCGGTGCCTATCGGGCTGACCCGGAAGCCGACCCGCGCGGCGGTGTTGTGGTCGTTCAGGAAATCTTTGGCGTGAACACGCACATACGGTCAATCTGCGACCGTCTGGCAGAAATCGGATATGTGGCGATTGCCCCTGCATTGTTCGACCGCACTGAGCGCGGCTTTCAGTCCGGTTACGCGCCTGAGGAAGTCGAGCGGGCCCGGAGTTTCATTGCCGACCCCGACTGGGACGCGTTTGTCCGCGACACCGATGCCGCCCGTGCCGCGGTCGCCGGTGCCGGCAAGGTGGGTGTTATCGGGTTCTGTATGGGTGGCACGGTCGCGTTTTTGGCCGCCACAAGACTCGACGGTGTCTCGGCGGCGTGCGGCTTCTACGGCGGGCGCATTGCTGCATTTGCCGACGAGACGCCCCGTTGCGCCACACAACTCCATTACGGGGCGGAGGATCACGGCATTCCCTTGAGCAATGTGGAAAGCGTCCGCGCCCAACGCCCGGATTGTGACGTCTTTGTCTATGACGGTGCCGGCCACGGATTTCATTGCGATGAAAGAGCGAGCTTTCACGAGCAGGCTTCACAGCTTGCCTGGCAACGGACTACGGCGTTCCTGGCTGCGCATCTCGAATAGATTTGCATCGCACAAGGGCGCTGGATTCACCTTTCAAGTTCAGCAATGTCACGGTCGAATGCGGCGAGGTAGTTCTGCCATTGCTGTTGTTCGGAATTCCTGGCCAGGTCCGCGATGATGGCGCGGCCCTGTTTGAAGATTTCGAGGGCCTCGTCCTTGCGGTTCATCTTCTTGAGGAGGCTGCCCAGCTTGCCGTGGCCCGCAGCCAGGTTGGCTTGAGGCCTCGGATTTTTCAGGTCTGCGGCGGCAAGGCGCTGCCGGACAGTGAGGCCGGCACGATAGGTGGCAAGTGCCTTGACCAGGTCGCCGGCAGCAGCCTGGGCATCCCCGACCTTGTCATAGGCGACCATCAAATCACCTTGCCAGCCCGCATTGAGCGGGTCGGACCCGGCCAGACGCTTCCTGATCGTCAGGCCGTCATTGTAGGAGGCGATCGCATCTGCAAGATCACCTTTGGCCGCCTGAACGTCGCCGACCTTCTCGTGCGAGACCGACAGGTGACGTTGCCATCCGGCGTTTTTGGGATCGGTAGCGGTCAGGCGTTTGATGATGGCGAGGCTCTTGCGATAGGAGTCGAGCGCGCCGGCAAGATCGTTTCGCGCCCGCCGAAGGTTGCCGACCTTTTCGTGTGAGATCGAGAGATCGCGCTGCCAGCCCGCGTTTTTTGGATCCGAGGCGGCGAGCCCTTCCCGGATTTTCAAGCTGTCCTGATAGGACCCGAGTGCCCCGGCCGGATTGCCATGGGATGCCTGCACGTCACCCACCCGGTCGAAGGATACAGATAGGTCCCGTTGCCATCGGGCGTTTTTGGGGTCCGATGCCGCCAGCCGCTTTCGTATGGCAAGGCCATCGCGATAGGCCGTGAGGGCGCCGGTCAGGTCGCCCTGGGTCACTTTCAGGTTGCCGACCTTGTTGTAAGACACGGACAGATTGCGTTGCCAGTCGGTGTTGCTCGGGTCGGACCGGGCAAGCCGTTCCCGGATGGCCAGACTGCCGCGAAACGATGCGAGCGCTTCAGTCAATTGACCCTTTGCCTTCTGCACGTTGCCGGTCTTGTCAAAGGACACCGACAGATCGGTCTGCCAGCGCGTGTTCCCGGGGTCCGACGCGGCAAGCCGTTCCCGGATTGCGAGGCCATCCCGATAGGACTTGAGAGCGCCGTCGAGTCCACCCATTGCCTTGTGCACGTCGCCGATCCGGTTGTAGGAGACCGACAAATCCCGTTGCCACCCGGCATTCTTCGGATCTGATTCGACGAGGCGTTCCATTATGACCTTGCCGGCGACGAGTTTGTTCAGGGCCTTTGCCGAGGCGCCAAGCCGGATCTCCACGTCCGCGACCCGCCAGAGCGCTGAATAGACATCATGCTGCCAGCCTGCATTTTGGGAATCGGACTCTGCAAGCCTTTGCCTGATGTCGAGGCTGGTCCGATAAGACGCGAGGGCACGTGAGAGATCGCCCTGAGCCTCCTCAATGGTGCCGACCTTGTAATGCGACACGGACAGGTCGCGTTGCCAACCGGCGTTTTTCGGGTCCGAGACGGTGAGCTTCTGCCTGATCGTCAGGCTGGTGCCAAAGGATTTGAGGGCACCGGCCAGATTGCCCTGGTTATTCTGCACGTCCCCGATGTTGATATGCGAAACCGACAGATCGCGCTGGCGGTCGCGGTCTTCAGGCTGTTCGGCAAGACGCTCACGGGCGATGGCGAAGGCCTGGTTCTGGTGGGTGAGGGCGGCCTTGAGATTGCCCCGGTGCTTGACGATTTCTCCCAGGCGCAGATGGGCCCGGTAGAGTCCCCGTGTGTCCCCGGAGGCGGTCGACACCTGTTTCAGCTTTTGAAGTGACTTTTCCGCCGTGGCCAGATCGCCCGACCGCAGATGCAGCGTTCCATGCCAGTAAAGGGCGTCGGCGTGTTCCGGTTCGAATTCCAAGGCCTGGGTGTAGGCAGCGCGGGCGCGTTTGGGGTCGGCCAGCCTGGCAATGGCGCCAAGATTGCGGAACGCGGTTGCGGTTTCGGCTTTCTCCTTTTTGATGGTGGATTCGGCTTTTGCGATCCGCGCGGCCTTCCGGTCGGCAACCTCCTGGAAGAGTGTCTCGGCTTCGGCGATCCGGCCCTGGCCCAGCAGTTCCAATGCCCGTGCCATGCGTTTGTCGCCTGTGTTGGCCTGGCGCTGGGCAGACTTCAGGGCTTCTTCAAGGTTGGTTGCAACCTCCGGCGCTTCCGCCGCATTGGCACTGGTGGCGACCAGGCTCTTGACCAGCCCCTTGAGTTTGACAATTTCCTGTTTGCTCAACTCCTGCTGGGTGGCAAGTTCAAGTGACTGCCAATAGAAATAACCTCCGACTGCGGAAATGGCGACGAACGAGGCCGCCGCAATCGACTTTCGCAGTTTGCGTTTTCGCTCAGCCTGTTTCTCGCGCTGAATGATTTCGTCGTAACGCACACCCAGCATGCCAGCCACGATCTTGGCGGCGGCCCGGTCGCGGCCATCGCCGATTTCGCGGAAGTCGGGCGCTACGGGTTCGGCAAGTTTTTGAGTAAGTTGCCCCTGATCATCGACGGTGAATTTGACAGATGGCGGAAAGCACTCGAGCCGGTCGTCGCCCGGTTCGCCGGCAATGATGACGGGGATCACGTTGCCGGATCGACCGAGTGCCTTGAACTGTCTGACCTCTTCGCTGACATAGGCGCTGGCGGCCGCATTGGGCGAGCACAGGACAATCAGAAACTCCGAGGCTTGCAGGGCGGCAATGGTGGCCTGTTCAAGAGAGTTGCCGCCGGCAAAGTCGTCGCGGTCGCGAAAGATCGGGCGAAGGTTTTTGGGGACTGTGCCAACGGTCGTTTCGCGCCCGACCAGGTCCTTGTCGATACGCCACCGCTCCAGCCGTCTGTGGAGCCAGGTGGCCTCTTTGGTGTCCTTGTGGCTATAGGACAGGAAGGCGCGATAGGTGATCTCGACCGGCTCGGCCATTGAAGTTCCTGAGTTACGCGAGACCTAGATCTGGATGAGTTATGGTTGAGTCGACCATAATTCATGAAACCTGATCGCATTCAATATCCTGGAGCGGGATGCGGGCGGAAAACCGCACACACTTTTCCTCATCCCGCTCAAACCTGAAACATGGCATCAAAGGGGTGGTCGTTCAACCGGGCTTGGTGGCGATGGTGAACGGAATGGGATTGCGGAATGACGGGCAACTTGCTGAATCACGGGGGCAATCTCATGCTGCGTTGTTTCACGCGCTGATTCGCTGATGTTCAACAATCTCTGACCGGGGATGTTTGCCATGCCAATCAAAAAGAAGGTTCTCGTCGTCGGTGCAATCGGGCTGGTCGGTGCGGCGGTCGTCAGGCATCTGGTTTCGACCGGCGGGCGCTGATGATCAGGTTTGCGACTTTTTCGTGCCAGGGGCTTCAATGGAGAATGCCGCGGCACAAGTCTCCCTGTAGATCAGGTTTCCGTTGTCATCCACTGTGATGTTTTCGGAATGTTGTTGTCGATTGCCCTCGCGACCAACCTTACGGCCGGCTCGCCGACGTGACCAGTGGGTTGCGTTTTCCACAATACATCAACGGTCGAGCCGTGCGGCTGTCTGGCGGATGATGTGTGAGAGATTGAGGATGGTCACCGCTGACGGATGCCGCTTGATTTCGGTGACAACTGCAGTTTCGGCAACGATCATGAAACGCGCTGCGTCCGCCTGGCTCCACACCAGTATGAAAACCTGCGGTCCGCCGCCCAGCCGGTACCGCCCGGTCAGATCGGCGTCAATCAGCTCCAGTAACTCGGAATCATTACAGATATCCACGACGATTTCCAGCGGTACGCCGACATCAAGGGCGTTCCTGGTGATCTGCAGACAGACCATATCGACGTCGGAATAGTGCCGCCACTTGCGTCCCGCACTTGCCGCAGAGATGCGGCGGTCGACCAGCAGGCCCTTCTTCAACCAGTTGCGGAGGGTTTCATATCTGACGCCGACAAATTCGGCAGCGTCGCTTGTGGTCGTCATGGCGGCGAATGGTCCATTTTCAATTTACGTTATCAATAAACGGTTTTAAAAAAACCAAATTACGTCGAAACAGCACGACACGCAAGAAAACAGTGATCCCGGCAGCCCGGCTGTTGGACAGGCAGTCGCAATAACTTGGTGGAGAAAAAGTAACGGTTTCAAGAAAACCGTTTTCATGAACCCTGTGCTTTAGAATTCCAAGTCTTTGATATGACTGGACAACCCTTCACGCACATGACTGATCATGGCGGATTGGGCTGCTTCGGGAGACCCGGTGCTTATCGCTTCGAACAATTCCACATGAACACTCGGCGCGGATACGGCGTGGTTGGAACGGGTTGCGGCAAACAGCAGCAGGGATATGCCCTTTCCCCAGATGCTGTCGAACATGTCCAGCAAGACCTTGTTGCCGGTCTGCTCGACGATGGTGCGGTGAATGTCGCGGTTGAGTTTGAACTCTGCCTCAACGTCACGGTTGCTCACGGCCTGTTCCGCATCGACCTTGACTTTGATGGCATTGAGCCGTTGGGGCGTCCGGTTGGCTGCAACCCAATAGGCGCCGTATCCTTCTACCGCTTCACGGGCGCCGTAAAGGTCGCTCACCTCGCTTTGGGAAATCTGGCGGATCGCAAAACCCTTGCGGCCGGAGAGCTCCAGCACCCCCTCCTGTTCAAGCCGCAGCAAAGCCTCGCGGACGGGCGTGCGGCTGATGTTGATTTCGGCAGCAATCTTTTCCTGGATCAAACGCTCGCCCGGTGTGATCTCGCCATTGACGATGGCCGAGAGAATCTGTTCGTAGACATCGTCAGCCAAACGGGGCTGGACATCGGGCAGGCGCTTAAACATTCTTTTCAACTCTTTCCTGTCTGGTGTATACAGTATACATGGTTGTGATGACGGTGTCAGGTGGCGGGCGGTTTGAAAAAATCGGCTCCTATTCCCGGGCCAAGCGCGTGGGGCCCTTCGTTTATGTGGCCGGCACGACCGCGGTTGAGCCCAGCGGCAAACTCCATGCGCCCGGCGACACCTATACCCAGACCCTGTTCATCTTCAAGCGTATTGAAGAAGCGTTGGAGTCCGTGGGCGCCGAAATGCGCCATGTGGTGCGCACCCGTGCTTTTTTTTCCGACATCAAGGGCGGTGGTGAATTTGTGCGAGCCCACGGTGAAATTTTCGTTGGCATCGAACCGGTCACGACCGGCGTCGAGGCCGGCCTGACGACACCCGGCATGATGATCGAAATCGAGGTGGACGCGGTGATCCACGATGCTGACGGGAACATTGATCCTCGCTGACACTGTTCCGCACGGCTCAGGCGTTGAAGCCCGAGCCGGGATCGGTAGCCGTCCACCAACGCCGTCGCGTCAGTTTCATTGACTTGGACCCGGCCTCATGGTAATTCGAAAAGGCGGTTGTATACTGAATACAAAGCTGTTCGCCGAATGTGAAAACACCGAGGATGACAAAATCCGCAAGGCCGGCAGCAAGCAAAAACGGGAGGAATTATGAAACTTTGTAAACTCTTTGCATCCACTGCTGCCGCGGCGGCCGTGGCACTGACGTTCGGCCTTTCAAACCCGGTTTCTGCCGCTGACGACGTTGTCGTCGGCTTCATCGGATCGTTTGCGTCCGACACCGGTCGCAGCACCCTGCGCGGCGCTGAAATCGCCATTGAGGAAATTAACGCCAAGGGCGGCATGCTCGGCGGCCGCAAGATCAGACTTGTCAAGGCGGACACCCGCGAGGACGTGACCGAAGGCATCAAGGCCTATGAATACCTGAACGAAACCGAAAAGGCCGATTTCATCATCTCCGGCAGCATCGACGACGTGTCCCTGGGCTGGCTGCCCCGGATGGTCGAGTACAGAACCCCGACGCTCGACACCTGGACATCTTACATCGGCATTATCGACAAGGTCGTGAAGGAGTACGACAAGTACAAAATGTACTTCATGAACGTCGCCTCCGACGAAGCCCTTGCGACGCTCTACATCGACTTCGGCAAGGACGTTCTGGGCAAGAAGATGGGCTGGAAAAAGGTCGTCATTCTCCAGGAAGATACGGCCTTCGGCGGAGCCATCCATGGTCTGGTGAAAGACGTTCTGGCCCCTGAAGCCGGCATCGAAGTGGTCGACACAATTGTCTACGACATCAACACGGTGGACTTTGCGCCGATCTTCAACAAGGTGACCAACTCCGGTGCAGATTTCATCTACATCATCTCTTCGGTCAAAAGCCAGGTGGTCTCTTCGCAATACGTGAAGCTGCAGGTACCGCTGGCCATGACCGGTGTCAACGTTGGTGCGCTGGGTCAGGAATACTGGGACGATACGGGCGGTGCCGGTGGCGGTATCTCGACGCTCAGCCCGGTACCGTCCGTTGGTTTTGCGCTCGACGACCGTTCAAAGGCATTTGTTGAAAAGTACAAGGCCAAATACGGCGACGATCGTCCGACCTTCCCGCACTTCAACGGCTTCAACGCCTACTACGGCATGTACAACGCGGTTGCAGCGGCAGAACGTGCCGGCGGTTTCGCCCCCCTGGACAAGTGGGTCAAGGAGATGGAAAACGAAGACATCATCATCAAGAAAGACGGCAAGATGTGGCTTCGTTACGGCTTCTGGAAGCCCGGCGAAATCGAGCCGCGGACCAAACGCGAATATACCCACAACATCAGGTTCGACATCACAGCACCTTATGATGACGGTGCTCCGTCGATGGTCGTGATCCAGTGGTATGAAGACGGCACGAACGCCGTCGTCTATCCGCCGAAATTCGCCACCGGCGAATTCAAGGTCCCGTCCTGGGTGAAGAAGTAGGCAAATCCCGGCAACCCGGTCATCGCCGGGTTGCCGATCGACTTTCAACTCATGGGCGACATGTGGAACCGGGACTGCCGTCCAGGTGACGGCGCATCTCAAACCCCTCTCCGTGGGCAATGCCGACATTTCCACAGAGGCAGGGTTCCAGCGCTCGCATCGACCGGAAAGCTGATCAAGAGACATGGCCCAAATCATCATTCAAGGCCTTCTGCTCAGTGGATTATACGCGCTGATCGCCGTTGGCTTCACCATGATCTTCAGCGTTGGACGGGTGCTCAATCTGTCCTATGGCATCTACATCATGGTCGGCGGCTATGCCTATTACCAGGCCGTGCAGGTGATGCATTTTCCAAAGATCGTCGGTTTTGTCCTGGCCGTCGCCGCCGGTGTCGCCTTCGCCGTGGCGACCTATCAATTCCTGGTGCGGCGGCTGGAAAACGATCCGGTGGCTGTAGAGATTTCGACATTGATCCTTGCCGTCGTCATGCAATCGGCAATCATCATCATGTTCTCAGCTTCATCGCGGACCATGTGGCCTCTGGTCAACGGTGTCTGGCGGGTCGAGGGCATTACCGTCACCTACAACATTATGCTGGCGACGGTGGCAAGCTGGTTCATATTAGGTGGACTTCTGGTGTTTGTGCGAAAGACCCATTTAGGCCGTGCCATTCAGGCGGTTTCCATGGATCGAAAAGGCGCCATGGTATCCGGCGTCGACCCGCGCCGCATAAGCATGGTGACCTGGGCGATCTCCGGAGGGCTCGGTGCAGTGGCCGGTGTCTTCTTTGCAACCTATACCCAGCTCGATCCGGCGATGTGGGTGGCACCGCTCATTATCGCAGTCGCTGTCGTGGTGATCGGCGGCATCGGCAGCATTGTCGGCAGTCTGATCGTCGCGCATATAATTGGCTTCATGGAGACCATCACGACCTCGCTGATCGCGGCTGAACTGCGCGGTGTGTTCACCATGGCTCTCATCATCATCGTTCTGGTGGTCACGCCCAAAGGGCTCTTCGGCAAAGAGGAACTCTAGGCATGGACCGGACTGCACTGACAAAGCCCCTGATGGGATGGGCTGTGTTTGCCGTCGTAATGCTTGCCATGCCGCTTTTCGCAAGGTCGGGCGATCTGCGTATCATGATTTTTGCCAACTACCTGGCGATCTTCGCCATGAGTTGGGACGTGCTGTCAGGGCGTACCGGGTATATTAGTTTCGGCCATCCCTTTCTGATCGGCATCGCCGGCTATACCACCGCGATGCTGACCTACCACCTTGATATGCCTCTGTACCTGAGCATTCCGGCGGCGGTCCTCGCCACCATGATCGGAGGTACACTTTTCTTCCTGCCGGCACTGCGGATCCGCGGCACCTATTTCGCCCTGGTGACACTGGCCTTCATGGAACTGATGTATCAGCTCACCCAGGTGGTCCGTCCCGATATTACCGGCGGCACCAGGGGGCTTTCAGGGATACCGACGCTCGCTTCGGGTGCAGTGCCGAACTATTACATCTCGTTCTGCGTGATGTTCGTGGTTGGACTCGGCCTCTGGTTGATCGTTCGAACACGGATTGGTACTGCACTAAGCGCCATCCGGATGGACGAAGATGCCGTCAAAAGCAGCGGACTGAATACCACCAAGCTGAAACTGTTTGCGTTCATGCTCAGTGCCTTTGTCGCCGGTGTCGGCGGCGCACTCTATGTCCATTATTTGGGATCAATTGCGCCACGCAACATATTCGACATCAACTTTCTCTTCACGATCCTGATTGCAGCATTGCTGGGTGGTGCGTCGACAATCATCGGCCCGATACTCGGCGCCTTTTTCCTGACGTTTCTGCTGGAGTACCTGAGGCCGTACATACCGGGAACTGAGCGTTACTTCCTCTACGGGCTGATCGCCCTGGTGGTGTATGTGCTGGAACCCAAAGGCCTGATAAACATTATCCAGAGGCTCTACGGGTCACTCACGAAGGGCGCCAGGTCATGACCCCGCTCTTGGAAATCAAGCGCCTGAACAAGCGCTTTGGCGGACTGATTGCGGTCAACGATATCTCGTTTCATGTGAATGAGGGCGAGTCGCTTGGTCTGATCGGGCCCAATGGGGCGGGCAAGACGACCATCTTCAATCTGGTCATGGCCGAGCTCAAACAAACTGCAGGCGAGATCTATTTCCAAGGCGAGGAAATCTCGCGACAGCCCACCCACGAACGGGTCAAACGCGGCATTGTTCGCACCTATCAGGTTCCCCGTCCTTTCCACGAGATGCCGGTGTCGGGCAACATTCAGGTCGGCATGATGCCGGACAGCGTGCGCGCCATGATCATGAGCGCTCCGGATGTGGAGCGTGAGATGGAAATCGCACGCAGTGTCGGCTTTGGCGAACGGGAGTTCGCGCAATACCCGAGTGAGCTGTCCATGGGCGACCTGCGGCGGCTGGAACTGGCCAGGACGATTGCCGCGGATCCGAAACTGTTGCTGCTCGATGAAGTCTTTGCCGGTCTGACGGTCGGGGAGATCAGTCAGATCTCCGAGTTGCTGATGGAGAAACGAAAACAGGGACTGACCTACGTCATCGTCAGTCACGACCTGCGGTCGCTGGCGCCTCTGGTCGACCGGGTGGTGGCGATGTCGTTTGGAGCGACAATCGCGGAAGGCACGTTCGACGAAGTGATCGCAGACAAAAGCGTACAGGAGGCGTATCTGGGCCAGTGACACACGACGTTCGTGTTGCAGTCCTTGCGAAATGAGAAAATGGCGCTCCTGGAAGTCTCAAATCTCGAAGCATTCTACGGCAAGGCCAGGGCGTTGCACGGTGTCTCCATGGACGTCGAGCCAGGCACGATCGTCGGCATCATCGGCCCGAACGGTGCCGGCAAGTCGACCCTGCTCGATTCCATCATGGGGATGACCACGACGACCGGTACAGTGCGTTTCGACGGCGCCGACATTTCCAGTCGCACACCGGCACAGAATGTAAAAGCCGGCATCGGCTATGCACCCGAGCGCGGCAATCTCTTCCCCTTCATGGGGGTCAAGGAAAACCTGCTTGTGGGTGCCTACACATCGCGTGACAAGGTAGACGAGAACCTTCGGCTTGTGTTTGACCTTTTCCCGGTGCTTGAGCAGCGCCAGGCTCAGGAAACCGGCACCCAGAGCGGCGGCGAGCGCCAGATGGTGTCGCTGGGCCGCGCCCTGATGACGAGCCCGGCATTGCTGCTGGTTGATGAGCCGACCATCGGCCTCTCACCGAAGGTCTGCCTCGATATTGCTGCTGCCCTGCGCCGGTTGAACGAGCAAACCGGCCTGACAATCATCATCACCGAACAGAATGTCAATTTCACCATGAGCCTTGCCCAGCACATCTACGTGCTGGAAACCGGTGAAATCCGGCTGAGCGGTACGGCAGAGGAATTGAAAGGCGAGGACCATATCAAGGAAGCCTATTTCGGATCCTGAGCAATCGGGGCTTGAGGAATAAGGCTATAGCGACTACTGTATACAGTATACAAAAGGAGCCATGAATTCATGTGTGGCATTGCAGGACGGATATTGAGCGGTCCCGGACGGGTCGGCAACGAACTCGTGGACCTGATGGAGGCTCAAAGGCACAGAGGTGCTGATTCAACGGGTTTCGCGGTCTATGGACCCCATCTCGACGAGGGATATGTTGTGCGGGCCATGGTGCGCGACCGGGCGGGACTGTCAAAGGATCTGGAGGATTTTCTCGAAATCCTGCGGGAACACGACTCCGATTTCCTGAGCGATCCGACCTGGGACGACGCCAGGACCGCCCATGTAACCGTGCGCATGACAATCAAGGTACCCGGTTCAATGGAGGCATGGACCAAACAGACCGACACGATTGCCCAGCGCATCGAGGTTCAGTCGGTCGGACGGTCGCTGGAAATCATCAAGGACCTGGGCGGCGCCGAAGAGGTGGCGGACAAACATAATGTGCGCGACATGATCGGCACCCATGGGTTGGGCCATGCGCGGCTGGCGACGGAATCTGATGTGTCGCCGACCGCAAGTCACCCGTTCTGGGCACGCCCGTTTCCCGACGTGGCCATCGTTCATAATGGTCAAATTACGGACTATTACACCTGGCGTGAACGCCTGGAGAGAGCAGGCTATCGCTTCATGACGCAGAACGATAGCGAGTTGATCGCTGTTTGGATCTCCGACCAGATGAGCAAGGGACTTACCCAGGAGCAGGCGCTCAGGAAATCGATCACGTCGATCGACGGCGTTTTCACCTACCTTATTTCGAACCTCGACAGCATGGGTTTTGCCAAGGACCGCTTTGCCATGAAACCGCTGGTGACGGTCGAAGAAAACGGCACGCTGGCGGCCGCCACGGAAGAACAGGCCGTGCGCAAGGTCTGCCCGGGCGAAGTTGATATCATCAATTATGACGGCCCCAGCCTGATGAACACCTGGGCCGTTGGCGAGCAAAGAGCAGCGGCATGAGTGATCCGATCATCACTGTCGCCGACCGGCCGATCAGGGAAGTGCATACGGAAATCCAGGCGGCCGCCAATGCCGGAGGTCATTTGACCCTGCGCGATACCCGATCAAGACACAATCTTGGCGTCGGTTTGCCGGCGGGTGCCACGCTGCATTTCGAAGGCAGCGTTGGATATTACTGCGGTGGTCTCAACAACGGTGCCACGATTGACATTGAACGCAACGCCGGATGGGGCGTGGGCGAAGCGATGGCCAGCGGAGATATCACCGTGGGCGGCTATGCCGGCATGTCATGCGGTGCTTCCATGCTGGGCGGCGTCATCCACGTCAAGGGCGATGCCGGACCGCGCTGCGGCGTTGCCATGAAGGGCGGCGACATCATTGTCGAGGGCAAGATCGGCTATCTCTCGGGCTTCATGGCCCATGCGGGGCGTATCATCGCGCTTGGCGGCGCGGACGATGCCTGTGCCGACAGCCTGTGGGGCGGCGAGGTCTGGGTGGCCGGGCCGATCAAGTCCCTGGGCGTCGACAGCAAGGTGGTCGAGCCGACGCCCGAGGAAGTCGCCTCGATCGAGGACCTGTTGAAGAGCCGCGGCATCAACGACACCACACGCGACTGGCAGAAGATCGTATCTGCTGAAAAACTTTGGCACTTTGAAAGCAGGGATGCGAATGCATGGCTGATGATCTGAAGACCCCCTATCAGTATCCGTTTGACGCTCCCAGTGAAGAAGATGTTTCTTTCCGGGACGGCGCCATTGAGGGGCGTCCGCCGGGGGTGCCGTCATCCTACGAGCAGGGTGGCTCCACGCGCTGGACGCCGGAAGCGATTTCCGAAGTGCATGCCCTGTCCCAACTGGGGCGCTACCAGGTGCGCGGCTACAACTCGTTCAACAAGAGCCTGCCCACATTCGACGACCTGACGTTCGTGCCGGCGACCATGACGCGGCTGCCGCTTGAGGGCTATCGTGAGAACTGCGACAGCCGGACTGTCTTGGGCGGCGGTTCAGGGCTGGTGGAAAACCCGCTGGTGCTCGATATCCCGATCTATATCGGGTCGATGTCGTTCGGTGCGCTCTCGGCCAATGCCAAGGCGGCGCTTGGTTATGGTGCTTCGAAGGTTGGGTCGATGACCTGCACCGGTGAAGGCGGCATGCTCGAGGACGAGCGCGAGGCATCCGACAAGCTGGTCTACCAGATGACACCGTCGCGCTACATGCTGGACCTCGATCACCTGCGCCGCGCCGATGCCATCGAAATCGCTGTTGGCCAAGGTGCCAAACCAGGCACAGGCGGTTTGCTGCTCGGCATGAAGGTCTCCGACAGAGTCGCGAAAATGCGCTCGCTGCCGATCGGGGTCGACCAGCGTTCCACGGTCCGTCATCCTGATTTCCTCGGCGCCGACGACATGCAGGTCAAGGTCGAGGAACTGCGTCTTGCGACCGACTACAAGGTCCCAATCATCGTCAAGATGGGCGCAACACGGCCGCGCTATGACGTAGCGATCGCTGCCAAGGCCGGTGCCGATATTGTGGTTGTCGATGGTGCGGAAGGCGGTACCGGTGCGTCACCTGAACTGCTGCTCAACCACACCGGCATCCCGACCATGACCGCGATCAGGGCGGCGCGGGAGGCGCTCGATGACTGCGGTATGACCGGCAAGGTCTCGCTCGTGGCGGCCGGCGGCATCCGGTCGGGCGTCGATGCGGCCAAGTGCCTGGCGCTGGGAGCGGACGCGGTCATGATCGGCAATGCCGCGATGATGGCTCTGGGCTGCAACTCGCCGCGCTACGAAGACGACTATGCCAAGCTTGGAACGGCACCGGGCAAGTGTCACCATTGCCACACCGGTCTGTGCCCCGTGGGTGTGACAACCCAGGATCCGGAGCTCGAAAAGCGCATGGACGTGGCCGCCGGCGCTGAACGGGTCGCCCGTTTTCTCACTGCCATGACAATGGAAGTGACATTGCTTGCCAAGTCATGCGGCAAGTCGACGGTGCACAACCTGGAAGTGGAAGACCTGCGCGCCCTGTCCTTGGAAGCATCTGCCTTCACGGGCGTCAAGCTTGCCGGCATAGACCGGGAATTCAACTGGTAGGCGCTACTTGCCGACGGTGGCCCCGCCTTCCATGGGCAGGGCGATGCCGTTGATGAATCCGGCCGCGTCCGACGCCAGGTAGAGGATTGCCGTGGCGACCTCGTCCGCAGTGCCGATCCGCCCCACAGGGTACTGGTTCGCCTGCTGGCGCATGCCGGCGTCTTCATCTCCATCGATGGCAAATCCGGCACGGGCCATGTCGGTCTCGACAACGCCCGGACACACGCAATTGACACGGATATTCGGCGCGAGTTCCATGGCCATGGCGCGTGTCAGGTT
>JAJFHD010000126.1 GCA_021775805.1 Alphaproteobacteria bacterium | reverse complement strand
TTTGCCGCGAACGCGTGGCCGAACTCGTGAAAGCTCAGCGACATGATCAGGGCGGCGAGGATCGCGAAAAACAAAAAGTATTGGCCTTGTGTCAGGAAACTGATCATCGCTGTCCTCTCAGGAAGGGTTCGATCGGTATGGGCCGCCGGGTGGTCCCCGTCGACGGTTGGCAACGGCGGTTGGCGACGGCGGTCAATCGGCCGCCGCGGCGCCCGCCAGTGTCCAGTCATGCCGGTCGGGCACGGCAAACGGGTGGAAGGAATCCCATTGCCGGTCGTCGGGCCGGGCCTTCTGTATGACCGCCGTGTTGGACACCGGCAGCCAGGCGATCCTGTAGTCGGGCCGGTTTGCCTCGATGTAGTTGACCACGGTTTCGATCGCCGGCGCATTGGCATCGTCGAACACGATGTAGCCGTCCATGGCACACAGCAGGTCGGCCAGGGCAAAATCCGTCATCACGGTTTCAAAATGATGGCCGCCGTCGATGAATATCAGCCCGGCCGTGCCCGCGCCCGCCTGTTTCAGGAGGCTGCCCAGGCCGATCTCCGAGCGCTCGTGAAGGCGTTCGAATTTGTGGCCGAACTCCTGCGCCAGATAGGATTGCACAACCGCCCCGCGGCCCTGGTCGAGGCCCCAGGGATCGACAATGACATGCCGGAACGGCCGCGCCGCCGCCCGGCGGGTTGCCAGGATGACGGTCGCCGACGAGCCCATGCCGAATCCGATCTCGACGGTCAGCTCGTGCGCGCAGATCCGGCACAAGTGCGCCAGCAGGGCCGACGCTTCCGGTTGGATGACCACAAGCCCGAGAGCGTCGCGCCGGCCGTCGGGATGGACAAAGGTCCCCGACTTGGCCGCTTGCAGGTAACGCGCAATCGGCTCCTGCGTCGAGGCTGCGCGATGCAGTTCGGCAACCAGGTCCTCGATCGCGGGCAGCTCAAGCGGCCGCGATGACGGGGCGGCGGGCTGCCGGTCAGGCTGCCGGTTCGGTTGGTCTTGCATCGGTTGTCCTTTGCCGGCTCCCGCCACACGCGGTTCTCCAGACCGCATATGTACGTTAACGGGCGTTGTCAGGCAAAGCGATTTGACGCAGGGGCGCGCGGGCTCGGCGGGCCGGCCTCGCGCCTGTCCGTCAGCTCCGCGACGGAAAGATGCCTGTGACCGCGACGCAGAACCGGACCACCAGGAACGGCGGCATGGTGTTGACCGGTTGACTGCCGCCTGCCGCCGACACCGTGTCGTCGCGCATCTGCCCGCTGACCGGGCCCTTAGTCGAGTAGATGTCGTTTTTCTTCGGCAGCTTGACCAGCAACGCACCCTTGGGGTCGGGCGCGTTGCGGGTCTTGTCCGTGGTGTTGATCTGGTGGTTGTGGGCCGGCATCTGGGATTGCGTCAGGGTGACCTGCTCCTGGCCGCCCCGGTCGCCTTGACGGTAGGGTCTGAGGCCGGGGCCCTGGCCCACATGCATCGGCACGCGCCCGCGCAGGTCGGGCAGGGCGAAGGTCGTGCGCCCGTCGCCGCCATAGGTGGTGCCGTAGAGCGAGAACAGGGCCTGGTACTGGCTGATCGGCAGCAGCTTGCCGTCGGCGTGTTCCCAGCCGCGCGGGCAGAAGGTGAAGCCGACCATCTTGATTTCGCCGATGAACGGCTCCGATTGGGCTTTGGCGGCAGGCGTCGTGAGGGCAAAGGCTATAACGCCGAGCAATGCAGTCAGGCAGGTTTTGAGTTTCATTGTGTTCCCCGGGATCTTGGTTGGCGATGAACGTGATGCGTTCACGGTCCGGACCGTAACAGCCTACGCTCGGGATTCGCATCGGGCAAACCATCACACCCGTGTCAGTGTCGCCGGCCGTCCTCCAAATCGTCAGGGCAGGGGTTCGTCGTAGCTGGCGAATTTGGGCAGGCCGTCGCCGATCTCGTAATAGTCGCCCTTTTCGTCGGCAAAGATGTGCTTTTGCAGCGTCAGGCCGGTGGGTTCGTCGAGACAGCCGACGCTGATATAGATGTTGCCGTCGTCGGCATCGCCCAACCCGTCCCAGAACAGGACCGTGCCGCATTCGTTGCAGAAACCCCGCCGGGCGATCGGCGACGACGGGTACCACTGCAGGCCCCGTATCTCGGTCTTTGTGAGGTTTTCCCGCGCCACGTGCGTCGATGCCGTGAAATGGCCGCTCTGGCGCCGGCACTGGCCGCAGTGGCAGGCGTGCGGCGGGGCGAGCGGCCCGGCAATCTCGAACCGCACGGCGCCGCACAGGCACTGGCCGGTGTGTGTCTCAGGCTGGGCCGGATGGTCTTGTCCGGTGGCCGTCGTCGCTCTGGTCATGGATGTGGCCTTTCCTGGTGTGATGGACCGCGACCTGGTGTCTTCCAGGCAGGTGCGGCCGATTGTACCGCCGTCGGGGCGCGGATCAAGCCCGGCGGCGCAGGAACCGCCCGGGCGAGGGTCCGCCACGCAAAAACCCTGGCGCTTTAACGTTATCTTATGCCGGATTTGCTTTCATGGGGTGCAGAGAGCCCAAACAAGGTTTCCGCACCAGCGTTGGAGAGACTGCGGTGTGCGACAGAAGAACCGGGCTCAGGGGAGCGGGGCAATGAACAATCCTGAAGCAATCGCGCATGCCGTGATCGACGCGGTCCATGCGGACGCAAGCGGCGTCATGCCGGCGAACGAAGAGTCACGCCTTGCGGCGCTGCACGACCTGAACATACTGGACACGCCGCGCGACGAGCGCTTCGACCGGATCACACGGCTGGCGGCGCTGCATTTCGGCACGCCCCAGGCGCGCATCACCTTCGTCGACCGCGACCGCACCTGGTACAAGGCGTGCTACGGCTCTGAGGCCGTCGAAGGTCCGCGCGACATTGCACTGTGCTCGCACACCATTTTGGGCGATAGCATCATGGTGTCGTGCGACCTGTCGAAGGATCACCGGTTTTCAGCCAGCCCACAGGTCGTCGGCCCACCGCACCTGCGGTTCTATGCCGGCGCGCCGATCACGTTTGGTGAAACGGCCGTCAAGGGCGGCAGTGGCGCGGCCGGGCACCGCATCGGCTCGCTTTGTGTCTATGACGATCAGCCGCGCATGTTCTTCTCGGACGCCGACAAGGCGTTCCTGACCGATCTGGCGCAACTGGTGGTCCACGAACTGGAACTCCACGACCGGATCGCCAACCGCGACCGGAGCCTGAAGGAAGCCACGCGCCAGGTCGAGATTGCCCGCGGCGCCAAGGACCGCTTCATGCGCGTCGTCAGCCACGAACTCAGGACGCCGCTCAATCATGTGGTCGGTTTCGGCGAGATCCTGGCCAACCAGAAACTGGGCCCGCTCGGCAATGACAGCTACGTCGACTACGCCACCCATCTCAGTCAGTCGGCCAAACGCCTGGAAGGGCTGATCGACCGCGTACTGACCTATTCCTCGGCCGATGCCGGGGAGCTGCGTCTGGCCGAAGCCGACGCCGCCACCCACGACATCCTTGAAAAGTGCATGGAACTTGCGACGCTGAGCGGCGGCAACAGAGATGTGGCCATCAGCCGGACCATCGCCGCCGATGCGCCCGCCACCCTGTTCGTCGACGAAGTCCAGATCGCGGAGGCGGTCGTCCTGCTACTGGAGAACGCGATCGCGTTTTCTCACCCCGGTGAAACCGTCGACCTGACGGTCGGCCGCAGCGAGGACGGCGGGCTGTGCCTGTGCATCCTCGACCGTGGACCCGGTCCGGGCACCGCCACGGTGATGAAGCCCTTCCGCCAGGGCGACGAGCGCCGCACCCGGCGTCACGACGGCATCGGCCTGGGGCTGCCGATCGCGCGGGCCCTGATCGAGCTCCACGGCGGCACCCTGGCCCTGTCCGAACGCGATGGCGGCGGCACCGTCGCCCGGGCAATCCTGCCGGCCGGCCGCAGCCGCTAAAGGGTTTCCGGTCTTCGGCCGGTCTCAGGTCTTGTAGAGTGGCACCTGCACGCCGGGCTTCAAGTTTTCCTCTGCCCACGCCTCGCGGCCAAAGACCTCGTGCACCATGGGTTCGAAGAAACTCAAGGGTAACTGCTCCAGGTCCGGGTCGAAGGCGCGCTGGTCCCAGCGTTCGCAGAAGTCGACGGCTGCCTGGTAGTGCGGGCTGTCCTTGTACTTCTGTCGCGCTTCCGGGTCCTTGCCCACGTGATGGGCATAATAGACCATCTGGAAAATGCCGTGATGGCGGATCACCCAGCTTACCTCCTCGCGCACATAGGGTTTGATCACGGCCTCGGCGATCGAGTCGTGGTTGCAGGGCGCCAGTTCGTCGCCGATGTCGTGCAGCAGAGCGGCCACCACCCAGTCGATATCGGCGCCGTCGCGGTAGGCCAGGGTCGCGCTCTGCAGCGAGTGGTCGTAGCGGGTCACCTTGTATCCGGAAATCGAATGCTTCAGGCCTTCAAGGGCTTTCAGCACACGGTCGGCCGTCTTGGCGACGAACTCTTCTTCAAGCACGTCGAGGAACTCGTACTCTTCCTTGGTGCCGTCCTTCATCTGGATGAAGTTGACGGTTTTCATCTCGGTCTGGTCGTCTAACATCACGGTGCTCCTGACAACGGGGTCGTTTGATCGGTCTGGCCTTCGCTCTCTTCTACGCCAATTTGCCGCCCGGCAAAAGATCGCCGTTAGCGGACGTAGTTCATTTCCTGTTCGGCACCGGCACCCAGTACCTGGGCGTGCTGATGGAACACCCGGTCGAACGTGTCGAGCGCCGCCGGTTCAAAGTCCGACCGGGCGCCGTCAAGCAGGGTGAAATGGTTGGTGGTGTTGGCGCCGCGCACCAGCGTTGCAAAGTCCTGGTCGGCGCCGTGCTGGCGCACTTGTGGGGTGATGTAGCGCACCACGAAGGCCACGCGCCGGTCGTCGGAGACATTGGGGCCTGAAGCGTGGAACATGCGGCCGTGATGCAGCGACATCTCGCCCGGCTGCAATGCGACGTCGACGGCGTCGTCCTCGGCGACATCGACGGCAATCTCCTGGCCGCGCGACAACAGGTTGTTGTCGTCGAACGTGTCGTTGTGCGGCACGATCGCGTTCTTGTGGCTGCCGCCGACAAACTTCATGCAGCCGCTCTCGACCGTCGCAGGTGACAGGGCAAGCCAGGCGGTGACCTCCTCGTCGGTCTCGCCCAGTCCCCAATAGGTCAGGTCCTGATGCCACGACACGATATGGCTTGTGCCCGCCTCCTTGATGAAGAATTCCACGCTCCACGCCAGCAGGTCAGGCCCCAGAATGCTTTCCACCGCATCGAGGATTGCCGGGTCGCGGCTCAGCTGGTTGGCTAACGACAGCACGTAGTGACTGCCCTGGCGCATGTAGGTGTTGAGAGGGTGGCGCAAGGGGGCGGGATCGCCGGCATAGTCGCGCTCGACCGCCTCGATCCGCCGCCGGTAATCAGCCGCATTTGCTTCATCCATCACCCGGATGGGAAACAGGAACCCGTCATCTTGATAGGCCCTGGTCTGAACCTGGTTGAGACTTCCGGTCATGTGAAAACCCTCTTCTGAAACCGTGACTGTCTGGGGTCAGTATGGCGCTGGCTTCGAGACCTGAAAATACTGGAAATTATTGTCCTTGATAAAGTTTTACTTTATCTCAGGTGTGGATCACATGTGCTTGCCAACTAGGAGTCCGATCCATGGATGCTGCCCGCATTCCTTCGCTCAACTGGCTGCGGGTGTTCGAGGCGGCCGCCCGTCATCAGGGTTTTGCCGCCGCGTCCCGCGAACTGGGCATGTCGACGCCCGCCGTCAGCCAGCAGGTCCGCGCGCTCGAAGCCCATCTGCGCCAGCCCCTGTTCGACCGCGAAGCCCACAGTGTCTCGCTGACCGAGGCGGGCAGGGACTACCTGAACGTGGTCCAGAATGCTCTTGAGACCGTCAAGCTGGGAACCGGTGCGATTTTTGGCGAGGCCCGCAACCAGCCGCTCGTCCTGCGCGCCGCCCTGATCTTTGCGCACGCCTGGCTTGCCCCCCGGTTGCCCGGGTTTCGGCGGAAACATCCGGAAGTCAGGTTGCATCTGAGTACCGGCAATCAGGAAGAGGATTTTCTCAAAGGAGGGGCCGACCTGCAAATCGTGTTCGATGCCGCCAACTGGTCTCCCGACCTTTCCGACGCCCTGTTTCAGGAACGGCTCTACCCGGTCTGCACACCGCAGGTCGCGGCCCGGATTGCGTCGCCCGCGGATCTCGCAGGCGTCACGTTGATCGAGACCGTCGGCCACATCATCGGCTGGCGCGATATTTTTGGAGACCTGGGGCTGGAAGATCTTTACCGGGCACGTGCCGGCGAACTCGACCGTCTCCATACCGATAACACCATGACGGCGCTGGTCCTGGCAGGTGAAGGCATGGGCGTCATGCTGGCGCGCGCGCCGGTGACCGATGTGGAAGTCGAGCGGCGCGGACTGGTCCGCCTGTTCGAGGTCGACATCCCGAGCGCCCAGGCCTACGCCCTGGTGCGCCGTCCCGGACCGATGCTGAGCGATGCCGCCCGCAGTTTCAGGGCCTGGCTCCTGGAGGAAGTCAAGACGACTAACTAGACGATACGTCTCGTTTCATGTAGTGTTGCATCATGTTCAAGATCAAGACCCGTGTCCGGCCAAAGGACCCTGTCCCGACGCCGTCTAAAAGCACTGGGAAAGGGCAATCGAAACGCCGCTCGGTGCGGGCCCACAAGGCAATTTTGATGGCGGCAGCCGATGTGGCGTCCGAGCGCGGATTTCAGGCCGCAACAATCGAACAGATCGCTGCACGGGCCGGCACCGGCAAGCAGACCATCTACCGCTGGTGGGGCACCAAGCCGCGTCTCTATCTGGAAGTCTATGAACACCTGGTGCGCGCCGAACGCCTGCATGCCGACACCGGCAGGGCTGTCCGGGACCTGACGGAAATCCTGGCAAGCCTGTTTGAAATCTACCGCACCACCCCGGCGGCGGCGATCCTTGCCGGCCTGATCGCCCAGAGCCAGTCCGACGATGTACTGGCGGCGGCCTTGCGCGAACGCCTGATCGAGGGCCGCAGTGCCATTCTTGCCACGCCCATCAGGCGGGGACAGGCCCGCGGCGAGATCGATGCCTGCGCCGATGTCGGGGCCATGGTCGACATGATCGTGTCGGGCGTGTGGTACCGGTTGCTTGTGCGCGGCGGCGATCTTGACCGCCATTACGCAGTCCGGCTGATCTCCGCCGCAGCCGGACTGGCCCCGGAAGATGGAGCACAGATGTAGATGACCTTCGTGCTTGAAGGATACCGGCCCGGCGTCATCGCCGACATCGTCGCTCTTCATATGGACTACTATGCGCGCGAATGGGAATTCGGTGCGGCTTTCGAAACCAAGGTCGCCGGCGAACTCGCCCAATTTCTGGCCCGCTGCGACACCGACCGCGATCTGTTCCTGTGTGCCCGCGGCGATGACGGTGAGCTTGCCGGCACGATCACCCTCGACGGCGCCGATGCGCAACCGCCGGGCGAGGGGGCCCACCTGCGCTGGTTCATGGTCGGCGACACCGCCCGCGGCACCGGCCTCGGCCGACACCTGCTGGAGTGCGCCATGGCCCACTGCCGCGACCGGCAATTCGCCTCCGTCTACCTGACGACTTTCGCGGGCCTCGACGCCGCCAGGCACCTCTACGAAGCCGTCGGCTTTGAACTCGTCGCCGAGAGCGATGACGACCAGTGGCAAAGCGGTGTCCGCGAGCAGAAGTTCGTCTGCAACCTTTCAGACACCAGGCCCTGAAGACTGGCTCTATCCAGACACTCCCGTTTCCCGGACAAGCGAAGCGCGTTCCGGGACCGCTCCAGATATGGGCGCCGGCGATTGGTACGCTCCCGTGTCTGCGAAGCGTCACTAACGTGCCGCATCGCGCACGGGAAACGACAACCCCGTTTCCCGGGCTTGATCCGGGACCGTTCCAAACTGAGGCGCTTGCGATCGGTACGCTCCCGTGTCTGCGAAGCGTCACTAACGTGCCGCATCGCGCACGGGAAACGACAACCCCGTTTCCCGGACTTGATCCGGGACCGTTCCAGACTCAGACGCCGGCGATTGGTACGCTCCCGTGTCTGCGAAGCGTCACTGGCGTGCCGCATCGCGCACGGGAAACGACAACCCCGTTTCCCGGACTTGATCCGGGACCGTTCCAGACGCCGGCGTTTGCGTTTGTTGCGCCCTACCGCTTCGGCCACGCCCACGCCGGCGGCTCGACTCCCGGCGCCTCGGTCTCCCCCAGCGTCTTTTCCAGAGCCAGAACAGCGCTGTTGTCGATACCTGCCAACGCCTCCACCAGGGGCTTCGCGTGGGACACCACGATCACCTGGGAGCGCACCGATGTCGCGCTGATCAACCGGGCGAGCGGCGCCAGAAGATCCGGATGGAGGCTGGTTTCCGGCTCGTTCAGCACCATCAGCGACGGCGGACGCGGCGTCAGCAGGGCGGCCACCAGCAGCAGGTAACGCAGCGTGCCGTCGGACAGTTCCGACATGCGCAGCGGCCGAAGCAGTCCGTGCTGGGTCATGATCACTTCGAATCTACCGTCCGTATCCGACACCGAAATCGACCCGCCGGGAAACGCATCTTCGACCGCGTCGTCGAGCGCCCGGACGTTGCCGATTTCCCGGATGGTCTGGAGGGCGGCGGCAACATCGGCACCATCGGAGGCCAGCACCGGCGTACGCGTGCCCACCTGTGCCTGCCGCGCCGGTGCTTCTGGATCAGTACGGAAATGATCATAGAACCGCCAGCCGCGCATGCGCTCGCGCAGCACAATCAGCTCCGGCACACCGCGCGGATCGGCGGCGTGCGTCATCATTGAATCAAACGGGGCGAGGTCGCTGACAACCGTCGTGCGTGTTCCCCGTTCATCGAGCGCCCTGACGCACGGACCGTGGCGCTCGGCAAACACGTTGCGCCGCTTCAACACCTCCCCGGCCCACACCGCTTCGGCCTTGATCTCGGGGTCGGCATTGAAGCGTGAACCGCCCTGCGCAGGCGGCAGACCCAGGTCGATCGCGTAGCCGTAGTCTTCGGAAGCAAAGCCGAGTTTCAGGGCGACACGGGTGCGCCGGACTGTGCCCTGAACCGGCACGTCACCTGCCTTCATGGCCCGGGAAAAGGCTTCCGGTCCCGCCCACAATGTTGAGTCGAGCCCACCCTCGACCGCCAGCGATCCGACGATTCGCCCCTGTGCTGTATCCGCCAGCAGACGCAGCGCCTTGTAGAAACTCGACTTGCCGCTGCCGTTCGGCCCGGTGATGACGTTGAGCCGTTCCAGCGGCAGCACGAGCTCGCGCAACGAGCGGTATCCGGAAACGGCAAAGGTGAGGATCATTGGCGATGGGTCCCGGGTCTGGTGCGATTCGCGCATGGGTGCGAAAGATGAATTCTATCGGATGTCGGTGGCTGGTTGCCACTCGCCTGTTGCCGACCTCGTCTGCGTAACCGGATACGGTCTGGATCTTGCCATCAATTGCGCTGGCGACATAAGCTGTTCCACACACTACAGGTAACAGTTTGAAGGACGTATCGCATGAACCCGGTCGCTCCAATCACGGGCCCTTGCGCCTGGCTGGGAAAGGACATGGCGCAGTCGACACGCTGGATCCGTGACCTGCGGCCCGAGCATATCGATGAACTGGAGGCGGGCCTCGAACACGTCGATGCGCTGGGACTCGCCTGGAACGAGATCACAACCGACACCTTGCCGCTGCCCGGTCTGGCCGGCCTGATTGCCGATGTCCGCGAGGAACTCGAGAACGGCAGCGGCCTGATGAAATTGAGGGGGTTGCCGGTTTCCCGCTATAGCGAGGACCAGCTCCGCAAGATCTACTTTGGACTTGGCTGCAACATTGGCACGCCTGTCTTCCAAAACCGGCGCGGCGAGATGATGCGCTTCATTCGCGACGAGGGGGCGAACGTCGGCCAGAAGTACGGACAGATCGAGAGCGGCAAGGCGCCGGGCGGTAAACCGTTTCTCTCCTCCTATGCGCGCACGCTCAATAATGGCCCGCTGCGCTTTCACACCGACCGCACTGACGTGGTCAGTCTGCTCTGTGTCCGGCAGGCTGACAAAGGCGGTGTCAGTACCCTATGCAGTTCGGTCTCTGTCATGAATGAAATGGTCCGCCGCCGCCCCGATCTTGCCCAGGTGCTTTTCGAACCGGTCTACCGAAGCCGCCACGGCGAGGAAGCCGAAACCGCCGAAGCGGTGTATCCGCTGCCTGTGTTCGGGCTTCGCGATGGCCATTTTACCAGTCATTTCTCGCTGACCTATATCGAAGCGGCCCAAACTGTGGATACCGTACCAAAACTGACCGGCGCACAAAAAGAGGCGATCGACCTGCTCCTTGAGTTGGCAAGAGAACTGTCGTTCGAGATGACGCTGGAACCGGGCGATGTCCAGCTTCTGAATTCGCACGTGACTTATCATGGCCGGACCCCCTTTGAAGACGGAGAGGACCAGGAACAGAGCCGGCTGCTCATGCGGCTGTGGCTTTCAATGCCGCAAAACCGACCGTTGCCATTCGACCACGACATACTTTGGCGCAATGTGGAAGCCGGTGTCGTGCGGGGAGGAATTGGCCAGGTCCCTATCGCCTGACGTCGCACCGGCCGTCTGACAGGCCAGTCGCTCCGTGCGAAAGCCTATGAGCCTGTCCGCACTGTGTGCCGTAACTACCGGGGACGCCCGTCCGCTTCGGCATGTGTCCACCAATCCCGGGGAGTATGAACAATGTATATTGCAGGATTTGTCATTCCCGTGCCCGCCGAAATGTTGGAGGCCTATCGCAAATGGGCCGAGAACGGAGCGAAAATTTTCAAAGAATATGGATGTCTCGAAATTGTTGAGTCCTGGGAAGATAATGTCCCCGACGGCACACAGACGGACTTCCGCCGCGCCGTTGATGCAAAGCCTGGGGAGATGATTGTGTTTTCCTGGCAGGTGTGGCCGGACAAGGCATGCGTTGATGCAGCAGAAGCAAAGATGCGCGAAGACAAGCGGCTTGAAATTTCTGGTGAAATACCTTTTGATCCGAAACGCCTGATCTATGGCGGTTTCAAACCGATCTATACGATGGGACGGGAGTAGGCGGGTTAGGGCAACCGTACGGCAGTCTGCAATGCAACTGTGAACGCCGGCCGCTTGGAAAGCGATGAAGACTGAATTGAGTCCGGGGCGGATTCGGTCTGGCTCCGCTATTCGTGTGCCTTTGCCACGGTGTTGCTCTCAAGCGGATCATACAACCCACCTTACAGATAAATGTGCCCCCAGTTCGTGATTTGAAGCAGGACCGGTTCCGGGTTGGCGTGAGTCGCAGGTTGAACAACAAACAGCAAGTCAACCGGACAGCGATGTGTTGCGCCAGGCGATTTGCCGATTGTGGGGCAGCGTAGAAATCCAGCACACGCCTGGAAGCTCTCGGAGCAGATCCGGTTGAGCGGCCGGCCATGTTGGCCTGGGCGCTCGGATCCCCCACATTTGAAAATGAACCGAAAGCCGGCTCTTGCGCTGACAGCCAACCTGCCGTCATTGTGTGTTCAACCACAATCAGCACCCTGAAGGGATGGGCTCAAATCCGTGAGACTCACGATCATCAGCGACACGCATAGGCGCCATGACGAACTGGGCACACTCAGTGGCGATGTGCTGATTCACTGCGGCGACATGTTCGACCTGTTCGAGCGGAACAGCAGTGACCGCGACGACATCGACAGGTGGTTTTCACGACAGCGCTTCGACGTCATTCTGTGTATCGGAGGCAACCACGATCACCTGCTGGCGCATCGCGGACACGGTGCCGGCCAACCGTTCAGGCATGCCATCTACCTGGAAGAGCAAACGCTGGTGCACAAGGGCATCGCTTTTTACGGCACGCCATGGGTGCCATTGCTGCAGGGCCATGCATTTTACGCAAGCGAAGATGAACTGAAGGAAAAATGGTCCAGAATTCCTGCGGCCACGGATGTTCTGATAACGCATACGCCGCCTGCAGGCATACTTGACCGCTCCAGCCGCGGGCAGGATTTTGGCTGCCGTCACCTGGCGCGATGCGTTACGCGGATCGCCCCCCGGGTTCACTGTTTTGGCCACGTCCATTCCAGCGGCGGTGTCAGAGAGGCCGGTGGCACCACCTATGTCAACGCGTCCTCTGTCGACAGACCGCACAACGCCCTGCGCCACCCCGTCCAGATCGACGTGCGGACCGCATGACACCGGTCACATTCGTGGGTCGGGTAAATGCCGAAAACTCACGGCAAGCCGGTTCCACGCGTTCATCAGCGAGACAATCAGGGTCAGGTCGACGATCTGCTGACCGGTGTAGTATCTCTTCAGATCATCGTACAGGGCGTCGGGCGCGTTGGTGTCGGCCACGAGCGTCACGGCTTCCGCCCAGGCAAGGGCTGCCCGCTCGCTGTCGTGAAAGAACCGGCACTCGCGCCAGGCTGCCAGGCAGTCGAGGCGCTGCTCGGTTTCGCCTGCGGCCCTTGCCTGTGTTGCGTGAATGTCGACACAGTATACGCATCCGTTGATCTGGGAGACCCGAAATTCCACAAGCGCCCGCAGCCTGTCATCGATCGAGCCTGCGTGTCTGCCGGTGGAAGCCAGATTGCCGATGGCCTTCGGATTGAGTTCGATATAGTCGAGGCGCTCGATCATTATGGCGCGCGCTGACCACGGAGGCGCTACGGCCACCTCGGACGCACCTTCTTTCAACAAAACGCAAGACGCAACGCACCTGACAGTCTGTCCCGCGGTCACGCAATTGACATAAATCAAGAGAGCCCGGCCGTGTGTCCGGCATGATCGTGGCGTGCGGGACCGTTGCAGGAATGCCGGCGCAGCAATGATCTGCCATCCGGGGCAGCGGTAGTTTCCAACTAACCGGAGGCGCGCATGACACGCTTAACTTATCTGATTGCCTTTGTGACACTGGTGTTCCTGCTGGTTTCTCAGGGAGCGTCACAGGCGCAATACCTGGGATGCTTCAAGGATACGTCGAACCGTGACATCAGTGCCCGGCACTGGTCGTCGGCGTCCATGACTGTCGGCAAATGCGTCGCCGATTGCCGATCGCGGGGGTTTCGCTATGCCGGGGTTCAGTATTACAGCCACTGTTTCTGCGCCAACAGTTACGGCAGGTACGGACGGGCCAGCAACTGCACGACAAAGTGTAGCGGCAACAAGAGCCAAACCTGTGGCGGCAGTTGGGCTAACGGCGTCTATGCCACCGGCGCATCGGGTGGGGGCAACACGAGCAAACAGGCTTTCTGTCAGCGCTATTCGAACACGGCGATTTCCCAGCAGCGTCAGAACCTGTCGCGCCAGTGCGGCTTCAGAGGCGCGCGCTGGCAGGTCAACTACAACAACCACTACAACTGGTGTCTGCGGGCGGCCAACAACACCGCCAACAGCGAAACCAACGCGCGCAACACGCAACTGCGCAACTGCGGTGGCGGTTCCGGCGGCAAGCAGGCCTTCTGTCAGCGCTACTCGAATACGGCAATCTCCCAGCAGCGCCAGAACCTGTCGCGCCAGTGCGGCTTCAGAGGCGCGCGCTGGCAGGTCAACTACAACAACCACTACAACTGGTGTCTGCGGGCGAGCACGGGCTCTGCCAACAGTGAAACCAATGCACGGACGACACAGTTGCGCCAGTGCCGGCCGGCCCAGAGCCGTCTGTTCAGGTCGCGCTGGGACAAGATCGGCGGCCCCGGCGGCCCCTGGACCACAGGCTGGGTGCCCAATCACACGCAACAGATTTGCGGTCACCAGCATGCCGGCTGCCGGTGCGGGGCAGGCTATTGCGGCAACTACCGCTCGGGCGCCACGACCTACTGGTGGCCGAACGGTTGCCAGGGTCCGCGCTGGACCATCCGCTGCACGTCGGTGCCGCAATGACACACCGGATCACGGTCCGTGCCCGGCCGCGGGTGATTATGGATTGGTGAACGACAGGCCGGCAATGGCGGCCTTGCGCACCTTGTCGCGCACCGCCGCCAGTCCCGCATCGGTGTAAGGCTGCAGCGGGTGCTTGCCCCAGATCGGTGCAGGCCATGCCGGGTCGGTCCGGTAGCGCACGATGTGGTGGACATGAAGCTGCGGCGTCACGTTGCCAAGCGCTGCCACATTCAGTTTGTCGCCGGCGAAAGCTGTCATGATGCCCCGGCCGAACAGGCGCGATTCCGCCCACAGGCGGGCGTGATCGGCATCGGTCAGATCGGTCGTGTCCGAAATGCCGCCGCGCTCGGGCACCAGCACGAACCACGGATAGGACGCGTCGTTGATCAGGAGGACCCGGCACAGGGCAAAGTGCCCGATGTCGATGCCGTCGCGGGCAAGGTCCGGATGCAGTGAAAACGCCAGGTCAGATCCTCCTTTGACGTCCGGTGGGGAGACATATTAGCGTCGGAAGCCGGAACACGGCTATCGGTTTCCGCTTGTGCCCGGAGGTTTATCGGCAAATGATCCGCAGTGCCTGCCATTAAAGCCTCGATCCTGTCAAACCTCCGCGAACGGCGGTCAACTGCGCCATGACCGATTCCGATGCCATCAATGGGTTGCGCGTCCCCCCCGCGACCGGCAACATCGCCAACGTTGCCGAACTGGTCAGAGTGCAGGAATGAGAAACGCCGCAATCACTCCAACGTTTCCATCCGCGCCGGTCCTGATGAGAAAAACCTCGCCCGATGAGACGCTTCGTCCTGTAAGCGCCGTGATGTTCACCTGGTGTGTAACAAGCAAGACCGTTTCGGACCCGGGCAGGGACCTTAGAAGTTCCCTGACCTCTTCACTCTGGGCATCTGCAGTTGAGCGGTTTTGATAAAAGGAATTCAAGGCGGGAAAGTCGATGGGCTTTCCCGGCTCAAGCACGTCAGCGGTTTCGCGGCATCGGCACCACTGACTGGTCAAGACCCTGTCAAAGACGATGCCGGCCGTCTTGAACGCACGGCCAAGCGACCGGGCCTGCTCTCGTCCGCGTTGATCGAGGTTTCGTTGCGTGCTGCAATCGCCGATCTGAAACGCCGCCGGATCTCCTGTCCCTGGAGCCAGGGCGTGGCGCATGATGGCGTGGACGCCTGGCTGTTTGAGTGTCTCCAGGACAGAGGCGGTCCCGGCTTTGCCCGACAGCGGCAGAACGGAAAACACTGTGGCGACGAGCACCAGTAGTATCCGGACGGGAACGACGGTGCGTGCAAGGCGAGCCATGGGGGTAGGGTAGCCTTCAGGCCGCTGGCTGTCTATTTGTGTTACTGTCACCGTAATCTTGTTCCGTAGCATCCTCGACAACCGACGACATCAGTTTTCTCACTGTTTTCGTCCGTTGACGTACGGACAACAGACCCTTGACGAACGCGGCGCGAGCTACCGCTTTTGATCCACATGAGACATTTAGCGTCATATTGGAGAACTGCTACACCAAAAGTAAAGTCGCCAAGCTCAAACTGCAAAATTTCCCTATATACGAGATACATTCCGTCATTCCCTTATGGCGGGTTATTTGTTAACTTCAGGATTGCGAGGTAGAGTACGTTTTCATTGTGATACATATGAAGCGTTTCAAATCGAGTCTCCAAGTAACTGTTGAATCATTGCTAGAGGTTGTCCGAAATGCAAACATCTATTGAAAAACAAGAAGTATTTCTAGAGTCTTACCTTAGCAATCTGAAAGAAAATGCCGTAGGATTTAGAAGAGTGTTTTCGGTATTTAAGTGGTTTTTTGTATTTACAACAGGATTACAGATTGTCGTAATGTTCTTCCTTATTGCGCAAGGTGGATTAATGTCCTTTTTTGGATTATTTCAAGCTGTTATTCTTGCATTGGTTATTGGCTTGTTGGCTTGGTTTTGGTCTCTATGTGTAAAATTTGCGGGACTCCAAATTTCGAAAATTGAGCACGACCTAAAAACACAGCTCTCGTTTAGGAAAGAGGTTCAAAGAAGTTCCAGCGATATATTGGAAGCTGCAAAGAGGAGAGCGGGACATATGGTGAAATCTAAAGGCGACAATGTCGTTATCAATGTGGGAAGCGGTTCTGTGTCAGACGTAGATCAGACCAAGCAGGTGGAAGGAACCGCCGAGGTTGGTGAAATTCTGGCGCTGATTCTTGCTTATACGCAAGAGGTTGCAGACAGAGACGCTCAAACTGCGGCAGAAAAATTCGCTGAAGAAGCCACGAAGTCTGAGCCAGATAAAAGTGTCCTTGCAACTTTGTGGGCTACCATTGCCGCTGCAATTCCGAGCATATTGACGGTAGTTAAAATAACTGAAGGCGTGAAAAAGCTATTCTAACTACTAAAAGATTCTAACTCACGTGCACATTCCATTTATGGGCGCCGTTAGTCTGGTTTTGGCACTCAACGGGCCAGCGGCGCCCTTGTCAATGACGTCGGCTAGCAGGGGTAAAGTGGAAGTTCCGTCCACTGACGGCTGTTTTCAGGGGCTAACGGAAGCGGTCGACTGGGCCTCCGTACGGCCGTTTTTGACTCAAAGCTGACCCGAAACAAATGCGCTGGATGACGGCTATGCGGACGAAGCTGTCATTCATCCGGTGTGCTTTTTGGCGGCGATAAAGTAGCTGGACGCCCCCGAATAAATCTCCCTTGTTTCCGTTGCATGAAATTTTGCGCCGCTTACCAATCTATCCAGGTCGGAGCTCTGAAGCCTTCGTATCGGAACGGGAATGATCCCAAGTTTACACAGTAGGCGAACGAGCTGAATCTGGGCGCTGACCACAAATGACATCTTATCCCGCAAGCAGGGCGTAACGGAAAGAAACGACCCGTCAGGCTTTAGAAGTTCATGTACCCTCCCCACGACGCGCTGCGGGTCGGGCACTGTATGGAGCATGTTGAAGGCCAAAATGACATCAAATGAGCCTTTGCTGTACACTTCATCAAAAATGTCAGCCTGCGCGAAGTTGACGTTTTCAATCCCGTTCGCCGCGGCCTTTTCCTCTGAAAGTTCAATCATTCTGCCAGAAATATCTATGCCTTGAACTTCTTTCACATGGCTGGCAAGTTCACAGGCTGTCGTGCCTGTTCCGCACCCATAGTCCAAAACAACATCGCTTTCCGTAAGGTGCCTCTTTGCGCATTCCCTTGATGTTTGATGGATATGTTCAAATCGTTCTTCGGTTCGGTCATAGTTGTCGGCAGATTTATCCCAGAACTCTTTCGGTTTACTCATCATGCGGCTTCCATAAAACTTGAAACTGTGTGGCGTTCCCGATGAGTACCAGAGGACATACTTCGGCGCGTTCTTCTGATCAGTGATCCTACTCGACCCCTGCCAGACACCTTACGTCACCCAACGTGTTGTCTGCAATCTGGACCTGCCTGTGGTTGTCAGTTTGGGCTCCAAGCGGCCAATAGCACATTCGAATTAGTGACCGCTTTTGGCACTCAACGGACCAGCGGCGCCCTTGTCAATGACGTCGGCTAGCAGGGGCAAAGTGGAAGTTCCGTCCACTGACGGCTGTTTTCAGGGGCTAA
>JAJFHD010000125.1 GCA_021775805.1 Alphaproteobacteria bacterium | reverse complement strand
TGGACAAAATCCGCGAAAACAGCGCATATTTGCAGTCTCTGTTCCAGACGATGACCTACGTTATGGAGCTATCCTCCCGTAATGCGGGGCTCTTCTGGCAGGTTCTTCGAAAGTCTATGACATGGGGAGACTGAATGGTGGGCCCGGCAGGACTCGAACCTGCGACCAGACCGTTATGAGCGGTCGGCTCTAACCAACTGAGCTACAGGCCCACTAAAAAACATCATGACAAACGGTTCACGACACATTCACATCGCCGGTGATATAGCAGAATTCGCGCAATATCCAAACCCTATATGAGGCCTCGATATTCTGCAGTGATACGCTATTATTGGTCTCCCAATTGTGTTGAAAGGATCTCCCGATGTTGGTCAGCCTGCCGCGCCTGGCGCTTGCGTCATGTCTCTTGGTTTTTACCCTGGGCCTTTCGGCCTCTCCGCTACAGGCTGCCGGCGAAACCCCGCGCGTGATTGCTCTCACAGGCGCCGGTGAAATCAGTGCGGTTCCTGATATCGCCCAGGTCACCACCGGTGTCGTCACCCGGGCAAAAACCGCACGGGACGCCCTCTCAGCGAACAATTCAGCCATGACGGCTGTTCTCAAGGGGCTGGCAAAGGCGGGCATTGCCAAAAAGGATATCGCCACCTCTCAGTTCAGTGTGGGCCCCGAGTACCAACACTTCAAAGACGGCAAGCCGCCGCGGGTGCGAGGCTACCAGGTCTCCAACCGGGTATCCGTCAAGGTTCGCGATCTGTCGCGGCTAGGCGACACGCTCGACAGTCTGGTGTCGCTCGGGTCCAATACCATCAACGGCATCAGTTTTTCCGTCTCCCAGCCCAAACCTCTGCGCAACCGGGCCCGCGAACTGGCCGTGGAAGATGCCAAGGCAAAGGCCGAGCTTTATGCCAAGGCAGCCGGCGTCACACTCGGGCCGATTCTGTCCATATCCGAAGGCGGCGGATCGCATCCCCGACCGGTCGCCTTTGCCCGCTCTGAAGCCCTGATGGCTGCGGATTCCGTGCCAATTTCCAGAGGTGAACAAACGATCCGCATGCAAGTCAGCATAACCTGGGAAATCAAGTAAGCCGTGAAGTCTGCAGCGCCCGCACCGGAAGCTGTGATTTGGCACGCTGTAGATCAGAACCGCAACGACCGCAGACCCACATAGCGGTCGAGCACGAAGATGACGATGAATGTCATGGCGATGCTGATGCTCGACACCGCGGCGGCCGTCGGATCGAAATCCCATCTCAAATAGTCAAAGAGCTGGATCGGCAGGGTGTTGGTGCCGATCCCCTTCAACAGCAAAGAGATGTTGAAGATGTCGAACGAAATGACAAATGCAAATAGGCAGCCGGTAATGACACCCGGCTTGATCAGCGGTAGCGTCACCCTCCGAAAGGTCTGTGCCGGCGATGCCCCCAGACTTCGGGCGGCCTCCTCCACAGACCGGTCGAAGTTGAACAACGACGTCGCCACGTTCATGAACACATAGGGTATCGTGATGACGATGTGCCCGATCTGTATGCCGATGGAGTATTTCGTACCAATACCGATCTCATACATGAAGAACAACAGCGCGATCGCCGTCAGGATTTCGGGGATCAGCAGCGGCCCCATCAGAAAGAGGCGCAACGGCCCCTTGGCCCAGCCTGCATGACGCACGACATAGACCGCCGCCATGGTGCCGATAATTCCCGAAACGACGGTTGCGACGATGGCAATCTGGAACGAGTAGACGATCGCATCCATGAACTGCTGGTTATCATAAAGCGTCCCGAACCAACGCAACGACAGGCCCTGGGGTGGGAAGGCCAGGAACTCTCCGGCGTTGAGCGACAACACGACGATCAGCACAATCGGTGCCATAAGGAAAACGTACACAACCGTAATGAAAAGGTTCAGGATGCGGTCTGTCGCCTGCCCGCGACGCCGTTGGACGGATTTGATCATGGCAACCTCCGCGTCAACCGGCTGGACAGCGTGAAATAGGACCACACGGACACAGCCGCCGTCACGGCAAGAATGAGGGCCAGGGCCGCTCCGGCAGGCCAGCGAAAGTTGTCAACCAGATACTGGATGACCAGGACTGACATGGTCTTGGCCCGCGCTCCGCCCAGCATGGCCGGCGTGACGTAGGCACTGATGGCGAGCACGAAAACCAGGATCGTACCCGCCTGTATACCGGGCACGCTCAACGGCAGCGTGACTTTGCGGAATGCCATGAAGCGCGAGGCGCCCAGCGACCGGGCAGCCGACTCCAGTTCGGGGTTTATTGCCTGAATATTTCCCAGCAGCGGCAGGATGATGAACGGCAAAAAAACATGGACCAGAGCAATCATGACCCCCAGATTGTTGTTCATCAGCTGCAGCGGCTGGTCGACCAGGCCAAGTCCCTTCAAGGCCTGGTTGATAACACCATTGTTCGACAGGATGATCATCCACCCGAATGTTCTGACAACGAGGCCGACCAGCAGCGGCGACAGTACAAATGCGTAGAGGAACCCTTTCCATCGGCTCTTTGTGCGAGCGAGGTGATAGGCAACCGGATAGCCAAGCATCAGGGTTATTATGGTAACGCCCAACCCGAGTCCGACCGTACGCAGCAGGACTCCCAGAACAAAGTCGTCGCTCAGCGCACTCGAGTAGTGGGACAACGTATAACCGTCGCCAAACGCGGCCTTGCTTGAAGCGGTGCGGAAACTCATCACGATGATGGAAAAATAGGGCAGCACAAAAAAAGTGATAAGCAGCGCGCCGGCCGGGACGATCAGCAATGCTCGGCTGTATCGGCCAATCCGGTTGTGCTCAACACCGGTCATTGCAGAACCCATGTGTTGACTTCCGAAAATCCGACCTCGACCGAGTCGCCCGGTTGAAATGGACAATCGGGCCGGGCATCGACCCGCAATACCGATCCGTCAGGGAGCCCGACGGTAAGATCGATGGAGTGTCCCAGGTAGACCGCGCTTCGCACGGTCGTGCCAACCACATTGCTTTCGGTTAGTGCGGTACCGACCCGCAGGTTCTCCGGCCTCACCATCACCGTCACCTTGGCACCCGCAGTCAGTGAACCACCATCCGGAACCGAGGCTTGTGCCACCACGGGACCAAAGCCGCACTGCACCCGGCAAGTGCCGCCGCTATCAGCCGACTGAACCGTCCCTTCAAAAAAACTTGCTGTTCCTACAAACTCGCCAACCCGCCGGTTTACCGGCCGGTCGTAGATATCGCTTGGCGTTCCCGCTTGTGAGATCTGCCCATCGAACATCACGACAATTCTGTCGGACATGACGATCGCTTCCGATTGGTCGTGCGTCACGTAAATACTGGTAATGCCGACGCGCTGTTGCAGATCACGAATAAAGTAGCGCATGTCATCACGCAGAGCGGCGTCCAGATTGGCAAGCGGTTCATCGAGCAGCAGAACCGACGGTTCAATTACGAGCGCACGCGCCAGGGCGACCCGTTGCTGCTGCCCGCCCGAGAGTTCCCTCGGGAAACGGCTGTCCATACCGGTCAGTTGCACCATTTCCAGAACAGTATCGATCCGCTTTCGGGCTTCCGCCTCGGGCATACGCCGCATCTCCAGGCCGAAACCCAGATTCTCGCGCACATTCATGTGCGGAAACAGGGCATAGGACTGAAACACCATCCCCACATCCCGGTGTTCGGGCGCAAGCCATGTCATGTCCCGGTTGCCAAAATGGATCTCGCCATCATTTGGAAATTCAAACCCCGCAACGCAACGCAACGTGGTTGTCTTTCCGCACCCGCTTGGACCCAGCAAGGAAACGAACTCACCTTCTTGAATCTCGAGCGAAAAATCTCTGAGCACTCTGACATCGCCGAAACTCTTGCAGAGACCCTGCAAACTGATTGCTGTCATCGTAAAACCACCACGATCATCAGGAGTGCGACCGGAAACGATCTTGTTCCGATATGACGAAAGTTCCAAAGAAGAATCCCGGGAACGCTATGGCTCCCGGGATAGGTCGGCAGGGAGAAACTATTGTATTTCGCGATTCCACCGGTCGGCGACTTCGGCGACCTTCGGGGTGTAGGCGTCCCAGTCAAAGCTGTGAATGTCTTTCATCTTTTCGCCGAGGATCGGAATTTCCTTCGTCAATGCGTCACTCAGCATCGACTGGGTGTTGCACGGCGATGTGTACAACGTGCCGGAATATTGTTCCTGCACCTTGGCATCGAGAATGTAGTTGAGATACTTGTGCGCATCATCCTTGGCCGGGCCGGTCTTGACCAGATTGAATGATTGCTCGAAGGCGATTACGCCTTCGGCCGGAACCACCATGTCAACCGGTGCGCCCTTTTTCTTGAGCGCAATCACTTCACCCCAGTCGACCGGGGCCACGATCGAATCGCCGCGCACCAGCGATGCCGCTGCTGCCCCGCTCCACGTGACCTGCTGGAATGGCAGCAGTTCCTTGACCTTGGCAAAGGCCACATCGAGCTTGTCTTCCGACCCGCCATAGAGTTTCGCCGTCAACAGCAGGAACAGAACGGCTGCGGTGTTGCCGATCTGGTAAAGTCCAATCTTGCCCTTGAACTCCGGATTGTCCCACAGATCCGACCAGGCTTTGGGTGGTGTCTTGACCAAATCGGTCCGGTAGCCGATGCCAATCGGCGAAATGATGCCGCGAACGCCGTTCAGACCGGGGTTTTTGAAGTTGTCATAAACCTGCGCAAGATTCGGCAACTTGCTCGCGTCCAGCGGTTCGAAGAAGCCCTCGTGGCGGAGCATTGTGGCGATGTTCTCATTGCCCATGAAAATGCTGTAGGGCGAAGCGCTGCCACCGGCACGAATGTTGGCAACAAAATTCTTGCCCAGACCAATGTCGTGCTTGGCGGCAATACCCGTTGCCTTTTCAAAACCTGGAAGAATCTGCTGAGACCAGAATTTGCCCCAGCGCCCGCCATAGCTCGGCACCACCAGTTGCGAGGCCGCCAGCGCAAGCGGCGATGCCAGAGACAGACTGGCCGTTAGCCCGAGCCCGCCCGCAACCATTTGTCTTCTGTTCAGTTTCATCGTCATTATGTCCTCCAAATTGACATGGCGTCGGCGCCGGAAGATCTGCTTTGCCTTTGCGGTTCCGCGTTTTTGAAACGGCTTTCATGAAACGCGCCCGCACCGTTACGGTTTGATCCCGGGCGCAATCAAAATCTCCCCGCACCTGGACCAAACATCAAATCCTCCGATTCCAACGGTCAAGAACTTGACCATTTAGTCAGGTTACGCTTCGGGAAGACGGAGTGTCAAATTATTAATTTATGACCAATTATAATTGTGTTATGTTATTTAGATATATAGTCTGTATTTTACTATGTTATAGGGCAAACAAAGATCTTATTTGACAAAGATAACCGAAAATAATAACAGTGTTTCACGCATGAACTGGCTCGAGACACAAATTAAAAATTCAATTATCCGTATGTTTTTAAACGTAAAAACCGCGACCGAGAAATGATACAGAACTCCCAGAACAGCCCTCCGGACACAAATCTCGGCCTGACCCGCCAGATTGCGGAAGCTTTAAGCAATGAGATTATTTACGGCCGTCTGGATGTCGATCAAAAACTGCCGTCTGAGAGTGATCTGGCAAACCGTTTCGGCGCATCACCGGCAACCATTCGCGAGGCCATGAAACTGCTTGCGGCTCAACAGCTAATCCGCTCGAAAAGAGGTCCGGGGGGCGGCATATTTGTTAACCGCCCAACCCTTGGCCAAGCCAATCGCCTGCTGACCGGCATCACGACATGGCTGGTGACGTTGGGGGTATTCTCGCTCGAGGATATTGCCGAATCACGCCGGCATATAGGCGGAATTTGCGTACGGCTGGCCGCGAACCGGCGAGGGCCCCAGGACATTGTAGTCATGGAACGGGAATTGCTAAGGCAATCCGACGCCAGTCTATCCAATGAAGATTTTTGCGCGTCCGACGTTCGTTTTCACCATGCCATCGCAGACGCCACCGGCAACAAGGTGCTTCAGTTCATAATGCTGGTCATAAACGACTCGCTGACGCCCGCCACAAACATGATGGTGTTCAAGTTCCGTGAGCGCGAAGTCATAATCGACTTCAACGAACGGATTCTCTTTGCCATCCAGTCCCGCCGCATTGGCCCAAGTGAGGATGCTTTCAACCGCTTGATGGACTACCTCAGCGAGAAGTACGAACATGCGCGCAAGACGCACGGCAGCCGCAGACAGGGTGCCGGATGATAGTTCAGGCCGATTCACGGTCGCGTTCACGCGCCGGCAATCGCGGCGGCTCTTCGCCGGACACCTTTGCCTCTTTCGACATTGACCGTGTCGACAACACGGACGGATCAATCACGCTCACAAACAAGACCCCGCTGCCGGAACCCCTGCCCGATATCTATGAGCGTTTCTTGTTCTGGGCGAACGACACCCCGGACGCCGACTTGATATCGGGTCTGGACAAGAGCGGTCGGCGCCACATGACATACGGCGAGGCCAGGGTTATGGCATCGCATATGGCCAGATATCTTTCCAGCCGATGTCCTGATGCGCATGACACCGTCGCTGTGGTTGACGATGCGGGTCCCGATCATGCTGTGGTGAAACTGGCCTGTCTCGAGGCTGGCTTGGTGCACGCGCCGTTTTCGCCAGCACTTGCGTTTTCCGAATCGGGACGGTCGCGGCTGTTGGAGCTCTTCAGAATTTGTCGTCCGGCCCTGGTACTTCTGTCGCCAGCCCTCCCCGCCGAATTCGCGGAATTGCTGAGCCGGGAAACTCTGAACTTCGAAATCATCACGGCTTGTGAGAAAGCTTCGGACGGCAACGTACTGCAAGAGTTTCAATCCGGCCGCAACCGACCAGATGACCCTGCAGCGATCTACTTCACGTCCGGCTCCACTGGAAACGCCAAAGGCGTAATGATCACCCGGCATATGATTGCCGCCGTCCAAGGCGCGATTTCAAGCCATTGGCCGTTTCTGGCAGCCCGGCGTCCGGTCCTGGTGGACTGGCTTCCCTGGCATCATGTGTTCGGCGGTCTGGACAATTTCTTCAAGGTCATTTGGAACGGGGGCACCTATCATGTAAGACCCGCGCCGTCTCCGAACTCTATGGCCGCGACGGCACGCGAAATGGTGCAGTTGGAACCCAACCTGTACATCGATGTGCCCTTCGGCATTAAACTTTTGCTCGATCAACTGGAGACCGACGAAAAGCTTTCTCGTTCGTTTTTCGCAGATCTAGACCTGATCTTTTTTGCCGGCGCCGGTATGGACGGTGAGACTTGGGCCAGGCTCAACCGGTTGATCGCAGATCCGGAGAATGGCGCCCGCAAGTCGTTGCGTGTCGCATCCGGGTACGGGTCGACAGAAGCCGCTTCCACCATCTGTCTGGCCCACGAAGAACCGGGCAGCCCCGGTGAAGTCGGAATACCCCTGCCCGGCCACCAGTTGAGGCTGGTGGACGTGGATGGACGCACAGAGGTTCGGGTTCGCGGGCCCAACGTCTCCCCCTACTACATGGTTCGATCGGGCCGCGCGCCGATGCCCCTGGATGAGCAGGGATACTTGTGCACGGGAGATGTTGTGGCCCCGGTCCGGCCGTTCCATCCAGAACTCGGATTGAGGTTCGATGGGCGGGTTGCGGAAGATTTCAAACTCTCCAATGGCACGCGGGTCAAGGTAGGATCCCTGCGGCAGATGTTGCTGTCTGCCTGCGCCCCTCATCTGGGGGATGTGGCAATCGCCGGCGAGAACCACGACTATGTCGCAGCATTGCTGTTCCCGACGGCATCCGCCGCCGGCCTCGATGACGACAGTCTTTTCAGGACATTTGAACGCGCCTTGGCAAGGCACAACGATCAATGGCCCGGCAGTTCAACAGCCATCAGATACGCGGTCATCATGCGGGATGCTCTCGACCCCGAGACCGGCGAAGTCAACGACAAGGGACATCTGGTTCAGCGCCGCACGCTTCAGAACAGAGCAGCCGACGTCGACCGCCTCTACGCCAAGCGTCCGGACCGGGACGTCATCGTGCCAGGAGAGCCCAGATACTGATTGCAAAAACAATCAGTTATCGAGGAAACTTCTAAGCTTGCGTGACCGGCTTGGATGCTTGAGTTTGCGCAACGCTTTAGCTTCGATCTGACGAATACGCTCGCGTGTTACCGAGAACTGCTGGCCAACTTCTTCCAGCGTATGGTCGGTATTCATGCCAATGCCGAACCGCATCCGCAGCACCCGTTCTTCGCGCGGAGTCAGGCTTGCAAGCACCCGCGTGGTGGTCTCGCGCAGGTTCGACTGGATTGCCGCATCGATCGGCAGGATCGCATTCTTGTCCTCGATGAAGTCGCCCAGGTGACTGTCTTCCTCGTCGCCGATCGGCGTTTCCAGGCTGATCGGCTCCTTGGCGATCTTGAGCACCTTGCGGACTTTTTCAAGCGGCATGGCGAGTTTTTCCGCAAGCTCTTCAGGTGTCGGTTCGCGGCCGATCTCATGCAACATCTGGCGCGACGTGCGCACCAGCTTGTTGATTGTCTCGATCATGTGAACCGGAATCCGGATGGTCCGCGCCTGGTCGGCGATCGAGCGCGTGATCGCCTGGCGGATCCACCATGTGGCGTATGTCGAGAATTTATAACCCCGGCGGTACTCGAACTTGTCGACCGCCTTCATCAGTCCGATGTTGCCTTCCTGAATAAGATCCAGGAACTGGAGGCCGCGGTTGGTGTATTTCTTGGCGATCGAGATCACCAGGCGAAGGTTGGCTTCAACCATTTCCTTCTTGGCCTGACGGGCTTCACGTTCGCCTTTCTGCACCATGTGCACGATCCGACGGAACTCGGTAATCTCGAGGCCGGTTTCGGTCGCAAGCGAATGAATTTCACCGCGGATGTTCTTGACCGGCTCGCGTTCGCCGCCGGTGAATTCCTTCCAGCCCTTGCCGGTCAGCCGAGCAACCCGGCGCGACCAGTTCGGATCGAGCTCACTACCCTGATACTGTTTCAGGAAATCCTCACGCTTGACGCCATAGGACTCTGCCATACGCATCAGGCGGCCTTCAAAGCCCATCAGGCGTTTGTTGATATCGTAGAGCTGCTCGACCAGCGCTTCGATGCGATTGTTGTTGAGCGACAGGCTTTTGACGTCTTCAACAATATCCTGACGCAGCTTCTTGTAGCGGCGTTCCTGGCTGGGAGACAGCGACTTGTTCTGCAGCTTGTTTTCAACCAACTGGTCCTGCAGACGGCGCAGTTTCTTGTACTCGGACGCGATCCGGTCGAAGGTCTCGACAACCTGCGGCTTCAGTTCCGCTTCCATGGCAGCGAGCGACATGTTGTTTTCGGCATCGTCTTCATCGTCGTCGCCATCGTCGCCATCGTCGTCGCCGTCTTCACCCGCCGGCTTCTCACTGTCTTCGTCTTCTTTTTCGGCGGCAGTCTCGTCGCCGTTTTCGCTCTCGTCGCCTTCGGCACCCGGTGCCGCAGGCACGGCCTTGGCGTCGGGACCGGCAAAGGTCGCATCAAGGTCGATGATGTCACGCAGCAAAATCCGGCCTTCATTCAACTCGTCGCGCCAGATGATAATCGCCTGGAAGGTCAGCGGACTTTCGCAAAGCCCGGCGATCATGGCCTCGCGGCCGGCCTCAATGCGCTTGGCAATCGCGATTTCGCCTTCACGCGACAGCAATTCCACGCTGCCCATCTCGCGCAGATACATGCGCACGGGATCGTCGGTGCGGTCGAGCGTCTCCGACGCCGGCTTTTCGGTCTTGGCCGGAACCGTCGCCTCCGGCTTGCCGTCCGCCTCCGGCACTTCTTCGGCTTCTTCGGTCTCGACCACGTTAATGCCCATTTCAGACAGCATAGACATAGTGTCTTCGATCTGCTCCGACGACACTTCCTCTGAGGGCAGCACCTCGTTCAGCTCGTCGTATGTGACATAGCCGCGTTGTTTCGCGAGCTTTATCATCTTCTTGACGGCAGCATCCGACATGTCGAGCAATGGCCCGTCTTGTCCTTCCGTCGATGTTTCCTGCGAAGTCTGTTTCTCAGCGGTCTTGGTTGCCATACACCATGTCTCCACCACAGCGCCGGCCGGTCTGCCCGGGCTTACGTCGCTGTAAAAATGTTCCATGCCCGGATGCATGACGATTCATCCGCACGCGTGAATCATCAAGTCCAGCCAACTGTCCTGCTTTTAAGCGAAGTGTCTTAAGTACGAATTAACCATGGGACCGCCCATACGCCCATTCGGTTTTGTCCTGCAACGCTTCGCCAAACCCATCTACAATGGCCTCTGTTCCGTCCGTGCTCGAGACCTGTTCAAGAATGTCCTTGAGCCGTTCGAAATTCTCGCCGCTGCCGTCCTGTTCAAACGCCAGTTCGGCAGCTCTTAGTTCCTTTTGCAGCGTCAGCGACTTGCGGTGCAAAGCGAGCGTATGCCGCCAACCCGTCTCTGCATCGAATTCTGCTGCATCGGCTTCGATAAACCGATCACTCTTGTGCGAAAGCCCGTCCTTCAACCGTTCGATCGATCCGAGCGTTCCGCTCTTTTCCAACTGGTCCCTAAGGGTGCGCCTGTCAAGGGGCACACAATGGGCCGCGATATCTAGAATTTCCGTCCGCAGTCTGTCAAGGTCGTTGCTCGTTAATTCCACATCTGAAAACTCTTCTGCGTAATTTTCGAGCAAAAACGGGTGATTAAACACCGCAAGTACGATTATCAGCTCGCGATGCGGCGCTGCAAAGTTGAATTGTGTCACCAGATTGCTGCTGCGCAACGCACTTGAAGCGGGCGCTTCGGTGCCTGGTCTGCCCCCCCAGTCACGCCGATTCCCTGATTTTCCGCGTTTCCAGCCCTGATTGCCACCGCCCCATGACGGCCCTGGCCTGCTGGCACGGCCCTTCGCCCCTCGCCGGTTCAGGTACTTTTCGAATCTCGCGCGCATTTCCTGCTGGTAGTAGCGCTGGATTGCCGGGTCGGATATCTGTCTCACCAGATCGCCAACCCGCTGTTCCAGCAAGGCGCGGCGCTCCGGCGTCGACCAGTCGCCGCCGGAGTATTCCCGTGACCACAGCATCTCCGCAAGCGTCCTGGCACCGGCAAGCACCTGATCGAGCGCCGCACGTCCGTGCTCGCGCAACAGGTCATCGGGATCAACCCCTTCCGGCAGGAGGGCAAAATTGATCGAGTGTCCAGGCTTCAGAAGTGGCAAGGCGGTTTCCACCGCACGATAGGCAGCCTTCAGACCTGCCCGATCGCCGTCAAAACACAAGATGGGCTCAGGCGCTGCCCGCCACAAAAGACCGATCTGGTCTGGGGTCAGCGCTGTTCCAAGTGGTGCCACCGCATTCTCGAAGCCGGCCGCCGACAGCGCGATGACATCCATGTACCCTTCCACGGCGATTATGGTGCCGGCATCATGTGCCGATTTCCGGGCGCGCGCAAAATTGTAAAGAATCGAGCCTTTATGAAACAGCGGTGTTTCCGGTGAGTTCAGGTATTTGGCGGGCACATCGGCGGACAACGCCCGGCCACCGAAGGCGATGACCCGGCCACGCTGGTCCTCAATCGGAAACATCACCCGGTCCCTGAACCGGTCATAGGAAACCGGAATATCGTCACCTGCGATCAGCAAACCGGCCTCGACCATTTGCGCCTGATCGACGCCCTGGGTCGCCAGGTGGGACTTGAGAGCACTGCGGCTTGCCGGGGCATACCCCAGACGAAAGGACTTCTGGACCTTCACCGCCAGTCCCCGGTCCGACAGGTATCCCCGCGCCGCTGCCCCGGCCTCCCGCTCGAGCTGATCTTCGAAGAACCGGGCGGCCATCTCCATTACTTCGACGAGGCCTGCCCGTGTTTCCTCGCGCTGGACATCGGCTTCGGTACGCTCGGGCATCGGCACCCCGGCGTCATGGGCCAACCGCTCGACCGCCTCGGGAAAGGCCAATCCGTCTACATCAATCAGAAACCCGAAGATATCGCCGTGCTTGCCCGATGAGAAACAGTGGTAGAAACCCTTCTGGTCGTTGACCGTAAACGAGGGCGTCTTTTCTGGATTGAACGGGCTCAACCCGACAAATTCCCGGCCTTTCCGGGTAAGCTTGACCCGTCGCGCGACCACTTCCGAGACCGGGAGCCGGGCTCTGATCTCGTCCAGAAAGGATTGCGGAAAGTTCATGTCACCAACGGCGGTTTGGGCATTGATTCGGGCTGATCGCCCCAACTATAGCCGGTAAGTTCAGACCGAAGCGAATCACTTCACCTTAGGCGGTCAATTTCCCATTGACCCCGATCACGGTTTTCAGCCGCGTGCCTTGTGCAGTTTGATCAGAACCGGGAAAGCCACATAGGCAAAAACACAAAAAGACAGGGCGTAGACGACCGATGCCCCAGCAGCCAGGGGCACGAAGGCGTCATTGCCGGTGTAGACGAGCCACAGGCCGGCTATCAGTCCGACAAGTGAAACCTGTGACGACCAAGCGTGCACCAGTGATGCAAACCTCGCCACCGTGTCGGCGAACTGAATGTAGAAAAACCCGAAAATCGCAAAGCTAAGCCAACCGATGACCATGATGTGCGCATGAACCGGCATGGGTCCATGGTCCTCGCTGATCGCCATCTGCAATCCCAGAGCCAGGCCCAGAAGTCCGTAGAAAATCGCTGCCAAAAAGAACCAGAATGCCACCCCACTCATCATGCCCCTCCATTTTCACACAAGGCGGATCGCACGGCGCGGGGGCTGGACCGGGAAGCGACAAAGACGCTTTTGGTCGTGTTTGTGCCCTACCCCAGCAGGCCTTTGACAAGACCGCTCGCCTTGCCAAAATCCATACGGCCTGCAAAACGTTCCTTCAACGCCGCCATTGTGCGGCCCATGTCCTTCAGGCCTTCGGCGCCGATTTCCTCCACGACTTCCTTGCATGCCTGTTCGACTTCCCCGTTCTCCATCTGGCGCGGCATGAATTCGGCAATGATCTCTATTTCCTGCGACTCGCGGTCTGCGAGTTCCACCCGACCGGCTTCTTCATAGGTTTGCACGGATTCCCGGCGTTGTTTGATCATTTTCGCCAGAATATCGAGAATTTCAGTGTCAGATACACCGTCATCGACACCTGACGTTCTTGAAGCGATGTCGCGATCCTTGATAGCAGCATTCACCAGGCGCAAAGTCGACGTCCTGGTCTTGTTCTGCGCCTTGACAGACTCCTTGAGAGCGGAATTGATCCGCTCGCGAATACGCTCACTCATATGACTCTCGATACTGATTTCCCAAGCCGTCACCATACCCCTTTTCCTGCCGTCAGGGCAATCTTCCTGACGTTGTATAACTCGTTGAAAAATCACAATTAAATATTTTTCCCACGGCTGTTGACGGCACACGGGGATTTCACTATTGTCCGGCGCAATTTGGCCACACTCGAAATTTCAGTGCAAATGCCGGGCGACACCGATCAGTCGCAAATTTACGTGCACGCCGGTTTCCGTTCCTCCTTTGGAGCACGACAATGAAAGACACTGACATCACGCTCGGACCTGGCAACGCCGGTTCGGCGGACATCGTCAGACCGGACGCGCGCGCCTGGGGCGACATTCCGACGACAGCTCTTCTTGTGTTGGCTGATGGAACCGTGCTCGAAGGCCAGGGCCTGGGAGCCAGCGGCGATGCGGTCGGCGAAGTCTGCTTCAATACCGCCATGACCGGTTATCAAGAGGTGCTCACCGATCCGTCCTATGCCGGCCAGATCATCACATTCACGTTCCCGCATATCGGCAATGTCGGCGTCAACGACGAGGACATCGAGACGGCCAATATGGCAGGGGCGTCCGGCGTTCGCGGCGCGGTTCTGAGAGCGCCGGTGACCCAGCCCTCGAACTATCGCGCCAGCCGCCACCTGAGCGACTGGCTCGCAACACGCTCGATTGTAGGGATTGGCAATGTAGACACCCGCGCCCTTACCGCCCTCATTCGGGACCGGGGTATGCCCAACGCGGTTATCGCTCATGATCCTGACGGAAAATTCGATGTCGACGCCCTGCAGGCCAAGGCGGCCGCGTGGCCCGGCCTTGAAGGCATGGATCTTGCCATCGAAGTGACCTGTGGTCAGCGCTACACGTGGGATCAGACCGGATGGATCTGGAACGAAGGTTTCGGCGTTCTCGAGAGCCCAAAGTTCCATGTCGTCGCCGTCGACTACGGTATGAAGCGCAACATTCTGCGGTGTCTCGCCAATGTCGGATGCCGCACGACAGTCGTGCCCGCAACCGCCAGTGCAGACGACATCCTGGCCTTGCAGCCGGACGGCATATTCCTGTCAAATGGCCCAGGCGATCCCGCCGCCACCGGCACATATGCAATTCCTGAAGTCAAGAAACTGGTGGCCAGCGGATTGCCGGTATTCGGGATCTGCCTCGGACACCAGATATTGGCGCTTTCGCTTGGTGCCCGGACCAGGAAGATGCACCAGGGGCATCATGGCGCCAATCATCCGGTCAAGGATCACACCACCGGCAAGGTTGAAATCACATCCATGAACCATGGTTTCACGGTTGATGAAACGACCCTGCCTGCCGGGGTCGAACAAACGCACGAGTCGCTGTTTGACGGCACAAACTGCGGCCTGACGGTAACGGGCAAACCGATATTTTCAGTTCAGTATCATCCCGAAGCCTCGCCCGGCCCTCGCGACAGTCACTATCTGTTTGAACGATTTGCCGGCCTTATGGAGGCCCGGCGTTGACCGCCACCGTCACGCGTTGTCATGTTTTCGGGGACCGTCTCCAGAATTTACCAGCCGATTCGATAATGCGCCTCTTGTCACATTCGGGATCCAGCGCCGCCCTGTTCCCGCATTCACGACCCGCAATGTTGCTTGCGCACTTCAAGCGCTTCCGGCATCCACGCCTTGAATTGCTGGATGCGCGTATCCGGACTTGGGTGTGTCGACATGAATTCCGACGGCTGCTTGCCACGGCTTTTCGATGCCTGTCCCATCCGTTGCCAAAGCTTTGGCGCCTCGCGTGGATCGAAACAGGCCCGCGCCAGATAGATCAGTCCGATATAATCGGCCTCGGATTCGTGCTTGCGCGAAAACGGCAGCAAGGCACCATATTGCGCACCAATGCCAAACGCGCCCATGATCATCTGCTGGGTTTGCACGTCAAGCTCGCCGGCCGCCATGCCCACCGCCATCTGCCCCCACTGGACAAGTTGCTGGGTGGCCATGCGCTCAGCGCCGTGACGGGCAATCGCATGGGCAATCTCGTGCCCCATGATTGCAGCGATACCGTCCCGGTTCTTGGCGATCGGCAGAATACCGGTGTAAAAGGCCACCTTGCCTCCAGGCAGTGCGAACGCGTTGGCCTGATCGGACTGGATAATGTTGAATTCCCACTGGAACCCGGGATCGTCCTTGGCCGCAGCCTTGGCGATACGCCGTCCGATATCATTGACGATGTCGACAAGCTCACCGCTCTTCACCACCCGGGACTTGCGCAGGACATCCTTGTAGGACGCAAGTCCCAGTTGCATCTCCTGTTTGCGGTCCATGGTCACCATCTGGTTCCGACCGGTGACGGGAACGGTTTCCTGATTGGAGAAATAGTAATACACACCAAACACGGCGAAGATCAGGAGCGGCCAGATCTTGAAACGGCCGCGCCGGCCATGTTGGCGGCGTCTTCTGCCAAATCCTCTGAGGGCCATGGCTCCTCTTTAACCTCTTCACAAGACCGACTATAGAAACGTCGTACTGAGTACCGACAACACCCGTTATACCATGACCAGACCACGCCTGCACAGGCCTGCAATCAACCGGACCGACCGAACGCCATGCCCAAACGCACAGACATAAAGAGCATCCTCATCATAGGCGCCGGTCCGATCGTGATCGGGCAGGCCTGCGAATTTGATTATTCCGGAACGCAGGCTTGCAAGGCACTCAAGGATGAGGGGTACAGGATCATCCTGGTCAACTCCAACCCTGCGACCATCATGACCGATCCGGATCTCGCGGACGCCACGTACATCGAGCCCATCACACCTGAGATCGTCGCGAAGATCATCGAGAAAGAACGCCCTGACGCCCTTCTGCCGACCATGGGCGGGCAAACCGCCCTCAACACCGCCCTGTCGCTGCGGCGCGACGGCGTGCTCGAGAAGTTCGATGTCGAGATGATCGGCGCGACAGCCGAGGCCATCGACAAGGCGGAAGACCGCGAGCGCTTTCGCACGGCCATGGACAAGATCGGTCTCGAGACGCCCACGTCCCGTCTTGCCCATTCCATGGGCGAGGCCGAAGAAGCCCTCGAAGTCATCGGACTGCCCGCGATCATACGTCCCTCCTTCACCATGGGGGGTACAGGTGGTGGTATCGCCTATAACCGCCGGGAATACTTCGAGATCGTCGAAAGCGGCCTCGACGCCTCGCCGACGACGGAAGTTCTGGTCGAGCAATCCGTTCTCGGCTGGAAGGAATATGAAATGGAAGTCGTGCGCGACCGCGACGACAACTGCATCATCGTCTGCTCGATAGAGAACATCGACCCCATGGGTGTGCACACCGGCGACTCCATCACCGTCGCCCCGGCGCTCACCCTGACCGACAAGGAGTTCCAGATGATGCGCGACGCCTCGATCGCGGTTCTGCGCGAGATCGGGGTCGAAACCGGCGGGTCCAACGTTCAGTTTGCGGTCAACCCCGCCGACGGACGCCTGGTCGTGATTGAGATGAACCCACGCGTGTCGCGGTCCTCGGCTTTGGCCTCCAAGGCCACCGGTTTCCCGATTGCCAAGGTCGCTGCCAGGCTCGCGGTCGGCTACACCCTCGATGAACTCGACAACGATATCACCCAAGGCCTGACGCCAGCCTCGTTCGAACCAACCATCGACTATGTGGTCACCAAGATACCGCGTTTTGCATTTGAAAAATTTCCGGGCGCCGAACCGACCCTGACCACCGCCATGAAGTCTGTCGGCGAAGCCATGTCGATCGGCCGCACTTTCAAGGAGTCCCTGCAGAAAGGTCTGCGGTCGATGGAAACCGGTCTTACCGGCCTCAACGAAATCGAGATCAAGGGATTGGGCAAGGACGACGACAAGAATGCCATTCGAGCGGCCCTTGCGGTGCCGACGCCAGACCGGCTGTTGCATGTAGCCCAGGCACTGAGACTGGGATTCACAGTCGACCAGGTCCACGCGTCGTGCCATGTCGATCCCTGGTTCATCTCCGAGATTCAAGAGATCGTTGACACCGAAGAGCGTGTCCGGGTTCACGGGCTACCAGCCGATGAGCCGAACTTCCGCGCTTTGAAGTCCATGGGATTTTCCGACGACCGTCTTGCTGAATTGTCTGGCCTTACACCCGCCGAAGTTACCGGACTGCGTCACGCCCTGAATATCCGCCCGGATTACAAGCGCATAGACACCTGCGCCGGTGAGTTCGAATCGCCGACTGCCTACATGTATTCAACCTACGAACAAAACTCTTCGGCCTTTGACAGCGACGAATCCCGTCCTTCCGACGCCAGGAAGGTAATCATTCTTGGCGGCGGGCCGAACCGCATCGGCCAAGGCATCGAGTTTGACTACTGCTGTTGCCATGCGGCGTTCTCGCTGGCCGACGCCGGCTACGAGAGCATCATGGTCAATTGCAATCCCGAAACCGTCTCGACCGATTATGATACCTCCGACCGGCTTTATTTCGAACCGCTGACGGAAGAAGACGTGCTGGAGATTATCGCGCGCGAAACTTCGCGCGGCACAGTCCATGGTGTCATCGTTCAGTTCGGCGGCCAGACGCCGCTCAAGCTCGCCGAGGCACTCGAAAAAGCAGGCGTTCCTATCCTTGGCACATCCCCCGACGCCATCGATCTGGCCGAAGACCGCGACCGCTTCAAGGATCTCTTGCAGCGCCTCGACCTGACTCAGCCCAACAACGGGATCGCCACCACCGAGGACCAGGCCCGGGAAATAGCCCAGACTGTCGGCTTTCCGGTTGTCATCAGGCCTTCCTATGTCCTGGGCGGCCGCGCCATGGAAATCGTCCACGACACAGCTCAGCTTGAGCGCTACATATCCGAAGCCGTGGTGGTCTCGGGTTCCAGTCCGGTGTTGATCGACAGTTACCTGCGGGACGCCATTGAGGTCGATGTCGATGCGCTGGCTGACCGCCGCGACGTCTTCATCTGCGGCATCATGGAGCACATTGAGGAGGCCGGCGTTCATTCCGGCGACAGTGCCTGTTCCCTGCCGCCCCATTCCCTGCCCGATGACATCATCTCGGCACTGGAAGAACAGACCGCCGCCTTGGCAATCGCCCTGAAGGTCGTCGGCTTGATGAACGTGCAATTTGCCATCAAGGATGGAGAAATTTACGTCCTTGAAGTCAACCCGCGTGCCAGCCGGACCGTACCGTTTGTCGCCAAGGTGGTCGGAAAGCCATTCGCCAAGATTGCCGCCCGGATCATGGCCGGGGAAACACTGGCATCGTTTGGTCTGACCAAGCCGCATCTAAGCCATGTGGCCGTCAAGGAGGCCGTCTTCCCGTTCGCCCGTTTCCCGGGCGTCGACACGATTCTGGGGCCGGAAATGCGTTCGACCGGCGAGGTCATGGGGCTTGACCGCAATTTTGCCATCGCCTTTGCCAAGAGTCAGCTCGGCAGCAGCACCGCTGTCCCGTCCGGCGGCTCCGCATTCATCTCGATCAAGGACGGCGACAAGCCACGCATTTTGCCGTCGGTCCGCAAGCTAGTCGACCTGGGCTTCAAGATCATCGCCACCAGCGGAACCCAGAGGTTTCTTCAGGAAAACGGCATTCCGAGCGAGAAGGTGAACAAGGTCCTCGAAGGCCGTCCGCATATTGTCGATGCCATCAAGAACGGGGACATACAACTGGTTTTCAACACCACTGAAGGCGCCCAGGCGCTTTTGGACAGCCGTTCCCTGAGGCGCTCCGCACTGATCGACCGGATACCCTATTACACTACGATCGCCGGTGCGGTTGCAGCGACACAGGCGATTGACGCTTTTGCGTCTGGACAATTGACGGTTACCCCCCTTCAGTCATATGTTTATGACAACTGATTGCAAGTCAATTTGACAGTTGCGATCCCCTCGCACGTGGGCAATAGTTGTCCCTGAGGATTTTCTGAACAAGACAGATTGAGTATCCGCCACAACGAATAGTGTCGTGGCGTCGAAATAGGATCGAAAAGAAGACGACGATGGAAAAAGTTCCAATGACCGCAGCGGGCCATGATTCCCTGCAAACGGAAATCAAGCACCTGAAGTCTGTAGAACGCCCGCGGATCATCAAGGCGATTGCCGAAGCACGCGCCCACGGCGACCTATCGGAAAACGCCGAGTATCACGCCGCCAAGGAACAGCAAGGCATGACCGAGGCACGCGTCATGGACCTCGAGGACAAGCTCAGCCGGGCCGAAGTCATCGATGTGTCGAAACTGTCAGGCGACGCGGTCGTGTTCGGTGCCACCGTTTTGCTTGTCGACGAAGACACAGACGATGAAATTGCCTATCAGATCGTTGGAGAGGTTGAGTCCGACGTCAAAAAAGGCAGGATTTCCATCACATCTCCGCTCGCCCGCGCCCTGATCGGCAAAACCGTTGGCGACAGCGTCGAGGTCTCGACCCCCGGCGGTGGCAAGAGTTACGAGATCCTGAAAGTCAGCTTCGTATAAGCGGCAGTCGGCCTACCCTGCAACAGTGCAGTACTCACTGCGGCGACAGCCCGAAGGGCACGCCCGGCTGGTATTTCGATTCGCGAATGGTCAGGGATGTCTTGACGCTGTCCACATTGGGGGCGGCCGTCAGTTCCTGAATGACGAAGTTCTGGAAAGTCGCCAGATCCGGGGCGATGCATTTCAGGATAAAGTCGATTTCGCCGCTCAGCATGTGACATTCCCTGACGATCGGCCATTGCCGCACCAGGGTCTCAAACGCGATCAGATCGGCCTCGGCCTGACTGTGCAACCCGACCATGGCAAACAGGGTGACATCGAATCGCAACAGCTTCTCATCCAGAACGGCGCGATATCCCCGTATGGCGCCGGCTTCCTCGAGGGTTCGCACCCGCCGCAGACACGGTGGTGCGGATATCCCGACACGTTTCGCCAGTTCCACATTCGTGATCCGGCCGTTGTCCTGCAGTTCCTTGAGAATGCGCCAGTCCACATCGTCCAGTTTGATGTTGCGCGTCATACCCGGGCTCCGGCTGAGCGGCGGCATGAGCCGTCACATTGAGAGTGCCGGATAAGGGCTGACATTTGATTCTTGTCCATCGGCGGCATTATACCAAAAAAAGTCACGCGAATGCGCAACAATATTTCAATGATTGGTATTTTTTGAATCACTCCGCCGGTGCATAACGCGGCAAATAGTGTTTCGGAACAGGTGCGAGTCGGTCTATTGTGCGCACGTTTCCCGTCACCATATAGAGATTTGATCACTTCGTTCCCGGAACTTTCGTCATGACACATATTCACTCAAAGGTCATCATCCTCGGGTCCGGTCCCGCCGGTTATACAGCGGCCGTGTACGCGGCCCGCGCCATGTTGGAGCCGATTCTGATCCAGGGTATTCAGCCCGGAGGACAGCTTACGATCACGACCGATGTCGAGAACTATCCCGGCTTTGCCGACGTCATTCAGGGCCCGTGGCTGATGGAACAGATGCAGGCCCAAGCCGAGCATGTGGGCACAAAGCTGGTCCAGGATCACATCATGTCGGTTGCCCTGGGATCGCTGCCTTATCGCCTGACCGGCGATTCCGGCGATACCTATTCGTGCGATGCCCTGATCATCTGCACCGGGGCGCAGGCCAAGTGGCTCGGTCTGGAAAATGAAGAGCGTTTCAAAGGCTTTGGCGTATCCGCATGTGCGACGTGCGACGGGTTTTTTTACCGCGACAAGGATGTCGCGGTCGTCGGCGGCGGCAATACAGCCGTCGAAGAAGCACTGTTCCTGACCAAATTTGCGCGCAAGGTAACCCTGGTCCACCGCCGCGATGAATTGCGCTCGGAGAAAATTCTGCAGCACAGGTTGCTCAATCACGAGAAGATCGAGGTCAGATGGAATACGGTGCTGGACGACGTTCTCGGCACGTCCGAACCGCGCGGCGTCACGGCTGCACGTCTGAAAAATGTCAACACGGGCGACATCGAAGACCTGGCGGTCGACGGCGTTTTCATCGCCATCGGGCATGCCCCGGCAACCGAACTCTTCGCCGGGCAGATGGAAATGAAACGCGGCGGTTACTTGGTAACCACGCCGGGTTCGACGGCAACCAGTCTGCCCGGTGTATTTGCCGCCGGTGACGTCACCGATGATATATATCGTCAGGCCGTCACCGCTGCGGGCATGGGATGCATGGCGGCACTCGAATCTGAGAAATACATTGCCGCACTCGAAAACCAGAGTGAGGCGGCTGAATAGCCGAAAGTCCTCATGTCACGGCACTAAGACAATGCCGTACTGTGTCAAAGTTGCGTCCTGTAACGTAATTGACTCACAACCTGTGTGTCCAAACCCCTGAATCGGAGCCGTGTCCATGGACTGGGACAAACTTCGCATATTTCATTCCGTCGCTGATGCCGGCAGTTTTACCCATGCCGGTGAAGACCTCGGCCTGAGTCAGTCTGCAGTAAGCCGTCAGATCAGTTCGCTGGAACAGGATCTCAAGGTGCCTCTGTTTCATCGCCACGCCCGTGGTTTGATCCTTACCGAACAGGGCGAACTGCTCTACAGAACTGCCCATGACGTATTCACAAAGCTGGCGGCAACCCAGACGCGGTTGACTGATTCCAAGGAAAAACCGTTCGGTGAGTTGAAAATCACGACCACGGTGGGCCTTGGCGCCAACTGGCTGACACCGCGGATCACGGATTTCATCGACCTCTATCCTGACATCAAGGTTTACCTGATCATCGAAGACCGGGAACTGGACCTCGCCATGCGCGAAGCCGATGTCGCCATTCGCCTGCGTCAACCGATTCAGCCCGACCTGATCCAGCGCAAGCTGTTCACGGTCCACAATCATATTTTTGCTACACCGGAGTACCTCAGGAAGTATGGCACTCCGCACACAGCGGAAGATCTCGACAAGCACAGGATTTTGACCTTCGGCCCGCGCATGCTGACCTATCTGCGCGACCTGAACTGGTTGCAGACAGTAGGGCGCAAGAACGGAAAGCCGCGTGAGGCTGTCTTGCAGGTCAACAGTGTTTATGGACTCAAACGGGCCGCACAGAGTGGACTCGGGATTGTTTCATTACCTGACTACATTGTCGGTGAAGGAACCGGCCTCGTGCAGATACTGCATAACGTGGAAGCACCCTCCTTCGATACCTATTTTGTCTACCCCGAAGAACTGCGCGCCTCGAAAAGAGTGACTGTGTTCCGGGACTTCCTGTTGGCCAAGGCCAAGGAATGGTCTTTCTAATCAGAAACTTAATCGCTATGCGTTAAACGCATAGCTCCCATGCACAACTCGCTCTTGTAGAATCCGGTAGAAAACCGCACATTCACATCAAGCGTTCACTATGAACGTCGCGGCGGAAGCTACACTCCCTCCCCTTGCGAGCTTCCCGTCGCGTGGCCAATCGTCCCCCTCACCAGATTGGCCTCCCTGCCCTTTCGAGGGCGCGAAATGTACCTAAACCGGGCGCTCCAGTCGGAGAGCCCGGTTTTTTTTGACTTAATGCATTTTGCAGTTTTTCCGATTCACGGTCTCTCAATCGTCTGACCGCCGATCGTTTTTCCCAATTGAAGGGAGAATAACGAAGGGAAGGGATGTATCTCCACTCTTTCCATCGTCATCCTTGTCCGCGTGAAACGCTGGCGAGGATCTATTCGCCAGGGCCACGGCCCGCAGAATTGCCCATGGTTCCTCGGTCTTGCCTGTGGCGTGACCAAGGATGGCTTAACTGGACTGTCTACAACACGAACGGATGTCGTGCGCCAGTTTAAGATGGAAGAAAACAAGGCTGAACAAACGGGAAACGCCCTAGGTTTGGAATTCTAGGGGGTATGCACTCGTAGCGACCGGCGAACGATCACATGAACAGCGGTTCGCTCTTCATGTCCTTGTAGAGGTCTGCCACCTGGTCGCCATAGCCGTTGTAAAGCACCGTCGGCACACGGTGATTGGTGCCGAGAACCTTTTCCGTGGCCTGGCTCCAGCGCCGGTGCGGCACTTCCGGATTGACATTGGCCCAGAAGCCGTACTCGGCAGGCGCAAGATCCTCCCAGAACGACTTGGGACGTTTGCTCGTGAACGTGAATTTCACGATCGACTTGATCGACTTGAAACCGTATTTCCACGGCACTGCCAGGCGAAGCGGCGCGCCGAACTGTTTTGCAGCCGGTTTGCCGTAGGCACCGGTGACCATGAAGGCCAAATCGTTGGTCGCTTCCTCGATCGTCAGGCCTTCCGTGTAGGGCCATGGATACCATGTTGCCCGTTGACCACCGGCCACATCGGGGTTCATGAATGTCTTCATCTCCAGATATTTCGCCGACGACAGGGGTTTGGCCAGCGCCACCAGATCCTTGAGAGCAAAGCCCGTCCACGGAACGGTCATCGACCAGGCTTCCACGCACCGGTGCCTGTACAGCCGCTCTTCCAGGGACATCTTCCGGATCAGTTCATCGATGCCGATCTTGAACGCCGTTTCGACCTCGCCGTCGAAGGTTACCTCCCATGGCCGGGTCTCCAGGGCCTGGCAGGCAGCGGCGACACCTTTCTGGGAACCGAACTCATAAAAGTTGTTGTAATTCGCATTCACCCTCTCGGGCGTCAGATCCCGCTTGATCGTATAAGCCTCGTTCTTCTTCGCCGGGTATAGATCGAGCGTCGGGTCCGCGTCGCCGGCGGCCAGGGCCGTGCCCCCGCCGATCAGGCCAAGTGACGCGGTTGCCGCACTTGCGGCCAGAAACTGGCGGCGGTTGATAAAGACATGTTCAGGCGTCACCATGGATTCAGACAGATCCCACGGACGGATGGATTTTACGAGCACGATTTGTTCCCTTCCTGCAATTTCCCCAATGCCAGATAATCAAGCTCGCCAGCCAACGCAAATCACGCCTGCGCGATGAATTCGTGCGTTGACTGACAAAAAACGAAGGGCGGCCACCAGACCGCCCCCCGCCTCTACGATGTCTAAATCGGCAATCAGGCCGCTTCGGCAGAATTTGCCGACAAAACCTGTTCCGCCTGTTTGCCGGTCAGTTCGGCCAGATGGTCGAACCCATAGGTAAACGTGCCGACACCGGCGGTTGCCGAGCGCAGTTCCACGATCAGGTTCTGCATTTCGGATTCCGGCAGATGAGCACTTACCACATCCCAGCCGTTCCAGCCCTCCCGGGCATCGAACCCGAGGATCTGACCGCGATGTCCACTGACAATCTGGTTGACCCTTGGAGTCGCTTCAGACGGCACGGCGACTTCCACCGAAAGGATCGGCTCAAGCAGCACCGGGGAGCATTCCGGCATGCCTTCCGACATGGCGATACGGCCGGCTGTCTTGAACGCCTGTTCGGAGGAGTCAACCGCGTGATATGACCCGTCCGTCAGCACCACCGCCACATCGACCACCGGAAATCCAAGAGGTCCGCTTGGCAGGAACTCCTTGATGCCGTTTTCAACCGCCGGGATGTACTGCTTGGGCACAACGCCACCGGTGATCGTATCGGAGAACTCGAACCCGCCGCCGCGCGGCAGAGGCTTGATGTCGACCACCACATCGCCGAACTGTCCGTGGCCGCCACTCTGTTTCTTGTGCCGGCCGCGAACGCTGGTCCCTTTTCGGATGGTCTCCTTGTAGGGCACCCGTCTCGTCCGGGTTTCCGCTTCGATGCCATATTTTCCCGACAGCCGCTCAAGCGCCACCCGAAGATGCATTTCCCCTTGGCCCCACAGCACCAATTCATTGGTATCGGCATTGTGGTCCAGTGAGATCGAGGGGTCTTCCTCGATGATTTTTCCAAGCGCCGTGGAAAGTTTGACTTCGTCTTTGCGTTCCTTTGCCGAGATTGCTTTGCCGAAGACGCCCGGCATGGCGGCTATTGGCATTATCTGTGCGCACTCGCCCTTGGTCGTGGACAACGTCGCACCTGTTTCCACGGAGTCCATGCGGCCGAGAGCAACCGTTGCGCCGGCGCCGGCATTGCTCAGCTTTTTGGGCTCCTGGCCCATCAAACTGAATATGCCTGAAACGCGTTCGTCGTTGCTTTCGCCGCCATACAGCACTGTCCCGTCCTTGATATCGCCGGAAAGCACACGAGCGACCGAGAGTTTTCCACCATGGGTGGTATGAAACGTTTTGAGCACCTGAACGATGGCAGTCCCGTCGTCAGGCGAGACACCCAGCCGCTCCGCGGTTTGGGCAATGCCCCGCACTTCGTGGCGGAGTGCTTTCATGAGTCTGAGAATGCCGTTGCCGTTTTCCGCTGAACCCAGCAGGACCGGACAAATCAGACCATCGGCCAGTTCCTTGGAAAGATCATCGAAGACCTGGTCGCGCGGTGGCTCCATGTCTTCCAGAAGCGCCTCCATCAGGGCGTCGTCATAGTCGGCAATCTTTTCGAGCATTTCGAACCGCGCTTCCGCATTGCGGTCGCTCATGGTGTCCGGTAGCTCAATGACCTGGCTTTCGGCATGTTCGCGATAGACGAAGGCCCGCTCCAGTGCCAGATCGACGAACCCGGTCGCGATGCCGTTGTCCCAAATGGGAATCTGGCGCAGGACCAGCGGTGTCGAGCTTGCCGGCTGAAGCATCTCGAGCATGTCGCGAACCCGGCCTTCAGCATTGTCGATCTTGTTGATGAAAAGAAACCGCGGTATTCCGCGTTGTTCCAGTTCCTTGAGTATAAGCTGCAGGGCCGGAACCTTCTTGTCGTCAGGCTCGCAGACCACGACTGCCGCATCCACACCGGTCAGTGCGGCAGCTTGTTCCTGCATGAATTCGATTGATCCGGGACAATCCACAAACGTGTAGGTGTCTCCCAGGAACTCGGTCGATGCGACGTTGAGTTCCACGCTCATGCCATGGGCACGGGCTTCCGGAGACGCGTCGCCGACCGTGTTGGCCTCGTTGATCTTGCCTTGCCGGGTTATGGCGCCGGTTCGCGCCAGGATGCTTTCAAGTAGTGTTGTTTTGCCGCTGAGATAGGGGCCCACCAATGCAATGCACAGTGGACCCCGGGCTTCACTGCCGCCATTCTGGTCCATGTCACTCCCTTTCTGTTGACGTGGTAAGGAGTGGGCAGTTGACTTATTTTGAAGGTTTTATGACTGCCCGAAAGACATGGTCACCCCGTTTCACAAAAGATGCAAGGGAGAACCGGACAAATTGCCTCCGCTCCACGCCGCCGGACACCCGGAAGCCTCAGGCGGGCGCCCACAACCAGCCCGGAAAACTCGGTTCAGGCGGAAAGGATGGCTTCGATTTTTCTCTGAACGCTCAGAGCCTCCCGGGGAGTAGCAAGCAGGTGAGGTTCGCCGCGCAGACATTTGTCAAACTCGTCGAGCTGACGTTGCAAGGCCTCGAGCCTCGGATCGTCGGACATCTCAATTGCATCCTCGAACGCACCGCCATCGGAGCGGGTCAGGTGAAAAAACTCTGATATCCGGTAGCTGCACCGCTCGCCTGTGACGGTAACCTCCTGGCGGTCGGGCTGAACGCCGCCGACCGATCCCATAATTGTAACCGGCACGCCGTCGACATTTTCCAGCCGCGCCATGACATGGGTTTCGCACAAGGCATCGTCGTCGGGATAATAAGCATGGCCCCGGATCAGCCAGGTCTCCCCGATCAGCCGTTCCGTCAGGAACATGAAATGGGAAACAACTTCGCGGGTATACCCCCCTTCGGCGCGAAACCGCAGCCAGTCGGCCTCGACCTGCCACGCCCGCGGCCACGCCGGATAGGTGACCACGATATCGACGCCCACCATAGCGCCAGTCTCACCGGACTTTTGAGCGCGGACCACCTCCGCCAGCGCACGGCCGCCGGCCTGTGTAAAATTGACCGCGCAGGCAACCCCGCTTTGGTCCAGTTCCCGAACCAGATCGCGGCTCTCGTCCACGTCTATCCCCAGTGGCTTCTCAAGAAAGACGGCCTTACCCTGCTTCGCCGCAGCCAGGGCCAGCGCCTTGCGCGGTCCTGGCGGACAGGCGAAATAGACCGCATCGGCGCTCTCGATCGCCGCTTGCGCCGAACGGGCCATGTTGGACTCCGGGGCCTCGTCCAGCGTCTTCTGGCAGGACGCATCTGACGGATCCCAAAGGCCCGCCGCTTCGAAATCCGGGTGACGGTTGATGTTCGCCAGCATGCGCCGGCCCATGATACCAAGGCCGACGACCGCAATCCTGTGGGCTGTAGATGCCATGGTCACACTACCTTGCAGGACCGTGTGACCGGTTCGACGTATGCGGTCTCACATGGGACGCCAGGCGCCCGCGCTCAACCGCTTCGGCCCAGGTGTCGCTTGCCGGAACGTCAGAACTGCCGATTTCATAGAGCGCTGTGTAGTCCGGCTCCACATCCATCGACACAACGAACAGATACCGGGGCTCAACAGACATCGGCGATTTCCCTTCCAGCCACGAGAATCAAAACGACACTGAGTACTCTACAGCACCGGCTGGAAAAATCGAGACAATCGATAACGATTTGAACCCGTTAGCGCAAAGACCCGCAGAACCGCTGTATCCGCGTACAGGCATCTTCGAGCGCTTCCGTCGACGTCGCATAGGATATACGGAAAAACGGCGACAGGCCGAAAGCCGCCCCCTGGACCACGGCCACGCCTTCCTCTTCAAGCAGCGCCGTTACGAAATCCTCATCCGTCTCGAGCACTTTGCCGGACGGTGTCGTCTTGCCGATGCAGCCCTCGCAACTGGGATAGACGTAGAACGCGCCTTCCGGGCTTGGACACTGGATGCCTCTCGCCTGGTTGAGCATGGAGACCACGAGGTCCCGCCTTCCCTTGAAGACTTCGGCGCGTTCGGGGATGAAATCCTGCGTCCCGTTGAGCGCTTCGACCGCTGCCCATTGGCTGATGCTGGTCGGATTGGAGGTCGACTGCGACTGAACCTTGCGCATGGCATTGATCAGCTCCACAGGCCCGGCACAATAACCGATCCGCCAACCGGTCATGGCATAGGCCTTGGACACGCCATTCATGGTCAGTGTGCGGTTGTAAAGTCCCGGTTCGACCTCGGCCGGGGTGGCGAACTTGAAACCGTCATAGGTCAGATGTTCGTACATGTCGTCGGTCAGCACCCAGACATGCTCGTGACGCATCAGGACATCGGTCAGTTTTTTCAGCTCGTCATGGCTGTACGCAGCGCCAGTCGGGTTTGACGGTGAATTGAAGACGAACCACTTGGTCTTTGGCGTAATCGCTGTTTCCAGCGCTTCCGCCGTCAGCTTGAAACTGTTTTCGAAAGTCGTGTCGACGATGACCGGCGTGCCGCCGGCCAGCAGAACGATATCGGGATAGGACACCCAGAACGGTGCCGGAATGACCACCTCATCGCCCGGGTTGAGCGTTGCCACCATGGCGTTGTACAAAATCGGCTTGCCGCCGGGTGCCACGAACGCCTGCGACGGCTCGTAGTCGAGGCCGTTCTCGCGTTTGAATTTTGCGCAGATCGCCTCTTTCAGTTCCGGAATGCCGTCAACGGCTGTGTATTTGGTTTCACCGCGATTAATCGCCTCGATGGCTGCCTGCTTGATGTTGTCCGGTGTATCGAAATCCGGTTCACCGGCACCCAGGCCAATAACATCGCGCCCTGCCGCTTTGAGTTCGCGGGCCTTTGTCGAGACCGCGATTGTTGCTGACGGTTGGACGCGGGAAAGCGAGTCGGCGATAAAACCCATTGGAACCCCCAAAGATTTTTCAAAAGTTTTCAGGTTGACGCAGAACCGGCACATGGTAGGCAACCCTGTACCGGCATGCGGCGCGGACGCTACGCCCGGATTGGCTTGAGTGCAAGGCTGAAATCCAGGAAAAAGGGCTTTAGGGCCTCAAGAAAAACAACGGAGACGATCCCAGATGAATCTTCACCACCTGTTGCAGAACCGTGTCGACGACAAAGGCCCAGTGCGTGTGGCGTTGATCGGGGCCGGAAAATTCGGCTCCATGTTTCTGGCGCAAGTCCCTTCAACCGATGGGCTCGACGTTGCAGCGATTGCCGATCTGAATGTCGACGGCGCTAGGGCTGCCTGCCGCAACGTCGGCTGGAGCGAGGAGTTGATCGCGCAGACGGCATTTACGGACGATGGCGTCGCCGCCATTGCAGGCGACGGCATTGACGTCGTGATCGACGCCACCGGAAACCCGGCCGCCGGCATACGTCACGCCAACGCCGCCATCGACCAGGGCCGGCACATGGTTATGGTCAATGTCGAGGCCGATGTGCTCGCAGGCCCCCTGCTCGCCCAGCGGGCCCGTGCCGCGGGCGTCGTCTATTCCATGGCCTATGGCGACCAGCCTGCCCTGACCGCCGAGATCGTCGACTGGGCCCGTGCCTGCGGCTTCGACGTGGTCGCCGCCGGCAAGGGCACAAAGTACCTGCCGGCTTTCCACGCCTCCACACCCGACACCGTGTGGGAGTATTACGGCATCCCGAAGGAAAGGGCCGAAGCCGACCGCATGAACCCCCAGATGTTCAATTCCTTCATCGACGGCACCAAGTCGGCGATCGAAATGACCGCCATCGCCAACGCCACCGGCCTTTTGCCGCCGAGCGACGGTCTGGGCTTCCCGCCTGTCGGATCGAATGACCTTGCCCAGATGCTGCGCCCCAAGGTGGAAGGCGGCTTGCTTGAACACAAAGGCCAGGTCGAAGTTGTCTCTTCGCTGCATCGTGACGGCACCACGGTCGAGAACAATCTGCGCTGGGGCGTCTACGCGGTCTTTGAAGCGCCAAACGACTATGCCGCCAAGTGCTTCCAACAATACGGACTGGAAACCGACCAGTCAGGCCGTTACGCCGCAATGTACAAACCGTTTCATCTGATCGGCCTTGAACTCAACATCTCAGTCCTCTCCGCCGCCCTGCGCGGCGAACCCACCGGCTGCACCCGCGGTTTTTCAGGCGATGCAGCCGCCGTTGCCAAGAAAGACCTGAAGCAGGGCGAGCGCCTCGATGGTGAAGGCGGTTACACAGCCTGGGGCAAGATCGTACCCGCCGACCGGTCCCTGCGCGAAGGCCTGTTGCCGATCGGACTTGCCCATGGTGTGACCATGACACGCGACGTCGCCGAAGGGTCGTTGCTCACGTGGTCGGACGTGACCGGATGGCAGGAAGACGAAACCGCATCCTTCCGCCGGCAGATGGAAGACACATTTCGATAGTGTGACGCCGGAGTCCGCCCTCCCAACTGTCAGGCTCGCACGTGATGCGAGCATCCCCGGACTCACCACCTGTTGCAGTATTGCAAGCTCCTCGGGTCAAGCCCAAGGATGACATCGCCAATTATCCACTGTTCCTCAACCCCGCAGAGATCCCGTTGATCGTCAGCTGAATCCCGCGCAAGACCTTCGGGTTCTCGGTTTTCTCGCGGTACTCCCTGAGCAGGTTGACCTGCAGGTGATTGAGCGGGTCGAGGTAGGGAAAGCGGTTCGAGATTGAACGCGACAGCAACGGGTTGCCCGCCAGCAGCGCGTCGTTTCCCGTGATTTTCCGCAAGGCCTCGATCGAGTCTTCGCGTTCCTTGCGGATACGCTGGAAAATCTTCTGCCGGAGGTCTTCATCAGGCACCAGTTCCGCATAACGCGAGGCAATGGCAATGCTCGATTTGGCCAGCACCATATCCATGTTCGACAACTGTGCCCGGAAGAAAGGCCAGTCCCGATACATGTCCCGCAGCAATTCCAGCCCGCTGGGATTGCCCAGAAGCCATGCCGTCACAGCACTGCCGAAACCATACCAGCCCGGCAGCATCAACCGGCACTGCGACCAGCTGAAGACCCAGGGGATGGCGCGCAGATCCTCGATCCGGCCGGTATTCTTGCGCGAGGCAGGGCGCGAGCCGATGTTGAGCGTTGCAATCTCGTTGATCACGGTCGACGCCCTGAAATACTCGACGAATCCCGGGGTCTCGTACACCAGGGCGCGATAGGACCGGAATGCTTCGGCCGACAGAGCGTCCATTGCGTCAAGAAAGGTTTGAGGAACGCTTTCATCTTCGGGCTTGTGCAGGGAGGCTTCGAGACAGGCCGCCGCGAGAATTTCCAGATTGCGTCGCCCCAGATCCGGATTGGTGTACTTGCTCGAAATAATCTCGCCCTGTTCCGTGACGCGGATCTGGCCGTCCACCGCTCCCGCCGGCTGAGCCAGGATCGCATCGAAGCTTGGACCGCCGCCACGCCCCACCGTACCGCCACGGCCATGGAACAGGCGCAGCCTGACGCCGTGCTTCGCAAACAACGCGATCAAACCGATCTCTGCCTTGTAGAGCTCCCAGCCCGACGTGATGTATCCGCCATCCTTGTTGCTGTCCGAATAGCCCAGCATGACTTCCTGGACCCCGCCACGGCTGTCCACCATTGCACGATAGGCAGGGATCGCCAGCAGACGATCCATGATGGTGATGCAGTTGCGCAAATCCTCGATGGTTTCGAACAGGGGCACCACATTGATCATGCTCTGCCCATCCGGCGTCGCCAGACCCGATTCCTTGAGCAGTACGGCGAGCTCGAGCAGGTCTGACACGCTCTGCGTGTTGGAGACGATCGCCGTCGTAATCGCCCCCGTCCCGTAGCGGTCGAGGCTTTCAGCCGCCGACCGCAATATGGCGAGTTCTTTCCCGGTCTCTTCCGAGTAGGTCCAGAACGGCCGAAGCAGCGGTCGCGCAGATTTAAGTTCGTCCGTAAGCAGAGCAACACGGTCGTCCTCGGACATTGTCTGATAGTCTTTATCCGGATCAACGGCCTCAAGTAGCTCACCGAACGTGCGGGCGTGAACGTCTGAATTCTGGCGCATGTCGAGGGTTGCCAGATAAAACCCGAAACAGTCGACGGCGCGGCGTAACCGGCGCAGACGGCCTTCCGTCAGGGCAGCCGAGCCGTTGTTCAGAAGTGAGTCGTGAATGATTTCGAGGTCACACAACAAGGCTTCTGAATCGCGGTAGGTTTCAACGTCCCCCGCGGGCCCCGGCAAACTCTCGCCAAGCTGCAGGGTCTCGTGTGTGGCGGCCAGTCTGGCCTGGATGCCCGATATGGCCCGGCGATAGGGTTCAACCCCACGGTGCGGCGAGGTATCCGGCGAACGGTCCGCCAGCGCGGCCAGGGCATCCGACACGGAGACCATCCGGTCCGAAAGCGAAATTTCCGATTCGAGTTTTTTCAACTCGTCCAGATAGAACTCCAAGGCGCGGGCACTCTGCATACGTAGGGTTTGCTTTAGAACGTCATCCGTCACGAACGGGTTGCCATCCCGGTCGCCACCGATCCAGCTGCCAACACGCAAGAAGGACGCTACCCGGACCGGCGCCGATACTGGATCCAGCAATGAAAGTCGGTCCTCAAGGCGTGCATATAGACGCGGCAACTCGCGCAGGAACGTATAGTCGTAATACGTAAGCCCGTTCTCCACCTCGTCTTCTACATTGAGCTTGGTCTGGCGCAGCAGATTGGTTTGCCAGAGGGTCAGGATGGCGCGACCCAGTTTGGCATCGATGTCTTCTGTCTCCTCCGGCGTCAGTGTTTCGCGCTCTCGCCGGTCGATCAGTTCGGCCATCGCCATCTCCCGACGCATGGTGCTCTTGCGCCGCACCTCGGTGGGGTGAGCGGTCAGGACCGGGCTGACCAGAGCGCCGTTGAAAAAGGCTTCAAGATCAGCAGCCGAGAGGCCGGCGTCCGTCGCATGCCCCAGAGCGGATTCGATCGTACCGGGTCTGGGTGGTGAGCCGGCGATATCGTGGGCCCGGGTTCGCCGGATGTGATGCTTGTCCTCGGCGAGATTGGCCAGATGAGAAAAATAGCTGAATGCCCGGATCACCTGGACCGCCTGCTCCGGACTGAGGCCCTCAAGGATGTCTTCAAGGTCGTTTTTGGCTTGCAGTTCATCGTCGCGATGAAACCGGATCGAGGTCCGGCGGATGTTCTCCACAACGTCAAAAACGTCCGCCCCCTCCTGATCGCGTACAATGTCTCCGAGCAAGCGTCCGAGCAGTCGGATATCCTCGCGCAAGGGCAGATCCTTGTCATCCGCCCCTGTGTGCCCCTCCGGCACCACATCTGCTGCCACGTCCTTTTCCATCTGGTTTCAAACTCCTTGCACTTAGATGCGATCAGACTTGTTCGGGGCCAACCAGACGATAATGCCTTGAATTCGGCCCGATGACCTCCACCTAAGACGACCCGGTCTGTCGCTTTTGGATATTGAACCTTACGCCTGTCCAAATATCGACTATAAGGCTGCGTGATTCTTTCAGTTTGGAGCAACACCCGTAATGACACCCTTCGCGATCGCCGGCATCCAGATGCATGTCTCCGCCCTCCAGTCGAACGTCGAGGGCATGCGGCATCGCCTCGACGTTCTGATGGCGCGGTTTCCCTGGACGCAAATGGTTCTGTTCAGCGAACTGGCACCCTACGGACCTTTGCCCAAGTTTGCCCAGCCCTTCGAAAACGAGGCCCTTGCAGTCTTTCGCGAAGATGCCAGACGGCACAACATCTGGCTGATTCCCGGATCGATGTTCGAAAAAACGCCCGAAGGCCGGATCTACAACACCTCCGCCGTCATCAATCCGGCCGGTGAAGTCGTCGCCAAATACCGCAAGATGTTCCCGTTCAGGCCATACGAGGCTGGCATCGACGCGGGCACCGAATTCTGTCATTTCGACGTGCCGGAGGTTGGACGGTTCGGTCTCTCTATCTGCTACGATATCTGGTTCCCCGAAACCACCCGTCATCTGACAAGTCAGGGCGTCGAGGTACTCCTCCATCCGGTTCTCACCGGCACCACAGACAGGGACGCGGAACTGGCCATCGCGCGGGCAACCGCCGCCCAGTTCCAATGCTACGTGCTCGATGTAAACGGCCTCAGCACAGGCGGCGTCGGTCAGTCCTGCATCATCGACCCGTCGGCAACCGTATTGCATCAGTCCGGCGGCCAGGAAGACATGTTTCCCATGGAAGTCGATCTGGGCCAGGTCCGCCGCCAGAGAGAAACCGGCATGAAGGGCCTGGGCCAGGTGCTCAAGAGCTTCAGGGACCGCTCGGTCGACTTTCCCGTCTATGACCGCACCAGTGGCACCGATGACTTTCTGCACACGCTGGGCCCCCTGGAGATCCCTCGCCAAGGCACATCCGCAGGCCTGGATGTGGCAAGCCCGCGCCGGGTTGCCGCAGACATGGCTACCCCCTTCGACGCCCAAAGTGCGACCTTGGCGCCGATCGCAGGCAAACTCGTGAACGGATGATGCGCCGGCTTTGCCGCTTCGAGGTTCTTACTGCTCGAGCCGGAAGCGTTGGCGATAGGTCTGCGGGCTGGTGTTGAGAGACTGGCGGAAGTGATGGCGCATGGCCGCCGGTGTCCCGAAGCCGGCCGCCACGGCAACCGCTTCCATGTCGTTGTCGGTTGCCTCGAGCAGTTCCTGGGCCTTGACCAGGCGCCGTGACACGATCCAGGCATGAGGCGGCAGACCGCAGCGCTGTTTGAATCGCCTGAGAAACGTCCGCCGGCTGAGAGCCGCTTTCTCCGCCATGGTCTCGATGGTGATGTCTTGGCAGAGATTGTCTTCAAGCCACAGCACGATGTCGTCGAGCTTGCTGGGCGCGGCATCGATGACCCCATGCTCGATGAACTGCGCCTGGCCGCCGTCGCGGTGAGGATAGACGATCAACCGGCGCGCTACCTTGGCCGCTGCTGCCGCGCCAAAGTCCAGACGGACGAGGTGAAGGCAAAGGTCGAGCCCCGCGGCACTGCCGGCCGCCGTGATCACCTGTCCCTCATCGACGAACAGCACGTTCGAGTCCAGCCGCACCTTCGGGAACTGCGCGCGGAACTGGTCCGCATAGTGCCAGTGCGTGGTCGCCGTTCGGCCGTCCAGCAGTCCGGTTGCCGCCAGCAGGAAACTCCCTGAACAGATCGACGCCAGTCTGGCGCGACGGGCGTGAGCCGTCAACAGCGCAGCGACCAGACGCTCGGGCGGCGGTTGATCGAGATCCCGCCAGCCTGGAATGATGATGGTGTCGGCCTGCGCCAGTCTTTCCAGTCCATGGGGTGCCGAAACCGTGACGCCGCCGGTTGCCCGCAAGGGTCCGCCGTCGAGGGCGCAGACATCGCATTCATACCAGGGATCGAGATAAGGCCGCGGCAGCCCAAAAATCTCAACTGGGATCGAAAACTCGAACATCGCCATCCGGTCGTAAGCAAGAACGGCAACCCGTCGGCGGCGTAACTCTGTCTTGGCGGTTTTTGAATTTGGCATAATTTATACGTATAATGGCATTCATGCCACTTGTGAAGATCGATGCATTTGGCGATGGTGCCAGGGACGGAACGGTTTCAACGGACGGGGAACAAACCGATGCACACGCTCTACAGCATGCAGGACTCGGGCAACTGCTTCAAACTGCGCCTGACCATGACCCAGCTGGGCATACCCTACCGGCTTGAAGACATCGATATCCTGAAAGGCGAAAGCCGCACGCCGGAATTTCTCGCCAGGAACCCCAACGGCAAGGTTCCCACTCTGGAACTCGACGATGGCCGGTTCATTACCGAATCCAACGCCGCCATGTTCTATCTGGCCGAGGGAACCGCCCTTCTGCCCGATGACCGGTTCGCCCGCGCACAGGCCTTGCAGTGGATGTTCTTCGAACAGTACAGCCACGAGCCTTACATCGCGGTCGCCCGCTTCTGGCGCAAGATCATGCCCGGTGGCTTGGAACTTAAAAAAGACTTCTTCCCCGAATGGCACGAAAAGGGATACGCGGCACTCGACGTCATGGAACGACATCTGTCGGGCGCAGATTATTTTGCCGGTGGCACCTACTCCATCGCCGACATCGCCTTGTACGTCTACACGCACATGGCCGACGACGGCGGCTTCGACCTTGCCGGACATCCCGGGGTCCGCTCCTGGCTCGCCCGTGTCGCTGGTCAACCCGACCACATTGATATGGGTTACAGGCCTTGAGTCACTTCGCAATCGACACCGAGCGCTTCTGCCCGGCACAGGGTCGCCAGGGCATTGCGGTAGGTCGGCATTTCCACCTGAACGCTATCCAGTTCAACCCGGCCGTGACCTTGTGCCCGAGCAGCCTCAAACACCGCCACCAGTTTTCGGCAATGCGCGACCTGTTCCGCACCCGGTGTGAACGCCTGATTGATGACCGGTATATGCGCAGGATCGACTGCACTCTTCGACAGCATCCCGAGACGCCGGGCTGACTCCGCATGCCGCCTGGCGCCATCCACGTCCGACCAGGTGTAGGGCATGTCGATGGTCACCACGCCGGCGGCGGTGCAGTCGACGTGAAACCGGCCGCGCACATGATCGAGTTCGGCCATGTCCGCACTCCTGACGGCACCGAGATCGTGCGCCATGTCTTCCGAGGCAACCAGGGCGCCGGTTACCCTTGGACTGGCCCGGCAGATATCGAAGGTGTGAACCAGCCCGTGGGCCAGTTCCACATTGGGAACGATCTCAGTGGAGCCGACCGTCCTGCCCAGCGCCCGCTCATGATTTGAGACCGCCTCGTCCAGTTCCGAAATCTGGCGGGCATGGTCGGCTTTTGGCAGCAGGATCGCATCGGCGCCGGCCTCCATGGCCGCCGTCAGGTCCTCGCGTCCGCCTTTTTCCAGCGGGTTGATCCTGACGGTCGCGACGACGCCCTGCTCCTTCCAGTGCGCCAAGACCTCTGAACAGAGCCCACGGGCGGTCCCCAAGAGGTGCGGCGGCGTGAAATCCTCGAGTTCCTGGATGAGCACGTCCGCACCGCTGGCCGCGGCCGAATTGAGCGCTTCCCGGTCAGCCCCGCCGACGAACAGCCAGGATCTCCGCAACACCGGCGATCTGATTTGTCTCACTTAAAACCTCTTAAGAATCATCCACATAACGTCATTCGCGTCACACAATTGCCACGAAATTACCCTGCAAGACTCACATTTGCCGGAAATTCTCGCCGCATTCCCCCCTTTTAATGCCGACCCATCATAGGAGGATACAACTATGAGCGCGAACCAGTACTCCGCCAGTGTTCAGCGTAAAACATCCTCATCGGTCCGGTCGCCCTTGTACGACAACCGGACCGATACGGAACTTGCATGGGACGAACCGTCTTCCAGGGACCGGTCGCCCCCTGATCAATCATCCTTGGCACCACCCTTCGTTATCGGCCTGATCATGGCAATCGTCATGTTCACCGTAGGCGTTGCCCAGGCTGTCGCCGACACAAGTCCGGGCATATCACTCGCCAGGCCGCAACTCGTCCAACTGTCGTCGATTACCGCACCCGGTCTGCTTCTCAAGTCCGAACAGCCAGGCTTCTACGTGACGGCGCCGACACTGGCGACCGACATCAAGGTCGACATCACGGCCGCAATTGCCCGAACCGTCGTCACCCAGCGCTTCATGAACCCGTCAAGCGGATGGGTCGAAGGTGTCTATGTCTATCCGCTGCCCGATGGCGGCGCCGTCGACACCCTCAAGATGATCATCGGCGACCGGGTCATTGAAGGTGTCATCAAGGAAAGAGTCGAGGCCCGCAAGATCTACGAACAGGCCAAGGCCGAGGGCAGGAAAGCCGCCCTCATGGAACAGGCACGGCCCAACCTCTTCACCAATTCGGTCGCCAGTATCGGTCCCGGCGAATCCGTCATCGTTCAGATCGAATACCAGGAACCGGTGCTTCGGCGTGAACACATCTCATCGCTACGCATACCCCTGGTTGTCGCGCCGCGTTACACCTCGCCCGGCGACATTCACTTGGCAGGGCAACACCGCTCCGCGCCGCCGGTTCTGATCGAGACCGGCAAAGGTGGCGATGCCGACCGGATTTCACCGCCTGTCCGGCATCCTTCGGAAGGCAAACACAATCCGGTGACCTTGAGTGTGAAACTCGACGCCGGATTTCCTCTGGGCGACGTTACCAGCGCCCACCACAAGATTACCATGACACGCTCGGGAGACGAGACCGTGATGCTGACGCTCGGAGACGGCGAAGTACCCGCCGACCGCGACTTCGAGCTCACGTGGGCAGCGCAGGCGGGAGCGGAGCCTACCGCCTCGCTGTTCCACGAGCGTGTCAACGGACGCGACTACCTGATGGCGATTGTCGCACCTCCGGCGGTTGTGTCCGGCAGCGGCGCAATTTCAGACCAACCGCGTGAAGTGATCTTCGTGATCGACAATTCCGGTTCCATGTCGGGCGCTTCCATGGATCAGGCCAAGCACAGCCTGGACCTGGCCCTTTCAAGGCTCGGGGCCAAAGACCGCTTCAACGTCATTCGCTTCGACGATACAACGGAATCAGTGTTTCAATGGCCCGTCGTCGCCACTGCAGACAATGTGGACCGGGCCCGGCGGTTCATTCGCTCACTGAGTGCCGATGGCGGCACTGAAATGCTGCCGGCGCTGCGTGCCGCTCTGGCCGACGCCCATCCAGACGATACAACCCGGTTGCGCCAGGTGATTTTTCTCACCGACGGTGCCATCGGCAACGAAGACCAGATGTTTCGCGAGATCAAGAAGAACAAAGGCCGGTCGCGCATCTTCACTGTCGGCATCGGTTCGGCGCCCAACAGCTTCTTCATGACCCGGGCCGCCATGATCGGACGCGGCAGCTTCACCCATATCGGCTCAGAAGAACAGGTCTCCGAACGCATGGCGGCGCTGTTCAAAATGCTGGAAACACCGGTGATGACCGGCCTGGAGGCCGCCTGGTCCGACGGCATCGATACCGAGACCTGGCCCAATCCCCTGCCCGATCTTTACGCCGGCGAACCGGTTTCGGTGATTGCACAAGCTGACGGCATCGAGGGAACCCTGACGCTGTCCGGGACCGCCGGCGGACGGGTCTGGCGCAAGACCATCGACCTCGCAACAGCGTTGCCCGGAAAAGGCGTGGCCCGCCTGTGGGCGAGACGCAAGATCACGGAACTCGAGGGCCGCCGTTATGGCTCGGCCAATGTTGACCTGTTCGACAAGACGATCCTGAAGGTGGCTCTCACCCACAATCTGGTGACGAGGCTGACAAGCCTGGTTGCGGTCGACACAACACCGGAACGCCCGGCGGGCGTACATCTCACCCGCGCCGATATCCCTCTCGATCTGCCCGCAGGCTGGAATTTCGAAAAGATTTTTGGCCCTGATCCTGACACCAGAGAGGCCATGAAGGCCACTCCCGGCCTCATTCGCGCTCAGTATGCCCAACTCCTGAAAGTCTCAAGAACCGACCCGGCCACCGCTGCGGCAAGACAATCGCCAAAAGGCGTGGTGTTGCCTGAGGGCGCCACCCTGGCGGATCGCAAGATCATACTGGGACTGTTGTCGATCCTGTTTGCGCTGTCGCTGCTCACGGTGATGGTGTTCTTCCGCCATCTTGCCACAGGCGTTCACCGGGACGCCCATCCGGCATGATCCGGCAGATCGATATTCTTAGGCAGCGTTGCGTTCGCCTCATCAAGGATCTTGGCCTCTTCGAACGGATCGTCGGCGCGGTAACTCTGGTTGCCTTGGCCTACGGGCTGACTCTGGTCGGTCACGGTGCCTACATCAAGGTCAAGGCGCAGGTCGCTCAGGTCCTTCTCGAACGCGCCTGGCAGCGAGCGCTCGATGGTGAGGCCGCTCCGCGCGCCTGGCCCTGGGCCGATACCTGGCCGGTCGCAAAAGTAACGGTCCCACGGATTGGCGAAAGTGCCGTGGTTCTGGCTGGAGCCAGCGGTGAGGCGCTGGCTTTCGCACCGGGCTACATGGCCGGAACACCGCGCCCGGGCGACAGCGGCACCGGCATCATTGCCGGCCATCGCGACACGCACTTTGCCTTCTTGAAAGAAGTCATCGCAGGCGACAATTTTGATATTGTCACTGCAGACGGCACATCCCGGTACTACACTGTTACCGGGACACAGATCGTCCATGCAGGCAACTCCGGCATCGATCCTCACGCACCGGGCAGACGCATTGCACTGGTCACATGCTTCCCGTTCGAGGCGCGTGAACGCGGACCGCTGCGCTACGTGGTTCACGCAGAAGAAGTCCAACGGATCGCAGAATCGAAATTGTAGCGGCGTCAACTGACAGCCCGCAGTTCCGCCTGTGCCTGAAGGACCGCCCGCCTGAAATCCACCGGCGCGGCAAGATCATTGATCCGGTAGTGTTTGCCTTGGGCGTCGCGGACGATCATGGTTCCCATACCGAGGATACGGCCCAGAACCGTCTGCTTGGTCTGCATATCGATGACATCGCGCAGGTCGAGCGTGATCGTCCTACGGCGCGGCCAGCCCCGGCTGAGCACCAGTGTCCGTTCTGTGACGTGAACCTCCGTGGACATGAAACGCAGGAAGGCATGCAGCAATACGGCCGGCACGCCGATAACGCAGATCAGCAGCATGAGCCGCGCCAGCGCACCGTCGCCCTTGCCCAAGGCAACAACGAAAAGCCACAGGCCGCCATAAAGCACGGCGATCACCAGCGCCGGCAGAAAGACGCTGGCATGTGCCTTGGTGCTGGCCATGACCGGTGCGGGCGGCGCGTCTTCATCCGCGTTCAGCAATGAGGCCGATTCGTCCATGGTCCGATTGTACATCACGGCAGACGAATCCGAGAACCCTTCGCGACACACAGGGTGAGCCGATTACTTGTCACCGGTCGGAGTGACCAGGACCTGAGCGATGTTCACATGGGCCGGTTGTTCCAGTGCGAACATGACAGTTGCCGCAATGTCCTCGGGGGCAAGCGCCGCCGGCGCTGAATCGTAGAAAGCCTGAGCCTTGCCGGAATCACCGCGATGTCGGGCTTCGGCAAAGCCTGTGCGCACCAGAGCCGGCATGATTTCCGTGATCCTAATTGGCGAGGTCTTGTAGTCATGGCGCAGACAATCGGTGAAGGCCCGCACCGCATGTTTGCTCGACGCATAGGCCGAACCACCGGCATAGGTCTTGTTTCCAACGTCTGAACCCAGCGTTACCAGGTGGCCATGCCCACGGGCGGACATGCCGGGCAGGATTGCATGGCAAATGCGCATCAACCCTGAAACGTTTGTGTCGATGGTCGACACCCAGTCTTCGATACTGCCGGCTTCGAAATGTTGACGGCCTCCCACATCGGATCCTGCATTGGCGATCAGGACATCAATATCCCGCCACTCTTCCGGCAGGTTCTGAAGGAATCCGGTAACCGCCGCGCTGTCTGTCACGTCAAGCGGCACTTTCAGAACATCTTCGCCACGCCCAGCAAAGGCCGAGTCGAGCCCTTCACGACCGCGCGCGGCAGCAATTACCCGCAGGCCGCGATCAAGCAGACAATCGGCAATGGCGCGCCCGATTCCGCGGCTGGCTCCGGTCACCAGGCAAACGGCTCCCGGCTTCAGGACCGGGCCGTCAGTCACGACTCCGGCCCTCGCGGTGGATATTTGCGGACATCATCCACCGGACTGTTTCTCCACCAGCGTCTTGAGCGACGCAAGGCCTGCCTCGTAGTCGGTGCCAATCCATTTATCGAACATCAACCCGAAATATTTTGCGATGATGTTGCCGCCCAGATCGGTTTCGAAGTCCCAGACGATCTTCGTACCACCTTGTTCCGGGGTCAGCGTGTAGGCGGCATATCCATTGCCCATGTCGCCGAAGTCGAGCTTCACCCGGACCTTCTTGCCAGGCATGCTGGCGACGATCTCCTGGGTGCCCGTGCCGACTTCCTTGTTATTGCTCTTCCAGGCCATCTTTGCCCCAACGCCTTTATCGGGGCCGGTAAAAAGATACTCAGTTTTGGGGTCGCGTTTGGCCCAGGGCGACCACTCATTGAACTTCTTCGGGCTGTTCAAATAGGCGAACACGGCCTCAGGCGGCGCCTTGATGACCGTGTCGCGGGCCACGTAAACTTCTCTAGGCAAAAACAGGCCGACGACAATAAATCCAATGGCCAGGGCCACTATGGAACCGAGAATTATTTTCAAAAGGGACATGACGAAATTTTAGCCTCCAGGGTTACAAATCACTCCACACGTCTCCCCTACGCGGCAGACATTGCCACGACTGTTCACAGGCGGCAACGTGAACATTCAAATCGGGTATTTTTGGGATAAATCCGATGCTGAAATCATGCTGACACCTATTGTCAGCATGGGCGTTGAAAACCCACAGACACACATGGTTTTTACCCGGCAGAATGCCTATATTGGCGACCATGAGCGGATTTGCCGAAGCCCCTGCCCCCGATATTGCCGGTTCCCAGCCCACAGGTGCCGAACTGGCCGCATTCGTGCCCCATCGCCCGGCCCGGCCTGAGAAGTCGGAAGGCGGCATTGCCCTGAGGCTTGATGCCGAGTTCGAACCGGCCGGTGACCAGCCCGATGCCATCCGCGATCTGGTGGACGGCGTCGACACTGCCGAACGCGATCAGGTGCTGCTTGGCGTCACGGGATCGGGCAAAACCTACACCATGGCCAAGGTGATCGAGGCGACCCAGAAGCCGGCCCTGATATTGGCCCCCAACAAGACCCTCGCCGCCCAGCTTTACGGCGAGTTCAAATCGTTCTTCCCTGACAATGCAGTGGAGTATTTCGTTTCCTACTACGACTATTATCAGCCTGAAGCCTACGTACCGCGGACCGACACCTATATCGAGAAGGAAAGCTCGATCAACGAGCAGATCGACCGCATGCGCCACGCCGCGACCCGGTCGCTGCTGGAGCGTGACGATGTGGTCATCGTGGCCTCGGTCTCGTGCATCTACGGTATCGGCTCGGTGGAAACCTACTCCGCGATGACATTCTCGCTGGATGTCGGCAGCCGCATCAACCGCAGCCAGCTCCTGGCAGACTTTGTGGCCTTGCAATACAAGCGCAACGACCAGGCTTTTCAGCGCGGCACGTTCCGCGTACGTGGCGACACGATCGAGCTGTTCCCGGTCCACCTTGAAGACCGTGCCTGGCGGATTTCCCTGTTCGGCGACGAGATCGAATCGATCACCGAATTCGATCCCCTGACCGGCCACAAGTCCGACCAGCTCAAGACCGTCAAGGTTTACGCCAACTCGCACTATGTGACGCCGAGGCCGACGCTCCAACAGGCCATGAAGAGCATCAAGCAGGAACTCGTGGTCCGGCTTGAGGATATGCACGCCCAGGGTAAGCTGCTCGAAGCGCAAAGGCTCGAACAACGCACAACCTTCGATCTGGAGATGATCGATGCGACCGGCTCGTGTGCGGGTATTGAAAATTACTCCCGCTACCTGACCGGCCGCAAGCAAGGCGAGCCGCCACCAACCCTGTTTGAATACCTGCCCGACAATGCCCTGGTGTTCGTCGACGAAAGTCATGTGACGATCCCGCAGTTGGGCGGCATGTTTCGCGGTGACTTTGCCCGCAAGGCTACCCTGTCGGAATTCGGCTTCCGCCTGCCGTCGTGTCTGGACAACCGGCCATTGAAATTCGAGGAATGGGATGCCATGCGGCCCCAGTCGGTCTACGTCTCGGCGACGCCCGGCAAATGGGAGATGGAGCGTACCGGCGGCGTCTTCGCCGAACAGGTCATTCGTCCCACCGGCCTCACCGATCCCGACATCGACATCCGCCCCGTCGGCACCCAGGTCGACGACCTGATTGCCGAATGTCACGAGATCGCAGCACTCGGACAGCGCGTGCTGGTCACCACCCTGACCAAGCGCATGGCCGAGGACCTGACCGAATACATGCACGAGCAGGGCATTCGGGTGCGCTATCTGCATTCCGACATCGACACGCTCGAGCGCATCGAGATCATCCGCGACCTGAGGCTTGGCACCTTCGACGTGCTGATCGGCATCAACCTCCTGCGCGAGGGCCTCGACATCCCCGAATGCGCCCTGGTCGCCATTCTCGACGCCGACAAGGAGGGGTTCCTGCGTTCCGAAACGTCGCTGGTCCAGACTATCGGCCGCGCCGCGCGTAACGTCGACGGCCGGGTCATTCTTTACGCCGACAAGATCACCGGCTCGATGGAACGCGCGATTTCGGAGACCAACCGGCGGCGCGAGAAACAGGACGCCTACAACAAGGAACACAACATCACGCCGGAAAGCATCCGCAAGAATATCGGCGATATCCTGCAAAGCGTTTACGAAAAGGACCGTGTGACGGTCGATGCGGGCTTTGCCGAAGACGGCAACCTGATCGGCCACAACATGCAGGCCCACATGGCGGATCTCGAAAAACGCATGCGCGACGCCGCCGCCGACCTGGAGTTCGAGGAAGCCGGCCGCCTGCGCGACGAAATCAAGCGCCTCCAGGAAACCGAACTCCTGCTGGCCAACGATCCGTTGGCGCGCCAGACCATGATCGAGGACAAGGCCGGCCGCCACGGCAAGACCGCCAAGCCCGGCTCAGCTTCCAGCCGCTCGTCCGGCGGCAAACCCGGCACCCGCACCTACCGCAAGAGCAAGGGCCGTTAGATTCGTTTGACAGAAACCGTTCCCCGTACGCGATGCAGCATGCAATGCTGCCTCGCAGAGACGGGGCCGTATCGAACGCCGGCCTTTGAGATTGGTACGATCCCGTATCTGCGAAACAACACTGACGTGTTGCGTCGCGCACGGGAAACGGGACGATGTTACTCCAGAACCTCCCGATAGAGATCGGCCCATCCCGGATTCCCTTCCTCGATCAACTGCACCTTCCACGCCCGTCGCCAGTTCTTCAGCGTACTCTCGCGGGCAAGAGCGATCCGGACATCTTCATGTGCCTCCACATGAACAAGAGACTTCAGGCCATGACGTGCGGTAAAGCGACACCCGACGCCTAGCTTATGCTGCCAGATCCTCTGTTGCAGATGCGACGTCGCGCCGACGTAGAGCACGCCGCGAGGCCGGTTGGTGAGTATGTAGACCCAGGCAGTTCTGTCGTTTGCTGACTCACTCATAATCGTAAAACGAAGAATGGAACAATTTCCCGTTCCCCGTACGCGATGCAGCACACCAGTGCTGCCTCGCAGAGACGGGGCCGTACCGGATCGAAGCCTGCATATGGAATGATCCCGGCTCAAGGCCGGGAAACGACCTCGTTTCCCCTACGTGACGCAGCATGAAATGCTAATTCACAGACTTGGGAAACGGTGTGCATTACCCATCACGGCGATTGCATCCCCGGTGCGTGCTCTTCATAATCGAACGCCTGATATCTGAACCACCCGTAGGAGATTGCACGACGTGAACAGATCAAAAGGCTTTGCCGGTTTCGTCACAGCCCTGCTGACACTCTTTGCCCTGGCCGTCGCCACCTCCGCCCACGCCCGCGGCAAGGCCGGCAAGTTCGACTATTACACCCTCGCCCTGTCCTGGAGTCCGACCTACTGCCAGTCCGATGCCGGGCGCAACGACCGGCAGCAATGCGGCCGCGGACGCCGGTTTTCGTTCGTCGTGCACGGTCTCTGGCCCCAGTACAACAAGGGTTGGCCGGAACGCTGCCGCACACGTGACGACTGGGTGTCGAAGGATACCATCGACGGCATGCTCGACATCATGCCGTCGAAACGCCTGATCATTCACGAATGGAAAAAGCACGGGGTCTGCTCCGGTCTCCGCCAGCAGCGGTATTTCTCCCTGACCCGCGACCTGTTCGCCAGCATCAAGATCCCGGCCCGCTACATCACGCCCAACCGGCACATCACGATCACGCCGGAGCAGCTGAAGCTCGATTTCCTGAAAACCAACCGCTGGCTCGATCCTGGAGGCATCTCCGTCCAGTGCGGCAACCGGACGGGGCGCGCCAACTTGCGGGAGGTGCGTTTGTGTTTCACCCGCAAGGGCAAACCGCGGCGCTGCGGCACCAATGAACGGCGCGCCTGCCGCGCCCGCCAGCTCGTCATGCCGCCGGTGCGGTAGAACGAGTCCGGTGCCGAACTTGTGATTTCGCACCGGATCGACCGGTCTTTAAATTCGGGGGGTTCTTGTTATTGGAGTTGTCATGATCAAGCTGCGTTCCCTCCACCCTCTCTTTATCGTCGTTTCTCTTATCGTTCTGGCAGTCGTTGCCACCCTCCACTACGCCAGGGCCCAGGACTCCGAAGACAAGCCGGAAGGCGGCGAGACCAAACCACCGGCATCCAAGCCCGTCCAAGAAGGCACCATGACGGTCGACCAGATCGATCGGATCGTCAAACGGCTGGATGGCAAGGCACAGAGAACCAACAACAACTGGCAACTGACGGTCGAAAAGGTCCCCGTGGTCATTGTCACCGACGAGACCCATGACCGCATGCGTATCCTCGTCGCCGTACGCAAGACCGAGGATCTGAACCCAGAGGAGTTGCAGCGCATGATGCAGGCAAACTTCGACTCAGCCCTCGATTCCCGCTACGCCATCGCCAACAAGATACTGTGGTCGACCTACATCCACCCGCTGAAGGCCCTGCACGACCGCCAGTTCATTGCCGCCATCGGCCAGACCGTCAACCTGGCCCTTACCTATGGGTCGAGTTACTCCTCGGGCCTGTTGCTCTATGGCGGCGGCGACAGCAAAGGCATCATCCAGCGCCAGCTGATCGACCGGCTGCTCAAGAAGGGGCAGCCGATTTAGGGGCTGTTGAAATTCAGACGTTAGAGATTGGTAAGGTTCCGGGTCTGCGAAGCAGCACTGAAGTGCTGCATCGCGCACGGAAAACGAGGCTCGTACAAGGGACGCGCGACAGCGTGATCCGGAAACAAGACCCGTTCACCGGGTTTGACCCGGTGCCGTACCAGATACAGGCGTTTGCGTTCGGGACGATCCCGAGTCTGCGAAGCGGCGCTGACGTGCTGCATCGCGCACGGGAAACGGCATCGTACTCCGGGGCGCGGGAAACGGCGCCGTTCACCGGGCTCGACCCGGTGCCTACTCGCCTCTCCCCCACATCACCGTTCCCGGAGCAAAACCAGCCGTCAGGAAGGCACCACGTCGAAGGCGATGCTGATTCGCCGGGTGTCGGACTCGAACGGTATCGTGCGGTGGAACATGTAGGCGGGAAACAGGATCATCATGCCTTCGTGCGGCTGGAAGGCCTTGACCGGAGGGGTCGTCCGGCAATGCAGCTCGTCGGGCGGGCGGCCCACTTCGAATCCACCGGTAAAGTCTTCAATACCGTCGCTACCGGTTGACGACATCTCGTCCGGCACACGGACGTAGTAGACGCCGCTCAGATAGCCGTCCTCGTGAATATGGGGTTGCTGGTTGCCGGAACCATGCAGCACCGCGCCCCAGATCTGCAGATGCCAGTCGTCCGGGCTGCGTTGCAGGAACGGGTGGTTCGCATCGACGCCGACGGTGCGCTGGTAGTCTTCGATTGCGGAACGAATGCACTCTTCCAACTCTGCCACCGGTCCGGGGTTGTCATCCAGAAGGCGCGGTGCGATCTGCAGTTTGGGGTGATGCCATGTGGGATGGTCGGCCGGCGGCGTCGCCAGGTGCGGGTGAGACATGATGTGATTCTCGAGAGCATCGTTGAACGCCGTCAACGTCCCGAAAGCCGGCGGCAGGTCGACTTCATGGGTCCGCACCAGCCGGTCATAGTCGAGCAGCAGATCGGTCGTTGCCCGGTCGCCGATCTCGCTGGCCGCAAGGCTTGCAAACGACAATGCCTCTGTGTTGCCGGGATCACGGTCGAGCCACTCCGATGTCAGGCTGACGAGCGCTCCCACGTTGCCGGTCTCGAGAAGCGCCGCTGACAGATTGTTGTAAACATAGACCAATCCGGGGCGAACGCGCAGGATCTGCTGATAGAGCTCAATCGCGTCCTCAAGCTGGCCTTTCTTGTGCAAAACGACAGCCAGCGTCGACAGGGAATCGAAATGATCGGGATCGAGCGTCAGCGCATGGCGCGCGGCCGTTTCGGCCGTGTCGAGTTCGTCCAGTTTTTCGCTGATGTCGGCGATCAGCGCCGGCGCCCGCACCAGTTCGGGCGCCTTGTTGGCCGACTTCTTGAGGGCGATCAGGGCCAGTCTTGGCGCCGGAATTCCGTGAAACGCCAGTCCCAGTTCATAGAAGGCGTCCGAGTCGGCATCTTCCTTTTCAAGGACCCCGAGCAAGCTCCGGTAAACCTCGCGGGCATCGTCGCGAAAACCTGCCTCTGCCGCGATCTTTCCGATGAAGGACAACAGGTCCCGGTCGCCCGGCGCACGGTTCAACAGCCGCTGACAGGCAGCCAGCGCTTCCTTTTGACGGCCGGCCTTGAAGTGCTCTTCCGCCTGGGCTTTCAACTCTGAGGTTTCAGGGAGGACTGATGAAGTCATGATGCCACCGGGAGATTCTGCCAACCTGGACACGCCTACACCATACGGGGATTGTTTCCAACACCCGGCACAACACAATTCCGCCAATCACTCGTCCCGCGACTTGCGCGCCAGTCTGAAAATCGCCGGACTCGTGCGCATGAACGCCGTGAAACGGGATCTTTGCACCGTCGGCACCTGCGGACGCCGCCTCAAACGGTAGAGCACAAACAGCAGGAATCCGCCGTGCATGGCAGTGGTGTAGGTGAAGATCGCCTGCGGCCCGAATTGCTCGATCACGACCGAGGCCGCAAACGGTCCGATCGAGGCCCCGAGACCAAAAACGAACATCAGACTTGCCGAGACACTGACGAACTCGCCCGGTTCCACCAGATCGCTGGCATGGGCGATGGACAACGAATACAACGGCAGGGCGAAGGCCCCGAACATCAGCGCCCCCAGATAGATCAGGGTGACATTGCTGCCGTCGAGCAGGGACAACAGGAAGCCGCCCAGAGCCGCGCCCGATGTCGCCAGAACCACGATCCAGCGCCGGTTGTAGCGGTCCGACAGCCACCCCAGGGGCAACTGCAGAAGCGCGCCGCCAACAACGCCGGCACTGACGAATATGGCGATCTGTCCCGCGTCCATCCCGATGTCGGACGCATAGACCGGCCCCACGAGACGGAAGGCGCTGTTGGTCAGCCCGATGGTGAGGCAGCCGGCCACCGCCAGCGGCGACAGCAGCCACACCCGCTTGATCAGAAGACCGTGCACCTCGGGGGGTTTCGGCGAGGGTCCGCGCGACAGCGAAACCGGCACCAGGGCAATGCAGAAAAAGATCGCCACCACACAGAACAGGGCGAAACTGGCGGCACCGAAGACCGGCAGCAGAAACTGCGCGCCTGTAACCGCACACAGATCGACTGTGCGGTAGAGACCCAGCACGCGGCCGCGGTCGGCATTGCCCGCCCGCTCGTTGAGCCAGCTTTCAATCGCCATGGACAGCACCGCGAACGAAAATCCGGTGGCGAACCGCATTCCCATCCACATGAACGGATCGATCACCAGAATCATGAAAAGAGCTGCGGAGGCGGCAATCGCGGCAAAAGCTGCAAACGCGCGGATGTGCCCGACACCGCCGATCACCTGTGGACCGTAGCGGCACCCGAGCAGCATGCCCAGATAGTAGGTCGTCCCGAACAGGCCGATGACCGTTGGACTGAACCCTTCGATGCCGCCGCGCACCGCAATCAGGGTTCCCTGCAGGCCGTTGCCGGCCAGGAGGATACCGGACGCAATCAGAACCGGTAATATGTCGCCGATATTTCGCATGGAACGGGGCTGAACCGCCCCTCTTCTTTGTTCACACTCCGACGGCGATCATGAGCGCAATTCATCCGCGCCGCAAATGCATTTTCCACATGCCTGCCGTGTGGCAAACACAATTCAAGGTCTCGTGCTTGCGCCGCCATCGGCTATAATGGCTGATCGTATTGTCTCTTCAGCCGTGATGGCGGTTTGCAAACATTGAGAGGTTTATCATGGTCTTCGGTTCCGTTCCCCAAATTCAGATTGCCCGCCACGCCCGCACCGAGGGTGTCGCCGACGACATCGACTTTGAAATCAAGGGATCGGAAATGCAGTTTGTCGAAGTCGAGCTCGACCCCGGCGAAAGCGCCGTCGCGGAGGCAGGTTCGATGATGTTCAAACACCCCGCGGTGACCATGAGCACGGTATTCGGCGACGGTTCCGAGCAGGAAAACGGCTTTTTCGACAAACTGCTGGGCGCCGGCAAGCGGCTGATTACCGGTGAAAGCCTGTTCACCACGGTCTTCACCCACGAAGGCCAGGGCAAGGCAAGGGTTGCGTTTGCCTCGCCCTATCCCGGTCATATCCTGGCCATCAAGCTCGATGAAGTCGGCGGCAGGCTGGTCTGCCAGAAGGACGCGTTCCTGTGCGCGGCCAAAGGTGTCTCGCTTGGCATATTCTTCCAGCAGAAGGTCATGACCGGCCTGTTTGGCGGCGAAGGCTTCATCATGCAGTCGCTCGATGGCGATGGCTGGGTCTTTGTCCACGTGGGCGGCACGGTGGTCGAGAAGGAACTGGCGGCAGGCGAGGAATACCATGTCGATACCGGGTGTGTCGCCGCCATGACGTCGGGTGTGGACTTCGACCTCGTGAAGGCAGGGTCCATCAAGTCGATGATATTCGGTGGCGAAGGCGTCTTCTTCGCCAAGCTCACCGGCCCCGGCAAGGTCTGGATCCAGAGCCTGCCGTTTTCACGTCTTGCCGGCCGCATATTCGCCGCCATGCCCCAGACCGGCGGACGTGGCAAGGGCGAAGGGTCGGTCCTTGGCGGACTGGGCGACATCATCGACGGCGACAGGTACTGATCTTGGTTCTGCGTGGCAACCGGCCGCGATTGTTGATAGAAACCGCTGTATTGCATTTCTAGGGTTTTGAGGGTGTTGCATGGAAGAGGGATCGCAAGGGTCCGAGGATCTTGAAGTCATAGCGGAGGCGTTGGCAACGCTCCGCGAGCGCTTGCTCGACCTGACCGGCCGCAACAAACTGCTCAACTTCCGCCATTCTTCCGCAGGCTGTCTCCGCGTCGTCGACGAAGTCCCCGATCAGCTTTTCGAGACCCTGATCGGCGGCGGCGCGTTCATGTTCGATCCTGTGCCGATACCCAATGCGACACAGGTCTACCAGTATATGGCGCAGACCGAAGACATCCCCCTCGAAGAGGCAAGGCAGCGCGACCCGGCCCCGCCTTCCTCTGAGAAATGGGCGCGGCATCTGGGGATCGACACAAGCTACGACCTGCCGGTCGACTACACCGAGGAACGCGAGCGGCGGCACTCGGACAAGAAACTGCAGACCCTGCTCTATGTGGAACCGCTGGAGACTCGGCTCAAGAAACTGCGCGCCAATGCCAGGCTCGCGATCGAAGAAACCGGAACAAACTTCCTGCATCTGGCCCTTGGGTTCCTCGAATGGAAAGACGACAAGCAATCGGACAAAGCCTGGCAGGCGCCATTGGTCCTGGTACCGGTCGAGCTTGTGCGCGAACGCGAACGCTCAGGAAAATACAAGTTCCGCCTTTCCTGGACCGGTGAAGATCTGCAGCCCAATCTTTCGCTCCAGAAAAAGCTGAACGACGACTTCGGCATCGAATTGCCCGAGTTCGAAGACGGAGCACAGCCCGAGGAGTATTTCCAGAAAGTCCAGGACCGGATCGACGATCACCCGGGCTGGGGTATTTGCCGTTTCGCAACCCTGTCATTGTTCCAGTTCGGCAAGATCCTTCTGTACAAGGATCTCGACCCGGATGCCTGGCCGGAAGGCCACCAGATTCTCGATAACCCACTGGTGCGCAGTCTTGTGCTCGGCTACGACGGCGATGATTTCAGCAATGAACAGCGCCCGGACCCTGATCCTGAAGAAATCGACCTCACCCTCGAGTTGATCGACCGGGCGGACTCCAGCCAGGCAGGCGCGCTCATTCACGCGCTTTCGGGAAAGAGCATGGTGGTTCAGGGACCGCCCGGCACGGGCAAGTCCCAGACCATCACCAACCTGATCGCCGCCGCACTCGCACGCGGCAAGAAGGTACTGTTCGTGTCGGAAAAACTGGCCGCACTCGAAGTCGTCCGCCGCCGGCTGGAAGAAGCCGAACTGGGTGACTTCGTTCTTGAGCTTCACAGCCACAAGACCCGTAAACTGGCCCTGCTTGAAGACCTGAAACGGCGTACGGAGCGCAACTACCCGACGCCCCGGAAACTTTCTGACGAACGCAATCGCCTGGTCGAGCTGAGAGCCGACATTGAAAAATATGTGAACGCAGTCGGGGACTCGGTGGGCGACTTCGGCTGGCCGGTCTCAGACATCCTGTTCGAAGCCGGGCGTCAGATGCTCCGCAAGGCAGACCAGGACATTCCGGATCTGCCGGACGTATTTCTGGAATGCGAGACCGCGTCGGAGTCCGATCGCCAGCAGGCTCATCTGGATATTGAGGAATTCACAAGGGTACTGAGTATCGCAGCAAGAGGCCAAAGCCCGGCAGCCCATCCCTGGGCCGGCATTTCGTCGGAGAAGATCCTTGGCGTGCTTGACGAAAACAAGGTCGTGCAATGCGGCCGGTCCTGGGAAGCGCGACTAAACGAACTCAATGCGGCCTGCAAATCGGCGTTCGCCGCACTCGGCCGTTCCGACCCGCCCGGCGAAGGCGATCTGGACGACCTGCGCAAGATCGCCGACGCACAAGATGACATCGTGGCGCTACTGGATAATTTCGAGCCGGTCTCTACGCTTGCCGAACGGATCATGACCGGGCTGGGAACCCCTATCAAGGACCCGGCCACATCGATCATGATCGCGGGAAAGATTGCCCGGGCCGTGCAAACGGTTCCGGAATCGATCGGCTCCCTGAACCGTGATTTTGCCGAGCAGGACGACGCGAAGTCACTTGTCGAACGATCGGTCGGCGAACACGCGGAGGTTCATAACGAAATTGCGGCTTTGGCGAAAGATATCCGGTTTTCCGACGCGGAAGCCTCCGGGCCCGAAAAGCTCAAAGAGGATGCCAGAATACTTGAGACATCCGGCTTCTTTGCCCGCTTCTTCAGCACATTCAAGGCCGCCAGGTCAGCCTACATGGCACTCTCGGCGGACTCTGGCTTCGATCGTCTGAAAGCAGCCCAGATCTTGAAGAACGCAGCCGGCACCCTCGAAAAAAAGCAGCAATTCCGCGACAGCCAGGTCATGACCCAGGTCGCCAACGGGCCCTACGAACAGGCCGCCACCGACCTCGACAACGCATCGAAACTGATCGACTGGCTTGCCGTGATTCATGGCGAATTCGGCTCAGGCTTCTCCGACCTCGGCCATATCGGCAAGGCATTGTACCGCTTGCCGGCCGCCGAACTGAACGACCTGCGGAACCTGCTGTCGGACGATCGGGCGACAGTCATGGTCGCCACACACCTGCACGACGCCGGCTGCGAGATCCGGCTGGAAGGCATTGCTTCAGCGAACCCGATGGCAAAGGCCGTTGCGGCAATGGTGCCGGAGCACCACGCCGATGCCATTGCCTCGTCCCCGGAAGCCCAGCTCACGGCGATCTTCAAGGAATGCGCGCTTGCCCTTGAAAGAATGGCACCGGAGCAGGAAGGCCGCGCCGTGTTCGAGGATCTTACCGGATTGAACCGGGACCAGTCGCATTTCGTCACCGGCACTCTCGATGACCGTGCCCGGTCCTTGGGCGAGGCCCTGACCCGGACCGACCGGTTGACCGAGTGGCTGGAACTCGACCGCGCCGTGCGCGGCACAAGGGACGCCGACTTCCATCGGCTCATCGATGCGGTGTTCACCGGGTTCCTGAAACCGGAACAGGCAATCACCGCCTATGACCACGCCCTGTTCGACGGACTGGCGCGTCTGGCGGTCGACAAACACCCGATCCTGAAGCAGATAAACGTCGGCACCCAGGACGAGCTGCAGGCGCAGTACCGGAACCTTGATGCCCAGATCATGGACCTTCAGGCACGACAGATCGCGTCGGTTCTGGGCGATGCGGAAATTCCCGCGGGCCAAAAAAGCCCCAAGGTCAGGGAACTGACCGAGATGAACCTGATCCGTCACGAGATGGGCAAGAAGCGCGCGCACCTGCCGATCCGGCGGCTTCTGGAACGCTCGGGCAGAGCCTTGTTGGAACTTAAACCCTGTTTCATGATGGGCCCCCTGTCGGTCGCGCAGTACCTGCGGCCCGGCGAAGTCGAGTTCGACCTTCTGGTTTTCGACGAAGCCTCCCAGCTGCGACCGGAGGAGGCGATCGGCGCCCTGGCCCGCGCCCGCCAGGTCATAGTGGTCGGCGATTCCAACCAGCTGCCGCCGACATCATTTTTTGACAAGATCGGCTCAGCCGATGACGACGAGGATGCATTCGTGGCGGAATCGCCGAGCATCCTGGATGTCGCCGAAAAGCAACTGCCCAAGGAGATGCTGCGCTGGCACTACCGCTCCCAGCACCCCGATCTGATCCGCTTTTCCAACGAACGCTTCTATGACGGCCGCATGGTCCTGTTCCCCAGCCCCACCCGCCATGACCAACGCCTCGGCGTGTCCTTTCACTATGTGCCCGATGCAGACTACGCCTCCGGCAGGAACCCGGCGGAAGCCGAAGCCGTCGCCCGCGAAGTGGTCGGCCACCTGCGCACCAGACCCCAGGAGTCGATAGGCGTCGTCGCCATGAATTCCGAGCAACGCGACCTGCTCGACCTGAAGATCGACGAGGTCCTGCGCGACGACATCGAACTGCGCGAACGCGCCGAGGACCTGTCGAACCGCAATGAGCCGTTCTTCGTCAAGAACCTGGAAAACGTCCAGGGCGACGAGCGCGATGTCATCGTCATATCCATGACCTACGGGCCGGGCCAGGACTCAGGACGGGTCATGCAGCGGTTCGGGCCGATCAATTCGGACGACGGCTGGCGCCGCCTCAACGTTCTGTTTTCGCGTGCCAAGCGCCGGATGGTTGTGTTTTCCTCAATGAAGGAAGGCGACATCAAGCTGACCGAAACCTCCAAGCGGGGCGCCCGCGAGCTTCGCAACTTTCTGCGGTTTGCGGAATCGGGCCAGATCGATGGCACCGCCGTCAGGACCGGCCGGGAGCCGGACAGCGACTTCGAGACCGCCGTCATGGAGGGCCTGAAGAAGGCTGGCTTCCAGTGCGAAGCGCAGGTTGGCGCCATGGGATTCTTCATCGATGTCGGTGTTGTCGACCCGAACGACACCACCAGCTTCGTCATCGGTATCGAGTGCGACGGCGCCACCTATCACAGCGCGCGCAGTGCGCGGGACCGGGACCGTCTGCGCCAGGAAGTGCTGGAGAACATGGGCTGGGCGATTGAACGGGTCTGGTCGACAGACTGGTTCCGCGACCCTGAACGCGAGCTTGCTCGATTGACCGACCGGATCAACGAGCAGATCGAGTTCGCCCGTCTGAGGCGGGAGAAAGTGGCCAGCCGTCAGCAAAATGAAGACGAACAGCCGCCACAGGTCCTGGTCGCCGAGCTCATCGAGACGCAACAACGGGCAACCGACGACGTCATTACACTGACGTTCGAAGAAACCGAAGCGACGATCGAATTGCCCGATCTGAGCGTGCCAGCGCCGCAAGCGCTTGAAGACGACAGCCCGGACATCAAGCGCCTGCCCGATTTCGGCCTCAGCGTCGAGGACGCCCGCCGCGAACTGATAGAACTCAGGGATGCCATCGCCCCCGAAATTCCGGAGGCCGAGAGTGCCAACAGCCTCCTGCGCCGGGCGATGATCAGCGAGCTTCTGGCAAAACGCCCGGTCGACGAGGACGAGTTTCGCCTGTATATCCGCCAGTCTTTGCGCGAGGACACCGCCCACGGCCAGTTGGCCAAGTACGGAGCCCGGGTGTTTGAGATTCTGGATCGGATCAGAAGTTAACAAATCCGGTCCGATCAAATCCCCGCATGACTGGGAAAAGACCGGAACTGGAACGGCACGCGACCCTCGATCCGGTCGCGGCTTGGTGTCAGGCCAAACCGTTTCTTGTAGGTTCGCGAAAATTGGGATGCATTTGAAAAGCCGCAGGCGACTGCCACGCTCAGGACCGGCAGTTCGGTTTGCGTGATCAGGCCGCGGGCGCGGTCGAGACGGATGTCCAGATAATAGCGTACCGGCGCGACGCCTGTGTGAGTGTGAAACAGTCTCTCGAGCTGTCGCTGCGACAACCCCACTTGATCGGCGACCTCGACAATGCTGACAGGTTGTTCGAGGGCCCTTTCCATGGCGATGATTGCATCGCGCAGCCTGCCTGGCACCGAATAGCCGACCGGTTCGCCGGTTGTGGGAAACTGCCCCTCGTCGCCCCTGCGCAGCCGCTCGTGAAAGATGTAGCGGCCGGCACCGTTCGCCAGCTCAAGCCCCTGCTGCAGCCTGATGATCTCGAGCGCCAGATCGGCGCTTGCCAGCCCGCCGCAGCATGTCAGCCGGCCCCGGTCCATGACGAACAGGTCTTCGCCCATGTCGATGTCGGGGAAGAGTTCCCGAAAGGCTGCAATGTGTTCATAGTGAGCCGCCGCCCGCCGACCTTCCAGCACCCCGGCATACGCCAGTACGAAGGCGCCTGTGTCCAACCCGCCAAGCGCTGTGTCCCGGCGCGCGCAGTTTCTCAGCCAGCCCAGAACCGGGCTCTGGGCGAAGCGTTCCGGACCCCAGCTTGAATTGACAACCACCAGATCGAAGCTGTCGCCCACCTCTGAGACGTCGTGAAGGCCGCCGACCTCCAGGCCGTTGCTGGCCGTGACGGCAGCGTCTCCCACGCCGATAAAAGTCCATTCGTAGAGGGTTCGGCTCCGGAGATAATTGGCCGACCGGAAAGGATCGAGAAACGCCTGCAGGGCCATCGCATTGAAACCGTCGAGCAACAACAGCCCGATAGAGAACGGGGAAGTGTTATGCGGCGTGTTGGCCGGGAATGGAGATGTGATTTCAGCCATTTGTCGAAAAAGAGAAACTGAATGGCGAATAAAGTCAATTATCGTAGATAACGTGACGATAGACTGCGGGTCTGTTGATCATGCGGAGAGATCCGGTTCCCTTCACGTTCACGACACCGAGGACGGCCATGAACACACATCCAGATTCACGTGATTTTGCCCGCATTCGAGCAGGTTACGATGAAAATCCCGCCAAATCCTACTCACTGAATGCCGAAGCTTACACAGAGACGGAATGGGCCGATTTCGAGCGCAAAGCCATCTTCAGGCGCAACTGGCTCTGGGTCTGTCATGTGGAAAAGCTGCGTGAACCAGGCTCGTACCTGACGATCGATGTCGCCGGTCAGCCGGTCTGCATCGTCCGCGACCAGACCGGTGAATTGAGGGCATTCTACAATGTCTGCAAGCACCGCGCCCATGAGCTGCTCAAGGGCGAGGGCCAGACGACCAGGATTATGTGCCCCTATCATGCATGGACCTACGACCTGACGGGACAGTTGCGCCGCGCGCCGGAAACCGAGAACCTTGTCGACTTCGACATCTCCGAAATCTGCCTCGACCAGGTCCAGGTCGAGGCGTTCTGCGGCTTCATCTATGTCAATCTGGACCCCCATGCGGAGGCCCTGGCCATCCTGTCGGGCGATCTGGCGAAAGAAATCCTGCACTGGGCACCCGATGTCGCCGACCTGACGTTCGGCCACCGTCTGACCTACGACATCAAGGCGAACTGGAAGAACGTCGTCGACAATTTTCTCGAATGCTATCACTGTCCCGTCGCCCACAAGGACTTCTGCACCCTGGTCGACATGGATACCTACAAGGTGACGACCCACGGCATCTATTCGAGCCATATGGCGGACGCCGGCCAGTCCTCCAACACGGCCTATTCGGTTGCGAACGCCACGGTGAAGACCCATGCCGTGTGGTGGCTGTGGCCGACGACCTGTCTGATGCGCTTTCCCGGCCGCAGCAGCATGATTGTCATGAACATCGTGCCGGCGGGCCCCGACCGGACGCTGGAAACGTACGATTTTTATCTCGAAACCCCTGAGCCCAACGCCGACGAACTGGACGCAATCCGTTACGTGGATGACGTGCTGCAGGCCGAAGACATCGGTCTGGTGGAAAGCGTGCAGCGCGGCATGAACACGCCTGCTTTCAGCCAGGGGCGTATCGTTCATGATCCCGGCGGGTCCGGAAAGTCGGAACATGCAGTCCATCATTTTCACGGTCTGGTGCTCGACGCCTATGCCCGCGCCGAGGCCGGTTGATGCCGGCGCTCGAAGGCAGGACCGCGTTCGTAACCGGCGGCACCGGTGGCATCGGTTCGGCAATCTGTCAGCGGTTTGCGGCAGAGGGTGCAGAGGTCATCGCCGCCGACCTTTCCGACAACGGTGGGGCGGGAGAATTCCGGGCCTTTGATGTCACCGACGAAACCATCGTCCGAGGGACGTTCGAGGATCTTGCGACTAAATGGAACAAGCTCGACATCCTGGTCAACGCCGCCGGCATCGAGATCGAGAAAACCATCGAGGAAACAAGCCTGGAAGAATGGAACCGGATTTTTGCCATCAATGTCACCGGCATGTTCCTGACATCCAAGCACGCCCTTCCCCTGCTGCGAAAGTCAGCCGGCGCCAGTATCATCAATTTCGGATCCTATGACGGCTACATCGCGGACCCCGGTCTTGCCGCCTACTGCGCCACCAAGGGCGCGGTTCATGCCCTCACGCGGGCCATGGCCTGCGATCACGGGCCGGAGGGCATTCGCGTCAACGCCGTGTGCCCGGGCTACGTGGACACCCCTATGCTGCAGAGTTTTTTCCAGGACAGCGGCAACATCGACACACTGAAAAAGGCCGTGCGTGACGTCCACCCGACCCGCACCTATGGCCAGCCCGAAGACGTCGCCAACCTGGTCAACTGGCTGGCCTCCGACGAGGCGCGTTATGCCTCGGGACAGCTCTGGATCCTCGACGGCGGCCTGACCGCGCAAGTCCAGCAGATGAGGCTTTAGACATGGCAAAATCCGTCATCATCACGTGTGCACCCACAGGCGGCATTCACACGCCGACCATGTCGCCGCACCTGCCGATCACACCGCAGCAGATCTCGACCGCAGCAATCGAAGCGGCCGACGCCGGCGCTTCGATCATTCACCTCCATGCCCGCGATCCGGAGACCGGCAAACCCGATCCCCGTCCCGAAACCTTCATGCAGTTTCTGCCCGTCATCAAGCAATCGACCGACGCCGTCATCAACATCTCCACCGGCGGCGGCCTTGGCATGACGATCGACGAGCGCCTTGCGGCAGCCGTCCATGCCAGCCCGGAAATGGCGTCCATGAACATGGGGTCGATGAACTTTGGCATCTTTCCGATGCTCGACAAGTACTCGGACTGGAAACACGACTGGGAACCGGAGTTCCTGGACATGACTCGGGATTTCATCTTTCCCAATACCTTCAAGAGCATAGAGTACGTCCTGAAGGAGTTGGGGCAGACCCACGGCACCAAGTTCGAGTTCGAGTGTTATGACCTCGGCCACCTCTACAACCTCGCCTGGTTCGTCGACAACGGCCTGATAAAGCCACCTTTCTTCATCCAGATGGTCTTCGGCATTCTGGGCGGCGTGGGGGCCGATCCCGACAACCTGATGCACATGCACACCATTGCCGAGAAACTGTTCGGTGAAGACTATGAGTGGTCTGTCCTGGCGGCCGGACGCCACCAGATGCCGTTTGCCACACAGTCTGCCATGCTCGGCGGCAATCTGCGTGTCGGCCTTGAGGACAGTCTGTATATCGGCAAGGGCGAACTTGCAGAATCGAACGCACAACAGGTCACCAAGATCCGCAGTATCATCGAGACCCTCGGTCTGACGGTCGCCACCCCGCCAGAGGCCCGGAAGCGGTTGGGACTTAAGGGCGGCGACATGGTGAGGTTCTAGCAATGGCGAGACTTGACGGAAAATCGGCCCTGGTGACCGGCGGCCGACAAGGTATCGGACGCGCGATCGTCGACGCGTTTGTTTCGGAGGGCGCACATGTTTTCACCTGTGGCAGGGGAACGCGGCCGGCCGGCCTCGACGATGCCGTCGGCTGGCAGCAGACCGATGTCTCGAATACAGCAGACGTCGACGCCTTGAAGGATCAGATCGCCGATCGCTTCGGCAGCCTCGCCGTCCTGGTAAACAATGCCGGTGTCCAGATCGAAAAGACGGTTGTCGAGACTACGGACGAAGACTGGGATGTCCTCATGGGCGCCAATGCAAGGGGCACGTTCAATCTTTGCCGGGCCTTCATTCCGGTGATGGCCGAACGTGGCTCGATCATCAACATCGGATCGATCTCCGGCAACACGGCTGACCCGGGACTTGCACTCTATAACGCCTCAAAAGCCTTCGTTCATGGATTGACACGGTCGATTGCCGTCGACCACGGGCCGCGCATCCGGTGTAACGCGATTTGCCCGGGTTGGATCATGACCGGCATGGCCGATGCCGCCTTTGACCTGGCCGAGGACCCGGCTGCCGCCAAACGCGATGCCCTCTCCCGTCACCCGGCAGGGCGTTTCGGCATGCCCGAGGATATCGCCGCCATGGCTCTCTGGCTGGCCTCCGATGAAGCCGGATTCGCCACCGGCCAGTGTTACATAATGGACGGCGGCATGACCGCCGCTTCGCCGCTCAATCCAGGATTGTTCTGATGGAAAAGATTGAACGAACAGCTGTGCTTGGCGCCGGCGTCATCGGCGCCAGCTGGACTGCACTGTTTGCCGCCGCGGGTCTCGATGTGGACATTTACGACCCCTCGCCGACTGGCGAAGCCGATGTAAAAGCCTATGTGGAGCGCGCCTGGCCGACATTGGAGAAGCTGGGGCTTGCAAAGCCCGGGCGGCAAGGTGCGATGCGCTTTCACGGGTCTGCCGCCGCCGCCGTTTGTGACGCGCAGTTCATCCAGGAGAACGTGCCCGAGCGCCTCGACGTCAAGCACGACCTGTTTCGCGAGATCGAGCCGGAGTTGTCGCCTCAATGTATCGTATCGTCGTCGGCTTCAGGCCTCATGGTCAGCGAAATGCAAACCGGCTGGCAGGACCCCTCGCGCTTTATCCTCGGCCATCCGTTCAACCCGCCCCACCTGATTCCGCTGGTGGAATTGCTCGGCAACGACAGGACCGCCGAAGGTGTCCTTGAGGTGGCCGAAGTCTTCTACGAGAGCATAGGCAAGGTCACGATCAGGGTTGGGCGCGAAGTGCCGGGCCATATCGCCAACCGCCTGCAGGCAGCGCTCTGGCGGGAAGCCATCCATCTGGTGGAAACCGGTGTCGGGTCAGTTGAAGATGTCGACAAGGCGGTATGGGCCGGCCCCGGACTCCGCTGGGCCGCCATGGGACCCCACATGCTCTTTCACCTCGCCGCAGGCCCCGGCGGCCTGGGGGAATTCTGCAACCGCTATCGCCCAAGCTTCGACCGATGGTGGCGGGATCTGGGAGAGCCGGAACTGACGCCGGAACTGTCGGCCCAGCTGTCGGCAGGTGTGAACGAAGAGGCAAATGACGCAACGGTGGCGGATCTTGCCGGCAACAGGGACGATCTCATTGTCGCCATGTTAAAGGCAACCTCGGACAAGAGGAGACTTTGAAGCCGATTGTGCGGTCGATCACGTCACCAGGTGTTGAACCGCTTACGCAGGCCCAGCGTGACCGTGTTGGTGCCGCTTGAAACGCCGTCGAAAAGGCCGAACACGCCCGAACGGTGATGCAGCCTGACCACGAGCTCCAGATTCTTGTCGTCGGGATCGGCGAACGTGATTTCGGGCGCGAAATAATGCAGTAACTTGGCGCCGCCGTCTCTCTTGTTGCGTTCGAATGGCGATACCCGGGTGGCGTAGTTGAGCCCTGTGCTTCCGGCAATTGTCGTATAGATCGTATCGTTCCAGAAAAAACCGTCATAGCGCGTGTAAAGCGCACCCCAAAACTCTCCAGTTTTCTCGTCGCCAAAACGATAGCCGGCGCCGCCCTCCAGTTCGAACGCAATATCCTCGCCCCAGGTCCACATCCGTTTGGAAAGCGACAGGCCAAGCCAGGGCGTGTCCTCGTCCACTTCAGCATCCCAGGGTGTGAACAAGAGGCGGCTGAACTTGTTTTCGCTGACAAGACCGCCATAAACCGTCACCGCCCAGTCGCCGCCGCGATCGCCAGCCGTTTCAACCGTGACGGGCTCATCTATCGGAAACGTTGTCTCAGGCGGCAAGTCGGACGCAAGCGCAACCTGGCCGCCAAGAGCCAAAGCCACGACACCGGCAACTACACCGCACAGGATACGCGCCATCAAACCGACTTTTCCTTCCAGCTGCCGATTCCAACAAATGGACCGGCTCTCTGTTTGTCGGTCTTTAAGGTAAAAACTTGGTATATTTTTGATATGCTTGCCGTTCCGGTCGCGATTAGATATCGGCAAAAAAGTCACGGTTCGAGCCGGAAATCACAAAAAGCACATTTTGTCTGCCAAATTCGGGAACTTTTTGCCCTGCCCCTTCTTTTGTTTCGGTATCCAGATCCCATATAGAGGCGACAAGGGCACGGCTGTGGTGGTTGCGTGGGCTGAAAATGTGAGGGCTTCCTTCTCAGTGAAGGGGTATCAAACACAGTGCGCCTTGCCGCAGGAAATTTGAAAACGGATACGGTGCATGGTCTATCTCGGCCTCTTTGGAGGGTTTGTCATCCTGCTGTTCAGCGGTGACCTTCTCGTCAGAGGTGCCGTGGCACTTGCCGTCAGACTGGGAATTCCCGCACTGGTGATCGGACTGACGGTGGTCGCCTTCGGAACATCGGCCCCTGAACTTGTCGTCTCGGTCCGCGCGGCCGTCGCCGGGCTTCCGGGCATTTCGATCGGCAACGTGGTTGGCAGCAACATTGCCAACGTTCTGCTGGTCCTGGGCCTGCCTGCCCTGATCGCGCCGACCTACTGCAACCAACCGTATATCGGGCGCAACACGATGTACGTCCTGGGTGCCAGTCTGATCTTCATCGCACTTTGTTTCATGGGTCCGTTGCAGCTGTGGCACGGCATTATCCTATTCGGCCTGATCGTCTTGTTCCTGGTCGAGTCCGGCCGCCGCGTCGGCGAAGGCCGTGACAAGAGCCTGAATGAAGAAGCCGGAGAAGCAAGCCTCGAGGATATCGACGGCGTCGCCGGTCTGCCCCATTCGCCAATGATCATCGCGGGCTTCATGGCGGCAGGCCTCGTGGGACTGCCATTGGGCGCCCATCTGATTGTCGAGAACGGCACCGGAATCGCCATGAGTTTTGGTGTTTCGGAAGCCGCAATCGGCCTGACACTGATCGCGTTGGGCACGTCTCTGCCGGAACTGGCGACAACGCTTGCCGCCGCCCTGCGCGGTCATTGCGGCCTGGCGGTTGGCAACGTCCTGGGCAGCAACCTGTTCAACCTTCTGGCAATCATGGGTGTGACTTCCATGCTCGCACCGATTCCGATCCCGGAAGAGTTTTTGCGATACGACCTGTGGATTATGCTCGCGACCTCGGCCCTCATCATTCCTTTCGCCCTGAAAGGCGGCGCCATAACAAAGGTTCCTGCAACCGCATTTCTTGTGGCATACGTGGCCTATATCTATTCTATATTGTCGCCAGAGATTGATGCTGTCGCAGCCATTGCAAACTAAATTCAGCCATGCAGAATTCCCAGACGCTCCATGACAAAACTGTCCTGGTAACCGGCGCCGCGATCCGGATCGGCCGAGCCATGGCTCTGGATCTGGCGGCCAGGGGGTGGCGGGTTGTGGTTCACTGCAACAGTTCAGGCACACAGGCCCAGGAACTGGCGGACCATATTTGCAATACCGGCGGACAGGCTCTCGCGATTCAAGCCGACCTCAGTCTGCCCGATGCAGCAGAACGTATTTTCGATGCCTGCACGTCGTGGCGCGGCACAATCACGTGCCTGATAAACAACGCTTCCGTATTCGAAAACGATGATCTGACCAATGTCACCGCTCAAGGGTGGGACGAGCACCTCAATGTCAATTTGCGGGCACCCGTACTGTTGGGTCAAGCCTTCGCCAGACAGTGTCCCGACGACGGCAATGGGGTCATCATAAACATGATCGACCAGCGTGCCTGGCGGCTGACTCCCCACTTTTTTTCCTACACCGTCAGCAAGTCCGCCTTGTGGACAGCTACCCAGACAATGGCCCAGGCCCTTGCCCCGAAGATCCGCGTAAACGGGATTGGCCTGGGCCCGACGATGGCCAATAAACGCCAATCCAGCGAAGATTTCGACAGGCAGGCGAAAGCTGTTCCTTTGGGCCACGGCCCGACGCCGGAAGAGATCTGCGAGGCAGTTCAGTTTATACTGTCTTCCAGGTCCATGACCGGTCAGATGATCGCTCTGGACGGCGGACAACATCTCGCCTGGCAGACACCTGACGTCATGTCGACGCGGGAATAGTCGCTTTTGGCAACGTGTGTATCGTATTTCAGCGGCAGTGCGCCCCTGCCCTGAGGCACGATGATGTTACTAGGGGCACCTTCGTCCCCGTACTTGGCGAGGCAAGTGTCATGAACCAGACCCTGAAATCAGGTCCGCCCAGAATAGCCGACGCGCTGCGCGCCATCCGTCATGTTTTTGTCCGTGACCTTGAGATCGACGCGGTCATTGGCGTCTACGAACATGAAAAGCAGGCATCCCAGAAGATCGTGGTCAATGTCGATCTGACCGTCAGCGAGGCAGGACAGTCCCACGAAGACGATCTCGCCGGCGTCGTCTGCTATGAAGAAGTGGTCAACCGGGTCAAGGCCATCGTTTCGGATGGTCATGTCAATCTGGTGGAAACCATGGCCGAGAAGATCGCGGCACAGTGTCTGGAAGACCCCCGCGTTCTGTCCGCTCGCATCCGGATTGAAAAACCGGACGCCTTCCCCGATGCCCGCAGCGTTGGTGTGGAAATCGAAAGAACGCAGCCGGCAGCCTGATGTTTCGGCAAAATACGCAAGCTTGAAACTCTCGCGGTCACCTGAGTGGTGTACTCATTTAAGATCCCGGCAATCTTCTTCCGACCTGAAGCGGTGGATCCACTCAAGACTTACGTCGTCTGCCAGCTTGGCAACACCCGGCACAGCACGATCAGACAACGCCAGATCAAGGCCGAGACGCGCCAGAACACCTGCCAGAACCGACTTGGGCTCATCAGACAGGGCTTCGTAAGTGACGCGAACCGGATCTATCGAGTGACGCTCGAACCACTCGTTCCAGGCGGTGTCATACGCGTCCAGCTCCGCGACTTCTTGCCTGATCCGGTCGCGGTCGTAGACCGGAACCCTGGGCGGTGCAAGTCTCTCCCGCTCGGTCCCGTCCGGCGCCATGTGCCACAGACCGGATTGCGAGGCCTTAACCAGCGAGACTGCTTGTGCAACCTTGTCGCTTCGGGAAAGATGGATGTAGAGCGTGGGGCCAAGGACTCTTTCGAACCGCGCGGCATCGTCGGACATGTTCGGATAAAGGGTGTCGAAGCGCGCCATGACCTCGTCGATATTTTCCCGCATCAGCCTAAGTCCGAAAATACCGGTCCCGCCATCGCCTTCCCGCAGCATGGCCTCCAGATAGGCACGGTTGAAGTCTTGCGCGCTCAGTGACTCCGGAACGTTCCAATGCCGGGCCCACCAGGAAATCGACGGGCGGTGAAAGAACGAATCCGGTTTGCCTGCCACGCCGGTCGAGGCAAGCAGATCGCACAAGAGAGTGCTCCCGGTCCTGGGCGTCCCGCAGATGACATATGACTTGTACTTTCCCACGGAGCCTCCGGAACCGGTTTCCCAAAAACTTTGAATTCCGGTGACATAGCCGACGCCAGGCGTTTGAGCACATTCCCGGATATGTCAGGCGCCCGCTCTCAGGCTCAGTTCCCCCGCCGGTTCAGCTGAATCAGCGTGTAGGCGCCTTCGATGTTGAGCGGTCCCCATTTTTCGAACATGGCCATGTCCTTGTACTTGGACAAATCCACGGAAGTCTTGGTTTCCTCAAGCGATTTGCCGGCCCGTGCCGCTGCCAGAACCTGGTCGTACAAGTCGGTCATGTAGTTCCTGAACAAGGTCACGTCGGCTTTTGTGCCCAGAGCTCCGTGTCCGGGCGCCAGGATGTCGAAGTCCATGTCTTCGACCCGCTTGAGCGACCGGATCCACTGCGGCAGATATGCGTCGGGCAGGTTCTTGAAGGCAACCGCCTTTACCGGGATGAAATCGACAGCAAACAAAACGCCTTCGGCCGGAAACCGCATGACGATCATGTTGTTGGAATGGTTCTTGCCGACATAGTGCAGTTCGACAAGTTTGCCGCCAAGCTCGAGATCGAGTTTGCGCTTGAACGTGATGTTGGGCACAGCCGTCGGCCGCTTTTCGCCCTTGATCACCTTCTTGGCCTTGCGGTGCGAAATGACAACGGCGCCGTCGGCTGCAAAGACCTCTCCGCCTGCAATGTGGTCGCGGTGATCATGGCTGTAGACAACGTACTTGATCGGTTTGTCGAAGCGTTTCTTGATTTCCGCCTTCAGCCATGTGGCGGCTTCGGCATTGATCGGATCAGTGGCAATCACGCCATCGGGCGTCACATAGAACACGGAATAATGAAAGTTGTTCTGAAACCGGTAGAGGTCCCCCTTGATCTGAGTAATCGACCGTTTTGCTTCCTGCGCCTGGACAGGTCCAGTGGACACCATCGACAGGAACGATAGCGAGAGTGCCAGAACCAGACCGGTAAACATCGTGCGCATAGTGATACCTCCCAAAGGCGTTGCAATTGCAAGGCGATCATAAGGCAGGTTGCTGTCATTGGTGAAGCGGCATGGTGTTCACATAAACGTGGCCACAACATCTCAGTTCCGAACCGCCAGGACGCCAGCGGTGAAAATCAATACCATCCCCAGCAAAGTCAGCGCATCCGGCACCTCGCCAAAAAACAGAAAGCCCCATGTGGCGGCGAACACCAGGTAGGAGAAATCAAACGTCGCCACCGTCGACGACCGCCCCGATTGATAGGCAATCGCAGACGCGACACTACCGATGACAATTGCCGTCGCCAGGAGGCCCATTGCCAGGAACTCCTTTGATCCCATCATACTCCACTCTCCCAGCAAAAACGGATACAGGTCGGTTGTAGAAGGCGTCGGGTCCGCAAGATCCGAAAGTGCAGTCGCCGTCAGGCCAAACACAACGAAACAAACGTTCAGCGACAACGCCAGGATCAACGGGTGTTCGGTCCTGCATTTTGTGCGTGTCAGGATCATTGCAAGGGCATAAAGGATCGCCGAGACCAGGGGCAGCAAGGCGTAGGCGTTAAAGTCGCTCACCTTTGGTCGCAGGATTACCAGCACCCCGGCGAACCCGATCACCACCGCGATCCAGCCCACTTTGCCGATCCGGTCACCGATAAACAGGGCCGCGAACAGCGTGATGAATATGGGAAGGACATAGTAGACCGAAGCCGCAACCGAGAGCGCCAAGTGAGGCAGGGCAACGTAGTAGGCCAGCCACATGAAGGTGAGCATCGCGCTGCGCGCTGCGGTCCAGCCAGTAGCTTCCGGAAGGAGTCGTAGAGACGGATATCTGAATTTAATGACGGCAATCAATACGGGAACGGCGATCAGTGAGCGGACGACGAAGATCTGCCATAGGACAAAGTCAGCGCTGATCTGCTTGATCGCGGCATCGCCGAGCGACAATGCAAAGACCGCAAAAACGATTGCCGCCACGGCGATTTTGGTGTTGTCACGACTGGGCAGGGTACTTTCTGCCACCTTCGCCTCCCCTTTTCACTTCGACCGACGGATCTCGTCGCCGCATCATCACAATTGACCGGTATAAGCCATGGCGATAGTTTCGTGTAGACGGCATAATTCGATATTAGAAATAACAAAATTCAAATAATGGGAAAGTTACCGATCAGCGGTATCGAGGTGTTTCTGGCGGTCGCAAGACATGGATCTCTGAAGCGGGCGTCCGAAGCATTGGGGGTCCGATCACCGGCGATAAGTTATCAGTTGAAAACTCTCGAGGAACGGCTGGGCACAGCACTGTTTCTCAGAACGACCCGGTCGGTGAAGTTGACTGACGCCGGGCGCGCGCTCCTGGCCAGGGCACAACCTGCCGTGACGCAACTGGAAGAAGCGCTGGAAGAAGCGCGCGCCTCCAGTCATGTCAGAAAGGGGTCGGTCAGGGTCACCCTGCCCTACTTTGCCTATGAACTCACCATTGCAAAGAAACTATCGGCATTTCAGGTCGCGTATCCGGAGATCGAGCTTGAACTGTCGTTTAATGAAGCCTTTGAAGACATTGTCACCGAGAGCTTCCATGCGGGAGTCAGGTCCGGAAGTCACATTCGCGACGACATGATTGCGGTGCGCCTGACACCCCCGTTGAAACAGGTTTTCTTTGCAAGCTCTGCATACCTGGACAAACACGGCCGACCAGAACGCCCGGAAGACCTTCTGAAGCATAATTGCATTCGCTATCGCTACATCGCCTCCAAGAGGATCGCCGACTGGGAGTTCAATGGACCTGAAGGCGTAACCACGGTTGATGTCAAAGGCCGCTTGATTGTCAACAGCACCAGTGCTCTGATCAGCGCCGTGCGTGACGGCCTCGGCATCGGCTGGCTGTTCCGCGCCAATATCGAGAACGAGTTGGCTACAGGCAAACTGCAAAGCGTTCTTGACGACTACGCCGTACAGGAACCCGGGCACTTCCTCTATTATCCCAAGGCGAATGCAAATATCGAGGTGCTGCGTGTGTTCATCGACTTCATGAAACTCAGGAACTGAAGTCAGACGTGACCGGAAAACCCGCGGTGGGCGACGGCGGAATTGGCAAAATCCATTAGCGTCGCATAACTGAAGACCGGAAGGTCGATCGCCCGTTGAACCGATTGCGCAAACGGAGGAAAACCGGTGCACTCGATTACCATCGCGCCCATGTTCGGATACTCTGTCGCGAAGTCGACACAAACCTTGACGAACTGGGTTTCAGCGTCGGCAAACACCGCACGCGGCGGGTCGGCGCGTTTTTCAGCATGCCAGAGTCCGTCGAAGGCCGGACACTTGCCATCGTTTCGTGCGCCCCGAATGGCCATCCGGTCGTCACGCACGACACCGACCGCTTCAAGATGGGCGTCGGTCACCGGTTCGGTGTGAGACACCACGACCCCGACCATACGGTCGCGGCCGATCACCTGTTTAGCCCAGGAGACCTGCAGCAGGCTTGAAATGAAAACCGGGATGTCAATCGCATCGGCAAGCCGTTTCTGGAAGTAGGAAAAGTGGCCGCACTCGCCGATGATCGCGCGCGCGCCTACCCGTTTGAGCCGTTGTGCCGCCTTCAGGATCGGCTCGAAAGCGCGCTCCCTGGCATCGCCCGAATAGTTCAGGAGCTTGATGTCGACACCCTCGACGATTTCGTACTGTATCGGATACGGAAACCCGCTGGGATTGCGCACGTCGCCCGGAAATCCGGGGTACTCATCGTCCATGAGCAAAACCCCGAGCCCCATGCCCGAACAGATCTGCCCACGCCTTCCCATCGCGATGGTGCTGTCCGGGTCCCGCTGCATGGATAGTCTCCCTGTTTGTCCGTAGATGCTGCGGAAAACCGTACAGCGTCGCATTCTCCGAAGCCAGGGTTTCCAATGCAGCCACAAACCAGGAAGAACCGATGCAACCGGAGCCGTATCCCGTGTCCAACTTCCTGTCATGCGCGCGCTCGACGCGCGTATCTCGTGCATCTCATCCAGATGATCGTCCTTGTATCCTCCGGTCAAGCCCGAGGAGGATTGTGTCTGGAGTCTGAACCACGCGAACAAACATCATCGCCGTTCGATCGCGCCGGCACTCCCGAACAACCCTACCCGTTCCGGTAGATGTAACTGTACCCGTTTATCGCCGGCACGCCGCCGAGGTGGGCGTAGAGCACTTTTGAACCGGCCGGGAAGAACCCCTTACGCACCAGGTCGATCATGCCCTGCATCGATTTGCCTTCGTAGACCGGATCGGTCATCATGCCTTCCATGCGCGCACACAACCTGATTGCCTCGTTGGTCTCCTCCGACGGTACTCCGTAGAGCGGATAGGCATAGTCTTCGTTGAGGACTACATCGTCGGCGGTGATATCGCTGCCGAGTTCGACGAGTTCCGCCGTCTTCCGGGCGATGTCCAGAACCTGCAGTTTGGTTTGTTCCGGTGTCCCGGACGCGTCGATCCCGATGACATTGCGCGCGCGGCCGTCGGCGGCGAACCCCACCAGCATGCCTGCATGGGTCGAGCCCGTCACTGTACACACGATAATATAGTCGAACGTAATGCCCATCTCGGCTTCCTGCGCCCGCACTTCCTCGGCAAACCCGACGAATCCGAGGCCGCCATATTTGTGGACCGAGGCGCCGGCGGGTATCGCATAGGGTTTACCGCCCTTTGCCTTGACGTCCGCCAGGGCATTTTCCCAGCTCTCCCGAATGCCGATATCAAACCCCTCGTCGACCAGTTCGATTTCCGCCCCCATCACCCGGCTCATGAGAATGTTGCCTACCCGGTCATAAACCGCATCCTGAAACGGCACCCAGCTTTCCTGGACCAGCCGGCACTTCATGCCGATCTTTGCGGCAACCGCCGCGACCTGGCGCGTGTGATTGGACTGCACACCGCCGATCGTCACCAGCGTATCGGCATTCGAGGCAATCGCATCGGGCACGATGTACTCGAGCTTGCGGATCTTGTTGCCGCCGAAGGCCAGTCCGGAGTTGCAGTCCTCGCGTTTGGCGAATAGCGCGATGTCTCCTCCCAGGTGCTCGGACAGACGGCTCAATTCCTCGATGGGCGTCGGGCCGAATGTCAGCGGGTAACGTTCAAACTTCGAAAGCATCTTCAAATCTCCCTGCATCGGATCGTGTTGACCTGACCATAACCAAACTCGTTTGAAAGGTGCTCTCTAGTTTCGCTTACAGTTTTATCTTTGACTCGTATAAATCAATAATTTTTGGTATTTTCGGTTATCTTTTTGCGAATATTTGGAAGATTCCCTCATGGAAGATCAGATCGACCGCATTGATCGCAGGATTCTCAGGCATCTACAGCGTGATGGCCGCCTGACGAACGCAGAACTGGCAAAAACCGTCAATGTTAGCCCGGCAACCTGCCATCGCCGGACCCAGCGTCTGTTTGACCAGGGGTTTATCCGGTCGGTGCGCGCCGAAGTCGTGCCCGAGCGGGTCGACCGTGGTGCCCTGGTTGTTGTGGGCGTTGTTCTCGACCGGTCAACGCCGGAGAGCTTTGGGGCATTTGAAGAGGCCATCGTCGGCCTGCCGTTCATTCTCGACTGCCACCTGGTTGCCGGCGATTTCGACTATTTTCTCAAGATCAGGGTTCAGGACATCGCGGATTTCAACCGTCTCCACGGCGAACAACTCATCGCCCTGCCCGGTGTTCGTCAGACCCGCACCTTCTTCGTCATGAAGGAAGTCATCGACAATGCGCCACTCGAGTTTTGACAGCAGGGATTCCAGCGGACCCCAAGTTCTCGACGATTTCCCAATCTGATAACAACTCAACCGAACAACTGTGATTCCGTTGCGAATCTGACATAAACTGACACCGACGCAATTCCGGAAATCCAGCACCTCTCATGTCGACCGAAGACGCCACAGAAACCACCGCGACAGACGAGGCCGGACCGGCCTCAGGTACAGACGTCATTCGCGGTTACGTCAAGAATCTGCCCAACCGGCCGGGCGTCTACCGCATGATGAACGCGGACGGCGATGTGCTCTATGTCGGCAAAGCGCGCAATCTAAAAAAGCGGGTCCAGAGTTACACCCGTCTGATGGGCCATACCAACCGGATCGCGCGGATGATTTCCGGCACGGTCCACATGGAGTTCGTCACCACCGCCTCGGAGGCCGAGGCACTGTTGCTGGAAGCCAATCTGATCAAGCGGCTTAAGCCGCGTTTCAATGTTTTGATGCGCGACGACAAGTCGTTTCCCTATATTCTGCTCGCCCGGGATCACGACGTCGCACAGGTTGTCAAACATCGCGGCGCGCGCTCACGCAAGGGTGAATATTTCGGACCTTTTGCGTCAGCCGGCGCCGTCAACCGGACGCTTAACGCGCTTCAGCGTGCCTTCCTGCTGCGCTCGTGTTCCGACTCGGTCTACGAAAGCCGAACGCGTCCGTGCCTGCTCTATCAGATCAAGCGCTGCAGTGCGCCGTGCACCGGCGAAATCAGCCGTGAGGACTATGACGAGCTGGTAAAAGAGGCGCTTGGTTTCCTTGCCGGGCGCAGCCAGTCGGTCAAAGACGGACTGCTTAAGCTCATGGAAACCGCAAGTGCGGGTCTCGACTTCGAGCGTGCGGCTATCTACCGCGACCGGATCGCTGCCCTGACCCACGTCCAGGCTCATCAGGGCATCAACCCCGGCACCGTTCTTGAAGGCGATGTGTTTGCCGTCACACAGGACGGTGGCCAGACCTGTGTCCAGGTGTTCTTCTTCCGCGCCGGCCAGAACTGGGGCAACCGCGCCTACTTTCCCCGGGCCGACAGATCGTTCGAAGCTGCAGAAGTTCTAGAGGCGTTCCTCGCGCAGTTCTACGACGACAAACCCATACCCAGGCTGGTCCTGTTGAGCGAGGACGTCAAAGGCCGCGCTATTCTGGCCGATGCCCTGAGCGTTCGCGCGGAGCGCAGGATCACCGTATCCGTGCCGCGCCGTGGCGAAAAGCTAGAACTTGTTGAGCATGCTCTGTCCAACGCCCGGGAAGCTCTGGGACGGCGCCTCGCGGAAACCAGATCCCAGAACACACTGCTGGAAGGCATTGCGGAAAAATTCGGGCTCGATTCCCCGCCTGCGCGGATCGAGGTCTACGACAACAGTCATATTCAGGGGACCCACCCGGTCGGCGCCATGATTGTAGCCGGCGCCGAAGGATTCCTGAAAAATCAGTACCGGAAATTCAACATCAAGTCGCAGGAGACGGTGGCCGGTGACGACTACGGCATGATGCGCGAAGTGCTTAAACGCCGCTTCACCCGCCTGCTCAAAGTCGAAGAGAACGACGCCAGAAAAGCGGGATCCCCGGAGCCCGGTCTGAAAGACACCCCCCCTGAAGACAGTGACGCCGGTGACGGCGGTGACGTTGACGAGGTCAAGGTCTCGCCATGGCCTGACATCATTTTCATCGACGGTGGGGCGGGTCAGTTGTCGGTGGTCAAGGAAGTCCTGGATGATCTCGGCATCTCGCGGGTAACCCTGGTTGGCATCGCCAAGGGCCCCGACCGGGACGCCGGCAGGGAACGTTTCTTCATGCCCGGCCGCGCGCCCTTCATGCTGGAGGCGCGCGACCCGGTTCTCTATTATCTACAGAGGCTTCGCGACGAAGCTCATCGGTTTGCCATCGGCAGCCATCGCGCCCGCCGTAAAAAGGCGATCGGCACATCACCTCTCGATGAAATCTCCGGAGTAGGCCCCGGGCGCAAACGCGCACTTTTGCGCCACTTCGGCTCTGCCCGGGCGGTCAGCCGCGCCGGATTGAACGACCTTGAAGCGGTAGATGGAATCAGCAAGACGATTGCCCGCCAGATTCACGACCACTTCCACACCTGACGCCGGTCATTTCGGCATGTCCGGCTGGGCACCCGCACGCTTCCCGGCAAGCCATGCCCGCCAATCGCCGGTGTCGTAGGGCCACTTGTTTTTCTCCACGCACCAACCTGGCGGCTCGACCGGGAGATGAAATCGAGTGCGCTCCGACGACACCAGACAACGAGCCGCCCTTTTCTTCGCATAGGCCATCAGATCCTGCGTCCTGGAGAACACGCGCCACGACCGTGCGGTCGCATCCGACGATGCCGTTACGATGCGCAACCCGTCCGGTGAAAATTCGGCACCCCACACCTCGCCTTCATGTCCGGCAGCGATGGCGACCTGCGCTCCGGTGGCGGCATCCCACACCCGCGCCGTCCTGTCCCACGACGAGGTCACAACGCGCAGCCCGTTCGGCGAGAACACCGCGGTTTCTACCTTGTCCGTATGCCCGGCCAGAACGGCAATCTGTTTTCCGGTCTCCACGTTCCACAAGCGTCCGGTGTTATCGGAAGATGCTGTAACCATAAGCGAGCCGTCCGGCGAAAAGGCGGCACTCCACACGCCGTCCTCGTGACCTGTCAGGACAGCCGTCTGCGCGCCCGTCGCAGCATTCCACAGCCGCACCGTATTGTCATCGGAACCGAATCCGCCGGACGTGGTGACGACATGCGTCCCATCGGGCGAGAAGATCGCGCTGTTCACGTTGCCCTCATGTCCTGAAAGCACGGCAATCTGGGTACCGGTCGATGCATCCCACACCCTTGCGGTACGGTCGTCGGTGCCCACGCCACCTGACGCCGTGACCACACGCGTTCCATCCGGCGAGAAGACAGCGCTCCCGACCTTACCCTCATGGCCCCTGAGGACGGCGATTTCGGAACCGGTTGATGCATCCCATAGCCGCGCCGTCGTGTCCCAGGATGCAGTCACAATACGTGAGCCGTCAGGGGAGAATTCAGCGCTGTTGACGCTGTCTTCGTGCCCCTTGAGGATTGCAATCTGCTGACGGGCTACCACATCCCACACCTGCGCCGTCTTGTCCCAGGACGCCGTCACGAGGCGGGTATCGTCGGGAGAGAAGCGCGCACTCTGCACGTTGTCCTCATGTCCGGCTAACACGGCAATCTGCTTCCCCGAACCCACATCCCACAATCGAGCCGTCTTGTCATAAGAGGACGTCGCAAGGAGCCTGCCGTCAGACGAAAGAACCGCGCTGTTGACGTCAACGTCGTGGCCTGTGAAACGGATGACTTGCGTCCCGGTCGATGACGACCAGAGCCGCGCAGTCCTGTCATAGGAGGCCGTGACAATCTGCGACCCGTCCGGCGAGAAAACCGCAGATTCCACCCTGTCCTCATGGCCTCTGAAGACCACAAGTTCGGCTCCCGTTTCCGCCGCCCAGAGGCGCGCCGTCTTGTCATACGAGGCGGTAACGATGAGACCGCCGTCAGGCGAGAAGGCGGCACCGATAACGTTGTCTTCATGGCCCGTGAGGACGGCGGTTTGCCGGCCTGTCACGGCATCCCAAACCCGCGCCGTCCTGTCCCAGGATGCCGTCACCACATGGGAGCCGTCGGGTGAGAAGGCGGCACTCTGAACATTGTCTTGATGACCGGTGAGGACCGCGATCTGGACACCGGTTGCCACCTCCCATAGCCGCGCCGTGTTGTCGGAGGACGCTGTGGCAACCCGGGTTCCGTCCGGCGAAAAAACCGCACTTTCGATGTTGCCCTCATGTCCTTCGAAGGCCGCGATCTGTTTTCCCGTGGACGAATCCCAGACCCGCGCTGTCTTGTCATAGGAGGCCGTGAGCACATGCGACCCGTTCGGCGAGAAGACGGCACTTTCCACATTGCCATCGTGGCCACCCAGAACGGCAATTTCGCGCCCGGTCAGCGCATCCCACAAGCGTGCGGTTTTGTCGGAAGACGCTGTAACGATGCGTGAACCGTCGGGCGCGAAGACGGCGGATTTTACCCAATGCCCGTGGCCCGCAAGCACCGCAATCTCTTTGCCCGAGACCGCGTTCCACAGCCGTGCTGTCTTGTCCAGGGATGCAGTGACGATACGCGAACCGTCCGGCGAGAAACGGGCGCTCTCCAAGGTGCTGTCATGTCCCTCCAGGACGGCGAACTGGTGTCCCGTCACAGTGTTCCAGACCCGTGCCGACTTGTCGTATGAGGCAGTGACGACACGTGTCCCGTCCGGCGAGAACGCCGCAAACCTGACGCCATGCTTGTGTTTCCTGAGGACAGTCAGTTCCTTCAACGCCATGACCGCGCTGGACAAGCTGACCTCTGTCGGCGCTACATAGGGGCGCTCTCTCTGGGCTTCCCGCAACTCTTTCTCGTCCTTCAGGCCGGCGAGCGCGATCAGCATCCCGGTAACCGGGTCACCCAGTGCCAGTTGCGTATCGGACAGATCCGCCAGATAAAGCGACTCCGAACGCAATGCCTCGTTACGCTGCCGCTCCGCAATCTGTCTTTGTTCTTGTGCCTGTGCACGTTGTTCTTCGGCAATGGCACGCTGCCGTTCTGCCTTTTGCTGCTGCAGAAAGGCAAAACCCGCAAGTCCTGCTGCAATCACGGCTGCCGCCAGCGATCCACCCATTATCGACCTCTGGCGTTTGGTTGCCGCGGCGCGGCTGTCGGAAATGTACTGGCGATGCAGGCCGGTAGGATTGGGAGCGTTTGCAGGTTGTGCGGCAAGCCATTGTTCCGCTGCTTCCAACTCCCACCCACGCAGCGGCTGGGCGCCGAGCCTCTTTTGCTCTCTCCAGCGGCGGGCAATTTCACCCAACCGGGTGTGCTCGCGGATCCAATGGATATCCGTGTTCAGCGCCGCAACAAGGTTCGGGGTTGCGCTGTCGAAATCACCACTTTGGGTAAAGAATATATAGTTGTACTTAGTCAGCGGCGCAGGGATTGCGTCCGCCTCCACGTCCCTGATGACGATCGGCGCAATGCGCTTGTTGAGACTTTCCGCATAATCCACTTCCCAACGGCAGACTTCCGACTGCGCCGAGTCGGGACTGAGGGCAAACACGACGGTGTCTGCCTCACGGATCAGTTGTTCAAGCCGTTCTCTCCATTCTTCCGTCGGCAGAATGTCTTCGGTATCGCGGAATACCGCAATGTCTTCTTCCTGTTCGAGCGCCTCGGCGACTCTGGACACAAGTTGCCTGTCGTTGCGGGAGTATGAAATGAAGACCTTTGTGGTCTGATGACCGGAGTTTCCCGAGTCCGCCACGCCAAAATCCCTTCGCTCGCCTCCGCCCCCCGATTGCCCATTTGTCAGCGCCCGGCACGAATGCTGTAGCGCTTCTCAGCAATATCAGGACATTTTTTGCTTTAACACGTCAAGCCGGACACTGTTCGGAAGATCTGTGGCTGGCTTCAATCATCATGCCGGCCACGGCGGTCCCCGTTGCAATCCTGACAAATAACCCTATTTGAGTCATTACAACGTCAGGTGATACCATGAAAAATCGACTGGCAGCAGGCCCGAACAGTACGAGTACGGTTTCTGCGACGGCGGCCTTCGTATTCGCGCTTTTTCTGGCGACAGGCAGCGCTCAGGCACAACAGACCGGCAGCGATCGCAATGACAATAACGGCGGCGACTCGGGTTCCAACTTCGGCTTTCGGATAAACCTGAATGATCTGATCAACTCTGTTGACAGGAACAAGAACAGGAACAGAACCCGGAAACGGCGCCGGAACACACCCGCTCGGAACACGCAAAACAGCCCCTCGACCGTGCCCCAGTTTGCGACACGGGAGTTGCTGATTATCGTCGACAGCAATACCGACGACGCCACCGTCGACGCGCTTCTGCAGGACTACGGCCTGACCCGTATCGCTGAGTCTGTAATAGCATTGATCGGCCAGAGGATTATCCGGTCACGTGTCGGTCCACCCCTGTCGCCGCAGCGAACGCTGCAATTGTCGATTGATCCCCGTATCACCTTTGCCCAGCCCAATTACCTGTATACACTTTCGGCAAGGAAGGCGGCACAATACGCGGTCGCAAAACTTGGACTCGAAGACGTTCACAGCCTGTCGCGCGGTGATGGCATAATCGTTGGCATCTTGGACACCGGCGTAAACCGTGCTCATCCCTCGCTCAAGGGTGTGGTGCAGGACCAGGAAGATTTCACCGGCAGGAAGCGCAATGCACGGGAATCCCATGGTACTGCCGTCGCAAGCGTGATCGCAGCCAGAGACGGAATGATCGGCGTCGCGCCGGGAGCCAAGGTGTTATCGGCACGTGTCTTCGCCCGCTCGAAGAAGTACCGCCAGTCCCTCGGACATACGTTCAACCTCCTGAGAGGCGTTGATTGGGCCGTAGCGGGCGGCGCGCAGGTGATCAACATGAGCTTTGCGGGACCTGCCGATCCGATTTTCCAGACCATGTTGAAGTCCGCGTCAGATGCCGGCGTTGTTGTTGTGGCAGCAGCCGGCAACCACGGCGCCAAGGGCCCACCGGCCTATCCGGGCGCCTATGACAGCGTCATAGCAGTGACCGCAACAGATGCCCGCGACCGGCTCTACAAACACGCCAACCGGGGGGAATACATTTCCCTGTCCGCGCCTGGCGTCAACATCCTGGCGGCCCATCGCAGCAGGAGTTACGAAACCAGTTCCGGCACTTCGATGGCTGCCGCCTATGTCACCGGCGCGGTGGCACTTCTCAGGCAGTCCATGCCGTGGCTGCATCCCGAGGATGTCGTCAACCGGTTCACCAGAACCGCTGTCGATCTTGGCCAGGACGGATGGGACCCTCTTTTTGGCCATGGACTGCTCGACATCCGGCGTGCCTTCAACGAACCCTAAGCCCGGTCTTTCAGACGATTCGGAGCCCAACATTCTCCATCAAATGGCCGTAGCCAGACACCGCAATCTCGGGTTGGTCGAGATCTCCGGCCGTATACGCCAGATTGCCTTCAACATTTTGTTCGCGAGGCGATAAATTCTACGCCAGGCAATTGACGCGGGCGCCCTTGAATGATCTTAAAGACAGGGTCAAAACAAAAACTACTGCGGTGCCATGCTGACCAGCCTGCCCAATCTGTTGACATACGGACGAATTCTCGCCGTGCCCGCGCTTGTGGGTTGCTTCTTTTTTGAAGGTGATAATGCCCGTTGGGTGGCATTGGGGATATTTGTTGCCGCCGGCATCACGGACTTTCTCGACGGCTACCTGGCGCGCATCATGAACCTGCAATCGTCTCTGGGACGCATGCTCGATCCGATTGCCGACAAGCTTCTGGTCTCCGTTGCCCTGATGATGCTGGTGAAGAACGAAACCATTTCGGGATACTCCCTGTGGGCGGCGGTCATCATCCTGAGCCGCGAGATCCTGGTATCCGGCTTACGGGAGTTCCTCGCGGAACTTCAGGTATCGGTGCCGGTCAGCCAGCTGGCCAAGATGAAAACCGCAGTGCAGATGGTAGCGATTGCGTTCTTGCTCGCCGGTAAGGCCGGAGAGAAGATATTCGCCCTGAGCACGGAAATCGGTGTCATCGGCTTGTGGGTCGCCGCGCTGCTGACACTTTATACGGGATATGACTACTTTCGCGCCGGGCTTCACCATGTGGTTGATTCCCAGCGATGAAATCACAGCAATGAGTATTCTTGAATGAAGATCTTGTATTTTGCCTGGGTCAAGCAGCGGACCGGGGTCTCTCAGGAAACCGTCGAACTTCCCGATACTGTTAAAACCGTCGAGGACGTTATCGACTGGATCCGAGCCCGGGGGCCGGAGTTCGCGCACGCCTTCGAGGATACCCGCGTCATACGCGCCGCTGTCGATCAGGTCCATGCCCGTCTCGATACGCCGATCGAAGGCGCTGGAGAGATTGCGTTTTTCCCGCCTGTCACCGGCGGGTGACAGGCGGGAAGTTCACGCGACAAAGTATGATCAGTCAGCCGCCGCTGCCCGTGATGCAGGCTGTACGGCAGCCATATAGTCTTCCATCAGTGTCTGTGTGATCGACCCGACTTCGAAATTGTAGGGCCCGATTTCCGACACCGGCGTTACTTCTGCGGCTGTGCCCGTTATGAAGCATTGCTCGAAGTCCGCCATTTCCTCTGGCATGATCGTGCGTTCGATGACGTTGATCTGGCGATCCTTCGCCAATCCGATCACCGTGCGCCGCGTGATACCGTCGAGAAAACAATCGGGCGTCGGTGTGTGCAAGGCGCCGTCCTTGACGAAAAACACGTTGGCACCGGTCGCTTCGGCAACCTGTCCGCGGTAGTCAAGCATCAGGGCATCGGCATAACCTTTGTCTTCAGCGGCATGTTTTGACAAGGTGCAGATCATGTAAAGCCCCGCCGCCTTGCTCTTGCACGGTGCCGTCGCCGGATCGGGACGGCGCCATTCGGCGAGGTCGAGCTTGATGCCCTTGAGCCGTTCTGCCGGATCGAAATAGGAAGGCCACTCCCACACCGCGATCGCCACATTGATGCGGGTCGCCTGTGCCGACACGCCCATCATCTCGGACCCGCGCCAGGCAACCGGGCGCACATAAGCGTCCATCAGCCCCTGGGCCGCAACAGTATCGATGCACGCTTTGTCGATTTCCTCGACCGTGTACGGGATTTCGAACCCGAGCAACTTGGCGGAGTCGTGAAGCCGCTGGGTGTGTTCGGTAAGCTTGAATATCTCCCCGCCATACACCCGTTCGCCTTCGAACACCGAACTCGCATAATGCATTGCATGGGACAGAACATGCAGTTTCGCTTCTGTCCAGGGGACCAGATCCCCGTTGTACCAGATATGACCATCTCGTTGATCGAAAGGCTGGCCGGCCATCGTACTTCCTCCTGTTCGGCGCACCGTGAACAAATTTTCCTTTGGCGCCTGGGTGTCACTCTTTGCACATTCAGCCAAGTCGGCCTATAAACCCACGGCAATCACAGTCAAGTATCTGGGATTGCGTAATTATCGAAGGCATGAAGGGCTCGAAAAGCACGATCCTTTCGTGAATGCGGCGCCATCAGTAACAATCTGCACGAAATATGTCAACATGACTGACGTAAATTTAGAAACAAAGTTTCCAGACCGGGCGTCGAGACAAAGTGTTCTGGCTGACAAGCCCGATGAAACCGAGATCCTGGAACTGGTCGAACTGCTGTTTTTCGCCTATCGCGATTTCACCGCAGACCCCGATGCCATCCTTGAAGAGTTCGGTTTCGGACGCGCCCACCATCGGGTCATCCACTTCGTAGGACGCAACCCGGGGCTGCGGGTAACCGAATTGCTCGCCATACTGGCCATCACCAAACAAAGTCTCGGACGCGTGCTCAAGCAGCTTGTCGAACAGGGCTTTGTCGAGCAGCGGGCAGGCCGGAGCGACCGGCGCCAGCGCCTGCTCTACCTGACGGACACCGGTAACGACCTTGCACGCCGGCTGGCGCGTCCCCAGATCGACCGGGTCGCGGAGGCACTGGCGACCTCCGGTCCGGATGCAGAGATTGTTTACCGTAAGGTCCTGTATAATCTGATCAACGCGGCCGATCGCACCACCGTCACAGCCCTCATTTCGCGTTCAAGCTGAAGCTGATAGAATAGCTGGCAGAAGCTTGTCCACAGCACGACGACAGGATTATCATGCAACTCGATGTTAGCCCGTCACACAGCTCCACACCAGACCGCGGCACCGGCCCGCGGGACGCTCGGCCTGGCGACGATGCCCCCCATATCCTGGTCATCGATGACGACCGCCGGATTCGTGAACTGCTCAAGACTTACCTGACGGAAAACGGTTTTCGCATTTCGACCGCTGAATCCGCACCGGCAGCCGACCAGCACCTTAAGGGACTGTCGTTCGACCTGCTGATTCTCGATGTCATGATGCCGGGCGAAACTGGCCTCGAGTTTGCCCACCGCCTGCGCGACACTTCCAGCGTGCCGATTCTCATGTTGACGGCGCGTTCGGACAGCGACGACCGCATCGCCGGTCTGGAATCGGGCGTCGACGACTATCTGCCGAAGCCATTCGAACCGCGAGAACTGGTCCTGCGGATCAACAACATCCTCAAACGCACCCAGGCTGTTGAAACCCTGCCTGCCGAGATCCTTCTCGGCAATTGCAGTTTTCATGTAGAGCGTGGCGAATTCAAGATGGACGGCATAACGGTCCGCCTGACCACCCGCGAACGGGACCTCTTGCGCCAGTTCGCGCGAAGCCCTGGCAAGCCAATCAGCCGGAACGATCTTTCCGCAGACGGCACCGGCAGCACCGCCCGGGCGGTCGACGTTCAGATCAACCGCCTGAGGCGAAAGATCGAACCCGATCCCGCGAACCCGATCTACCTGCAGACCGTGCGCGGCGCAGGATACATCCTTTACACTGATTAGCGTTTCTTGGGCGTCTAGCGGAAACTAGCCGGATACTGATTGATGGTAGCGTTGAGCGAAAACAATAACTCCGCAGTCGATGGCAAGCCAACTCTGCGCAGCCGGTTTTCCAGGTTCCTTGAGCGGCACTTGCCGGAAGGCTTGTACCCCAGATCGCTGATCATTGTCGTGACGCCGATGGTCCTTCTGCAATCGATGATGGCGTTCATATTCATGGAACGCCACTGGGAAACCGTCACCAAGCGGCTTTCCCGCGCAACGACGCAAGATATCTCGATGCTGATCGACATCTATCAGACCTATCCCCAGGACAAGGATTTCGAGCAACTTGTGCGCATGGCCAACGAGCGGCTGAACCTGAGTCTCTCGATCGTCAAGGGAGAAGAGCTTCCTGCTCCCAAGCCCAAGCCGTTTTTCGCGCTGCTCGACGACACGCTCAGCCGGGAAATAACAAAGCGTATAGGGCGTCCATTCTGGATCGACTCCGTGGCCCGGTCGAAATATGTCGACATCCGGATCAAGGTCGATGAAGTCATCTTCAGGGTCATCACAAGACGCAGCCGCACCTATGCCTCCAATTCGGAGATTTTCATAATCTGGATGATCGGCACCTCCCTGGTACTGCTGTGGGTCGCCATCATCTTCCTTCGAAACCAGATCAGACCGATTCAGCAACTGGCTGATGCGGCGCAGAGTTTCGGCCTGGGGCGCGACGACCCGGAGTTCCGCCCCCGGGGCGCCATCGAGGTCCAGCGCGCGTCTGTGGCCTTCCTGCAGATGCGCCAGCGCATCGAGCGCCACGTCGAGCAACGCACCGCAATGCTCGCCGGTGTCAGTCACGATCTGCGAACCATGCTGACCCGCTTCAAGCTTCAACTGGCACTTCTCGGAGACGGGCCCGACGTCATCGAACTCCGCCACGATGTCGACGAAATGCAGCGCATGCTGGAAGACTACATGGCATTCGTTCGCGGCGACGGTGACGAGACTTCCGTGGAAACCGACATCCGCGCCTTGTTGGAAGACATCTGCACTAGGGCAAGGTCGTCAGACTGCGAAATCGACCTGAACCCGGTTGAGATCGACGTCCCGATCAAGCCGAATGCTTTCAAGCGCTGCATTTCCAACCTTGTCACCAACGCCTGCCGGTTTGGCACCAGGATTGCCGTCAGTTCCAGGGCCGACGGAAAGTATCTGAACATAACCGTTGAAGACGATGGTCCCGGCGTACCCGAAGATCTGCGTGACGATGTCTTCCGCCCGTTTTTCCGGATCGACGATGCCCGCAACCAGGACGAAACCGGAACCGGTCTTGGGCTCGCCATCGCCCGCGACATCGCCCGCAGCCACGGCGGCGACATCCGGCTGTCGGACAGTCCCCTTGGCGGCCTGCGCGCCCAGGTCAGAATTCCATTGTGACAATCGGATGGTGCAATTGCCGGCTCGTCAGTAGAGCCTGCCACCGTTGGGAACGGTTTGATCCAGGCCGATCATGACCACTTCACCGTCACCATCGGGGAACCCCAACGTCAACACTTCCGACATCATCGGTCCGATCTGGCGGGGTGGAAAATTGACGACCGCTGCAACCTGACGACCGACCACGTTCTCAAGCGTGTAGTGGCGGGTAATCTGGGCCGAGGTCTTCTTGACTCCGATCTCCGGACCGAAATCGATCTTCAGCCGAAACGCAGGCTTGCGCGCTTCCGGGAAAGGTTCGGCTTCGATTATTGTCCCCACGCGGATGTCCACCTTGAGAAAGTCGTCAAACAAAATTGTATCAGCCGGAACATCGTTCATTGCGGCATATCTCCTGTCATTTCTATGAGAAATGTCTGTTGCGGGCTTGTTGCGGCGTCAATCAGCCGAAGTGGCGGAGTCCTGGGACGGCCTGCGCCGGGCAAAGGCCCTGGCGAATCCCACCAGGGATTCCGCAAATCTCAAAGGGCCTTCAAGCCGGCCCAGCCATTGTTCGCCACGCCTGAGCTGGCTGTCCAGTTCCGACATGGTCTTTGCAAACCCCGGATCGTCGTCCTTGAGCCAGACCCTGAAGGTCGCCGCATAGACCATAGCAAGGCCTCTGACCCGCAATCGACCTGCAAGGCCGGCCGTGTCAATGCCGGCGGCATGCAACGTCCAGCGTTGCGAGGCCATCAGTGAACCGGCGAACCGCAGCCAGACACCGGCGTCCCGATCAAAATCCTTGGCAATGTTTCGCAAAGCAGGCTTGTGCGCTTCCAGATACTCGAACCGCTGCATCAAAAGATCGAACAGGCGGTCCTTGGGCGTCGCCTGCAATATGTCCGGATCTGCATGGTCGAGCACATGGCAATCGACCCGGCGCACAAAAGCGCACAGGATGGAAGCCTTTGAGCCGAACTCCCCGCGCAAGGTACCGAGTGACACTTTGGCGGCAGCGGCAATATCGGTCATGCCCAACTCTGACCACGAATGATCCGCGGCGAGTTTGAGGGTTGCGTCTATGATTTTGTCTGAGGCGGGTTTTGCCTTGGCCATGGTCTTTCAAACTCCTGGTTGCCCCGTGAAACCGCGGCCCCGTGCGAAAGTATTGCCAAGAGAATAAATCCAACCGCTGGCGATGGAAAGGCAGCAAACGGATATTTGTCCGGCGCGGTTAACCGCCCCTTGCCGTTCAACCTTGGCGACCTGGCAACCTCACGGCACCGGATTGCGTATCAGGCGTGCCCAACGGTTTCAAACAGGGACGCCTCGATGGCCTCCTCTGCCGACCGACCGGCCCAGATCACGTATTGAAATGCGGGGAAATAGCGCTCGCACGTCTCGACGGAGACCTGAAGCAACGCTTCGCATTGCTGGTTCGTCACTTCCGCGCCGCCCGCCAGCAACAGGCAGTTGCGGAACATGAGCACACCCTCCTGGGCCCAGATGTCGAAATGCCCCAGCCACAGTTGTTCGTTGACGATCGCGATCAAACGGTAAATCTCGTCCTGCCGGGTCTTGGTGATTTTGAGATCGAACGCGCACGCCAGGTGCAAGCCTTCAAGATCGTCACGCCAGTTGAAGGAAAGGTGATAATCAGCCCAGTGCCCCGAAACGGTGATGTTGATTTCATCATCGGCACTTCGGTCAAACGACCAGTCCTGTGTCGATGCAATCCGTTCGATAGTGTCGAGGGGATGTACGGCTCGTTCGAAAGCGAGTTGCGCAGTTGCCATGCTTATTGCTCACATTTGAACTTGATGGGAGCACCAGAGAGTAAATTTAAATACCATATCTCGCGGTGCGAATCACTCGACCTACTAACAGCACTAAAGTGCCCAAGCTGGGACTCGAGCGCAACCCCTCATCTCATCTGTCCACAAAAGGCACACCGGTCCTGTCCGGACGTCTGGTCGAATGGCTCGCTATTTCGCGGAATTCGGAGTCTTTTTGGAAGTTTTCGCTGCGGCAGGCTTGCGGGCAGCAGTCCGCTTCGCTGGAGCTTTGGCAGCCGGAGACGACTCCAGCTTTGCGATTTTTGCTTCAAGAATGGCGATTCTTGCGGCAAGCGCTTCATTCTCTTCGCGGGCTTTGACCGCCATTTCGCGGACCACATCGAACTCGTCACGTGACACCACTTCCAGATCGTTAAGGACTCTTTCGGCTTGTGAGCGCACCAAAGTGTCAACCTCGCGGCGCACGCCTTGGGCGGCACCGGCTGCATTGGTCATCAACTTCGCAAGGTCGTCGAAAATTTTGCCTGTCGTCTGGGTCATCTCATACTTACCCTGTGTGAGCGGTGAATGGGCCGGGCCGGACAAAGCCTGCTTCAGTGATCCTGATCTGTAACTTAAGTATGGTGCCGATGTCTGACCGGTCAAGTCTGAGCGCTTGACAGGAAGAATCCCATCCGCACATTGTCGCACCGTTCCGCACCTACAGGAATTTGACTTACACGATGCTGCCGCTTGCCCTGCCCTTTCCGACCATTGACCCCGTGCTGATTGAACTGGGTCCCTTTGCAATCCGCTGGTACTCGCTGGCCTATATCGGCGGTCTGGTCCTGGGCTGGATCTACATGAAACGCCTGGTCGCCAACAAGAGTCTGTGGCCGGGCACCCCTGCAACCGATCCTCAGAAGGTTGACGATCTCCTGCTGTGGGTGGCCCTCGGCGTTATTCTCGGAGGACGGTTTGGCTATGTCCTGTTCTACAACCTGCCTTATTTTCTGGATCATCCGGCAGAAATCCTGGCTGTCTGGCAGGGCGGCATGTCGTTTCACGGGGGATTTCTCGGAGTCTTGGTCGCTCTGATCGGGTTTTGCCGGATCCACGGGTTGAGCCTGCTGTCGATGTTTGACCTTGCCGCCGCCACGGTGCCGATCGGCCTGTTTTTTGGCCGCCTCGCGAACTTCATCAACGCAGAACTTTTCGGCCGGGTGTCTGATGTACCCTGGGCTATGGTTTTTCCCGGCGGCGGCCCCGAGCCGCGGCACCCTAGTCAACTTTATGAGGCTTTCCTGGAAGGGCTTGTTCTGTTTGTCGTCCTGCGTTTCCTCACACATCATCGCCGCAAGCTGGGCGCGCCGGGCTTCGTCGCTGGGTGTTTTGCCATCGGCTACGGGTTGTCGCGAGTTCTGGTGGAGTTCTTCCGAATGCCGGATTCTCATCTGGGATACTATGCCGGCGTCTTCACCATGGGCATGTTTCTGTCGGTTCCAATGATCGTGGCCGGGCTGGCTCTGGTCGTAAACGCACGACGGCAATCCCCGTGACCGGACACAGCGCCGGCGGCGGCGATGTTGACGAGAGTCCGTTGCTGGCCCGGATCAGGAACGAAATTCGCGAGGACGGTCCGATCACCGTGGCGCGCTACATGGACATTTGTCTGGGCGACCCTCACTTCGGCTACTACCGGACCCGGGATCCGATAGGTGCGTGCGGCGACTTCGTGACCGCGCCGGAGATAAGCCAGATGTTCGGCGAACTGGTCGGGCTCTGGTGTGCCCATGTCTGGACGACCATGGGATCGCCCGCGAACTTCAAACTGGTCGAACTCGGTCCGGGGCGCGGCACCCTGATGGGCGACCTTCTGCGGGCATCGAGAGCCGTTCCGGGTTTTATCGATGCGGCAAACATTCATCTCGTGGAGATCAGTCCGGTGCTCAGAGCGCAGCAGGCCGAAACACTGCAACCCTCCGGCGCCCGGCCCTCATGGCACGACCGGCTTGAAGACGTACCTCCCGGCCCGACCCTGCTGATCGCCAACGAGTTCTTCGACGCCTTGCCGATTCGCCAGATCGAGCGCACGCAAGGAGGCTGGCATGAGCGTTTGATCGGCCTCGGCGCCGTACCCGGCAACGCAGATGAAAACACCGGGACAAGCGGACTTGCCTTTGGGCTCTCGCCCGACCCCCTGACCGGCGCCCTGCCCGACGCCGCAAATGTCGAGGTCACTCCCGGCACGGTGGTCGAGTTTTGTGCACCCGCCGTGCACATTTCCAGCCTTGTTGCATCCAGGCTTGCCCGAGACAATGGCGCGGCCCTGGTCATCGACTACGGCTACCGAGGCCCGGCAACCGGCGACACGTTCCAGGCGCTCGGAGGCCACCGGTACGTGTCCGTGCTCGAGCGCCCCGGAAATGTCGATCTGACCGCCCATGTAGATTTTTCGAACCTTGCAAGACCTGCCGCTGCCGCGGGCGCCAGGGTTTATGGCCCGATCGAGCAAGGCAGCTTTCTCGATGCGGTTGGGATTGGATTGAGAGCCCGGCGGCTGAAGGCCAATGCCACCGCCAAACAGGCGAGCGATATCGATGCCGCTGTCGAGCGCTTGACGGCGCCACAACAAATGGGACAATTGTTCAAGGTTCTGGCCATGACGGCACCAGGACTGCCCGTGCCGCCTCCCTTCGGAGATCCACAAACATGATAGAAGCTACCAATATCAACACGATTGCCGATGTCAGACACGGGTTCTTCACCCGGGAAGGCGGCGTTTCGTCAGGCCTGTATCGGGGCCTGAACTGCGGCTTTGGATCTGACGATGACGCCGACAGCGTCCGCCGCAACCGCATCCACGTGGCCTGCGCTCTGGGGCTTACGCCTGACCGCCTTGTGACCGTGTATCAGCATCACAGCCCCGACGTGGTGACTGTCGACGCCCCCTGGGAACCTGACGATGCGCCCAAGGCAGACGCCATGGTCTCGGCAAGGCCAGGCGTTGCCCTGGGCATTCTCACCGCCGACTGCGCGCCGGTCCTGTTTGCCGACCGCGACAACGGCGTCATCGGTGCCGCCCACGCCGGTTGGCGTGGCGCATTGGCCGGCGTCTGCGCTGCAACGATTAAGGCCATGGAGGCACTTGGCGCCCGGGCGGAAAGCGTCGTCGCCGCTATCGGCCCGACGATATCTCACAAGAATTACGAGGTGGGGCCGGAATTCCGCGATGCCTTCCTGGCCGAGGACCGAGCCTATGACGCCTATTTTGAAGCCGGCAGTCGGGACGGTCATTTCATGTTCGACCTGCCGCGATTTCTCGAGAACAGGCTTGGCCAATTGAACCTGCACAGCGTCGAAAACACGAACCTTTGCACCTACGCGCAAGAGACCGGCTTCTTCAGCTACCGCCGCGCCACCCATCGCAACGAGCCCGATTACGGCCGGCAGATTTCTGCCATAACGCTTGGGCCCGATGCGTTCCTCTCAGATGAAGGAGAATAAATCTCATGGCACTCCATTTTGCGGCGGAAGAATATGCTGCCCGTGTAACCGCTGCCCGGACAAGTCTCGACGAAAATGGCCTCGACGGTCTTTTGATGTTCGCCCAGGAGAGCATGTACTATCTCACCGGGTACGACACATTCGGCTTCTGTTTTTTCCAGTGCCTCTATCTGGGCAGTGACGGCAAGCTTGCCCTGCTCACCCGCCTGCCCGATCTCCGGCAGGCCCGGCACACCTCCAACCTGGAAGACATCCGCGTCTGGACCGACGAACAGGGCGCGCGGCCGGAAACCCAGTTGAAGGACATGCTGGCCGATCTGGGTGCTGGCGGGAAACGTCTGGGCATCGAGTACGCCTCCTACGGACTGACGACCCTTAACGGCAAGGCCGTGGATGCGGCCCTCGACGGCTTTTGTACACTCACTGATGCGTCCGAACTGATCAACCAGATCCGGGTGGTCAAGAGCCCGGCGGAAATCGCTTATGTCCGCACCGCCGGCGATCTGGGCGACCGTGCCCTGCGCGTGGCAGCTGGCCTCACCGGGGCAGGTGCCGACGAGGGCGAAATCCTGGCGCAGATGCAGGCCGAAATCTTTCGCGGCGGCGGCGACTATCCGGCCAACGAATTCATCATTGGCTCCGGTCCCGACGCGCTCCTGTGCCGTTACAAGTCGGGCCGGCGCAAACTCGATGCCAACGACCAGCTCACCCTGGAATGGGCGGGCGTCTTCCATCACTATCACGCGGCCCTCATGCGTACCTTCATAGTCGGCGAACCAACGCCCCAGCACCAGCATATGCACTCCGCAGCCGTCGACGCCCTCGGCGCCGTGGAAGCCGCCCTGACTGCAGGCTCCACCGCCGGAGCGGTCTTCGATGCTCATGCCCGGGTCATGGACGACGCCGGTCTCAGGGACCACCGCATGAACGCCTGCGGCTACAGCCTGGGGGCAAAATTTACCCCCAGCTGGATGGATTGGCCCATGTTCTACCACGGCAACGACCACGTCTTCGTGCCCGGCATGGTGTTTTTTGCCCACATGATCCTGATGGACAGCGACAGCGGCAACGCCATGACCCTGGGCCAGACCTACGTGGTGACCGACGGCGCGCCGGAATGTCTGTCTTCAGAACCGCTTGATCTTGTTGTAAAGTAATACTGCACTGGATTGCGAACTGTGCAGTTTGGCCCGGAGAGTTGACCGGCGATGAGCCGTATCGCTGTCCGAATGGGGGACGTGCGTTAAGGTTTTGGTAACCTCTATTGTCGTAGTGACGATAGAGGCGGAGTGTGTAATTTGGGCCGAGTTCTCCATAAGCCGACACCCGTCGAGGGACCAACGATGTGGCGCTGCGTACCCAGGCTGACAATTGTTGCGGTCGTGTGTCTTGCACTGGCCGCGTTGACTGCATGCTCAAGCCGCAGCCGGCCATTCGGCAAGGGCACCGATGCGCTCGTTCCCGAACTGTTCGAAAAAGCGCCACCTATTTCCATCGTTGCCACCAAGGGACTGCCAAATTCCAAGGCGCGCGCGCTGACACAACTGCTGACCGCCGAGGCCGGCAAACGCGGCATCAATGCTACGCGAACTCCACCCGCCGACCGCAGCTACCGGATGAAGGGCACGCTGACGGCAGCGCCCGGCCGTGACGGCACAGTGGTCGTCTATGTCTGGGATGTCAGCGATTCAATCGGCACCGGCAAGAGCCGCATCTCGGGAAAAGAAACCATACCGGGTCCGTCTCCGAAGAACCCGTGGGATGCGGTGAACAGACGTGTCATGCATCGTATCGCGTTGAATACTGCTGACCGGCTTTCGGCAATCCTGGGTCAGAAAGGCTTTTATGTCCGCCATGTGGCGCTACCGCCGCCGGAATCCCTTGCCCCCGCAAGACAGCAGACCCGAATCGCATCGGCCTCTGCGCAATCCTCGCAATCGGCTGATCCGGTCATCACCGGCAGCACCGGAGACAGCGCCGCCGTCCAGGCCATAGCCATCGAAGCGATCACCGGCCTTGACGCCCGTGCCAACGACGACGTGGTCGCCGCCATGACCCGCTCCCTGTCGCGCAACGGCGTGCCGGTCGCCTCGACGTCCAAAACTGACGTACTACGCCTGAAGGGCGATATCTCGGTCGCGCCACCCAAGGGCGGCAAGCGGGCGGTTTCCATCGCCTGGACAGTTCATGACAAGACCGGTGACCTGATCGGTACCGTCAAGCAGGACAACAACATCCCCGCCCGCGCCCTCGACCGCGGCTGGGCACCGATCGCCGGTGCGGTGGCGGATGCCGCCGTCGACAGTGTCATCGACCTGATGTTGCGCGCCAAGTAGCCACAATTCCTTCTTTCGACAGGGCACCGACCCTTGCCACAATTGCAAGGCCTCCTGCATATCTGTCGATGAATTGCAAAATTCCAACCCGACTCAGGGCCCCTTACCCGTACCGGGGTTTGCCGTAGCGTGAAAGCACTGTGGTTAAGGTGCAGAGTCGTGTTTACAGGCCGCCCGCCCCTTGTTACAAGGCGCCAACAACAGGGCAGGCTTGAAGTTTTGGGTGAGTCGGGGTCGAGGCCGTCATGGTCTTCACCGTGGCTGGGGATGAATAAAGGTTCCGGACGCAACTCTAATGCAACCGGAGCACCAAGAGGACAACAGCGATGAAGCTTGTTGCGGGTAACAGCAGCCGGGCATTGGCTGACGCAATTGCCGCATACCTCAATCTTCCACTGACAAAATGTGTCGTCCGGCGATTTGCCGACATGGAAGTTTTTGTCGAAATCCAGGAAAACGTCCGCGGCGAGGACATCTTTGTCATCCAGTCGACGTCGTTTCCGGCCAACGATCACCTGATGGAACTTCTGATCATCATGGATGCTCTTCGCCGGGCATCCGCGCGGCGGATAACCGCGGTTCTACCCTATTTCGGCTATGCCCGCCAGGACCGCAAACCCGGACCCCGCACACCCATTTCTGCAAAACTCGTGGCCAACCTGATCACCGAGGCCGGTGCCGACAGGGTCATGACCCTCGACCTTCACGCCGGCCAGATCCAGGGCTTTTTCGATATTCCCACCGACAACCTGTTTGCCGCCCCGGTCATGGTTCGCGACATTGAGGAAAATTTCGACATCAAGAGTTCGATCGTGGTGTCGCCCGACGTCGGCGGCGTGATCCGGGCACGCGGTCTCGCCAAACGCATCGACGCCCCGCTCGCCATTGTCGACAAACGCCGTGAACAGCCCGGCGAATCGGAAGTCATGAACATCATCGGCAACGTCGAAGGCCGCTCCTGCATCCTGGTCGACGATATCGTCGATTCCGGCGGCACTCTGTGCAACGCCGCCGATGCCCTGCTCAATATGGGCGCCACCGACGTCTCGGCCTACATTACACACGGTGTTCTTTCAGGCGGTGCGGTTGCCCGCATTACATCGTCGTCCCTGAAGAACCTAGTGATTACCGATTCCATACAGGCAACCGAAGCGGTCCGGGTTTCAAACAACATCCGCGTTATGTCGATCGCCCCCCTGATCGGCGAGGCGATCGGGCGCACGGCCGACGAAAAATCGGTTTCCAGCCTTTTCGACTGACATCATTTGACCAGAATGCTGCGGGACCTGCCCGCCCGCGCACCTGATGCACCAATCGTCGCATCTGCCGGCAGGGTCTCAACGGTTGTTGTCTTTGCGTTGAACAGACGGTATAAGCCTGCGCAACGGGCTTTCGCACCCCTGGAGGGAAGGCCTGTCAAGAGTTGGGAGCGCTTGGAAAGCTCCCTTTTTTTCAAGGAGTTGGAATAATGGCTGACACACCAGTGATCGACGCTGCTGTGCGCGAAGGAGTTGGCAAGGGGGCCTCTCGAGCCGTGCGCAGGCAGGGTCGTGTACCCGGCGTCATTTATGGCGACAAAAAAGAACCCGAAACAATTTCGGTTCCCCGCAAGGAACTCGAAGTGATGATGCAGACAGGCTCGTTCCTGAGCACGCTGTTCATCGTCAATGTGGACGGCAAGAAAACGCAAGTTATCCCCCGCGATCTCCAGCTTGATCCCGTGCGCGACTTCCCGATACACGTGGACTTCCTGCGTCTGGGCAAGGGTGCGACCGTGACGGTGGAAATCTCGGTGAACTTCCTCAACGAAGAAGAGTCACCGGGCCTCAAGCGTGGCGGCGTGCTCAACGTGGTTCGCTACTCCATTGAAGTGAATTGCCCGGCCGACAGCATACCGGAAAGCTTTGACGCGGATTTGACCGGGCTTGATCTGGGCGACTCGATTCACATCTCGGCAATCGACTTGCCCGACGGCGTTGAGCCGACGATCACCGACCGCGACTTTACAGTCGCCACCATCGCCTCACCGGCAGGCCTCGAATCCGAGGACGATGAAGGTGAAGAAGGCGAAGACGGTCTTGAAGGTGTCGAAGGTGAAGAAGGTGAAGAAGGCGAAGAAGCCGAAGACACCGAGGCATAAGACGCTGGATGGCCCGGGCACGACCGGCATTCCGTCTGATCTAACGACAGGCCATGTCTATGATCCTGTTTGTGGGCCTGGGGAATCCAGGCGCGAAACACGCACATAACAGACACAACATCGGGTTCATGGCGGCGGATGAAATCATCCGCCGCCATGGCTTTTCGGCTGCGCGATCGCGTTTTCAGGGCGACGTGTCCGAAGGCCGGCTTGGCGGGAACAAGGTGCTGGTGGTGAAACCCACCACTTACATGAACGAATCCGGACGTTCGGTCGCGGAAGCGGCAAATTTCTACAAGATCGAGCCGCACGACATTGTCGTGTTCCATGACGAACTCGACCTTGATCCCGGCCGCATGCGGGTCAAGACCGGCGGCGGCACGGCGGGGCACAACGGGTTGCGGTCGATTGAGAGATTCCTTGGCAAGGAGTTTCGTCGCGTCAGACTCGGCATCGGCCATCCGGGCCGTGACCGTGTCCTGTCCTACGTCCTCAAGGACTTCGTCCGCTCCGACAGCGAATGGCTCGACCCCCTGATCGAGGCCGTCGCAGATCATGCCGAATATCTGGCGCGCGGCGAAGATGCGACGTTCGCAAACCGGGTTCACCTGACCTTGAACCCGGCGACGGACGACACCAAGGACAAGAAAAAAGACAAAGAGAAAGACTGATACCATGGGCTTCAAATGCGGCATCGTGGGGCTGCCGAATGTCGGCAAATCCACCCTGTTCAATGCCTTGACACAGACCGCCGCCGCACAGGCGGAAAACTATCCTTTCTGCACGATCGAACCCAATGTGGGTGAAGTCGCGGTTCCCGACGAGCGCCTGTCCACGCTTGCCGATATTGCCAAATCGGCAGAGACCATTCCCACCCGCCTGACGTTTGTCGACATCGCCGGCCTCGTCAAAGGCGCGTCCAAGGGTGAAGGTCTCGGCAATCAGTTTCTCGCCAACATCCGCGAAGTCGACGCCATCGCCTACGTGCTGCGCTGTTTCGACGATGACGACGTTACCCATGTGGAAGGCCGCATCGATCCGATCGCCGACGCAGAGATTGTCGAGACCGAACTCATGCTCGCCGATCTGGAGAGCCTGGAGAAACGCATCCCCAACCTCGAAAAGAAGATCAAGGGAAACGACAAGGACGCCAAAGAGACCCTGCAGCTCGTTGAGGTGGCCCTGGAACTTCTGCGCGACGGTAAACCCGCACGCTTGGCAGACATCCCCGACAATCAGAAGGCAGCTTACCGCGGGCTCAACCTGCTGACCTCAAAACCGGTTCTCTATGTCTGCAATGTCGAGGAGCACGCAAGCGTCGAAGGCAATGCCTATTCTGCCAAGGTCGTCGAGCAGGCGAAAACCGATGGTGCGATTGCTGTCATCATTTCGGCAGCCATCGAGGCCGAACTCGCTCAGTTGGGAAAAGAAGACAGGGACGAGTATCTGGCTGAACTGGGCCTGGAAGAACCAGGCCTCAACCGCCTCATCCAGTCGGGCTACGAACTCCTCAACCTGATCACCTACTTTACGGTCGGTCCCAAGGAGGCCCGTGCCTGGACGGTCAGACGCCAGACGTCGGCACCAAAGGCCGCCGGTGTGATCCACACCGATTTCGAAAAGGGGTTTATTCGGGCAGAAACCATTTCGTACAATGATTTTGCAAGCCTGGGCGGTGAAAACAAAGCCAAGGAAGCCGGCAAGATGCGTCTTGAGGGCAAGGACTACATTGTCGCCGATGGTGACGTCATGCACTTCCGCTTTGCGAACTGATCTGATCCGACGAGGTTACCAACCAACCCCAGGCTAACCGCCCATTCTTTGGACCGCACGACAAGCCCGTTTGCCGCCCCGGGCGCAAATCCGCTTGCAGGCGCTCAAAATGCGATTCTTGCATTTTCTCGTCTCGCCCTCCCAATCGAACGTACTTTTGGACTTGCTCGACGTCGACTTGCTCTTTGAACTGCCGGACGTTGTTTTCTTGACGGTTTTTTTCACAGGCGCACACGAGACATTGACCGAGCTGAGGACCGCCAGGGCCTGAGGTGTCGGGGAAAGCTCGGGGATGCTGGCCTTCGCGGTCTCCAGGAACTGCAGCAGAGCTTTCTGACTGCCCGTGCCCCACTTGCCGTCCACTTCGCCTTTGTAGCATTTCGCTTTCTTCAGCTCGCCCTGGATACGTTCAACCAGTTCGCTTCGCGAGAGCTTTGGCACAGTCTGCTTTGGGGCAGGTTCCTCATTTTTGGGGAGCGCAGCCAGTTTCGCCTTGTCCATGAGAAGAACGGCCAGGCTCTTGAACCGGCCTTCGGGGAACTGGATCAGGTAAGATCCAAGGAGTTTCGGGTCGCCGCTGTCCTTGACGGTGTTCCAATAGACCAACTCCACTGCGTCTTCTTGCGCCTCTGGCGCTCTCGTCTCTGCCGCCTCGGACCTGCGAAGATAGATTTGCTTGCCCGGCAATGAACCATAGGTAAACGGCTCTTGTCGCCCGCCGGTCGATGCCAGAACGTGGTCTCTGACCTTGCGAAACAGAAAGTTGATTTCAAGCCCCGGCTGTTCCAGGTGGGCCAGCAGCGCTTCTGTATACGGGCTGTTAGCGCCGCTTCCGTCATCCGCAGTCGTGCCTTCTTTTGCGGCGTAGCTGACCAGGATGCCCTGTGCCGGTTCAACCCGGCTGAGGCCCCGGCCAATCGACCGCGTGCCGGAGGTTCTTTTCATACTGGCGGCGAATGGGTTGTCGCGGCAGGCATCAAGCAGGACAAGTTTGAGCCCGCGGGCGTCGGCCACGGCTTGTGTCAGCAGATCAAGCGGCACCGCCTCGTAGTCAATGTCACGGTCGCGCTTCAGCCGGGCATCGACGGGTATCACGTAGTTCTGGTTGTTGACCTCAATGCCGTGCCCCGCATAAAACACCAGCGCCACATCGGCACCGGCGGCCTCGCTGCCGAAGTCCCGCAAGGTCCGGCGCATGGCATCATAGGTCAGATTCTCGACCTTGCGCACGGCGAACCCCAGCCGTTCGAGTGACGCCGAGATGGCAGTTGCATCATTTTCGGGATTTGGCAGCCGGGACACATGTTCGTAACCGGAGTTGCCAATGACCAGGGCAACCCGCCGTTCAGCCCAACCGGTCTGCAGGCTCAGGATGTTGGCAAGTATAAATGACAACAGAATCAAAATGCCGGAACGCATGGTGATCCCTCGCAATTCAACTCGGACGGCGGCTGTTCCGCCAAAAATTATCGCATCGACAAACAATTGTATCGGTGTCGAATGGCGCCGATCGGATAGCCTGTTCATTCATCTGCATGTTTGCAGGATAGCAAAATTCGTCTAAATTGAACAGGCATCGGCTCACAGGTCCAAGCCGCCACGCGCGAAGTGCAAGCAAAACCTGATAAACCTCGGGGAGACAGTCACATGGCAAATGTTTCCGGACGCAAACGCGCGTTGATCGAAGGCCGGCCGGCCTTGATCGTTATCGACATTCAGGCCGGAACGTTCACCGACTCCAGCGACGTCAGGGCCATCGACCATATGCCCGGCTACAAAGAGCGTATGGCAAAGTCCCGCATTGCAATCGACAAGGCCCGCGAGACGGGTATTCCGGTGATTTTCATTCAGGAAGTGCATCGCCCCGATCTTGTTGATTTCGGCCGCGAACTGGACGGCGACGAGGACGTTCACTGTCTGGAGGACAACCCGAAAACGGAAATCGCGGTTGAGGAGATGGGTTTTTTGCCCAACGACTATCTCATCAAAAAGCGGCGCTATTCGGCATTCTTCGGCACCGATTTCGAGATCCTGCTGCGTGGACTGAAAGTCGACACGCTTTTGCTGTGCGGCGGCCTGACTGACGTCTGCGTCCACTACACCTTCGTCGACGGCCATCAGTCGGACTATTTTTGCCGGGCAATCGAAGACTGCGTTGCCGGCTCCAGCGAAGCGGCTCATGAATCCGCGCTACGGGCAATGGAATATCTGCAAACGGGTGCGCGCCGGTCTCTGAGCGAGGTTCTGACAGCGATGCAGGAGTCCGGAAATTCATCCCATGCGGCAGCGTAGCGGCACCATGCGACGTCGGTGCATTTCGGCAGATATGATGGCCTTTAGCCTAAAGTCGCCGCGCGCGCCGCATCGAGGCCATCGGCATCAGCCAGGGAGCAGCAAACGCTGGTCAGCGTGCGCGGTTGATCGTACGGCCACGGCATGCCCCGATGCATGACGGCCCGTTGGTCCCAGAGCAAGACATCACCGACTTTCCACGCGTGAGAATACGTGAACTGCGGTTGCGTGCAGAACGCGACCAGTTCTTCGATCAGGGCTTCACCTTCCGCCTGTTCCAGCCCTTCAACCTTGTAGACATGGGAGGCGATATACAACGCCTCAGCACCGTTCACGGGATTGGCCCACACCGCCGGCCAGCGTTGCGGCGGCCATTTGTTGAACATCGACTGTTGCGCCAGTTCCTTTGAGATCATCTCGCGCGAGCGGGTATAATTATGACCCAGAACTTTGCCGCGGATGCGCTGTTTCAGGGTCTCCGGCATAATCGCCCACGCCGCACGGGTGGAGGCGAGTTCCGTCTCTCCGCCGGCATCGGTGACGACCTTGGCCGTCAGGATGTTGCACAGCGCCGGGGTCGGCATGAAGGTGGAATCGATATGCCATAACTGATTGGCCTTGAGATGCAAGGTATGCATATCCATCTCGTCGGTCACGCCGCCGTCACCGGTTTCATTGCTGACCGGTGACACCCCGGCCTTTTCGCCAGGCTTGCGGCTGTCGGCCATACGGTCCTCGATCGGGCCAAACATTTCGGCAAGGTGCAGGTGTTGGGCATCTGACAGGTTCTGACCGGGAAACAGGAGCGCAGAATGTTCTTCGAACAAGGCCCGTAACTGGGGGAATTCGACATCGGACCTGATCTCGGACAGGTCGATGTCGTGGACCACAACCCCGAAGGTCCTGGTAAGAGGCGTTACCTTGATGGATGCAGCATCTGATTTCATCTTCTCGTCCGCATTTTGTGACAGCATGACCGAAATCCAGCCCACAGATCATCGCAATTAAACTTGAGATATTTCTGACAACTTCATGATACGGGCGGCGATGGGAGGTGAGAGTATCGCCCGTTCGGGTGACGCCGCCTCAGTAGGTCTCCACGTGATAACGCCCGCTGGCGCGCATGGTCGTTCGGATGGCCTCCCAGTCCAAGCCGTGCTCCTCGCAGATCCCCTCGAGGGCATCGGCAACACCGCTCTCCATGCCTTTCAAGCCACACACGTAGATGTGCGTATTGTCCGACCCAAGCAACGCGGCAATGTCACCGCCGCGCCGTCTCATGCGGTCCTGGACATATTCCCTGCTGCGGCCCTCCAGCCGTGAAAACACCAGCTCCTGATCCAGGATCCTGGCAGGCACCTTGGCCAGCGGTCCAAAATAGGGCAGCTCTTCCGGGCGACGGGCGCCGAAGAAAAGCATCAGCTTGCCCCGGGCATTGGGCGCCGAGCGGCGGCGGCGCTCGGTAAACGCCCGAAACGGCGCAGACCCCGTACCGGTACAGATCATGACGATGTTGGCATCGTTGTCGTCCGGCATCAGAAATGTCGATCCGAACGGCCCGGTGATCAGGACTTCCTCATCCTTTTCAAGGTCGCAAAGATAATTCGACGCAACACCGAAATGCTGCCCGTCTTCTGCCTGTGTTACCTCACGCTTGACGGTCAGGGACAGGTTGTTGTGATTTGGACGTTCTCCGTCACGGGGACTTGAAACCGAATAGAGCCGAACCTCATGCGGTTTGCCGTCGTCGTTTGTCCCCGGCGGAATGACACCGATGCACTGACCCTCGAGAACCGGAAAAGCGGTGTTGCCGAAATCGAGCACGATATGCCGGGTGTCGGCTTCCGACGCCTTGTCGGTGATCCTGAAGTTCCCGGCCACCCGTGCCGTCACCGGACTGTTGCGCCTGTAAAGATTGACGCTCGGATGAGAGGCCGATGCCGGCGCCTGCGCCTTGCCGCCTTCGCCGGCGTGAGCGATGGCAAGCAGGGCACTGACATCGTCTTCAACGGCTTCGCCGCTGTCGTTCTCGGCGTCCTCGAACTCCTCCTGCTCGGGCAGTTCATCCCATTCAAACTGCGCGTCGACAGAGTAGGCCTCCAGAACCACACGCCAGTTGTCGATAGCCCCTGTCGGACACGGCGCAATGCAATCCATGCAGTAATTGCAGATCGAGGCATCAACCACATAATTGTCGTCGTTGTGGGTCACCGCATCGATCGTGCAGGTTTCCTCGCACGTGTTGCACCGGATACAGATTTCCGGATCAATCAGATGTTGCCTGAGAGCCGCCATTTTCCCGCACTTTCAAATTTTGTCAGACAGAACAGAAATCAATCCAGCCTGACATATTCGAATTCGCCCGGCTTGTTGTCGATACCGGTCTTGGGCGGCGCAATCCAGCCCGAATAGGTAGCCGGCTCCATCTCCGGTTTCATCAGCGACGTTATGTAGTCCATGTCGTCGCTCGAAGGCACCCAGCCGGCTGACTTTTGACTCCAGTCGTCCGCCGACAACACCACCCCGTCCGGCGACACCTTCAGGTCATTGAAGTGTCCGACGTGGCGGTGAAACGCCATATGAGGCAGAGCCAGCTCGAAGTCGACGCCCTGTTTCTGGATAATCTTGTTCCAGCGCCCCACACCCTTTGCGCAGTCGTTCATGTAGTCGTCGCGCAGCCTGGCGTTGAGGGCGGTCAGGGCGGGCTCGTCGACTTCGACAAATTCGCCGTCCTTGTGGTGAAGCACGCTGTAGGTGTCGTTGTGCAACTGATGGTCGTCGTCGATCTTGGTTTCCTGGAACCGCCCCTTGATACCCGCATTGAAGGCATTGGCGGCATTGGTCGAGATCTCGGACCCGAACAGGTCGAGTGTCAGCGAGTAATGCAGGTTGGCCTTCTTCTGGATCGTCGGCAGGTCGATCACGCCCAGATCTCTCACCCGACCCACATCGTAGGGGTCGGTGACACCGGCCTCGACCATTGCCTTGCAGGTTTGCTCGATGATCCGGCCGACACCGGATTCGCCGACAAACATGTGATGGGCTTCTTCGGTCAGCATGAAGCGGCAGGTCCGTGACAACGGATCGAATCCCGACTGGGCCAGGGCTTCGAGCTGCATTTTGCCGTCTCGGTCGGTGAAGAACGTGAACATGAAAAACGACAGCCAGTCCGGCGTCGCCTCGTTGAAGGCTCCCAGCATGCGGGGCTTGTCTTCATCGCCCGAGCGGCGCTTGAGCAGTTCCTCGGCCTCTTCGCGTCCGTCACGGCCAAAATACTTCTGGAGCAGATAGACCATCGCCCAAAGGTGACGCCCCTCTTCGACGTTTACCTGGAACAGGTTTCTCATGTCGTAAAGCGACGGCGCCGTGGCACCCAGATGGCGCTGCTGCTCGACAGACGCCGGTTCGGTATCGCCCTGGATGACGATCAGCCGCCGCATCAAGGACCGGTATTCTCCGGGAACCTCCTGCCATGCAGGCTCTCCCACATGCTCGCCGCAGGGAATCGTGCGGTCTTCAACCTGTGGCGACAGCAAAATACCCCAGCGGTACTCGGGCATCCGCACGTAGTCGAACTTGGCCCAGCCCTTCGGGTCGACACTGACGGCGGTGCGCAGATAGACCAGTGCTTCCTGGAAGCCCTCAGGCCCCATGTCTTTCCACCAGTCGATATATCCCGGATGCCAGGATTCCAGTGCCCGGTTGAGCCGCGGGTCGTCCGACAGCCCAACATTGTTGGGTATGAGATCGTCGTAGTTGACCTGTATGTTCATCATTAAACCCTTTCCCTGTCGTAATCGGGCCGCGCGCCCGTTCCATATCGTTTCAGCGCGCCGTCATCGCCTGCAGCATTTGGCCGCTGAAAAATCCAGTTCTGCCAGGCCGTCAGACGTCCGAAAATCTTGGTTTCCATGGTTTCCGGCCCGGGGAAGCGCAGGTTGGCTTCGAGTCCGGTCAGACTGTCGGGCGAGAAACCCGCCCGTTCCTCGATCATGAGCCGGACTTCTTCATCCCAATCGATGACATCGTAGGCATAGGTGACCAGTCCGGCATCCTCGGCCTCTTCTCCATCGAGTTCGCGGCCGATCAGGGCGCGGGCCTGCTCCAGCGATTCGGGCTCGCCGTAGAACCGTGTTTCAAGCCGGCTGAGATCGTTGGGCATGGCAAAGATATCGAAGTTCGACGCGCTCAGGGCGAGTTTCGCTTCCGGTCTGTTATCGCCGTCGCGGGTACCGATAAACATGAAGCCCCGGTCGGCCGCAAACAGCAGTTCCCCCAGGAAGCCGGCAAAGCAGCTTCCCGGTTCCGCCAGCGTAAAGATCGTCCGCGACGTCACGTCGAGACGCTTGAGAGTGCGTTTCCAGTACCCGAGCACTTCCCGGACAAACCAGTGATCCTTGTGGGTCAGCAGGAATGTGTCGAACGCCAGCACGTTCTCAAGCGACCCTTGCGATTTTAAGATCCAGGTGCCCAGTGCCGTTTCATTGGCCCTCAAGTGGAGGATGGCATCGTCAAACGACCGCACCAGTTCAAGCGGCCAGAAATCGGCCCCTTGAGCGGTGGCATCTTCAGCAGAGCCCGGCGGCGGCGGCTCGCAGGCCTTGATCGTGAAGGTCGCTGTGGCGCCCTTCCGGTCGAGGTCCACGTCGAGAAATTTGTACTTCAGACGCTCGTCCGTGATTTCCCGATCAAGCGGTGTCAGCTCGACGCCGCCGCCATGATCCGGCCGCGACGACTTTGCCGCGAAGTCACCGGCGATCGCCTCAAGGCGCCCTTCCAGTTTCGAGTTTGGAACAGTTTCATCGACCAGGCGCCATTTGACCGCCCTGCTGCCGCGAATGCCTTCTTCCAGTGTGCAGAAGATATCCGCATGATCCCGGCGCACTTTCCGCTTGTCGACCACCCGGGTTAGGCCGCCGGTCCCCGGCAAAACAGCAAGCAGCGGCACTTCCGGCAACGACACCGCGGCAGAGCCGTCGTCGACCATCACGATGTAGTCCGCGGCAAGCGCCAGTTCGTAACCGCCTCCGGCCGCCGTCCCGTTAATGGCGCAAATGTAGAACTGACCGGATTCCTCGCCTGCTTTTTCGATCGCATTGCGGGTCTCGTTGGTGAACTTGCAGAAATTCACTTTGTGAGCATGACTGGCCTGAGACAACATTCTGATGTTTGCGCCGGCACAAAACACCCGGTCCTTGGCAGAACGCAGAATCACGGCCTTGACCTGTGGATGTTCAAACCGCAGCCGCTGAACCGCGTCGTAGAGTTCGATATCGACACCCAGATCGTAGGAGTTCAGTTTGAGTTCATAGCCGGGGAAAAGACCGCCCTGCTCGTCCACATCCATAGTGAGCGTGGCCATCGCCCCATCGACTCTTATCGACCAGTGTTTGTAGCGCTCCGGGCTGACCTGAAAATCTATGTGCATTGCTTCCCGCCGTTAATGCCAGTTTGCCTTACCCAAGTAAGCATGACTTATAGTGCCTATTTTCCAATTGATCAAACACAAAAAGGAATTATAATACCGAATATCTGGATTCGTACTCAGGATTATGGAAACGTGGCGGCGAGCAGGCAAAAACTGCGGCTTACATCTTGAACCGGATACCAAGAAAGCCGCAAGCTGGCACAGAGATGAGCGATATCATTAGGGAATGCGGCAGACAATGACTGACGAAGCGCGTCTGGACTCCGGACTGCCGGAAGACGATCTGCTGAGTGAGGCCGATGTATTGTTAAAATCGGTCGGCTCCCGCATTCACCTTCTGCGATCGAGGCGCGGCATGACAAGAAGGGATCTGTCCAAGCACGCCCGCGTGTCCGAGCGCTATCTTGGCCAACTTGAGAAAGGCCAGGCCAATGCCACGCTTGGATTGCTTCATCGCATTGCCGAGACCCTCAATGAGCCCTTGTCGTCCGTCTTGCCGGCAGCGGAGGCCTCCGCCGCGATTTCCGCACCGCTTCAGGATCTCCTTGCAAGCCTTTCCGAAGCCCAACAGGCCAACGCCTATCGAATTCTGGTCCGTGAAGTAAAGCGGTGTGAAAGCAGTCCGCGGGGTCTTGCCCTGATCGGCATGCGCGGTGCCGGCAAGTCCACCTTGGGACGGCAACTGGCGGATTTATGCGGTGTATCCTTTGTCCGGATATCCGACGTGGTTGCCTCACTGGGCGGCATGAACATCGGCGCCTTGCTGGAAATGACCGGGCAGAACGCCTATCGCCGGATCGAGTACGAAGCGCTTGAGCACATCATAGACAACCATGACCGTGTCATCGTCGAGGCCGGCGGCGGGCTTGTGGCCGAGGCCCGGACTTTCAACCTGTTGTCCCGGCACTTTCAAACCGTCTGGATCAGGACATCACCCGAGGAACATATGCAAAGGGTCATCGATCAAGGCGATATGCGGCCGATGGCCGGCAACAACCAGGCCATGGACGACCTGCGCACGATCCTGCGCGAACGCGACGCTTACTACCGGCAGGCCGACTACACGCTCGACACCAGCCGGCGCACAGTCGAGAACTGCCTCACCGAACTTCACGGCTTGTGTGAAAAAATCCTGTCGCCGCCGGCACCGGCCGGGCAACCGGAACCGCAGGGAGAAGACGCGCCTTCTTGAATCGCCCCGACCGGGTTGAACCGTCGGCGATTTCCAGTACAAGCTTTCGTCGTACTGCCTCGGCGAAACTGTTGCGGCCATCGACCGTCACCACGAAGCTGCCGGGGCCTCCGATAATCGACTTTGCAAAAGCGGTCTCAAGGTCGTAGGCGACCGGCCGCCCGCCGCAGTCGTCGTCGCGGCACAGAATCGCCAGGCCATTGATGATCAGACCGTCACTCAGGGCTGCGGCTCGGGCGACTTCGATCGGTACGCCGGACCAGTTGTTGGCGCTGTCGGCTGAAAAATCTATGACCCGGCGCAAACCGGAGATTTCGTTCGTCCGGATCAGATCATGGGCTTTCGCCAGGGCCGCGCCGATCGCATTGTACCCGGAAGCCATACGCGGTTGCTTCAGAAGCATCCCGGCAAACACCCGGGCGCTCCCAAGACCATCGATAATTGTCCAGGGCACAACGATTTCCTGCGAGGTCTCATCCCCCCATTCCACATATGTGAGGGCAATGCGCTGGGTGAATCCCTTTGAGATCGCGGCCAGCACCTCCTCATGAACGATCGCCGTGGCATATCCTTCACGCTGAAACCTGATCTCGGCATCGTCAATCGAACCCGTGGCATCCGCCAGCAACACAAGCTCAAGGTCAACTTCCTCCTGGCCATACGCCGGAACGAATGTCTGGCCGGCAAGTGCCAGAATCAGCGGCAAAATCAGTTTTCCGACGGCCCATCTGATGCGGCCGATACCGGTCGCATATCTCATGACCCGACCCGGCGAACGAAATCGGAAATCAGTTTCAGCGTCTTGGCCGGCTGATCCCGTTGTGGGGCATGGCCACAGTCAGGAACTATCATGGTCTCCACAAAGCCTCCGCAGTTCTGCTCGACAACACAAATCTGTCGACCTGAGCCATATTCGTCGCCGCCGCCCTGAAACGCAAGGACGGGCACCCGGATGGTCTTCAGTACACCGGTGATGTCCCAATCCCTGAATCCTGTATCAAGCCAGGCTTCGCTCCAGCCCCGGAACGCACAATCCACATTGCCGCCATGATGGCGTTGGAGACGGTGTCGCAGATCGCCCGCCTCGAAGAGCTGCTTTGCAGCGGCAATGCTCCGCAGCCCGCATTCCTCGGCAAAGAAGTGCGGTGCCATCAACACGATCGAACCGACCCGGTCGTCCCTAACCAGCCCGGCGTGGATCGCGGCGATTGACGCACCGTCGCTGTGGCCGATCAGAACGACCCTCTCCCGATCCAGGAAATCGAGCACGCCCGGCAGGACATTAACGGCTTCGTGGTGCATGTAGCTCAACGGCCGCGGCAGCGCGACGGCACTGGAGCCGCCGTAGCCCTGGCGGCTGTAGGCCAGAACCTGACATCCGGTCGCCTCTTGCAGCAAGTCCGGGAAGTCCCGCCATAGCGACGCGCATCCCAGTCCCTCGTGTATCAGAACAAGCAATGGTCCGGCCGAACCGCCAGGCCCGGTCAGAGAATACTCGAGGCGTTGCCCGTCGATGACCATGGCCCCGGACCGTTTTGCCATCGCCGGACCTTTCAGCCGATCATAAATCGGCGGCCAGCTTGAACCGCTGGATCTTGCCGGTCGCCGTTTTGGGCAATTCCGTGGCCGGCTCGATCCACCGCGGATATTTCCAGGGACCGACCTGGTTCTTGACGTGTTCCTTCAGGGTTTCAAACAGGGCGTCGTCCAGAACCTCACCGTCGCGCAAGACCACAAATGCCTTTGGCTTGAGCAGATCGTCGTCATCGGCCTGGGGCACGACGGCGGCTTCGATCACACTTTCATGGCTCAGCAGTGCGGATTCCACTTCAAACGGCGACACCCAGATGCCGCTGACCTTGAACATGTCGTCGCTGCGGCCGCAGTAATGGTAATATCCGACCTCGTCCTGATAATACTTGTCGCCGGTGTAGGTCCAGCGGCCGGCGAACGTGTCTCGCGTCTTTTCCCGCCGGTTCCAGTAACCGTCCGCCGCCGACCCGCCATCGACGATCATCTCGCCGATCTCGCCCTGCGGAACATCGCCGCCTTTTTCATCGACCAGCTTCACAGTGTACCCCGGCACCGCGATGCCGGACGTGCCGTACCTCTTCGTGTCCGATCGGTTGCTCAGGAATATGTGAAGCAGCTCTGTCGAACCGACACCGTCGAGGATTTCCACGTCGAAGCGTTCTTCGAACCGGTTGCCAATTTCTTCGGGCAAAGCCTCCCCTGCCGAAATGCATCGGCGCAGACGGGCCGAGCCATTGGCCGGTAAGCATTTCGGATTGGCAAGCATTGCACCATAGAGTGTCGGAACACCGCAGAATATGGTTGGCTGGTGCGCCTTCATGGTCTCCATGACCACATCCGGCGTCGGTCTGCCCGCAATCAGAACCGTGGTTGCGCCGACCAATTGCGGGAAGGTCATGCCGTTGCCAAGACCGTAGGCAAAGAACAGCTTGGCCGCCGAATAGACGACATCGTCCTCCTGGATTCCCATCACCTGCCGGCCATAGGTCTCTGCCGTGAAGGAAAGGCTCGAATGACGGTGAAGAACGCCCTTCGGCATGCCCGTGGATCCCGAGGAGTAAAGCCAGAAAGCAACTTCGTCGATACAGGTGTCGACCGCCTCAAATGTATCCGAAGCCCCGTCAAGGAGGCTGTCCAGGGAACCGGGATCATCCTTCGAACCGCCGCACACAACCACCTGCCTGAGATCTGTCAAGTCACTCAGAATCGGCGTGAGGGCTTCCAGAAGAGCATCCGAGACAAACAGGACCCGGGCGCGGCAATCCCGCAAAATTGCATAATACTGATCCGTCGTAAGCAGGGTGTTGAGCGCCACCGGGACGATTCCGGCCTTGATCGCACCCCAGAACACGGCCGGAAAGTCATTTGTATCCAGCATGATCTGAGCGACCCGGGTTTCGCGCTCGATGCCCAGCGTCTGCAGTGCATTGGCCATCCGGTTGACCCGGCCCGCGAGTTCACCGTAGGTGCAGGTTCCGGACTCATCGATGAAAGCGACCTTGTCGGACCTGCCTTCCGAGATATGGCGATCAACGAAGTCTACCGCTGCATTGTACGATCGTCCCTTGTCTTTCATCGATACTCTCCCCGCCAAATGCAGTCTGACATCCAAGATCAGGTTTCAAATTCCTAAAGCGGAACACGAGCGGCAAACCGCGCGCAGTTTTTCCTCTTCCCGCTCCGACACTAAACCCCCAGATAACGGGTCTTGAGTTCCGGTCGGGCGGTCAACTCGTCCGATGTTCCGCTCCACACCACCTGCCCCTTTTCAATGATGAAATGCCGATCTGCGATTCTCGTCAGATCGTTGACGTTCTTGTCAACCACAAGAATCGATTGTCCCTCCGCCTTCAGTCGTTCCAGGCAGGACCAGATTTCCTGGCGGACCAGGGGGGCAAGACCTTCGGTTGCCTCATCGAGTATCAGGAGCCTCGGGTTTGTCATCAGTGCCCGGCCGATCGCCAGCATTTGCTGTTCGCCACCTGACAACAGGTTGCCCATGCTGTTGCGGCGCTGTTCCAGTTCGGGAAACATGTCGAAGATCCGGTCAAGCGTCCAGGCATTGCCACTGTTCCGGCGGTCGGCCGCGGTTGCCACCAGATTTTCGTATACACTCAGATTAGGAAAAATCTGGCGCCCTTCCGGAACCAGGCCAAGGCCGCTTTGTGCGATCTTGTAGGAAGGCCGGCCCGTGAGGTCGTGTCCCTCGAACTCTACCTTCCCCGAGCGCACGGCTACAATCCCCATGACGGCGTTGAGGGTCGTGGTCTTGCCCATGCCGTTGCGGCCGATCAGGGTAACCACTTCGCCCGCGTTCACCGCAAGCGACATGCCGAAGAGTGCCTGGCTGACGCCGTAGAATGCCTCGATGTTATCCACCTTCAGCATGGTCACGTATCCTCGTCCCCAAGATACGCCGTGCGCACCGCAGCGTCGTTGCGGATTTCGTCGGTTGTGCCGGTGGCAATTACCTTGCCGTAAACCAGGACGGTAATCCGGTCGGCAAGGGCGAACACCGCATCCATATCATGTTCGACCAGGAGCATGGTCTTGTCTGCCTGCAGTTCCCTCAGGATTGCGACCATGCGCAGCGACTCCTCCGGACCCATGCCGGCCATGGGTTCGTCGAGCAGCAGCAATGACGGCTCCGTCGCCAGCGCCATGGCGATCTCGAGCTGCCGATGTTCGCCATGGGAAAGCGTCTTGGCTTTTTCGTGGGCTCTGGCATCGAGGCCGACGCGCTTGAGCGCCTCATGGGCCGGGCCGAGGAGTTCGTCGTCCGCCCGCGCCGGTTTCCAGAACCGGAACGAATGGCCACGATGAGCCTGAACCGCAAGGGCTGCATTGTCGAGAACCGTCATGTCTTCAAAAATGCTGGTGATCTGGAAGGAACGCGCCAGACCCATCAGGGACCGGCGGTGGGTCGGCACCCCCGTGATGTTACGCCCCTGGAAGGTTATCCGGCCTGCGTCGGGCAGAATTTCACCGGACAATTGCGCCACCAGTGTGGTTTTTCCCGCGCCGTTGGGCCCGATGACGGCATGTATCTCCGATTGCCGGACATCGAGCGACACGTCGTTTGTCGCTACGATGCCGCCATAGCTCTTGCGCAATGTTTCACAGCTGAGAACCACCTCATTCATGGCGCTTGTCCAGAGATACAAGGAATCCGTCGATGCCCCCGCGCGCAAAGACGACCACAAGGATCAGCAAGATTCCGAAATAGAGTTGCCAGTATGTGGTAATCCCCGAAAGGATTTCTTCCAGCAACAGGAACGCGATGGTTCCCATGACCGGACCGAACAGTGAGCCGGTACCACCCAGAATGACCATGAAGATGAGTTCGCCCGATCGTGTCCAGTCCATCATTTCCGGGCTGATGAAGTTGGTGAAATTGCCCAAAAGAGCACCGGCAAAGCCGCACATTGCTCCAGCAATGACGTAACAGGTCAAACGATAAATATAGGTGTTGAAGCCAAGCGCCTGCATGCGCCTTTCATTGACCTTGGCGCCGGTCACTACCATTCCAAAGCGCGAGTTGACCAGTCGAAAAACGATGAAAACACAAGCCAACAGAGACAGAAAACAAAAGTAATAAAGCGCGACGGCACCTTCGAGGTCGATTAGACCGGAGAACGTGCTTCGCGAGTAGATCTGCAAGCCGTCATCGCCGCCGAACTGTTCGATGCTGACAAGTCCAAAAAAAACCATCTGCGCAAACGCCATCGTAATCATGATAAAATAGACGCCCTTGGTCCGCAGCGAAATTACGCCGGTGACGAGAGCAAAAAGAGCGGACACACCGACGGCGATAGGAATATGAACCCAGCCACTCTCAATTTCAAAATGAGCTAATATACCAACGCTATAGGCGCCAATTCCAATATACGCTGCGTGTCCGAAACTCACCATTCCGCCATAGCCAAGAATTAGATTCAGACTCGTTGCTGCTATCGCAAGAATTACAAATCGAGTTGCCAGGGTCAGATAAAACGGCTGTGCTGTCAAATGGGTGATAAGGGGAAACAGAGCCAGAATCACAAGCAAAGTGAGTACCACTAAACCCCTTATTCCGAATTGATTGATCTGGCGCACGATAACCGCCTAACGCAACTTCGGCGGGAACAGGCCCTGAGGGCGGATCGCCAGGATAACGGCCATCAGAATGTAGATCAGCATTGCCGATATGGCAGGCGCGGAAGTTTCCGCATTCTGATCCGACATGAAGAGCTTGAAGATCCCATCCAGAAACGATCTCCCCATGGTGTCGATCAAACCGACCAGAAGCGCGCCGACAAAGGCACCTTTGACCGAACCGATGCCGCCAATGATAATCACCACGAAGGCCAGGATAATGATTTCATTGCCCATGCCGATGCTGGCCTCGGTGATAGGGGCAATCATCATTCCCGCCAGACCGGCTAGAACCGCCCCCAGGGCGAAGACCAGTGAAAACAAGGTACGGATGTCGATTCCCAGAGCACCGACCATGGTCCGGTTCGAGGCGCCCGCCCGGATCCGCATGCCAAGCCGCGTATGATTGACAATGAAGTAGAGCCCTCCGGCAATTGAGAGGCCAACTGCGATGATCAGCAGCCGGAACGCCGGAAACGTAATACCAGGAAGAATTTCCACCGGCGCGTCGAGCCACGTCGGCAGCGGCACCGCAATGCCTTCCGGTCCCCAGACCATGTGAACGAGTGTATCGAAGAACAGGATCAGGCCGAATGTCGCCAACACATGGTCCAGGTGGTCTCTGTGATACAGCCTGCGAACCACGATGAATTCCACCGCAAGTCCCACAAGGGCCACGAGCGGCAACGCCAGCACGATCGCCAGCAGGAACGACCCCGTGAGGGCCGTCAAGGTCGCGCAAAAGAACGCGCCGACCATGTAGAGCGATCCGTGGGCCAGGTTGATGAAATCCATAATGCCGAAGACAAGGGTCAGCCCCGACGCCAGCAGAAACAGAAGCACACCGAGCTGAAGTCCGTTCAGCACCTGTGTCAGGACAAGTCCCCAATCCATCATCCAACCCGTACGGCAGTGGAATTATACGAAGCAGGCTTGGCAGTTTCCAAAAACCCGCAGCGGCCCCCAAAACAAACCGGCGAGCCCGGAGGCCCGCCAGTTCGATCAAGCGTTATCGGTTACATTTTGCAGTCTTTTGCATACGGATCCTGATGACCCTCATATACCTTCGACACGATCTTCGTTGTCCAGTTGCCATCGGCATCCGCCACGGTTTCACGCAGGTAGAAGTCCTGGATAGGCATGTGGTTGTTGCCATAGGTATACTTGCCGCGAACCGATGGGAAATCCGCTTTCATCAGGGCAGCGCGTACGGCATCCTGGTTCGACAAATCGCCCTTGACCGCTTCAACCGCACTCTTGATCAGGAAAATCATGTCATAGGACTGCGCCCCGTAGTGAGCCGGGTAGCGGCCGTACTTCTCCTTGAAGGCCGAAACAAATTTCTTGTTTTGCGGCGTATCCAGATCTGGTGACCAGAACATCGTGGCCCGGGAACCCAGCACACCGCCAAGTTTTCCGGCCTGCAGCTTGGGCAGGGAGATCGAGTCCACAGTAAACACGGTGTAGAGCGGCAGCTTGTCGCGCAGACCGGCCTGTTCGTATTGCTTGATGAACGCACCGCCGGCCTTGCCCGGATAGAAGACAAACAAACCTTCGGCGCCCGATGCCTTGGCTTTCGCCAGTTCCGCTAAGAAATCAAGCTGGGCATCCTTGCCCCACTTGGTCAGATCCTTGCCCTTGATCTCGCCCTTGAAGGTGCGCTCGAGACCGGCAACCATATTCTTGCCGGCAGCATAGTTCGGGGCCATCACGTAAAGCGACTTCACGCCCTGCTGGTTCAGCACCTCGCCCATGGCCATCGGTGTCTGGTCGTTCTGCCAGGACGTGGAAAAGAAATTCTTGTGACACCCCTTGCCCGCGAGTTGCGACGGACCAGCGTTGGTGCTGATCAGGAACTTGCCGGATTTCAGCGCCGATTGACTCGACGCCAGCAACACATGCGACCAGATGAACCCGGTCACAAAATCCACATTGTCCTGCTGAATGAGCTTGTCGGTTTTTTGCTTTCCGGTTTCCGGTTTGAAGCCGTCGTCCTCGATAATGAGTTCGACATCGAGCCCACCCATTTTTCCACCAATATGTTCCATGGCCAGATTGACGGAATCAACCATGTCCCGGCCCAGAACACCTACAGGCGTTGTTAATGTTGTGACAAAACCGATTTTGACCTTGTCGGCCGACACGGCCGGTGACACGATCATGGTCGTGGCGGCAGCCGCCAACAGCAGCTTCTTGAGCATATTGCAACCTCCCTTGCTAGTGTTGCGAGAAACCTTAAGGCTCTTGAGACCTTATGTTAAGCCATCTCTCGCGATTTGGTTTATTTGCACTCGGACGAACAGAAAACGGCATTTTATTTCCGGTATGCACTCTAATTTGCCACAAATTTCAACGCAAGGGAAATATAGTGCCGATTTCTGGCGGCGATATCGGAACAGAATACGGAGACGGTCATAGATGGGTAAAGCCAAAATTTACTGGGAAGATTTCAAGACCGGTGAAACCGTAGAATTCGGAAACTACAGGGTTACCAAGGAAGAAATTGCCGACTTTGCCAAAGAGTACGACCCGCAGCCGTTTCACATCGACGAGGATGCTGCCAGCCACACAATGCTGGGCGGCCTTGCGGCGAGCGGCTTTCATTCCTGCGCCATCATGATGAAGCTGATCTGCGACGCCTACATTCTCGACGCCGCGTCCCTGGGGTCCCCGGGCATGGATGAGGTGCGTTGGCTTCAACCGGTGCGCCCCGGCGACGTCTTGCGCATCAGGCGGACCTGCCTTGAAAGCCGGCTGTCGAGAAGCCGGCCCGGCACAGGATTATGCAAGTTTGTCTGGGATGCCTACAATCAGAATGCGACCCATCTCATGTCGACGACCGGCACCCAGATGTTCGCCTGCCGCCCGTCCGGGGGTGCTGTCTGATGTTCGCAAAGTATTTTGAAGACATCAGAATCGGCGAGCAGGCTGCGTTCGGCAGCCATGTGTTCACCGCGGAAGAAATCAAGTCCTTTGCAAAGCGTTACGACTACCAGGATTTCCACACCGACGAAGACAAGGCGAAGAACAGCATGTTCGGTGCATTGTGTGCTAGCGGCTGGCATACCGCGGCGGTGTGCCAAAAACTTGCGATAGCCCATCGCACGGCGCTACTGGGTTCATTGCTCGACAACGGCAAGCCACGCAGTCCGCAGCTTGGCCCCTCGACCGGCTTGAAGAATATCCGATGGCTCAGACCGGTCTTCGCCAACGACGAGATCTCCTATTCAGCAAGGGTTTGCGAAAAAAGGGAGCTGCGCTCCAAACCCGACTGGGGATTGCTGGTATGCCGGTTTGAAGGGCATAACAGGGACAATCTTCCGGTCTATGAAGTGATGGCGGATTTTTTTGTCGAACGCCGCAAGCCGTAAACGGCGCATCGATACGCTCTCACGCCTTCTCGGGAAACAACACAGCCAGGTCCTCACGGCTGGGCGGGCATGAACCGCGGTCGGTGATCAACTTGGTGACGAGGCGTGCCGGTGTGACGTCGAACGCAGGGTTGGCAACGGCACTGCCTGGCGCCGTAATCGAAACACTGTCGACGGCGCCCTCACCCGACCTGCCCGACACAGTCGTGATCTCCTCAGGCCCGCGCTCCTCAATCGGTATTTCACGCAACCCGTCGTCGATCGACCAGTCAATGGTGGAATGCGGCAGGGCGACGTAGAAAGGCACATTATTGTCCTTTGCAGCAAGCGCCTTGAGGTAGGTGCCGATCTTGTTGGCCACGTCACCGGAAGCAGCGGTGCGATCCGTGCCGACGATGCACAAGTCAACTTTGCCATGCTGCATGAGGTGGCCGCCGGCATTGTCGACAATGACTGTATGGGGCACCCCATGGCTGCCAAGCTCCCAGGCCGTAAGGGCCGCACCCTGGTTGCGTGGCCTGGTCTCGTCGACCCACACATGCACATCGATGCCATCGTCGTGGGCCATGTATATCGGCGCAAGAGCCGTTCCCCAATCTACTGTCGCAAGCCAGCCCGCATTGCAATGGGTCAGGATATTGACCCGGCCGCCCTTCTTCCGGGCAGCGTGTTCCTTGATGATCTCCAACCCATGGACACCAATTTGACGGTTTGTTTCGACGTCCTCGTCACAGATCAGTGCTGCCCGTTCATAGGCCGCCGAGACGCGGTCCTCGGGCGCCGTGTTTTCCAGTGCCCGGCGCATTTCGTCGATCGCCCAGTGTAGATTGACCGCCGTCGGCCGGGTCCCTGCAAGACGCTCGCATGCCTTCTCCAGGTTCTCGTCCGTTGTCTCGGCACGCAAAGCCAGACAGATGCCGTAGGCCGCCGTGGCACCGATAAGCGGCGCGCCGCGCACCTGCATCGTCTCAATCGCGACAGCCGCATCTTCAAGCGTTTCCAGACGGACCGTCACAAACCGGTGGGGCAGAACCGTCTGATCGATAATGCCGACGGACCAGCCGTCATCGGAAAGCCAGATCGATCGATATGCGGTACCGTCAACTTTCATGGCAGCTTGTCTTCAATCGCCGTCGAACGCGCACAGTGCCGTCAGCTCGATGCCCATGTCTTCAAGAATCGCACGCCCGCCCAGAGAGGCCAGCTCGATCACAAAACACGCAGCTCTGGATATGCCGCCACTGCGCTTGATCAGAAGGGCTGCAGCTTCGGCGGTTCCGCCAGTGGCAATCAAGTCATCAACGATCAGGACATTCTGGCCAGGCCGGACTGCATCTTCATGCATTTCAATGATATCGACACCATATTCAAGCGTGTATTCCTGTCCGATGGTTTTCCACGGCAGCTTGCCCTTTTTGCGGATCGGAACAAACCCTTTGCCCAGCTGGTGCGCCACCGCACCGCCAAGAATAAATCCCCGTGCCTCGATGCCGGCCACAAGATCGATGTCTGCCGGCCGGTAGTGTTCGACCATGGCGTCGACGGCCGCACGAAATCCGTCGGCGTCCCCGAACAGCGTCGTCACATCCCGAAACATGATCCCGTCTTTGGGATAGTCGGGAATCGTGCGGATAAATCGGGTGAAATCAGTCATTCGACGCCCCCAAACCTGTTGCCGCGCACCCCAGCACACGCCCCGCCACCGCATCGAGCTTTTTCAGCAATTCCGGATCACGGGCGTCGGGTGCCGTCAATATTGACACTTCGAGCGCTGTATCGCTACCCGCCGCGCAGGGTTCGTGTTCGCGGGGGAAATCCCGGGCAAGCCTGGCCACGAGCCGTGCCGCATTCGACGCATTGCCCTGCAAAGTGCGGATGATCTCCGCCACGTCTACATCGCCATGGTCGGGATGCCAGCAATCGAAGTCCGTCACCATCGCAACGGTGGCGTAACAGAGCTCCGCCTCACGGGCGAGCTTGGCTTCCGGCATGTTGGTCATGCCGATAACATCGCACCCCCAGGAGCGGTAGAGCTGGGATTCGGCATAGGTCGAGAACTGCGGTCCTTCCATGACCAGATAAGTGCCGCCACGCCCGCATGGGACACCCTCGGCCTTCGCCGCGGCCTCAAGCCGGTCGACCATGCCGGGACTCACCGGGTGAGCCATCGGCACATGGGCCACACAGCCTTTGCCGAAGAAACTCTTTTCTCGGGCAAAAGTGCGGTCAATGAACTGGTCCACGAGCAGAAAAGAGCCAGGGGACAGGTCTTCACGCAGGGAACCGCAGGCTGAAACCGATACAAGATCGGTCACACCGCATCGTTTCAAGGCGTCAATGTTGGCACGGTAGTTGATATCCGTGGGCGACAGCACGTGGCCCCGGCCATGGCGCGGCAGGAACCGGACTGGCAGGCCGGCGATCTCGCCGTGCAGAACCTGGTCCGACGGTTCCCCCCAGGGTGATTCGACCGTTTCCCAATGGACGTTTTCCAGCCCCGGCAATTCATACAATCCGCTGCCGCCCATGACGCCCAGCACTGACTTGACCACCACCCGCCTCCCTTTTGCGATTGTCACACGCTCTGTCAAACGACAAAGGGCCCCTTATTGCGAAGAGGCCCCTTGATCAAAATCCGCGAAACTGTTCAGTGATCGATGCGTGACCACAATTTCTTTGTCGTGAAGTAGAGCAGCCCGGCCAGGATGATCAGATAGATCATGACCTGGAACCCGATCCGTTTGCGTTCCTCGAGCTTCGGTTCCGCAGCCCACATCAGGAACTGCACCACATCCTTCGACATCTGAGGCACGCTTGCGGTGGTTCCGTCGCTGTATTCAACGGATTCTTCACTCAACGGCGCAGCCATGGCGATCTGATGACCGACGAATGCCGCGTTGTAGCTCATGCCTTCGGCCAGTTCCATTCCCGCCGGCGCGTCCTTGTATCCGGTCATCAGCGCATAAAGATAGTCGGGACCGTTTGGCCGGGCCTTGGCGATAACCGAGAGATCCGGTGGCAGGGCACCGCCGTTGGCGCTACGTGCTGCGTTGTCGTTGGGAAACGGCGAAACAAACTGGTCGCTTGGCCTGCCGGGGCGGTCGAACATGTCCCCATCTTCATTCGGACCGTCCTGGACTTCCACCTCAGCGGCAATCGCCTTGACCTGAGCTTCCGGAAATTCCGGTCCGCCCGGTTCGCCCAGATTGCGATAGGACAGGTACTTCATCGAGTGGCATGCGGCGCACACGTCCTTGTAGACCTGAAACCCGCGCTGGACCGAGGCTCGGTCAAAAGTTCCGAACACACCGCTGAAGGACCAGCTCTGTGCCTCAATCGCCGGCGCATCGCCAGCCGCTCCGGCATCTTGCGCGGTAATCGGACCGGCCAGCAGGATTGCCGTGGCAACAACGGCTGGACGCAATACCGTCAACAACGAGGTTCCGTTCAGCGCGCGCATTGTTTTCTCTTTTCTGATCATGTCAGTCAGCTCCCGCCTTCAAGTCCGACTGTCCGGTGCCGCGGCAGCACCGCTTGCAGCAGCGCCACCTGAACCACCACCGGAATCCCCGCTCTTCTTCTTGGATTTCGCCAGCACCGCTTCACTGATGCTCGCCGGAAGCTTTCTGGGCCGCTCAATCAGACCCAGGATTGGCAGAATGACCAGGAAATGAAGGAAGTAGTAGGCCGTCAGCAAACGCGCCGCGATGACGTAACCGCCTTCCGGTGGCTTGGCGCCGAGATATCCCAGGCCGATACAAACCAGCACAAAGATCCAGAAGAACTGCTTGTACAGCGGCCGGAACACTGCGGAACGGACTTTCGACGTATCGAGCCACGGCAGGATGAACAGGACCCCGATGGCCGCGAACATGCACAGCACACCGCCAAGTTTGGATGGTACCGCCCGCAGGATCGCGTAGAACGGCAGGAAGTACCACTCCGGCACGATGTGAGCCGGCGTCACCAGCGGGTTTGCCAGTATGTAGTTGTCCGTATGTCCCATAACATTGGGCATATAGAACACGAACGCGGCAAAGACGATGAAGAAGCAGACAGCCGCAAATCCATCCTTGATCGTGTAATACGGATGGAACGGGACCGTATCCTGGCTCGACTTGACGCTGATGCCTGTCGGATTGCCGTTGCCGGGAACATGCAGTGCCCAGATATGCAGCCCCACCAGTCCGGCAATGACGAAGGGCAGCAGGTAATGCAGGCTGAAGAACCGGTTCAGGGTCGGGTTGTCGACCGAGAAGCCGCCCCACAGCCAAGTCACGACATAATCACCGATAAGCGGGATGGCACCGAACAGGCTTGTTATCACCTTGGCGCCCCAGAAACTCATCTGTCCCCACGGCAGCACATACCCCATGAAAGCGGTCGCCATCATCGCCAGGTAGATCAGAACCCCGATGATCCAGAGCACCTCGCGCGGCGCCTTGTAAGATCCGTAATAAAGGCCGCGGAACATGTGGATATAGACCGCGATAAAGAACATTGATGCGCCGTTTGCGTGCATGTAGCGCAGCAACCAGCCATAGTTCACATTGCGCATGATGTGCTCGACACTCGAGAATGCCATCTCGGTGTGCGGCGTGTAGTGCATCGCCAGCACAATACCCGTCATCAACTGAGCCACCAGGCAGAACGACAGGATGCCGCCGAATGTCCAGAAATAGTTCAGGTTCTTCGGCGTCGGAAACGCGATGAACGAGGAATGTACAAGCCCGATTACCGGTAGCCGGCTTTCAAACCAGCGGCCAAAGGCGCTGGTCGGCTGATAGGTCGAATGTCCGCTCATGTCTGCAAGCCCCCTCAGCCGATCTTGATGTTTGTTTCGGACAGAAACTCGTAGGCGGGCACGGGAAGATTTTCCGGTGCCGGTCCCTTGCGGATGCGTCCAGAGGTATCGTAGTGCGACCCGTGACACGGGCAGAACCAGCCGCCAAAGTCACCGGCCTGCCCCAGCGGCACGCACCCCAAGTGCGTGCAGACACCGACCATGACGAGAAATTTCTCATTCGTGGCGCGGTTCTTGTCGTCCGCATTCGCATCGTCGCCGATGTTCTGGTTGCGTGCATTCTGATCAGGCAGTTCATCAAGCGGCACGGAACGGGCTTCTTCGATTTCCTTAGCCGTGCGGTGCCGGATGAAAACCGGGTTGCCGCGCCATTTGACCGTGACGCTCTGGCCCTCTTCAAGGGCGCTCAGATCGACTTCAATCGAGGCCAGCGCCTTGACCGAAGCATCCGGGTTCATCTGGTCGATGAACGGCCACACCAGGCCTGCGGCACCTACCGCCGCGACCGTGCCTGTGGCGATGTAAAGAAAGTCCCGGCGTGTCGGTTCAGCCGTATCCGTATGTGCCACCGCTAATCCCCTTGATACCGATAAGAGAAAGGTCCCCAGAAAGACTCAAAAATTGCGTCCCGCTCAAGCAGCCTCCGCGTCGGTTTCACCCCTGAATCGAAACGTGAAACGAAACGAATTTGAGACCCGCAAATTGCTTTCAATCCGTATCAAACCGAAACAAAAGGCAAGCCCAAAAAACCGCCTGGCAGGGCAGGATTCTGGAGCATCTTTTGGCACTCCTGCCCTAGAATGTCCAGCATCGATCCGACGTTTGGCAAAATGTCGCATAAATTTCAAACACCGATTTCCAGACCATATAAAGGTTATCCATGCGCATCGCCCTCTATCAACCCGACATCCCCCAGAATACCGGGACAATTCTTCGCACGGCAGCCTGTTTCGAAGTCGCCACGGACATTATAGAGCCCGCCGGATTCAATCTGTCGGACCGCGCCCTGAAACGCGCCGGCATGGATTACGTCGATCTGGCCCAGGTCACCCGACACCTGTCTTACGAACACTTCCGAAATGCCTCGCAGGTTGCGCGCATCCTCCTCTTTACAACAAGAGGGCACAGCTCTTTCCAGGCCTTTGATTACCGACCTGACGACATCCTGCTATTTGGCCGCGAGAGCGCCGGCGTGCCCGATCATGTCCACGACACGGCCGACGCCCGGTTGGTGATTCCGATTTCCTCCGCCACGCGGTCGCTCAATCTTGCGGTTTCGGTCGCAATGGCGCTCTCCGAGGCTTTGCGTCAAATTGGCGGATTTCCAGAAAACGGAGACTGAGCCAAGATGAAAGCATGACCCAGAACAAAATCTCCCCACAAGAAGAACTCGACAATCGAAAGAGTGCCGCCCGCGCCTGGTTCGAATGCCTGCGCGATCAGATCTGCTCGGCATTCGAAGAAATTGAAGGCAACTTCGACGGCCCCCACAGCGACCGGGACGCCGGCGGTTTTGTCCGCACACCCTGGGAGCGCACCCAGGACGACGCCACCAAAGGCGGCGGCGGCGTCATGTCGATGATGCACGGCCGTGTATTTGAAAAGGTCGGCGTCCACACATCGACGGTCCATGGCGAGTTTTCAGCTGATTTTCGAAAGCAGATTCCGGGTGCCGAGGACGACCCGCGTTTCTGGGCAAGCGGGATCTCCCTGATTGCCCACATGCACAATCCCCATGTGCCGGCCGTACACATGAACACCCGCTTTGTGGTGACGTCCAAGTCATGGTTTGGCGGCGGTGCCGACCTCACACCCGTCCTCGATGCGAGACGAACCCAGACCGATCCGGACACGGTTGCCTTTCACGCCGCCATGAAGGCCGCCTGCGGGCCGCACGAGGTGGCCGACTACGACCACTACAAGAGGTGGTGTGACGAGTATTTTTTTCTGGCCCATCGAAACGAGATGCGCGGCATCGGGGGCATATTCTACGATCACCTCAACAGCGAGAACTGGGATGCGGATTTTGCTTTCACTCAGGATGTTGGCCGCCGGTTCCTGGAGATTTATCCCGAACTGGTTCGACGCAACATGAATGCCCCCTGGTCGGACGCCGAACGTGAAGAACAACTCATCCGCCGTGGCCGTTATGTTGAGTTCAACCTCCTCTATGACCGCGGCACGCTATTCGGTTTGAAAACCGGCGGCAACGTCGACTCCATCCTGTCGTCCATGCCGCCCGAGGTGAAGTGGCCGTGACCAACCGGCATGCCAAGCGGCAGTTTCGTGATGCCAGCCAATCTTCACCACACTCAACACCCCAGTTCTCCGCCAGCAATCCCTCAACAACGTCAACGCTGATTTGACACGGCATTCAATATATCGAAAAATAAGTTCAAAGAAGACACTCAGGGAGGCGGTAAATGGCACGGATTCTGACCTCACTTTTCGCAATTCTTTTTGTCTTCAACACGACCGGGGAAGCAAAAGAAACATCGAAGTTTCAGTCAGGCGCCTGGTTTGGCTCGGCTTACATCAGCGACAAGACAGGACGTTTTAGTAATTGCACAGCTTCAGCGACATACAAGAGTGGCATCGTACTGTACGTCACCGTGTTCAGAGATTACTCATGGGATGTAATGCTGCAGGCGAAAGACTGGCACATGAAGAAGGGACAAAAGATTCCCGTCCGGTTTCGCATTGGCAATAGTGGCTGGCGAAAGGCCAATGCCGAGGCATTCAACCAAACAACGGTCATCATTCCCATACCTCAAAAGGGACACATGGTAACGAAGTTCCGGCGAGGTAACCTCATGGAGGTCTGGGACGGCAAAACCACATACTCGTTTAGTCTAAAAGGCACATCCCGCTTGATGGCATCTCTTGCAAAATGTGTGGGAAATCAACTTGCACGGGAAGAATCCAGCACCGGATTCGGTTCAGCCTCGGCCGCCAAATCAAACAGTGTTGAAGAGGCCGAAAAGGCCCTGCGAGAAGAAAAATACAAGCAGGAGAGCACGCGTGTCTTGTTCAGCTTTCTTCTTGCAACGCACATTGCGGACGCAAAACTGATTGCATCCGAAGACGCGCCGGAAAACATGGAATGGTATGACGCGGTTGCCATTGCTCCAAGACAAATTGCCGCCGTCCACCTGTTGGCCGGGCAAAAAGCCAGCGGTCAAAAGAAGCTGATCAGGAAGTTGATTGCCGGAACGGCCAAGAGCTGCGACGGGCAGTTTGCATCCCAGGCATCCACCACGGACGTGGATGGCGTCAGGATGAACAACGGATTTGTGGCATGTAAGTCGGATAAACTCGTCTTGCACGGCCATTATGTTCTAACACCTCGAAAGTCCGGTGGCAGTTATTTCATCGTGTTGATCTCGTGGGCCGACATAGCAAATGGGACGACACAGCCGGCGTCAGCTGACGATTACAACATGGACATCGAGACATTCAGCCGGGCAGCTCTTACGTCAAGCCAATGATGCGGACGTCATATCCAGACAGGCGGTAGCGTTGGTGTGGCCACGGGGTTTTCGGCGACTGACAGACCGGACCTCCGTTACAGTTGCTGCAGCAACTCCACCTTGCCAGGTATGCAGTCGCGTTGCAGCCAGTATGCTTCCAGGCGTCGCAGCGCCCGGCCGACCTGCGGACCTTCCGGTACACCTCGATCGACCAGGTCCCGCCCACCCAATGGAAATTCCGGCACCGGCTGGTTTGATATTCTCGCGCAGAGGTCGATCCAAACGTCATCGTTTTCCCGCACATCGCTTTTCGACCAGTCAATCAGAACGCCATCGAGTACCGGCCGTCGGCCATGTGAATAGAGTGCGGCGGTTACGTCCGCAATCCCGGCCGGTGGTCTGAGGATACCGGCAGTCTTCGCAGCCGCCGCAAGTGCCTCGCTTTGCGAATTTGAAAGCCTCAAACGTTTCTTCAAACCGCGCTGGTCCAGGGACGTGAGCGGCACGAGAGCACCAAGACGCCGAACCTGATCGACATCATACCCCTGATGCTCTTCGATCATGGCAAGCCGGCACAAGACGTCAACCGACACGACCGTCCCGAGGATGTCGCTTAGCAGCCCGTACGATTCCATGGCGCGAAGCACATCGCAGGCAAACGGCGCCACGAGAAGTGAAAACAGTTCCTTGCGGATACGTTCTGCCGACAGCGACGCAAGACCGGCGCGCTTGCGTACGCATGCCGCAAGACCTGCCGGTTCGAGGATGCCGTTGCCATACTGCGCAGAGAACCTGAAAAATCGCAGAATTCGCAAAAAGTCCTCTTCGATCCGGTCATCCGGATCGCCCACAAATCGAACTGTTCTGGTCTCGAGATCGCACACGCCGCCAACCGGATCGAACAGCTCTCCCTGCTGATCCACGTAAATCGCGTTCATAGTGAAATCCCGGCGCGCGGCGTCTGCCGACCAATCATCGGTAAACGCCACCTTGGCATGCCGGCCGAATGTTTCGACATCGTGCCGCAGCGTGGTGACTTCCACGGCCTGAAAGGCACCGTCCACCTGGCGTATCGCCGTAATCGTGCCGTGGGAGAGCCCGGTGTCGACGGTCTTGAATCCGGCGGCGGCAGCGGCGGCCTTGGTTTGTTCCGGCAACAGTGTGGTTGCCAGGTCGACATCATTCACAGGCCGTCCCAGCAGCGCATTCCGAACGGCGCCGCCCACGATGCGTGTGCACGCGCCATCGGCATTCAAGACGGTCAACAGATCTCGCAAGACGGGATTGCCGAACCAGTCCATTGCATGAAAGTCTGCGGCACGGTGACTGCCGGACAAACAGTCTGCCGGCTTGTCTTGAGAACGTTGATCGCGCATGGAATGGCACCGAAGTCTGGGTCAATCCTTTTCAAAAAACCCTGGAACAATCTTTCCGTCCTTGTATTGGGCCGGAACATATTTCCCCGTCGGTTCGCTGCTATCGAAATTCACCAGCGAAAGCAGCCCGGCGACCATCAGCACGAGCCCCCCGACAAGCAATTTAGGCACCGGCATCGCCGGCAGCAGATCGGGCCCCGGTTCCATTTTCCGGACGAACACAAGATAGGCAGCAAAACCGACAAACGGCAATAGCAGCAAACCGATTTCAATAAGCACAACACGTATCATCGCCGATAAACCCGGTCATAAAGATTGCGCAGCATTCCCGCCGTTGCCCCCCAGATATAATACTTGTCGTAGGGAATTGCATAGTAATAGCGTCGCACACCGCGCCATTCGCCGCTGTGTGTCTTGTGATTGCCCGGATTCATCAGAAACTCCAGCGGAACTTCGAAGACTTCGTCGACTTCTCCAGGTTCCGGACGCACTTCGAAACCCGGTTGCACGATCCCGACAACCGGAAGGACCCGGTACCCTGTGCCGGTCTGGTAGATGTCAAGAAAGCCTGCCACATCGACGAAGGATGGATCGATGCCGGTTTCCTCATGGGTTTCACGCAGGGCGGCAGCCACGGCAGTGGCGTCGGTCCGGTCGATCTTGCCGCCGGGAAATGACACCTGTCCGGGATGCGATGGAAGATCCTTGGATCTTTGGGTCAGCAACACGGTTGTCTGATTCTCATACGCAACAACAGGGACCAGCACTGCCGCCGAACGCACTGCTTCCGGCTCACTACCGGGATTGAGGTCATGATCGCCCCGGGCACTGGGCAGAGCAAACTCCATCAATGACGCATCCACATCCTGCTCCAGATGTGAACTGGCCATGGCGTGCAGTTCATCGGCTGTATATGCAAACTCGTGACGAAACGTATCCATGAGTCAGGGGTTTACATCATCCACAGGCGCCATGGGGAAAAAACAGCCACCGCTCCAAACGCCAAGCTGGGCGATGCCGCCGATTTCATGCTCGACCGCCAGTTCCACGAGATCGTATGTCAGACTCCTCGTCACCAGGGCTTCCAGCCGGGATCTCACCAGCACATACGGTTTCAACCCCTGTGAGTCGTCGTCAAGCCCAAAACGCAAGGGATTGGTTTCACCGACCGGCACAACATCTTCGACATTCGTCCGAAATTCGATTTTCTGATCCTTTCCCGGCCCGTCAACAGCCATTTCGACAGCCATGAAGGGCGCATCGTCGACAATGACACCAACTTTTTCCACTGGGGTTACCAAATAGTAACAATCGTCTTCATCCCGCCGCAAAATGGTGGCAAAGAGGTGCACCATGGGTGCTCTGGCTATGACAGAACCGCGATAGTACCACGCACCATCGCTGCCAATTCGCATGTCGAAATTGCCGTGAAACGGCGGATTCCAGTCATCCACGGGCGGTAGTGCCCTGGATTGCGAAAGCGACCGCCTGACGTCCTTCAGTCCCTTGACAGGTTCTTCAGCATCCGAAATCGTGGATTCAACCATCCTCGACCACCCCTATGTCGGTTGGCATATCCGCCACAATCGCGTCATTGTGGGCTGATATCGCTCGACTCATACGACAGATCGCGCTCTTTTGATGATGCCACAAACGTCAGATTGCTTAAAAGTGTTTCGGATTTCCTCCCTCGGAGAATATATTAGTTCCCATGCAAACTGTTAATGAAACCGACGAGCAGATCGTCGATGAAATCGAACAAGCCGGGAAACAGCTTGTCGAGATAAAGGCAGCTATCGGGAAGGTCATATTTGGCCAACAACCGGTTATCGATCAGACGCTCACCGCCATACTGACCGGCGGCCACGCCCTGCTGATCGGTGTCCCGGGCCTTGCCAAGACAAGACTGGTTGAAACCATCGCCCATGTGCTGGGTCTGGATGAAAAGCGCATCCAGTTCACACCCGACCTCATGCCTGCCGATGTTATCGGCACGGAAGTCATGGAGGAGGATGAAAAGGGGCGACGCCATTTCCGGTTCATGAACGGACCGGTGTTCTGCCAGTTGCTGATGGCAGACGAGATCAACCGTGCCAGCCCGCGCACCCAGTCGGCACTTCTCCAGTCGATGCAGGAGAAGCACGTGACGGTTGCCGGTCAGCGTTACGATTTGCCGAGGCCTTTCCATGTCCTCGCCACACAGAATCCGCTCGAGCAGGAAGGCACCTACCCTCTCCCCGAGGCGCAGCTTGACCGGTTCGTCATGCAGATCGATGTACCGTATCCTGATTTGGAGGCAGAACGTCGCATGCTTTTCGCGACAACCGGCACGAACGAGGACGTGTCGCCAACGGTCTTCGACGCCGAGCAGCTGATGGCCGTACAGAGGCTCGTCCGACGCGTTCCGGTGGGTGACAATGTGGTCGATGCGATTCTCAAGCTGGTGCGCGGCGGGCGGCCCGATGAAACCGGAATCGAGGAACTCAAAACCCAGGTTGCCTGGGGCCCCGGCCCCCGTGCCACTCAAGCGCTCATGTTGGGTGCCCGTGCGCGCAGTCTTATGGACGGACGCCTGTCCCCGTCGGTCGATGATGTTGTGGCTCTTGCCGGTCCTGTTCTTCGCCACCGTATGGCGTTGACATTTGCCGCCCGCGCCGACGGTGTCAGCATCGACGACATCATCACCAGGCTCTGCAGCGAAATCTGAGACCGCTGATGCGCGATCCGAAAAACGCTTCACAACAACCCGGCGCCTCCCACGCCGAACATCTCAATACGGAGGCTGAAAAGCTTGCCGCCCGGCTGCCGGACCTCCTTGTTGAAGCGGATCGGGTGGCTCATACGGTTGCGCAGGGACTGCATGGCAGAAGACGGGCGGGACCAGGTGAGGCGTTTTGGCAGTTTCGAAGATACCGGCCCGGCGACCAGCCGAACATGATCGACTGGCGCAAGTCCGCCAGGCGCCAGACCTATCTGATTCGCGAACGCGAGTGGGAAGCCGCCAACACCGTGTGGCTGTGGGCAGACCGTTCAGGGTCAATGCACTTCAAATCTGACCTTGCAAACACGACCAAGGTCGACCGGGCAATATTGCTCGAACTGGCTCTGGCCCATCTGCTGACCCAGGCCGGCGAACGAATTGGACCTCTGGGAAGCGGTGTATCGGCAAGTGCCGGACCGAACGCGGTGCGTCGGATTGCAGAATATGTTTCCCATTCGATTTCCCGCGAACAGTCACACGACAGCCTGCCGCCCATGCAGGAGCTCAGCCGGTTCTCCCACGTGGTCGTGTTCAGCGACTTCCTGGAACCGGTTGCCGATATCAATGCGGCCTTGGCCGGCATTGCCGCCCGCGACGTCGGCGGGCACCTTGTTCAGGTTCTCGACCCGGCGGAAGAAGCGTTTCTCTATACGGGCCGGACGGAATTCGAATCCGTGACCGGTGGCCTTCGCCTGACGGTCGGCAGGGCGGAAAGCCTCCGCGACGACTATCGCAAGCGGCTGACGGAGCACAACGACCGGTTGCGCGAACTGGCCCGCCGGCTCGGCTGGTCGTTCACGACCCACCACACGGACCAGTCGCCGCACACCGTGCTGCTGGCTTTGAACGGTTTGATGTCGGGCCATCCGCTATCGTTCGTCGGTGAGACCGGAATACCTTCAGACGAGGAGAATCTTGCAGGTGTTCCGACATGAGCATTGGACCTCTTCTGTTTGAAGTACCGTTTGCGCTTATGGCGCTGGGCCTGCTCCCGATCATCTGGTGGCTCCTGCGCTTTACCCCTCCCAAACCCGACCGGGTGGCCTTTCCTCCGATCCGGCTCCTGCTTGGCCTGATGAACGCCGAAGAGACCCGGCACAAGAGCCCCTGGTGGCTGACCCTGTTACGCACGTTGCTTGCCGCACTCGTCATTACAGCGCTTGCAGAACCCGTGTTCAATCCCGATCACGACGTATCCCGGAACTCGGGCCGCTTGCTGATTGCAATCGACGACAGCTGGATGGCGGCGCCGACCTGGCATCTGCGTACCAGTGCACTGGAAACAATCATTAATAGTGCGGAACAGACCGGCCGGCCGGTGGCGCTGGCCATGACCACCCCGCGCAGCACGGTCCAGACGATAGCCTACAAGGCGCCATCCGATATCCGCCAGCTGATCAACAGCGTAGAGCCCAGTCCTTTCAAGCCCGCGCGGTTGGCCCTGATCGCTGAAATCAAACGCCAGCTCGGATCGACACCGCCCGAAGAGGTCATCTGGTTGTCGGATGGCATGGACTATGGCGACGCCGCGGCATTTGGCGATGGTCTCAAGTCTCTTGCCGGCGACGGAACGCAACTGCGGATTCTTACCCATGAGGCAGCAAAGGACGCACCCTACATTGCCGCCTCGGCGCAAGGCGACGGCAGCCTCGTGGCAACCATCCGGCGCACGGATCCCAAGTCGAGCCCGAAAGGCATTGTTCGCGCCCTTGCCCTCAATGGGCGTACGCTCGGGGACTCTGCGTTCGACTTCAAGGATGGCGAGACCGAAGCGGATGTGGCGTTTGAGATCCCGCTGGCATTGCGCAATCAGATCGGACGATTTGAAATTGTCGGTCAGCGGACCGCTGGTGCGGTCTTTCTGCTCGACGACCGCTGGCGCCGCCGGCCGGTGGGTCTCGTATCGGGAACCTCCAACGACCTGTCGCAACCACTGCTGTCGCCACTCCACTATGCCACACACGCCCTTGCACCGTTTGCACAGATCACCGAGGCGACCGTGTCCTCCGACACCAGTGGCATCAAAAGCCTGGTCGATCAGGGGCAATCCGTTCTGATCGTTGCCGACATCGGGCAGTTTCTTGATGACGATGCGGAACTGCTGGAGAAGTGGGTCGACCGCGGCGGTGTCCTTGTCCGGTTTGCAGGACCGCGTCTGGCGTCGAAAAGCGACGATCTGATTCCCGTCAAACTGCGACGCGGCGGCCGCGCCCTGGGTGGCGCACTGTCCTGGAGCAAACCTCAGTCTTTTGGTCCGTTCGACGACCGCAGTCCGTTTGCTGGCCTTGAAGCGCTCAGCAAGGAAGTAACCGTCCGCCGCCAGGTCCTGGCGGAACCCTCCGCTGATCTTGCCGGCAAAGTCTGGGCGCGTCTTGAGGACGGAACACCGTTGGTGACCGCAGAGGCGCGCGGCAACGGTCTGATCATTCTGTTTCACGTACCGGCATCGCCGGTGTGGTCGAACCTGCCGCTGTCCGGGGTGTTCGTGGAAATGCTCAAACGCATTGTCGATCTGTCCAACGCGCCTGGAGCAAAAGGCAAAACCGAACAAGCCGACGTCAACGCACCGCAGGCGCTGCCGCCGGTGCGCGTGCTCAACGGTTTCGGCGAGCTCGTCAAACCACCGGTGGACACGATCCCATTGTCCCAGTCTGACCGGGACAAACAGAAAGCGACTCCGGACCATCCTCCCGGCATCTACGGCCGTGGTCAGGTCATCAGCGTGGTCAATACCGTCGATCCCGATCAGGAAATCGAACGCCTTGGGTCACAACTGTCCGGCGTTGACGTCGGCTCGTTCAAACCGGTGCCGTCGACACCGCTTAAAGGCCCCCTTCTGGCGGTTGCCATGGTGCTGTTGATCCTTGACGCCCTTGCCGTATTGGCCATTTCGGGCCGAATTTTCGGACGCCGTTTCTCGGGCAAGGCAACCGCGGCAATCGGCATTCTCCTGATTGCCGCCATGCCGGCCTATCTGTCCGGCGGCGCCAGGGCACAGGAGTCGCAAGGCTCCTCCTCCGTCTCGGCCGACGAGCGTTTTGCCTTGCAGGCGACACTCAAGACCCATCTGGCCTACGTCGAGACCGGCAATGCAAACGTCGACGCTGCCAGCCATGCCGGCCTTTCCGGTTTGAGCGATGCCTTGTCCAAGCGCACAGCCCTCGAACCCGGTTCTCCGATCGGCGTCGACCTGGAACGCGACGACATCACCTTTTTCCCAATGATCTATTGGCCGATGATTCACGATGCGCCGGTGCCGCCGAAAGCCACGCTTGCAAAGATCGACGCCTATATGAAAAACGGCGGCACGATTTTCTTCGACACCCGCGACCAGCACCGCTCCCTGACCAATTCCGGTTCGTTGGAAGCCAGTCCGGGCACGCGCGCGCTCAGGAGAATTCTTACAGGTCTCGACATACCCCCGCTTGAAATTATTCCCGCCGATCACGTCCTCACCAAGGCGTTTTATCTGCTTCAGTCATTTCCGGGCCGTTGGGCCGGCGGACAACTCTGGGTCGAGGCCATCACGACCGACGGCAATGCCCGTCGCGGCGCGTCCAATTTTGACGGCGTATCGTCGATCATCATCGGCTCGAACGATTATGCCTCCGCATGGGCGGTGGACTCCCGTGGCGAAGCCATGTTTCCGGTCGTACCGGGCGGACCACGACAACGGGAACTTGCCTATCGCACGGGCATCAACGTCGTCATCTATGCATTGACCGGCAATTACAAGGCCGATCAGGTCCACGTCCCCGCATTGCTGGAAAGGCTGGGTCAGTAATGAACTGGACTCTGACCTTCCTGCCCGTCGTTCCGCTCTGGTTGATCGGCATCTTTGCCGTTCTCGGTGTTGCTGTCGTCGCCCTTGCGCTGGTGTTCCGCGTCCGCGGCTCGCTGTTGCGGACATGTGCCACCCTGGTCCTTCTGCTGGCCCTGCTGAATCCGGTATTGCGGGACGAGGACCGGGAAGTTCTTTCCGACGTGGCGGTTGTGGTCGTCGACCAAAGCCCGAGCCAGTCCCTTCTGGACCGGACGCGCCAGACCGAGATTGCCGAGGAGAAAATCCTCGAGCAGATCGAAAAGATACCCAATCTCGACGTCCGGGTTGTCAAGGCCGGCCGCAGCAATCCCGAACAGGGCAACGGCACGAGGTTGTTCTCCGCCTTGGACACGGCACTGGTGGACGTCCCGCCGGACAGGTTCGCCGGCGCCATCATGATCACCGACGGCCAGGTCCATGACGCCACCGAGGCCAACGTCCCCCTGGCCACGGGCGCGCCGATCCACGGTGTCATTTCAGGCCATCGAAATGAAGGCGACCGGCGGATCGTCATTGAACAGGCGCCAAGATTCGGTATCGTCGGACAACAGCAGGAAATCGTATTGCGTGTCGAAGACAGCGGTGCCCTGCCCCGCCGTGACGTCGCAAAACTGACGGTCTCGGTCGACGGCAAAGTAACCGAAATCGTCCAGGTCGACATCGGCCAGCCGGTCACGATTCCGCTGGATATCGATCACGGCGGTCCGATCATCACCGAGCTCGTTGCCGAAGGCGTCGACGGTGAGTTGTCCCTCCAGAACAATCGCGCCCTGATCACGACACAGGGGATCCGCGACCGTTTGCGGGTTTTGTTGGTGTCGGGTGAACCCCATACCGGCGAGAGGACATGGCGCAATCTCCTCAAGGCCGACGCCGCCGTGGATCTGGTGCATTTTACTATTCTGCGCCCGCCCGAAAAACAGGATGGGACACCGATCAAGGAGCTGTCGCTGATCGCCTTTCCCACCCGGGAGCTGTTTTCAATCAAGCTCGACGAATTCGATCTTATCGTCTTCGACCGCTATCAGCGCCGCGGCGTCCTGCCTTTGATCTACCTTTCCAACGTTGCAAATTTTGTCCAGAAGGGCGGCGCAATCCTGTCGGCAGCCGGACCGGCCTTCGCGTCGCCGTTGAGTCTTTACAGGACTCCCCTGTCCGCTGTGCTGCCCGGTGCCCCCACCGGCAGTGTGACAACAGTGCCGTTCAGGCCTCAGATTACTGATCAGGGACGGCGTCATCCCGTGACACGGGCCCTGCCCGGCGGCGAAACGTCGACACCCACGTGGGGCCGCTGGTTTCGGTTGATCGACGTCGAGTCAAGTTCAGGCCACACAGTGATGTCCGGTCCCGACAACAAACCGCTGATGATCCTGGAACGCAAGGGCGAGGGCCGCGTGGCACAACTGCTGTCCGACCATGCCTGGCTATGGGCCCGGGGGTACGACGGTGGCGGCCCACAGTCAGAATTGTTGCGCCGCCTCGCTCACTGGCTCATGAAAGAGCCAGACCTCGAAGAAGAAGCGCTTTCAGCTTCCCACAAGGACAATCAGCTCACCATCGAACGCCGGACAATGCTGACCAAAACCCCGCAGGTTACCGTCACCGCGCCGTCGGGTAAATCGTCGACCATGGACCTCAAGCAAACCTCCGACGGGATCTGGCGCGGTGGTCAGGAGATTGACGAAATTGGCGTCTATCAGTTGACGGACGGGATTGTGTCATCAGTCGTGGCCGTCGGGTCGACCGACCCCAAGGAATATTCCGACATCCGTGCGACCGGAGACAAACTCAAGCCTATCGCCGATCAGACAAACGGCGGCATTCATTGGCTGGCATCCCGGGCCGGACAGACGGCTTCGCTGAACATTCCACGCATCCGCATGACAAACCCGGGCCGGCGTTCCGCTGGATCCGACTGGCTGGGATTGCGCCAGAACAACGCCTATGTGGTGCGCTCACTCAGGGACGTACCCATCTTTTCCGGGCTGGCGGTTGTTCTGGCGATTCTCGGCCTGTTAGGACTGACCTGGTATCGCGAGGGACGGTAAGGCACCACGGACGAGTCCGGCAGCGTTCTTGAGAGCGCCGGCCCGGAGTTCCCTTGCCAGCAGCCGTGCCGGATCCACAAAACCCGGCATGATCAGCTGGTTCTCCGGCACCCTGCTGAAACCGACACGGGCATAATAGGGTTCATCGCCCACCAGGACGACCAGGTCGTGGTTGAGCCTTTCAGCCCGGTCCAGACCTTCGCGCATGAGCGCAAGACCGCATCCCCGGCCACGCACATCCTGACTGACCGCAAGCGGCCCGAGCAGCAGGGCCGGTGTCCTGTCGCCGATCAGGAGCGGCCAGAACTGTATCGATCCGACCATTTGGCCGCCAGCCCTCGCCGTCAGACAGAGCCGGTCCACAGGCCTCGATCCTTCACGCAGCCGGTATGCGGTCTTGGTTCTGCGCGCGAGGCCGAAGGCCTCGTCGAGCAAGGCGTCGATGGCAAGCCGGTCTTGAAGGATTTCACATTGAATATCGAACGTGCAGGTCGATGAGGTCGTTGAGGTCGTTGATGTCGTTGATGTCGTCATGATGTCAGATCCGGGAAAATCACTTGAGGCAATTGTACGCCTCAAATCCCTTCAATTGACTTACAGACAACTCTGCCTGTGTTGCATGTTCAGACGAAAGGACAAGGGCGCGCGACAGCGTTCCCGCGCAATGCGGGTACCGAGGCGGTTCGTCGTCGAAGTCGTCTGATCTGCGTTGCCACCGTAGTGACCTCCGTGTCAAAGAGCGCTGCAATTAGCATTTTCACACCGGCGCGTCCACTAAAACGCGAACTTCCGGTTAAACACGGCCTGCACAGCGGCGAATGCCCATTGTCTTTCCGAAACGTTGGAATATCTTGTGTACCCATCAACAATGTTCAAGGTGTTCGAACTATGGGACTTCTCGTTGACGGCTTATGGCACGATCAATGGTACGACACCAAGTCGACCGGCGGAAAATTCAAGCGCCAGGACTCACAATTCAGGAACTGGCTGACGGTTGACGGCGAACCTGGTCCAAGCGGCACGGGCGGTTTCAAGGCGGAACCAGGCCGCTACCACCTCTATGTGTCCCTCGCCTGTCCCTGGGCCCACAGAACCATGATTTTCCGCAAGCTCAAGGGCCTGGAAGAAATCATTTCCCACTCGGTTGTCGACCCCTTCATGGGCAAAAACGGCTGGCAATTTACCAACGGCGAAGGCTGCATTCCTGACCCGGTCAACCGGGCTGATTTTGCGCATCAGATCTATACAAAGGCAGACCCCCGGTACAGCGGCCGGGTATCCGTACCAATTCTGTGGGACAAGGCACTCAAGACGATCGTGAACAATGAGTCGTCCGAAATCATTCGCATGTTCAATTCCGCCTTCGACGCCATCACCGGCAACAACCTCGACTACTACCCGGAAGCGTTGCGCGGCGACATCGACACGGTCAATGACAGGATCTACTCAACCGTGAACAATGGCGTCTACAAGGCCGGGTTTGCGACCACTCAGGAGGCTTACGAAGAAGCTGTCCAGGCGCTTTTCGATACGTTGGACACAGTGGATACAAATCTGGAGGACCGCCGATACCTGACAGGCAAGCGCATCACCGAAGCAGACTGGCGGCTGTTCACCACGCTCGTACGCTTCGATCCGGTCTATGTTGGCCATTTCAAGTGCAACATCAGACGGGTTGTCGATTACCCTAACCTGTCCGGCTATCTCCGCGACCTTTATCAGCAGCCCGGCATCCCGGAAACCGTCAACATGGCGCACATCAAGAACCACTATTACGGCAGTCACGACACCATAAACCCGACCCGGATTGTTCCGGTCGGACCAAGCCTGGATCTGGGCGCCCCCCACGACCGGGCTCGACTCAGTTGAAGGGAAGCACCTCTATCAACCGCAATGGCCACCCCATGAAAAGGGCAACGATGTAAACCACAAAGGCCGTGACAAACAAGCTCGCTTCAACCCGGCTCAACTGCCAGCCGCTGACCAGAACCGGCAGCAGGACAATCGTGGCGCCGAGCATGACCCAGACATCGAAATAGGCAATCTGATCGGCTACCGGGATTGGACTGACCATCGCTGTTGCCCCCAACACCACAAGAATGTTGGTGATGTTACTGCCAACCACATTGCCCAGTGCCACGTCGGAATGGCCGCGGCAGGCGGCAATGATCGAAATGGCAAGTTCCGGCAGCGAGGTTCCGATGGCCAGCAGCGACAAACCGACGACAGCTTCCGGCACCGAAAAAATGCGGGCAATCTCCACGGCACCGTCAACCAGAAGATCGGCGCCGATAACCACCGCGATACACCCTCCGAGAAACACCGGAACCGCCGTCTGTAGACGGCCTGGGACACCGCCATGTTCGGCAGCTTCCTCTGATGCCAGTTCGCCGGCGGTGTCGGTGCGGGAAGCGGCCGGCGCACCACGTTCCGACAAGTAGGACAGAACGCTGTAAATCGCATAGACAATGACCAGCACGCCACCGACCAGCGGTGAAACCACCCCTACGATACAAAGCCCCGCCAACACGCTGGACACCACAACCAGGAACAGCGCGTCCCGGCCGACGATCTTCTTCTGCGCCTGGATCGGCGTTATGATCGCGGCGACCCCCAGCACAAGCAGGATATTCGAGATATTGCTGCCCACAACGTTGCCCGTGACCAGATCCGGTGCACCCTTCAGAGCCGCGCCGATGGAGACCGTCAATTCCGGCGCCGATGTTCCCAGGGCGACAATCGTCAGCCCGACCAGCAACCGGGGCAGGCCGAGGCGGTCGGCGATTGCCACCGCGCCGCGAACAAGGGTTTCGCCGCCGACAACAAGAATCGCCAGCCCGGCGAGAAGCTGGATATATGCCATGAAGCCCTAGTATTCCTTGTGGCAGCGCAATGACAGCGTACAACCGCATTGTTTGCGGACACGCCTGCAATGGGATTGATCTACCATACCGCCTCTGGTTCCGCATCCTCGAACACTTCGGCAATCCGGCGGCGGGTCCCCTCGGTAATATCTTCGGGCAGGGCGTCAAGCGCGTAGAACGCCGCGTCCGCTATCTCCAGCGAGAGATTCAGGGAACCTGTCCAGTCACGGACCAGGAACACAGCCACATGATCTCCGGGAAAATTCTCGGAATTGGCATAGACCCCGAAAAGAACCGGCTTGCCGGCGACACGAATGCCGACCTCTTCTGCCAACTCGCGTTCCAGTGACAACCCCAGCGTTTCGGTCCATTCAACGCCGCCGCCTGGAAACATCGCCCCATTCACGTATGAATGGCGAACAAGCAGGACCCGTCCGGTATCGTCAACGACAATGCCGCGAACGCCGAGTGTCAAGCCCCGCGACATCCGCCAATACGGTTGCAACAGGCGCTGCATGACAAATTTTGGCAAGGCGAATCGTTTCATTATGGCTGAGTATCCGACGCCGCGACGATCATTGAAAGCGCCCGGCTCCTGGATTCCGCTGCCCTCGCCGGCTGAATATTTTTCCAGCCATGCATAAATTGCATGGCTGCTGCACGATCTTGACGCTCCTCAAGCCCGGGATATGTCCCTATATCCAGAGTATTGAACCTGGCAACCGCCCAAACGATCCGAAACCCAAACGGAGGACGACCATGAAATTGTTTTTCGCACGTTCAGCTTCCAAAGCAGCCGCTCGCTTCATGTGGGCGCCCGAGGTCGAAATCCGCACCGGTTCCATGCTCTATACATTGAGTGCAAAAACCTACAACGGCTGACCCGACCTCGCCCAATTCATTCCCGAAACGGCGCTGCCATCATGGCCGGCGCCGTTTTTCATTGAGGCCATTGAAGTCGGCCGACAACCGGCGTTCTCAGGCGGCGTCCGCCGGTTTTCCGCCCGGTTGCGCATAGGCGCGGGTTCTTTGCGAACCAACCTGTTCCGCGACCTCACGGATAATGCTCGCTTCTCTCTCAAGATCGCCGTCGGACATCCCCGGGTAACACGGCACCACGACCAAATCGGAGAGCGCCTGAGCTGCTGTTTCCGGAGACAGTCCCTGACGGTCATCGGGTGCGGGGACCGCTTGTGACCGGGGAAGATCTGCGCAGTCAAAGCCCTTTTCGCGCAACGCCTCGATAAACACGCGTGGCTCATCGACAAGCATGGGAAACACCCAATACGTGTGAATGCTGTTTCCTTGGCCCGGCAGGACAACCGCGTCACCGATCAGGTCCCTCAGTTTTCGGCCGATCGACGTCCGCGCGTCCAGGCTGCCTTCACGAAAACCGTAAATGCGCCGGGCCATCAGCCGGAGCATGCCGAGCGACGGTTGGATCCGGAGTTTGTTCGGCGAACCAAGGGGCGCAACGTTTCGCACCTTGTCGCTGACGGAATCTTCGTAGTCCTGTCCCCGGGAATGGAAATACCGGTAAATCCGTTCCATCACGAATGGCGATGTGACAATTTTCAGACCGCCGAACTGCAGCACGCGTTTCAAATGTTTTAGCGAGGGCTGAACCGGATAGGTCGACTGCAGTTGCCTCATCCGGGTCCGGATGCCTTCATCACGGACACGAATCAGGGCGCCTCCCAGTGCCGTTGCGGTCTTGAGCGGCCCGAAACTGAACAGACAAACATCCGCGTCCGGACATCCCTGATAAGCCTGTCCGTCAAAGACCTGCGCACAGTCTTCGACAAACAGGAGATTGTGCTGCCTGGCGATTTTGATGATCGGATCCAGATCGATTCTCGTTCCGAACAGGTGCGCTACAACGATGACTTTTGTCCGCTCAGTAATTGCGGCCTCGAGCAACTCGACCCGGGGCGCCATGCTCGCAACATCCAGATCGACCGGCACCGGAACGTATCCCAACCGGTTGACGATCTTGATCATGCCTTTGACATTCAACGCAGAAAAGACAACCTCGTCGCCATGCTCCAGATCCAGCGACTGAAGCAAAAGATCAAATCCGCTCCTGACAGAATAGGCAGCGATCGTGTCACCGCTTTTCGACCAATAGGATTCCACTTTTTCAGCGACATCTGTCCGTTGCCCTGGGAGAAGACAGCCCAATGCACCGGCAAACAGATCGGTCCATTCAATTTTAAGTTGTGTTCTTGCCCACATGACCCAATTTGTCTCACCGTCTTTAGCTGGAAACGATGTGCAATATGTGCAAAATGCCATCGTTCACGAAAATGTGGCAGAATGCATCGCCACGCGGATGTTCTGCGGATACCAATCCCGTCTTGTATGGCCAGACGTGATACAGGTCCAGAGAAATTAGATCAGGCCCAGAGAAACGAAACAATGTCGTCCACAGCTTCAAACCAGACCGGCTTTTCTGCGTATCAGAGGTTCAAGAGATATCGTCGCCGATACGTAAAGAAGTTCGGCAAAAACCTGATTCGCGGCCTCGCCGATTTTTTGGGCCAGCAATCGCTCGTGGGAGATGTACCTGTTTACAACATCGAAGATTTTCCCCACGTGCGCCCGCTCGAAGAACACTGGGAGGAGATCAGGGATGAACTCAAGGGTATACTGAAACATCGTGAGGCTGTTCCGACCTTTCAGGCGGTCTCCCCAGACCAGATGAAAATCTCCAAGGGCGATAACTGGCGCACCTTCATCCTGTTCGGTTTCGGCAATAAACTCGAGAGAAACTGCCGTCAGGCACCCAAGACCGCAGCCCTGCTTGAAAATGTTCCCAACCTCCAGACAGCCTGGTTCTCGATTCTCGGTCCCCGCTACCATATTCCCGCACATAGAGGGGTCACGAAAGGAATTCTGCGATGTCACCTGGGTCTGGTGATTCCCAAGGACGCGGAAAACTGCAAGATACGAATTGACGACGAATATGTCGTTTGGCGGGAGGGACAGGCATTCGTCTTTGATGATACCTACCAGCACGAGGTCTGGAACGATACAGACGACGAAAGAGTTGTTCTGCTGTTTGACTTCAACCGGCCCATGCGATTCTGGGGGCGAGTGGTCAATGCATCGTTTGTCGCGCTCATGAAACTCACGGCGTATTATCAGGAGCCAAAGAAGAACATGAAGGATTTTGAAGACCGTTTCGAAGCGGCGACAAAACGTGCGGATGCCAATCTGGAGAAATTGAGCGACTAGTACCGATTGCTGTTGTAAGTTTAACCGGTGTGACTCTGTTGACATATTGCGCAGAGTCCACGCGTTGACAGGACGCGCTTCCACAAAAGGTTTGGGATTGAGGCATCGGAACAGAATTTCGACAAGAATAGCAGCGTTATTATGATGTAATGGTCGCGTAGCATATGGTCAGGGTTGGGGCATTGTTCGCCAGCTTCCCGGCTGAAGGCACGACAGGCCAGAGTTTACCCGTGCCGGGAACGAATGAAGACGGCAAAGTTGAATTGCTCCCATCGATAGGCTCTGATTGAATCGAAATTTGGCGGGTTGCGGGCTCTCCCGATTAATCGGTCGCCCAGGGGGCGTATGGATGTAGATGAAGGGCATACTCAAGATATTTTTCGGAGCGGAGGGAACGCGCCCGGGTTTTGTCCTGTTTTGCCTTGTGCTGGCAGGCCTCGCGGAAGCGGTCGGTCTTTCGACAGTGTTGCCGGCGGTCACTGAACTGTCTGGAGGCATCCAGGAGAAGTCTTCCACTCTGAACATAATTATTCTTGGGTTTATCGAATCCCTGGGCCTGACACCGTCGATCGAGACGTTGATCGGATTGATCGCAGTCGGCATAACCTCGAAGGCGATCCTGTCCTTCGCGGCGTTGAGCTATGTCGGTTATTCGGTTGCCAACGTGGCCACCGGACTGCGCACCCGTTTGATCAGCCAGTTGATGGGCGCCCGCTGGTCCTATTTCACCGACCGGAAGGTGGGCCAGATCGCTAACTCGATCAGCGTCGACGCGACCCGGGCGGGCAAGGCTTACATGAATTCGGCCAAGTTTGTGGCCCACGGCCTGCAAGCCGTGGTCTACGCCGGCGTCGCCTTCCTGGTCTCGTGGAAGCTCGCCGTCGCCGGACTTGTTGTCGGCGGGTTGATGGCCTGGTCGTTGAACTGGTTGGTGCAGATCTCCAAGAGGGCCGGCCGCAGTCAGACCTTCCGCACCTCCGACCTGGTGACCTATTTGTCCGATACATTGAGCAACATCAAGCCGCTCAAGGCAATGGGCCGCCAGGCGGTCTTCATCGCCTTCATGGAACGCAAGGTACGGTCTTTGAAAACCGCATTGCGCCGGCAGGTCGTTGCCCGCCAGGGCAGGTTGTATGGCGAAGAGATCATCCTGACCCTGACCCTCGCGGTCGGCATCTACATCGCCGCCGTCATGTGGAAAATTCCGTTCCCCGAACTGTTCGTTCTTGGCGTGATTTTTTTCCAGGTGCTTTCCGTTGTCGGCAAGATGCAGAAAATACTCCAGACGGCAGTAGAGGTTGAAAGTGCATACTGGTCGGTCATTGCGTTGATTGACGACTCTGCCGACAAGGGCGAAACAAACCCGGGCAAGCAAACCCCCACATTGGAGACCCAATGCCAGTTTGAAAATGTCTCGTTTGATTACCCGGGCAATACCGTCGTTGAGAATGTCAGTTTTACAATTCAGGCCTATGGAATTACGGTTTTCAAGGGTCCGTCGGGTTCCGGCAAGACCACGCTGATTGATCTGCTGGTGGGCTTGCACAAACCGGATCATGGCCGCATTGCAATTGACGGCACGTCGCTGGACGATATCGATCTTTCGCGATGGCGGAACATGATCGGATACGTGCCCCAGGAAGCAGCGCTGTTTCACGACACAATCCGCGCAAACATCACGCTTGGCGATGAAAACTACACTGATGCAGACCTCGCCCATGTGCTGAAGATCGCGGGTCTTGATGAATTTGTCGGTAACCTGCCAGACGGCATCAGCACAACGGTTGGCGAAAGAGGCACTCGGTTCTCCGGCGGCCAGAGGCAGCGAATCGCCCTGGCGCGCGCCCTCATCACGCGTCCCAAGCTCCTTATTCTCGATGAGGCGACCAGTGCCCTGGATCCTGAAACTGAACTGGAAATCTGCGGGAACATAGAACAGCTTTGCAGCGACTGCACTATACTGTCGATCACACACCGGCCAGCCTGGACGATCGTGGCGACCCAGCTCTACGAAGTCAGCGAAGGCCGCGTCACACCAGTTCTGACGGATGTCTCAAGCAGGGTTCACGCGCAATGACTCCTTCAGTCGAACGGGCGGGTCAGGAACAAGAGGGAAGCGCCATGATTCCCGACGACATTGAAATTGTGCCGGTGATCGACCGCAGGGATGTTGCAGCGTTCATCGATGTGCCGTTTCAGGTGTTCAAGGACGATCCCCATTGGATACCGCCCTTGAATTTCGAGCGGTTTCAGCACTTCGATCGCAAGAAAAACCCGTATTTCGATCACGCCGAAGCCGCCATGTGGCTCGCCAGACGGCACGGCAAAACGGTCGGCCGCATTTCAGCCCAGGTCTGTCAACTACACCTGGAGACCCACAAGGACTCTGCCGGGCAGTTCGGGTTTTGCGACGCCATCGACGACAAGGACGTGTTTGCGGCCCTGCTTCAGACCGCCGAAAAATGGGTTGCCGACAAAGGAATGACGCAGATCAGGGGGCCGTTCAATTTTTCCATCAACGACGAAATGGGCCTCCTCGTTCAAGGTTTTGATACGCCCCCTTACATGATGATGGGCCATGCCCTCCCCTATTACGCCGATCACATCGAATCGTCGGGATATGTCAAGGCGGTCGACGTACTTGCCTATGAAGCCACGGCCCACGCCGGTATGCCGCGCAGTGCACTATCCATGATCCGCAAGGCCAAGGAGACCGGCAATCTTGAGATAAGGCCGCTGAACAAGTCCAAGCTCAATGAAGATCTGGCCATCATTCTGGACATCTTCAATGACGCCTGGAGCGACAACTGGGGATTTGTCCCCATGACCGACCGCGAAATCGAGGCTTTGGGCGCCAATCTGAAACTTCTGGTTAAGGGAGAATACATAGCAATCGCCACCTACAAGGGTGAGCCCGCCGCCATGGCGGTAACGTTGCCGAACATCAACGAATGGGTGTCCGATTTTGGTGGTCGATTGCTACCGTTCAACTTTTTGAAACTGCTGTGGCGGCTCTATGCAAAACCGCCGTCGTCGGTGCGCTTGCCACTCATGGGTGTAAAGAAAAAGTACCAGTACGGCGCCATCGGCGCGGCACTCGCGCTCGGTGTGATCGACACAGTTCGTACTTATCATCTGAAGCGGGGAACCGACCTGGCAGAGTTGTCCTGGGTTCTCGAACAAAACGACGCAATGCGACGTATGATCGAAATGGCAACCGGCCGCGCCTACAAAACCTACCGGATTTATGAAAAGAGTCTCTAGAGCTGATTCGAAGAGTTCGGAGTCACGTTGATGAGCGGCACATTCGACGTCATTGTCCTTGCCGCCGGCCGTGGTTCGGACGACCCGATGGCGGGTGTGTTTGCAACCGAACACAAGTGCCTAATCCCGGTAGCAGGCACACCGATGCTTAGCCGTGTGCTGGCGGCCCTCCTGACGTCTGAATCTGCCGGCAACATCCATGTTTCAGTCGAACATCAGGATGTGCTGGACCAAGCGCTGGACAGCCTCGACGACGACACGTCGCGCATTGCCCGTGTCGCAAGCCTGGACAAGGCGAGTGACAGCGTCGCACATGCGCTGGAAATGATTGGCCCTGATCGACCGGTTCTGGTGACCACAGCCGACCATGCCCTGCTTACCCCCGCAATGGTCGACTATTTCTGTTCACAGTCTCGCGATTCCCAAGCCGATGTTACCGCCGGTCTCGAACATGCCGACATTCTCTTGAATGCCTATCCGGACGCCCAGCGAACATTCATAAGATTCGCCGACGGCGGTTACTCCGGATGCAACCTGTTCGCATTCATGTCGCCGCGGGCGGTTGCTGCCGTCAGGTTTTGGCGGCGAATTGAACGTGAACGAAAGACGCCCTGGCGGCTGATCAGGGCATTTGGCATCCGGCCGTTGTTTCTATACCTGACCCGGCGTCTGTCACTGGACCGTGCCATGCTGGAAGCCTCAACCCTGCTCGATATCACTGTCAGGGCCATAAAGATGCCGTTCGCGGATGCAGCGATCGATGTCGACAAACCGGCCGACCTGGAGGCTGTGGAGGCTATACTGGCGAGCCGCAGCGGTTGATACGACGGTGCCTTTGCGATCCCGACGGTCGGCAGCACTTCAGCAACAACGTGCCGGCAGCGCTAATGAAACCAGTACATGCAGCCAGCCCGTGTCAGTGATATCGGCGGAAAACTCGGGCGCCTACCGAGGGCACGTTGGGTAGCACTACACAATCAAAAGGACTTTCGTTACAAGCGGGGGATAAGAGGTGCTCACTTGACTAATCCATCTGCAAAGCCCGGTGAAATCCATGATTGACCCTATAGTTCAAGCCGCCCTCTCTCGAGTTCTGCACTTCGGCCAGTCGCTTAAAGCGTTCCATGTCGTAATCTACGTCGTAGATAAATATTGCGTGGTCCTCGGAACGCAGAATCCCCAAAAATCCATACCAACAGAGACAGTCTGCGACTTTGGCGGCACTTTTCTTACCCCGCTGCGTATCGATCATGCCCAGAAGTTCGGAATCGCTGAATGACAATTTCCAATCCACAAATCGATTGATAACTCCTCCATCAGATCCGAGAATGTCTTTCAACTCAAACCGTAAGGCTCGAAACAAAAGGTTTGCATTTCTATCTAAGCCTTTCTCCACATCCTGTTCCTCAATTAAGGTTCTCCCATGATTTATTGCATTAGTTCGGCAATATCCGAGAAGGTCCAACAATACTCGAGGTCGCATTAGTGAGTGATCGATCAGAACATCGACTGTAGGGCGACCCTCAATTTCACGAACGCAAATTCGATCCCAAGCGACCGCAAGACTTGTATCACGAGGCAATCCATTCCGAACAATCCGCAATCGAACGATTTCCTTTAGTAAGTCTCGGTCGGTCCAATCGACTGATATCTCAAAATCCTTGCCCCTATCAGGAGTGGCGTTGAGTAGATTCTCATACACATCGTTACGCACAAATACGGCTGATCGAAAGTTTATTTTCGCTTGCTGAAACAGCTTTTCAACTTTTCGCGCGGCCTCTAATAGCGCCCTCAAGATGGCCAAGTCCCAATCATCGACTCCATACGGGTTCCAGCCCTTGTCTATTCCGTCGACGACAATCCGAACCTCCTTCTTAGTCTTAAGATATCTCGCTAACGACTCTCGCAGCATCGGAATATCTTGTCCGAAGAGCATCTGAGCCGAAGTAGACGAGAATTTTTTGATCTCTTCAACTTTCATAGCGTTCATTCTATCGACGCATTCGCCAAGGTCGTCCGCCAAATCAATTTGACTAACACCTGCTGCATCATCAGGAAATGATCGAAGGAGATCGAGATAGATATCAGCGTTACCATCAGTCCGATAATAGAACTTTTTGTCAGAAACCAGCGCATAGGAAGCAATTTGCCGTATCAAAAGATATTCCCACAACGCCACTAGAACAAATTCTTTGACGCCGCTTTGTGCGATACTGGATAAAGCTGCCTTGATGCTCTTTAGTTGATACTCCGGTGGTTGCAATGGAATTATTACGTTGTCTCCGCTCTCGCTTAATTTTTGAGATATCATCAAAAACAGCGCAGTCTTACCACTACCTTTTCTTCCAACCACAAGGCGCGCATCACCTCTCAACAACCGATCATAGGATTCCGTTCGGAGAAAGTAATATTTCAGATCTGTTTCTTCATTTTCCGCCGCGGTTCGCCCAAGATCTAAGTCCCTCAACAACTCATCACGTCCGCTACGCGACCTTTTCCTCTTTTGTTCATGCACAGAAATCGCCAAGTCGCCAGCAAATGCAGCATACTGGTGAGGCAACGATATCGAACGGACAATAGGTCGGTAGTCTATAGGAACCGAGCGACCCGATCCGTCAATAATGATGGGACGGACCGATTTCTCGAGCCCATACCTCAAGCCGAATAGAAAAGAGCACCTTAGATTGTGCTCGAAGAATGCTGGATCACCAAATCGCCAAAAAGGAAGGATGACTTCCAACGCGCCGTGCGCAACATGCATGCAATCCTCTAACGGAAGAAAATGACTTTCCCTCGGATCAAAAGAAGCGACGCTGAAACCAGAAAGTCTGGTTCGAATCTCCTTTTCAAGATGATCTATTTCGCGTTGGGGTTGATCAGGAAGTAAAATGAAAGCATCATGCTTTAGTACTCCAGAATAAGTTTTCATTGAAAATGGACGAAGTGTATGACCCAACAAATACGGAAGAACAATGTCAGTATGTGGCTGTTGAAGAAGTTCAAAATTACCAATTATATCATGAAAAAAACTAGACTGTGACGATAGGTGTTCATCGGACATAAAAAAGAACAATATAGATTTACTCTTGGCGATCGAATACCCAAGTTCGAATACCGTATTATTCGTCAATTTTGTAGCATCAAACAGTATGTACCTAGCACTCGTAATGTCGCGTAAAACTCTAAATGGCACAAAATTCGTGTCATCTGATTGTTCTCGCCAATCTCGAACTATGAAATTTGGCGCAGCTATCTTTAAGCGATCCTGTAGTTCACCAATGTACGCAATAAACGTATCAGATTCTCCCGAATAAATTGGAAAAACCGAAACAGCTCTTTTCTTGGACATGATAGTTTGCCTCGAATGAATAAAACCCCAATCTTGTATCTCCAAAACAATCTACAGCACGCAGGCATCGACAGGAAGCGTCGTCGAGGAATTGCGATCTGGAAACCATTCATCGGCTATACGTACTCCACGAATACTGATCAACAGACATTAGATATCAATGCATGCTGTCACCACGTAATCGATGGTTAAGCGCATGCGGAACACTGAAATTTCTTCAATTGGCTGGTTCTTCGGTTCCCTGAGAAGAAGCCGTAGATTTTGATTTCCGATTGCTTTTGACTTCGTGAAGTATCTGGTGTTGCAAATTGCGTAGGGTGTTGGGCGAGAAAGCTTGCAAATTGTGATGTCCGCATCCGTGGTGGATTGCGCGTTGGAGGGATCGCTTGATGCCGCCGAAAGACCGTACCGATGACGGATCTGAGGTCCAATTTTGCAAATGTTTGAAAAACATCATCAATCCACGTTGTGAATTCGTGCGTCTGGCAAAGTAATCGACTGGAAATGGTTCAACGAGACGTTCTCTCCGTTGTTTTCCGCCATCGGCCAGCCAGCATTGTCGACCCTTCTAATGGTCGATCTGAACATCCTCAAATACATGCATGACAGTTCAAGCGTCACAGACGCAAAGTCAAGTTCCTCAACGACAGGCTGTGACGGGTGATCCACGATATCTGCCTCAGGCTCAAGCGTGATGACACGGTGGAAACAGCGCTCGCCGGGGAACTGTCTGCTGCCTTGTGCCTGCGTCACCGGAAGGAGCGTCAGGACACTCCCACACTCTACAGACTACATGCTCTTGACACAGAATGTATCGGCACCGGCAAGACCCACAAACCCCAAGAGTTCTGGCGCAAAGTCTCGATTACAACCACCAATGTCTCAGCACCCTGCAGCATGTTCGTCTTCCATGCCAGCGCTTAACATGGCAATCCACACGATGGACAAGCAGTGGCCAAAGAGATGAGGAGATGACCGATTGGACCGGAACCGAACCTGAACGCGTTTATGTCGAACAATACTTTCGAGGTCACAATGCCCCTTAACCGTTACGTGTCTTCCGCTCTGGTCAGAAACATAACGTCCACGGGACCATTTGGCATGTTCAAAGTCGGCGGTTGTTCCGGCTGCGATCTGTTCGCATTCATGTCTCCGCGGCAGTTTCTGTCGTAAGGTTTTCGCGGTGAAATGAACGTGAAAGAAATACACCATGGCGATTGATCAGAGCGTTTGGCATCCAGCCACTTGTTCTTTACCTGACCAGGCGCCTATCGTTGGACCGCGCCATGCTAGAAACTTCTAACCTGCTCAACATCAATGCTAGGGCCGCAAATATGCCGTTTGCGGCCGCAGCGATCGCTGCCGGCAAACCGGCGCGGTTGAGGCAATTCTGGCCAGCTGCAGCGGTCGACACAATGGTCACTGCGAAGTCCAGAGGTTCGGCGACGAGAACTACCAGGTCGTTACGAGTTGCCGGGCATGCTGCAGATCGACGGGAAAATCGACCTCGCACCACACGTGGCCGGCGACGGATCTGACCCGGACTTCCTCTTCCTTGGCCAGCGCCCCGATTACCGACAGATACCATTGGCGCAACCCGGTGGGCTCGATCATGGCACGCTCCAGCGCTTCGCGCATGATCCGCGGACCTTCGCCGCGAAACAGGATCATGCCGATCGATTCGGCGTCCACAGCCTCCAGAGGCAGGGTCTTGCCAATCTCCGTCAACCTGTCGCCATCGACCATCACCTTCATATCGTCTGTATCGTAGGAATCCTTGTAGCCGATGGCCACCGAAACAGGTGCCGGGGGCGCTCCCAGCAGTTCACGAACCATACCGTCCTTGAACATGTTGTCGCCGTTGACGAGAATGAAGTCCTGATCCATTTCGTGGCGCACCATCCAGCAACTCGCCAGATTGTCGGCAACCGAGAAAAACGGGTTGTAGACCGTCCGGATGGTAATGCCATCGAGCTTTTCCTGGACGCCTTCGAGGAACTCAGCCATGACATCGGCACGATAACCGGTCACGACGACAAATTCGTCCGCACCAGCGGAAGAAAACGCGTCAATCTGCCACTCAATGAGCCGCCGCCCCCCGATATCCAGGAGCGCTTTTGGAACCTCTTCCGTAAGCGGCAACAAACGTTTGCCCTGGCCAGCGCCAAGGATGACCACTTTCACTTTATCGCGCCCTTTTTTGATAAAACACTGCTAGAACGGCATCTCAATCGCATTTAGAAACTGGCAAGTCAACGGTCCTGCAGAGGTTGCGTCAATTCGCATGTTTACCCTGGTTCATCTGTCCGATCTTCATCTCGCTCCTCTGACCGATTGGTCCGTATCAGACCTCGTCAGCAAACGAATGTTGGGATACCAATCCTGGAGACGCAGACGCCGCCATGTCCATCTGCGCCACATTGCCGACGCGATGCGCCAGGACATCCTTGCCCTTGCCCCCGATCACGTCGCGATCACCGGCGATCTGGTCAACATCGCGCTGGAAAGCGAGTTTCTTCAAGCCAGATCCTGGCTCGAGGAATTCGGCTCCGGCGACTGGATCTCCGTCATCCCCGGCAATCATGACGCCTATGTACCGGTCTCATGGGAAAGCGGTATTGGTCAATGGGCGTCTTACATGGCCTGTGAAGGAGGATTCGGACTGGACAAAGACAGGGCCGATCACCCGTTCCCATATATAAGACGGCGCGGCAATATTGCCCTCATCGGATTGTCGACGGGCGTTCCAACACGGCCTCTGAGCGCTCGAGGGTGGCTTGGAGAGGCGCAAAGAAACCGATTGGACGATCTGCTTGGCGGCCTGTCGGAAACTGGTATGTTCGTTGTTATCCTGATACATCATCCCCCTATCGCCGGTCAGAACCAATGGCGCAAAGCCATGGGAGACTGCCGTCAGTTCGAAGATATTGTTCGCCGTAACGGAGCAAATCTGATCATTCACGGGCATAATCACCGTCAGATGAAGGACGCGCTCAACCGTGACGGTACCGCCATTCCGGTTTTGGGTGTAGCATCCGCATCGGCGAAACAGACGTCGAGGAGATCATCGGCGCGATACAATATCTACCGGATTTCACATACCAGCGGTCAATGGTCGTTAGCAACAGAGGAAAGAGGGTGGAGCGATTCGGAGGCCGGGTTTGTGACCATCCACGAACCGGATGCCTAACATCGGTTCAACTGACAATTCATACGCAAGTGACGAGAAATAAAGCATGATCAACGCAACAATGGCAAAATTCGGTTACCCGAAAACACTCGTCCACGACTATCGGCACTGGTGCGTACTCGTGCGGCCGGCGCAAGCGACGCTCGGCGCCCTGGTTCTGGTCTGCAAGGACGATGCACAGGCATTCTCCGATATTCCCGCAGAGGCTTTTTCTGAACTCGCGACGGTGACAGCCGACATAGAGGCGTCGCTGCAATCCTTCAGAACCTATCAAAAGATCAACTACCTGATGCTCATGATGGTAGATAAAGAAGTTCACTTCCATGTTCTGCCACGTTATCAAGATACTCAGGTTTTTGACGAAACCGAATTTGCCGACAGCGGCTGGCCCGGAATGCCCAACCTGTCGAAAGCAGTCTCGCCGGACCCGGACGCCCTGGAACGCATCAAGACTGCGCTGAAGGACAATTGGACCGACCCGGTTTAAGGCGTCACGAACGGCGCGGAAGGGACCCCTGAAAGGGGTGTTGCCGCTGCCTGACAGAGACCAAACGCAATGCACATATCGACTCGTTATGTCCTGCAACAGACGATGAAGCCTCTGGTCGGTGCGATGAGTATCGGCCTGTTGGTTCTGCTCGCCGAACGCATGGTGCGCCTGCTCGATGTAACGCTTGGAAAGAAAAACTCCTTCAACCTGGTGTTTGAGATGCTCGCGTATCTCGTGCCGCACTATCTGGGGCTTGCAATTCCAGCGGCATTTTTTCTCGGACTGCTTTTTGGCTTCAACAAGCTCAGCAAGGATAGTGAAATAGACGCCTTTCTGGCCTCCGGTGTCGGCTTGCACCAGATTACCAAACCGGTCCTTGTTCTAGCGATTGCCTTCGCCCTGATATCGGGCGTGATTGTCAGTCACGTTCAGCCGCATACCCGGTATTTGTACCGAGCTCTGCTTCACACCGTCAAAAACGTACAGGTATTTTACCTCGCCGAAGAAGGCGTCTTCATGAGGGCCGGCAACAGAACGTTCATTCTCGACAAGCTGTCACGTCGGTCGAACCAGTTTGAGAAGATTTTTCTGTATGAAGACAAAGGGCTGCAGGGAAGTGAAACGGTCACCGCCAGGAGTGGCGCGCTGATCGAACTGGACGGCGAACCGCGGCCCGTGCTGCGGCTCGAAAACGGACACCGGCTCCAGATTAAAGGAAACCCCAACGCTGATGGAGATCAGAAACTGCCGAAACAGGTTGTCGGCGAGTTCTCCCTGATCGACACGCCCCTGGGAGCGGTTTCGAACACAAAGTTCCGTCTACGCGGCCGGGATCAGCGCGAGCTGACCCTGCCGGAACTGTTTGCCCGCAGCACCAATCCGCCGAGGGGATCGTCGATTGATGCGATGACGTCGGAACGCCATCGACGGATCGTGACCATTGCCACGATCATGATTCTGCCCATCCTCGCCATACCGTTCTCCTTGGGCCGCAGACGTGGCCAGCGCCCCTACAGGTTTGGCGCTGCGCTGATCATTCTCGTCGCCTATAACGAGATTGTCGAACAAGGTGCCGTGCTCGTGCGTCATCAGGGCGTTTCACCTTACATGGGAATATGGGTGCCGTTTGCCTGCCTGATGATATTCGCATGCTGGCGGTTCTTCCGGACCTGTTTTCAGCTCAAGCCCGACGGCATGGAACCGGTATTTGACCGTCTTAACGACGGCATCATGTGGATTCGAAACCGGTTGGCAAGAAACCAGGAAACATTCTGATGTGGATCATCGCATGGCTTCTGACCAAGATGCTGCTCATGCGATTCATCGTGATCTTTCTCGGAATCACTGCATTCGTCCTTACCCTGGACCTCATTACCTATGCTGATGATATCCTGAAGCTCAATGATGAGAGTTTGAATTCCCTGACGACCTATGTCGCCCTCAGGTCACCTGGAATTATGTCCCAGTTTGTATCCATCAGCGTGCTGATCGCCGCGCTGCTCATGTTGACGGAAATTTCCCGTCACAGTGAACTTGTGGCGATTTGGAGTACCGGTATTTCGCAGTTTCGGGTCATTTTCGCCTTGCTACCGGTGGCCTGCGCGCTCGGGCTGGTTCATTTCCTGCTCGTTGATCGTGCGGTGCCGATGGCCGCACCGCAACTCAACGAATGGGGAATCGGCGACTACAGTGAAAAGCAGTTGAGCGTCGGCGCCGGCGATCCGATCTGGATGCGTGCCGGCGACGACATCCTGAGGGCCGCAAAGAGCAACAAACAGGCCACGGAACTCGAAGACGTCACGATTTTCAGGCGGGACAAACAAGGCATTGTCACAGAGGAAATCGTCGCCAAGAAAGCCGTACTTGCGTCGGGGCGCTGGATACTCACGGACATTGCGATCTTTTACAGATCAAATGACCCGCCCATGCGCATCCCCAGCCTGATTTACAGCGGCCCGCTCAAACCTGCGGCGGCGGGGACGAGATCCGGCGATCCGGTGGAGATGTCGCTGAGCACAATATCCTATTTCATAACAAATTCGGGATTCGGGATTCGCCCGGTTCACGTCTACAGAACCTGGCGCCACAAACGTCTCGGAACCCTGATATCGTCCGTACTGATGATCCTTATCGCAGTTCCCCTGGCCGGGCGTTTCCAGCGTGGCGGTGGATTGGGATTGATGTTTGCCACCGGTATCGCCATGGGCTTTGGCTTCTTCATATTCGAAGGGATTTCGCTGACAATGGGCGAACTTGGAATACTGCCGCCGTGGTTTGCCGCATGGGCGCCGATGCTGGTTTTCGCGACCGCTGCAAGTGCGGTTGCCTTCAAACACGAGAGCCTTTGACGCGGGCCTGAATTACCTCCCTTGACACATGGATCACGATCCGATTTATCAATAGCAATCGCACAGGCGGGACATTGAGGGCAATGAACCTGGTTTGCGTATAATCTAACAATATTGGTCATGAGCCAGACGACTTGAACGAGCAGACCGCCATTTCAATAGAGTCTCCAGACAGCCAGCCGGTACAAGACGCAACACCGGTGCTGTGTTTGGTCGGCACGGATGATTGCCGTCTGTGGGGCATGACTTGTGCGCAGCGTTTGATCAGGGCATTTGCCCGGCATGGCATCGATCGGGTTGTGGACATAAGCGAAGCGCCCTCCGCCGGCGGCCCTGTCATATTGATCCGGGCAGATGCGGCTCTCGATGCGCCCCTGGTGTCCGCACTTTGCGACAGCACCGAGTTCGTGTTGCTGGGAACCGATTTGACATCGGAAATGCCTGTTGCCGCACGTACCAGTGCCACATTGGCCGGTTCTGCCGCAAAGGTCTTGTCGGGTGCCGAAGATGTTGCGGATCATCACGAGCTGACCGCCAGCCGCCCTGAAGATCTCCAAGCCTCTTACTGGAAATCCCTGCGAAAACGCGAAACCCCCTACGCCCTTGTCGTCACGGCTCAAAATCAAAAGGCCGTCGAGTGGCGGATGTTCATGGGAACATACAAAGGGGCGACCGACTTCATTACCAAGCATGTGTGGCCTTTACCGGCCTTCATTCTGACACGGCTGATCGCGCCGCTTGGCGTAACACCCAACATGGTCACCGCCGTCGGAGCGGTATTTGTCGTGGCGGCCTATCTCTTCTTCCTGAACGGTGATTGGGTTGCCGGGCTGTTGGCCGGCTGGCTCATGACCTTTCTGGATACGGTTGACGGCAAATTGGCACGCGTCACCCTGACCTCAAGCAAATGGGGCGATATATTCGACCACGGCATCGATCTTGTGCACCCACCCTTCTGGTACACCGCCTGGGCAATCGCGATCATGGCCGGGCCCCATCCGCTTTCTTCAACCGTATTCTGGTGGATACTGACGATTATCCTGGGCGGATATCTGGTTCAGCGGATCATGGAAGGCATATCGATCAAGTATTTCGGTCTGGAGATTCACGTCTGGCGTCAAATTGACACCGTGTTTCGCCAGATAACGGCAAGGCGAAACCCTAACCTTGCCATCATGTCAATTGCCGTCATTATCAGCAGGCCCGATTGGGGATTGATTGCAGTTGCCGCCTGGACATTCATTTGCCTCGTGCTCCACGGCCTTCAATTGCTGCAGGCTCGTTCGGCTTTTCGCAGGAACGGGAACCTTCAAAGCTGGCTTAGCAGATCACCGACCAAACCATGACCGTCGCCGTTCTGGTCAACCCGACGGCTCGTCGAAACAGAACAAAGCGCAACCGCCTCGAAGATATCCTCGCAGGCCGGCCGGATGTTCTGATCGAACGGGTCGAAAACTTCTCCGACCTCCCCGGAATCGTTGACCATTTGGTTCAAAAAGATGTATCCGCGGTCATCATCAGCGGCGGCGACGGTACCGTACAGGCCATCCAGACCCATCTTGCCGAAAGCGTTTCCCATGACCGTCTGCCGCGTCTTGCCATTTTGCCCGATGGCACGACCAACATGAACGCTGCGGATATCGGGGTACAGAACCCCAGAAACAGGGCTGTTCTGGAACGCATTGCGGTGCCGGAGTACTGCATGCGCACCACAACGGTCAAGAAGCGCCATACGGTAAGGGTCGACAATCCCAAGGGCAGGCCGCCGCAACACGGGATGTTCTTTGGCGCCGGTGCAATCTACCGCGCGGTGCTGATGTCCCATCGCGACGTTCATTCCAAGGGCCTCACCGGAGACTGGGCCAATGCCATGACGTTCGGCAAAGCCCTGTGGCAAACCCTCCGCAAGGGCGACGACCTGACAAATCCCGACAGGATCTACCAGAAGACCGATATGACGATCGGCACTGGCGACGCCGTCTTTGATTCCGGTGGGCATTTGCTGTTGTTGACGACCACGCTTCACCGTCTGGTCTTGAACAGCCGGCCATTCTGGAACCAGGACGAGGAGGCGCTCAAACTGACGACCGTAAAATTTCCGGCAACAAAACTCTTATCGTCACTGCAGCCGATCCTGTACGGCGGCGAGAAGCGCAATGTGGATCCCGCAGTCTATCGAAGCACAGCTGCCAGGAGGATATCTCTGGATTGTTCCCTGCCGTTTATTCTCGACGGTGAGGTTATCGAGAAGCCTGACGACGGTCCCTTGATGTTATCGTTAGGTCCGGAATTCGAATACCTGTACAGATAGCGTGGTCAAAGAATCTCAAATCAATCTGCAGACCTTCGATATGCACCATACTGCTCTGACCGAACTCGTGGAGATGCACAGCTCAGCTTCCCTGTCGCCGCCGGTGATGGCGATAGTGGACGCGGTTCGCGAGGACGTTGGCCCGGCGGCCAAGGCTGTGCTGGCCTACGGATCGTGCCTGCGCGGGGTTGAACTGTCCGACAGTCTTGTCGATCTTTATGTTCTGGTTGACTCTTATTCAAACATGCAGACGCGCGGACTCAGCAAGTTGATGAACGCACTGATACCGCCCAACGTCTATTATTGTGAAGTCGTTCATCAGACGGGCACCATTCGCGCAAAATACGCCGTTGTTTCACTGGATCAGTTCGTCCGACGTGTTTCGGCAACGACGCGAAATCCATACTTCTGGGCAAGATTTGCCCAGCCCAGCGTCATCGCTTTCGCCGAGGATGAGGGAATCCGCGACAGAGTTTTACAGGCCCTCGTTCAATCGGTCGTGACTTTCCTCGAGAGAACCCAAACGGTCTCAAAGGATTCGTCTCAGCCGGAGCGGATCTGGATCGATGGATTTATGGAAACCTACGCCTCAGAACTGCGCTCCGAAGACATCTCGCGCGCAAGTCATCTCTATGAATCGAACAGGTCGTTTTACGAACACGCACTGGCCGCGGTAAACGCTACGATTCCTTCAGCCCCACGCTCAAACCTGCAACGACGCCTCATGCGCTGGGAGGGCAAGTTGCTTTCTGTGGCCCGCCTGATCAAGGCGTCGTTCACGTTTTCAGGCGGCGCCGACTATCTCGCCTGGAAGATTGCCCGCCATTCAGGCGTAACGGTGGAACTCACCCCCTGGCAGAAACGACATCCCGTGCTTGCCGCAATTGTCCTGTTTCCGCGGCTTTATGCCCGTGGCGCGTTCCGCTAGATAATATCTGCTCTAAGTCCGCTTGAGATCAGAATTACGCGACCGCTTCCTCGGCCAGATTCTTGGCGACCACGGTCTCAAATATTTCGATAATGCGGTTGATATCATCAGGCGTATGGGCGGCCGACACACTGCATCGCAGCAGGCAGGTCTTGTTGGGCGTACCGGGCGGTAGTGCGATGTTGACGTAGACGCCGGCCTTGATCAGATCGTTCCACATTTTCACGGCACTTGGCTCGTCGGGAACCCGGACTGCAATGATCGGGCTGACCACGTCACAGCACAGTTCCAGCCCGATTTCGCGGAATCCATTGTGAAGCTGAGCCGAATTCCTCCTGATCGAATCACGCAGTTCAGGGCGCTTCGCGAGTTGGCGGATGGCCTCAGTGGTTGTCACGACGCTCGCCGGCGATGCCGATGCCGTGAACATGTAGGGCCTTGCGGCGTAGCGGATCATGTCAAACAGCGGATTGTTTCCGGCACCAAAGCCGCCGATCGCCCCGAGGCTCTTGGAGAACGTGCCGACGACAAAATCGACGTCATCTTCCAGACCGGCTTCTTCCGCCAGGCCGCGCCCTTCTTCCCCCAGGATGCCGAGAGAATGGGCTTCGTCAACCAGAAGACTGAAGCCGCAGCGGCGCTTCACATCGACAAACTCGTCGAGAGGCGCGCGGTCGCCATACATGCTGTAAATGCCCTCCAGCACAACCAGGCGGCCGCCCTCTTCGTTTTCCAGCCGGCCCATCCGTTTTTCAAGATCGCCCGCGTCGTTGTGACGAAATCGGACAAGTTTGGCGCCTGAAAGGGTGCAGCCGTCGTATATGCTCGAATGCGAATCGGCATCCAGGAATATTGTGTCCCTGGGTCCTGCCAAACCGGCAAGCATTCCCAGGTTGGCCTGATAGCCGGTTGAAAACACGATCACGTGGTCTCTTTTGAGAAATCCCGCCAGTTCCTGTTCGAGCGTTTGATGGAGCGAATAACTGCCATTGGCGATGCGCGAACCGGTGGTCCCGGTGCCGAATTCCTCGAGTGCCCGTTTGCCGGCCGCGACACAGTCCGGGTCGAACGTAATCCCCATGTAATTGTTCGTGCCGGCCAAAATCGTCTCGCGGCCGTTGATCAGCGCCCGTGTCGGCGACAAGATTTTTTCCATTGGAATGCCCACGGCATTGTCGCCGTTCTGGAGCATCATCTTATGGCGTTCGGCAAGATGTTCGTGTTTTTTAAGCAGATCCATAGACTAACTTCCTGACGTTTTTTGTTCGACTACCGTCGTCAAATCGTCCAGCGTTCTGGTTTCCGACAGGAGATTAAGCGGGATCTCGATATCGTACTTGTCTTCCACTTCCATAATGAAATCCATCACCGAAACTGAATCGATGTTTAGGTCTGCAGACAAGTCCGTTTCACGGTTCAAGACGACCGAATCGCTGTTGAACGGATCGAGCAATTTGCAGAGTTGTTCGAATATTTCCTGATTGTTGTTGTCCATCTTCGGACCGCCTCCAGTTTTCTCAGTACAATCCTTTGCCCTCATAACAACGGTCGTACGGCGAGGGATCAAAGTCAAAGCCAGCCTTCCTTGCGATACCACTCCACCGTCGCGGCATATCCAGATCGAAAGTCTATCCGGGGTCGCCAGCCGGTTTTACCATCAAGCAGGTTCAAACGGCAGACCCAATCGCGATGATAGAGTTCCCGGACTTTTCCCGGCGTCACCGCCGGTATTGCCCCGGTTACCCGCGCAACGGCCAGGGCCAACGCGGCAATCACATGTGTAACAAGTCGCGGAATGTACAGACAGCGGACATTCTCGCGATTGACGGCCCCCGCAATCCGGGCGAGTTCGGCCCAGGAATAGCCGCCGACCGCGCCATCGTGCAACTCAAAAATTTCACCGCACGGTGCGTCTTCACCGACAAGTTCCGCAATTGCCTCGGCAAGGTCTTCGACGTAGATTAACGATACTCTGCTTTCCGCAGAGCCCGGCACAATCGCCCATTTTCGGTTCAGCTGCTGTATCAGCGGAAACGTCCCTTTGTCTGCCGGCCCGTACACAGCCGGCGGACGCACGATGCTCCAGCGCAGCGCGGGTTCCGCCTCCCGTATCAATGTTTCTCCGGCACGCTTGCTGGCACCATATTCGGACAAGCCCGGTTCACGGGCGGTCAGCGACGAAACGTAGACAACACGGGTCGCCTTTTGAAGAATTGCGGCATCGATCAGGTTTCGGGTTCCGTCGACATTAACCGCGTCGAATTCGGCCCGGGTGCGAGCCGAGATCCGTCCAGCACAATGAATGACGGCACCGGCACCCTGGCAAAGCGTATTCAGGGCGGATTTGTCGGACAGGGAACCGATGACGGTTTCAACATCTTCGAGTTCGCCAGCCGCCGCTGCATCCCGGATCAGGGCCCGCACGGTGTAACCCTTGTTGACGACAGCCTTGATCAATTGCCTCCCGACGAAGCCGGTCCCCCCGGTTATGGCAACGACCTCCGACACGTCCGTCAAAGCTCCAATCAATCGTTAAGCAAACATCCGGCAAATCCGGGCATGGCAGCATCAAGCACCCCTGCCCGTCGCAAACGCAGGATCACTCCGAATTACCGGAAGGTATAAAGTTCAGTCGGCTGCGCTTTGAGCGAAGGTTACCGATTGGGCCGCCAGTTTGGCGGCCGCGAACCGGTCGGAAATCTCTGCAATTTCGCCGGAGACGTATTGCAGCTTCGCACCGGCTCTCGACAGTTTGCCCGACGACGTGAACGGAAGGCTCCGCGGCGGCACCAGAACGATCTCGCATTCCACGCCAGCCTGTTGATGGACCACGGCCGACACTTTCCGCCTCAGGGACTCGCGCTCATCCTCATCTCTCAGGCGGCACTGCACCAGGACAACGACGTTCTCTTCGCCATCGCCCGCATCAATCGAAAACGCTGCAACGTCATCGCCCTTGACGCCTTCGACCTGTTCCACGGCCCATTCAATATCCTGTGGCCAGATGTTGCGGCCGTTATGCAGAATAAGGTCTTTGCTGCGCCCGGTAATGACAATCTGCCCGTTGAGCAGATATCCCATGTCACCGGTCGCCATCCAGCCATCATGCTTCATGATCAGCGATGTGGCTTCGGAATTGCCGTAATACCCGGCCATCAGGCTCGGCCCCTTGATCATGATGTGGCCGATCTCACGTTCCTGAAGCTTTTCGCCCTGATCGTTGCGAACCTCGACCTGGTGACCTGGCATCGGCGAACCGCATACCACGAAGGACCGGGTCTTGCCGGAATCCCCGATCGACACATCCGAGGCCGGCAGGGCCTGGCGCGACAGCTTGACCCTGGCGCGGTCGACATGATCAATGAGAATGGGCTCATCAAGGGGCGCGAACGTTACCGCAAGCGTGGACTCAGCCATGCCATAGCTGGCAACAAATGCCTTCGGGCTGAACCCGGATGGTGCAAACGCCTGCGAAAAACGCTCCAGAACGTCGGAACGGACCATGTCGCCACCAATGCCGGCCACCCGCAGCGAAGACAGGTCAAAGTCGCCTGGCTGACCATTGGACCGGCGTGCAGCAAGATCGTAGCCAAACGACGGGCTGTAGGTAATCGTGCACTGGTTATCGGACATGATCTTGAGCCACAGTAGCGGCCGCCGGGCAAATGCACTGGTGGCCATGAAATCCACGGTAATCTGGCCCATCATCGGTGACAGGCAAAAGCCCACCAGCCCCATATCATGATAGAGCGGCAGCCACGACGCCGCCCGGTCGTCACGATTGAGCTGCAGACCATGGGTCAGAATTCCACGGGTGTTGTGCACAATCGAATGCTGGGTGATCAGAACGCCCTTGGGATTGCTGGTGCTGCCGGATGAGTACTGAATGTAAGCCACATCGTCGCGGCCAAACGGCGCAAGCGCCTCCTCGAGTTCAGGCACATCCCCCTTGCACACTTCGTCGTACGTCATGACATGACGCACATTGACGGCTTCCGCGGCTTCACCGACTTGCTGGAGCAGCGCATCGGAACAGATCGCTGCGGACGCATCTGCACTCGTCAGCATGCCCTTCAAACGATCCACATAGGCGTCACGGCCGCCAATATACATGCTGTAGGGCATCGGACAGGGAATCAGGCCGGCATACTGACAGCCAAAAAATATCATCATGAATTCAGGCGTCGTTTCCGCAACGACCGCGACACGGTCTCCCGGTTGCAAACCGACATTGATCAGGCGCTTGGCGGTTTCGATCGACCGCTCCCTCAGATCGGCATATGTCAGAACGTGTTCCAACTTGCCCCGGCCTGAATAGAAATTGAAACCCGTTTTGCCCTGCGCGGCATAATCCAGGCCCTCAATCAGCGTGTCAAATTTCCCAAGAACCTGGGAAAGCGACTCATTCGATCGAATGGTCGGCCTTTGATTATTCTGTTCTACGGTCTCGTTCACGATCATACACCCGAATACTTAATTGCTTTTTTTCCTGTTATTTTCACGATCAACCGACTTCACCATCAATCGACCGCAACGAACCAACTGCTTTGCAAAAATCAAACCATGTGCCGACAACATCGCTTCCAGGCTTCTCAGCCTCAAAACCGGACTTTTTTCGGACATTCCCCCGGACAGTTGGAGTACTGCCCTTTGATTTTTCCCCTTGCTCTGCTGTTTCGTAATGAAATGTTTAGCAGTGGCTGCATGACCGACAAAATCAATTGGTGTTTCAGTTTGTAACGTTTCAGAAACATTTGCCGGTGCAGAGATCTTCCCACCAGCTTTTGAAATATCCGCAGTGTCCAAACAGCCATTTCGGGTTTCGACAGACAGCGGATTGCCAGTTTCGAAGCGAAGCTAACCTATTGCAAAACAAAGAGAAACAGAAGGCAAGTCAGCTTGGACGCCTTGACCGCTCCTATGACATTACGCGGGTTAATCTGGTGCGTCGCAAGATCGCCGGAATCTATCCCCCGTCTCGGCCCAATCTTTCTGTGGAGCACATAGACAGGCCTAATTGTTTCTCGCCGCATTGCTGTGTGCGGTTGCTTGAACGCGAATCAGCCCGGTGTTCGCAGAAAGCGGCGAGAATCACCAACTCAGTCGTCCAGACGCTTGGAGTGCCAGAAGGATATCCACGCAGTTTTCCGACCGCATCCCACTTCAGTCAGCAGACTGATGAACCGCGTCCTTTCCGGCGGCGGTCTTGTCATGAGCCACAATGCTTCTGATCTTCATGACGACATTTTCCAGTCCGTCGAATACGCCGGATGGATCCGGCGGCACATAAGTATCCATGTTGACGCAGGCATCAACAAGCCACACGGCTTTGTGATTGGCGACCACTTGACCGTAGAGCCGGGACATGTTGCGCGGCGGCGTCAAAATCCCGTAATACGCGAGGCTCCGGAGAAAGCGCCCGGCGGCGGACGGTTCTTCGCCGCGCGCTTCGGAATCTTCGATCATGCGATAGAGTTTGTGCTGAATGGCGATCGCGATGTTTCGCGCTTTCATCGGCACATCGAACAGCAACACCGGTTTTTGCGCCATGCAGGCGTCCGACATCATCGATGCACTGTCACATGTCACGATCACTTCATCAGCCAGTGCGAGAAAACCGATATAGGGGTTCGGCTGCGCCTTGTCCGGCGTCCATCGGTGAATTTTCGAGGTAACTGTAATCGCGTCTATCAGCGCAGATGCGGCCCTGGGATTGGTTCTCGGGCTGGTCGAGACCAGAAGCGATCCACCCCTGCTTCTGGCGTAGGCCGATGCCAGCCGGCCGAGCCGGTCCGCGGCGACAGGGTCGAACTGCGACGTCGATGTGTCGCCGCCTGCAAGAACGGCAATCAGCGGCTTTGGCAGATCACCAAGTTCCGGTCCAAGCATTCTGCGTCCATGAGCGAGGTCTTCTTTTTCAACACCGCTCAACGGAGCCAGCAGTTCCACCACGTTCTTGGAGGGGGGCAGTCTGTATTGAGGTGTCGTCACCACCAGATCGAACAGAGCGATCGGCGCCCGCGGTCTTCCCAGTGCTATGATTTTCGTGCGTCCGCCCGACTTCTTCTTGATCCACAGGGCAACCGGCACACTCTTGCGGCCGCACATGATGACGACATCCGGCCACGGTTTTGTCAGGGGGCTTGAACCTTCCCGGCTCAAAGTCAGCAGGGACGGCCCCTTGATAAAGTTCGGCACATGGTAGAACCAATTGAAGCGCAGGTATTTTTCCTCGTAGGGAATGCCGATATGACCGGCCAGGGCCCTGATTTGAGCATTATCCCCCAGCCGTTCCCCGAGCAGAAGCCACAAACTGATTTCGCCGTTATCCACCGGTCGTTCCATGCTTTGCTTTCACTACACCTGATGATGTAATGGCTGGAATTCCCAATTGCACACTAAAAAGACACAATTAGGAAAATTGGCCGCCACTATCGCCGCATCCGTGTGACTTACACGCGAATTGAGTATGACGGCTAAACCGATTGCGCTCCATAGTAAAGCGCAACAGTATGTTTGGCTTCGGCAAAGAACAGCCATCTTTCGGTGTAGACGCCGGCACCCGCGCACAATGCTGAGAGAACACCCAAAGCGCCTCCCAGGCCATTTCCAGAAGCCCACCACAGTCCGGTCAGAACAACCGGCAAAACAAACCCGGCAACAATCGCGGCGATGCGCAGCGTCCCGGCATGTTTGCGCGCAACCTGGAAGACCATCTCCTTCATCAGATAATTGGCCTGAGAGTGCGGTGCTTCCAACAGGCGCACAGATGTCCCTGTGTTCAGACCGGTTGCGGTAGCGGTTGTCGACTGCGACGGTGAGCTATCGACAAAACGCCAGTATGCCATCTTGAGAACGGCAGCGATCACCACTGCGCACATTCCAACGAGAGCTGACCATGGATCGCCAAATCCCAAAGTCCCGGCAAGCGCCAGATAGAGCAGCAGACCGGTCATCACCGACAGGCTGAGGTAGTTGATCACCGTCCATTTGTTGTACCAGGCACGGATTGGCTTCAGCGATGCATAGATCATTGCCGTGCAATACACCGTCCCAAGACAGCAAAACACACCCAGAAACCCCAATAAACTCCCCCCGGCGCTGGTCGCTTCGCTACCGAACAGGCGTTCAAGGCCGTACAGTCCGGTTGGCACGAACGTTCCAACCGCGGCAACCCCTTCCCGGCTGAGCCAGGACGTGCGCCACTGGCTGAGCGCGCGCCACGCCCGTTCGGGATGACCCAAATGCAAGGTTGACGACAAAAGCCCGCCAATGATCAACGCAAACGCCAGGCCAAGCGCGACAACAGTTATATTCGCCCCGTCGGGAACATAGCCCAGCAGGTCGAACATCACGAACCATGATAGCAGGCCGTAGCCCGCACCGGAGGCGGTGGTAAAGAAGATTACCGACTTTGCTGGATGCATGGTTTCCCTCCGATTACCGCGACAGAACCCGATCGACCCAGCGGGCGAGCAGGCCGGCGTCATCTTCAGACGCTCGATCAAGCTGCGCCGTCTCCGCTGCCGGCTGATGGCGCGGTCGCGGCGGCAGGTATTTGTTGGTCGGACGGCATCCCTGCTCGGGCATCAGGTCGTATCCCTGCCGTGCTTCAACCAGCTTGCTCACATCCGAGTCCGGATCGCCGAGGTCACCGAAACTTCTTGCCCCGACCGGACAGGTCGATACGCACGCCGGCACCCGGCTTTCGGGCGGCAGATTCTCGTTGTAGATCTTGTCGACGCACAGCGTGCATTTCTTCATGACACCGGCGTCCTCGTCATATTCCCGGGCGCCGTACGGACAGGCCCACGAACACAGTTTGCACCCTATGCAGATATCGGCATTGACCAGCACGATGCCATCGTCCGGCCGCTTGTAGGACGCGCCGGTCGGACAGACCGTTACACAAGGCGCATCGTCGCAATGAAGACAACTCTTGGGAAAATGCACCGTCTTGGACGGTCCATCTTCATGGATCACTTCGAACGTGTGGATCCGGTTGAACCAGACGCCGGAAGGATCGCTGCCATAGGGTTGGTCGTCGGTCAGCGGAGCCGAATGCCCGCTGGTGTTCCACTCCTTGCAGTTAACGGCACAGGCATGACACCCCACGCAGATATCCAGATCAATCACCAGGCCCAGTTTTTTCTGCGGCCGGTCGGTTGGCAGGGACGTCATGTGTCCTCCTCCGGCCGCGGCGCCAGTGCATTGCCATGACCGTCGCGGACACCGGTTCCTGACGACGCATGTTCGTGCCGGTTGCCGATCCAGTCCATATGAAGCCCGGTGGTGCTGCCTGACGGCGGCCTGTCGAAATCGGCCCCATAACGAAGCGTGTCAACCGGTGGCGGCGCTCCGGGTAACGGTTCGACGGCGCCGAAATCGGGCGACGTTTCGTGGACCTCGCCTTCGGCGCATTTCTCGATCCGCACTTTGAGATCATACCAGGCCGCCTGTCCGGTCACCGGATCGGAATTGGAATAACGATACCCGTCCGCCCTCGGTGGCAGGAGTTCGGAAATCACATGGTTGAGCAGAAAGCCCTTGCGTGATTCCGGTGCATCATCCGCAAGGCCCCAGGTCCGACGGCGCTTGCCGATCGCGTTCCATGTCCAGACGGTTCCCGGGTTGACACCATACATGATGCGGACCTGACACTTTACCTTGCCGTGAGGCGACACGACCCATACCCAGTCGTCATCTTCAATATCCGATCGGGCCGCTGTGTCCGGGTGTACGAACAACCTGTTCTGCGCTGTAATCTGCCTGAGCCACGCGTTTTGCGACCCCCAGCTGTGATACATGTGCATGGGCCGCTGCGTTACCGCGTTGAGATCGTAGACATCGTCGACCGCTTCGCCCTCGAAAGTCGGATACCAGAATGGCAGAGGGTCGAAATAGGTCGCGACCCGATCACGGTGTTCCGCCGGCGGCGTCACGGGCCCGTGTCCGCGGGCGGCCAGGCGGAATTTTTGCAGCTGTTCGCTATAGATCTGCAGGACGATCTGGTCAGCATTGGGTATCCAGCCCATCGAATGAGCATAATCCAGGTAACCGCGGTTTGAGTGCTTGAAGTAGAGTTGGTCGGCAGAGAACTCCTGTTGCCAGAATCCGCCATTCTCCACGTACCGCTTCATCTGGTCCGGATTGGGCGCGCCGCGGCCGTGGTCGGTGCCGTCTTCGCCGCGCCAACCCGCCAGCGGTCCGATGCCTGGCGCGCGTTCATGATTGACGATGTAGTCGGAATAGCCGCCGGGAAATTTCGGTGAGCCGTCCTCATTGGTCATGCCCGGCAGGCCTAGTCTGCTTCCCAGATCAATCAGCACGTCCTGAAACGGACGCACATCCCGGTCCGGTTCGAGCACCGGGTGGCGAATCGAGTCCGCCGGTCCTTCGGCGCTGCAGATCGGGCGGTCCAGAAGCGAAATGCAGTCCCACCGTTCAAGATAAGTGGTATCCGGCAACACAAGATCGGCATAGGCCACGGTCTCGGAGTAATAGGCATCGGAATAGATGATTTTCGGGATCCGGTACTCGCCGCTGTCATCCCTGTCCGTCAGATATTTCAAGGTATCGGGAACATTCATCGAGCTGTTCCACGCCATGTTCGCCATGTAGAGGAACAAGACATCGATCGGATAAGGATCGCCTGCCCAGGCGTTGTGGATCACCATGTGCATCAGCCCGTGAAGCGCCAGGGGATGTTCCCAGCTGTAGGCCTTGTCTATACGTTTTGGCGATCCGTCCTGGTTGACCAGAAGATCGTCCGGACCACTTGGAAAACCCAGCGGCATGCCGCCCAATGGGGTCATTGGCTTGGCGTCCTTGCCCGCAGGTGCGGGACCCGCAGGACAGGGTTTTGGGAATGGCGGCTTGTATCGAAAACCGCCCGGCACATCGATGGAACCGAGCAGCATCTGCAGCAGATGAATCAGACGACAGGTATGAAAGCCGTTCGAATGCGCCGAAATCCCGCGCATGGCGTGCATCGACACCGGCCGGCCGACCATCTTATCGTGACGCCTTCCGGCCCAGTCGGTCCAGGCAATGTCGAGCTCGACCGTATTCTCGAACGCGACCTCGGCCAACTCGGCAGCAATGCGTTTGACGGTGGCGGCCGGAAGCCCGGTTCCCTTCGACACTTCATCGGGCGAAAACTCGCTGCCCAGAAACCTGTTGACCATAAGATCGAATGCAGGCCGGGCCGTGCGGCCATCCGGCAGGTCTATCTCGCCCACAAGTCTTGGGCTGGCATCGGCATCATTGGCTGAACGCAGCACACCTTCTTTGGCATCGAAACACATCGGCTGCCCGTCCGCATCCCGGACAAACAGGCCATCGTCCGCGGCGTCGGGATCCTGGACGACCAGCCAGTGTGCATTGGTGTAACGCACCAGATATTCCACGTCGATCTTGTCGGCTTTCAGAAGTTCATGGATGAGACCCGACACGAACAGGCCATCGGTTCCCGGCCGCACCCCGATCCATTCATCCGAAATCGCCGAATAGCCGCTCTGAACCGGGTTGACCGACACGAACTTTGCATCGCCCTTGGTTTTCATTTTGCCCAGTCCGATCTTGATCGGATTGGAATCATGGTCCTCCGCGACCCCGAACAGCATGAAGTAGCGGGTGTGTTCCCAGTCGGGCTCGCCAAACTCCCAGAAAGACCCGCCGATCGAGTAGAGGCCTGCCGCGGCCATGTTGACCGAACAGAAACCGCCGTGAGCGGCAAAATTTGGTGTCCCGAACTGGTTGGCCCACCAACCTGTCAGGCTCTGGGACTGGTCGCGTCCGGTGAAGAAAGCCAGTTTCTTGGGATCGCGTTGACGGATGTCGCCCAGCCAGTCGGTAGCGAGCCGCAGCGCCTCGTCCCATTCGATTTCCTTGAACTCGCCGGCGCCTCGGTCGCCGACGCGCAGGAGCGGTTTTGTCAGTCGGGCGGGTGAATAATGCTGCATGATCCCCGCCGACCCCTTGGCGCACAACACACCGCGGTTTATCGGATGGTCGGGATTGCCTTCGATGTAGCGGATGCGCCCGTCCTTCAGGTGAACCCTGATGCCGCAACGGCAGGCGCACATGTAACAGGTCGTGTGCTTGACCTCGTCGGCAACCGGTGGGCTGGTATCAACGTCTTCAATGACCGTTTCGAACGGGTTCATGGTCTTGGTGCTTTCCGATATCCATGTTTTTCGCCACCCGGATGCTTTTGGGGACCCGGGGCACACGGATTGACAGTGACGGCATCGTCGACTTCCTCGGAAGTCCGGACAGGGTGTTTGTCGCATACAAACCCCTTACATAAAAGCAATAAAACGGAATATTTTGTTTTGTTTTATCGAATTATGTGTAAAATTTCACATGAGGGTCGGTTACTAACACGTAAGGACAACGGCTGCGGCATCGCTACCTGGAACGAATGATGAAAAACACACCCGCACAAAAGGTGTTCCACGTTGTCGAAACGTTTGTCGCCATGGACGGACCGGTATCGCTGGCGGAGCTTTCCAATCGTCTCGAAATTCCAAAACCAACCCTCCATCGCATTCTCGTTCAACTCGAAACAGCCCGTATGATTGAACGGGTCACCGGCACCCGCAAGTTCAACCTGGGATCTGCAGCCGTCCGCCTGGCAACACGGACGGTCCAGTCAGCCGCCACGACCATGGCAACGCGGACAATTCTGAAACAGCTCACCCTGGAGATCGGAGAGACCTGCAACATAGGCATTCTCGACGCCCGGTCGGTTTTGTACATCGAACGGGTTGAAAGCAACTGGCCCCTGCGGCTGCATCTGGGAGTCGGTTCACGGGTACCGTTGCATTGCACGGCGATCGGCAAGATGATTCTCGCCCAGATCGCACCGAGCCAGCGGGCCAGGCTTCTGGGCAAGGCGAAACTGCCGCGCCACACGGATAACACCATCGTCGACAGACACCGCCTGTCGGATGTCCTGGGCCGAATTCGCGAAGCCGGGGTCTCCACCAACGACGAGGAATATGTTGAGGGTCTGATCGGCATCGCTGTTCCCATTTATGGCGCTCGGCGCAAGGTCATCGCGGGCCTTGCTATCAATGCACCCAAGGCCCGTCTGGATGTCGATGCGGCCCTTCTCCACGCCGGCGCCCTGAAGCAGGCAGCATCCGAACTGGCGGTGTTGGCGAAAGCTGCATGAGACTGCGGCCGGCACACTGCAGGAACCGGTGACCGGTTCAGTCGTGTGATGCTGAAGCGGCAAGTATCGCGGCAATTGCCACCGATGCCAGGCGCGCCTCGGGCGGATCGGCGCGGCTGGTCAGAATGACCGGCACCCGCGCCCCAAGCACAAGGCCTGCCGCACACGCGCTTTTCATGTAAACCATCATTTTAAAGAGTGCATTGCCCGACACGATGTCCGGGACCAGTATTATATCGGCATGCCCTGCAACCGGATTCTCGATATTCTTGATCGCTGCGGCTTCAGGCGAAATCGCGTTGTCGAAGGCAAGCGGTCCATAGACACAGGCATCGGCAATTTCGTCCCCCGCCCATTGCGTGAGTTCCGCCGCGTCCACACTCGACGGCATCCGTTCCGTCACTTCTTCGGTCGCCGACAGGATTGCGACATTGGGACAGGCGATCCCCACGGCATGGGCAAGGGCAACGGCATTCCGGATCGCAGCTTTTTTGGTCTTGATATCGGGAGCCACGTTGACCGCGGCATCGGTAATCAGCAAGGCCTTGTCGCTGCCAGGCACCGTCATATGGAAAACGTGGGTCAGCCGGCGATCGGTGCGCAGTCCTGCTTCGCGGTTCAGGATCGCCAGCATGAACGTATCGGTGTGCACATGCCCCTTCATCAGAGCCTGGGCGTCACCGGCTCCACACAACCGCGCTGCTTGATTGGCAGCATCTTCCTCGCTGTCCGTGCCAACGATGCGGTATCGGGAAATATCCCAGTCAAGGCCTTCTGCTTCGCGCCGGATCGCATCCGAATCACCGACCAGCACCGGTTGCATGATGCCGGCGTCCGCACCGATGCGGGCGCTTTCCATAGGCAGACGTGCGCCTGCATTGGCAACCGCGGTGATCACAGGTTCGGCTCGCCTTGCCAGGCGCATGATCTTCCCAGGGGCCTCAAAAGGTACGGAACTGAGCATATGTTCCCTTTCGGATCGGCGTGAGGCTCATTACCAGGCCGGCGGCCATTCAGCCGCCGGCATTGGTGTGACCGGTCTTAAACCGGTTGTTGAGGACGCATGTCGGCAGGATCGATTCCGGCAACTTCGACAGGCGTTTTCATGGCATCGCGGCGGAATGGCTCGCCCAATTCCTGGTTGAGAATGACCTCGATGAAGGTCGTCACGCCGCCGGCCTGTGCCTCGCAGGCGTCACGAAGCGCCTGGGTCAGGGCCTCCGACGTTGTGACCGTCACACCCTTCAGGCCACACCCTTCAGCTACTTTGGCATAGCTCAGATGCGGGTCGAGTTCGGTACCGACAAAGTTGTCGTGGTACCACAAGGTCGTGTTGCGCTTCTCCGCCCCCCACTGGTAGTTGCGGAAAATGACCATGGTGATGGCCGGCCATTCCTCACGGCCGATCGAACTCATCTCGTTCATCGAAATTCCGAACGCGCCGTCACCGGCAAAGCCGATAACCGGAACGCCGGGACATCCGATCTTGGCGCCGATGATCGACGGAAACCCATATCCGCATGGTCCGAACAGCCCGGGTGCCAGATATTTGCGTCCTTGATCGAACGTGGGATACGCATTGCCGATGGCACAGTTGTTGCCGATGTCACTGGAGATGATCGCGTCCTTGGGCAGGGCGGCCTGGATGGCGCGCCATGCCATGCGTGGCGACATGCGGTCTGCGTCACGCGCCCGCGCCCGTTCGTTCCAAGTCGTGCCTGGATCGTCGTCTTCATGATCCATGCTGGACAGCGCCTGGAGCCAGGAAGACTTGGTCTGGTGGACAAGCGCCTTGCGGTCGTCGCGGCCTTCATCGCCGGCATTGCTGCCGAGCTGGGCCAGAAGCTGCTGGGCCACTTTCTTGGCATCACCGCAAATGCCGACGGACACTTTCTTGGTCAAACCGATCCGGTCGGGATTGATGTCGACCTGGATAACTTTGGCATCCTTTGGCCAGTAGTCGATACCGTAGCCCGGCAGGGTCGAGAACGGATTGAGGCGGGTGCCCAGAGCCAGGACAACGTCGGCCTTGGCAATCAGCTCCATGGCGGCCTTGGATCCGTTGTAACCCAGTGGTCCGACGGCCATGGGATGGCTGCCGGGAAAACTGTCATTATGCTGATAACCGCTGCACACAGGTGCCGTGAGTTTTTCAGCCAACGCTACACAGTCAGGAATGGCGTTGCCGAGCACCACGCCGGCGCCGGACAGAATGACCGGGAACTTGGCGTCGGTCAGCAGTTCGGCTGCCTGCATGATGGCGTTCTCGCCGCCGGCTGCACGTTCCAGACGCACGATCTGGGGCAACTCGATGTCGATCACCTGGGTCCAGAAGTCGCGGGGAACGTTCATCTGTGCCGGCGCCGATCCGCGCCATGCCTTTTCGATCACCCGGTTGAGCACTTCGGCCACCCGGCTGGCGTCACGCAATTCTTCCTGATAGCAAACCATGTCGCGGAACAGGGCCATCTGTTCGACTTCCTGGAAACCGCCCTGCCCGATCGTCTTGTTGGCGGCCTGCGGTGTCACCAGCAGCATCGGCGTGTGGTTCCAGTAGGCAGTCTTGATCGGTGTCACGAAGCCGGTGACGCCCGGGCCGTTCTGGGCAATCGCCATCGCCATCTTGCCGGTCGTGCGGGTAAAGCCGTCGGCAATCAGTGCAGCGTTGGTTTCATGGGCGCAATCCCAGAATGTAATACCCGCCTTGGGAAATATGTCTGAAACCGGCATCATGGCCGACCCGATAATGCCGAACGCGTGCTCGATTCCGTGCATCTGCAGTACTTTTACAAACGCTTCCTCAGTTGTCATTTTCATGGCGTATCTCCTGTTTCAGGGTGCAGAACCAGCAAACCAGATAACCTTTTCGATCCCCTGGACTCTTCAGCTGTTGCCGAACGTCGTCAGGCAAAGCTTGAATTCTGTTCTTGTTCTCGAATGCAATTCAATAGGATGTTCGTAGGTCCAAACCAAACGCAGTTGTAGGTCCAATCGCATGACAATGATTGGTCCAGCCGACATTTCCGCAGAAAACAGGGGGTTTTCGTGAACTTTGGCGGAAAAGAGTAACCTTCCTCATCTTCAGTTTCGAATCTTTTCCTGAAAAATTGTTCGAAAACAATACAATTTATTTCGTTTTTGTAAAATCTACTAGGACCCCAGCGATCCCAACCGTTCCGCAGCCTCCCGCAGGATATCCTGATAAGTCCGGGCGCTGTCGAGCGTCATGCGTTGATTGGGAGCGTGGAACGACAGCGTCCCCAGGCATCGTTTGGTTTCATCGGAAATGGGGACGGAGATCGCCACCATGTTCTCGACAAACTCTTCGTCGTCTGTACCCAATTGCTGTTCGCGCACAATATCGAGTGCCTCGTTCAACTGGGTCTTGTCGGTAATGGTGTTGGGGGTAAATCTGTCCAACGGTAACTGGTCAACAAGCCGACGTCGCCTCGCCGTCGGCATGCTGGCAAGATACATCTTCCCGCTTGCCGTGCAGTGTAGCGGCACATTCGTGCCGATTGGAAACTGAACCCTCAGTGGCCAGTGGGTCTCGACACGATCGAGATACCGCATCCGGGCGCCGTCGGGCACGGAGATATTGCTGGTCTCCCCGACCTTGCGGGCAACGCCCTCCAGAATGGCCCGTCGTTCGGCAGACAAAACCGACGCATTAAGCGCCCCCAGGGCAAGCCGTGACAGACGCGGACCGGGCAGCAACCGCTTGCCGTCGATCTCCTGCGTGAGAAAGCCCTCTTCCACGAGAGTCTGGCACAATCGGTGGGCGGTCGGTTTGGGGACATCCAGCATCAGATGAATTTCTGTCGCGTTGAGCGGCCGACTAGCGTTGGCCGCAACCTCAAGAATTTCCAGAACCCGGCGTATACTCGATCCCTTGGGATTTTTTTCGTCTGTCATGTTTTGTAGCCCCAGCATTCACGATCCGTCACATCCCGTGCAGTAAACATCTCCGGTTTCTACAGTTCTGTCAGAAAAAGACGTACACGTAATCGAACGTCACGAAACATCGAATTCACCTGACCTGCCGCGTGCCTAGATGGCAGTTAAACCGGTGCCACGATCGATTCAGGCGAGGTACCGAGCCAATTGCGTCCTCCCTTCGCTTAGTTGCTGTGCTGGAATACGCCAGCGCCTTCGTGAACCAGCAGTATCGTCGACAACTGAGGCACGGCTGCAATGATCAGCCATACAATCAGCAGAGAGATCAGATAAGGCACGGTATATCTCAATAATCGCAGATAGGGTATTCCGGTTATCCCGCTGGCCACATAAAGGTTCAAGCCGTAGGGCGGCGTGATGAAGCCAATCGCATCGCCCACCAGGAATATGACCGCAAAGTGAATCGGATCGACACCGATGCCGTGGGCAATTGGCGCCAGGATGGGGGCCAGGATAATGGTGTTGGGCAGACTTTCCAGAATTGTGCCGGCAAGCAGCACAAGCAACATGCAGACGCCCAGAACGGCAAAATATCCGCCGAATCCAGTAATGAATTCTGTAATGAAGTCACGTGCGCCCATCAGGGAAAGGATTTGCTGCATGACAACCGAGACCGCTATCAGCGGTGCCAGCAAACCTGTAATCTGGCCGGATCTCAATATTACTTCCGGCAGGTCACGGAGCGTGAAACCGGGAACGTAAAGCATCCGCATAAGCTTCTTGGAACCGGACTCACCGTCGACTTCCTTGCCCAGTAGGCTGTACAACGGGTATGAGATCAGCCCGACAATCAGACAGAAACCAGCTGTGACGCCGGCAGCTTCCGTCGGTGAAAACTTGCCCGAATAGATACCCCAGATCACCAGCAGGATTGCAAAAAAGCCAAGCCAGGCGCCGAATGCCGTGCGCATGATACGCACCGGATCGATCGCAATCAGTTTGCCCCACTTGTTCTTGCGCGACAGGTACCAGCACGCTGCCTGCATCGCGAACACCATCAGCAAGCCAGGCAGCAAACCGCCGACAAACAGATCACTGATCGACAGGTTCAGCAGGAACCCATACACGATAAAAATAATCGACGGAGGAATGATGATGCCAACAGTGCCGCCAGAGGCGATAGTCGCCGCCGCAAAGTTTTTGTCGTACCCGTTCTCGAGCATTTCCGGATACATGATCGATCCAATGGTGGCTGTGGTCGCTGAATTCGATCCTGAGATCGCGGCAAACAATCCGCAGGCTCCAAGACTTGCCATCGCCAGGCCTCCGCGCATCCAGCCCAGAACAGAATAGGCAAAATCGGAAAGCCGTTTGGCAATACCGGCCTTGTTAATCAAATCGCCGGTCAGAATGAACAACGGCAGGGCCAGAAGACCGAAAAAATTGAGCCCCTCGTACAGAGTGACGCCGATATTGGCCAACGTAAAGTCGATCACAATGCTGACGCCGATGACCCAGTATCCGATGATGAGGAAGATCGGAACGCCAAGCACGAACAGAACCGTCACGCCGAGCGAAATGAGAGAAATCCAGATTGTATCCATGACGGTCCCCTACTCTCCCAACATGCTGACTTGAATTTTGAACGGTTCGCGTTTTCGGTAAAGTTCAAAATCCGCCACAGTGTTCTGCAGCACACGAACAACCAGCAACCCCCAGGCAATCGGTGTGGCGGTGTAGAACCACCATTGCATGACATCATCCGTGCCCTGAACAATTGCGAAATTATCATAGGAAAGTGAGACCTGCTCCACAGAGAAGTATATGACGATGCCCGCAAACACGATCCAGAGAACTGCATCCAAAAGCAGACAGGCAAATTGCAAGTCGTAAGGCATGCGAACACGAAGCTCGTCGAACCTGAGATGCGATCTGATCTTCACGTTGTAGGTGCATCCAATCCAGGTTATCCAAAGAAACAGGTAAATTGGAACCGTGGAACTCCACGCAGCCTGCTCGTTAAACAAGAACCGCCGGATTACTTCGACAAAAATGATTCCGGCCATGGCGACGTAGTTGACGAGTATGATCACTTTTTCGATATTCTCGTCGAGCCATCTAAGTATGAACATTTGCGTCCGGCCTCCCCTCAGAACCCAGATATGTTTAGATTCTTGTATGCCTCGATCGACGCATACCAAGCATGCCGTGGTTCAGCATACCGTTAAAAGACTACTAGACACGGGGGCGGACTGATAGTCCGCCCCCGACTAAAATTCGAAAGGTCAGCCCTTCCACCAGCGCCGCGGTTCGACATTTTCCGCGAGCGTGTCGCTGGGAATTTCCCGGGCGATGTCGGAAATGAACTTGTAGGTGTCCATTCCGCCTGACCAGCCATTAAGACGCTCCCGCCATTTCTCCCACTCAGCCGGGTGGAACTCGGGCGAACACATTTCTTCGGCTTCCCGCTTGGCTTCCGCCGACAGCATCGACACGCGCGTGCCGTGTTTGGCAAAGATCGTGTTGGGATGCTGAGGATCGGAGAAACCGACCGTATTGACCAGAGCCGCTTCGTTGGCGGCCTGAACATGGACCTGCGCCAGGTATGACGATTCCATCACCGCGTCCTGAAGTTCGCCGCCAAGGCTGTCGAAGACCTTCGAATTCATGGCCGTGTGTTCCGTACCACAGAAGAACTCAAGGTTGATCACCTGGGAAACCACCGGCGACATGTTGGCATAAGCCACAGCCGACGCCCATGTTTCGGCGCCGTCGATCAGGCCCTGCTTGAGACCGTCGAGGGTTTCCGACCAGGCAATCGGTGTCGGATTGAGCTTCATCAGGTTCATGGCGATCCGGCCAAGCTGAGTGCCCGTCACCCGGTTCTTGGTGCCGGCAAGCTGGGTCACGCTGGTCACCAGCGGCTTGTCCTTCCAGGCCAGGCCGAGCTGAATGCCGCGCAGTTCCGCATGGCTGAACAGGAACTCGACACCGTGGCGTTTGCGCATCGGATCGCGCAGAATTTTCTGGCTGCCCGGATGGTACAGGAAGTGATACTGCGACGCCCGGCTGGGGAACATGTAGGCATAATCGAGCACGTTGAGATAAGGCGCACCGCCGGCTGAGTTCTGGGTCGACGCCGCATAGATGTCGACGATGCCCTGTTGGGTTTTCTTGACGCAGTTCAACTGTCCGCAGATCTGGTTTGCACCGATGAACTCAATCTGGATTGCACCATCGGTGCGTTCTTCCAGGTCGTTGACCCATTGCAGGCAACCGGCCCGCTCGATCAGGAGGTTCTGTTCGGTAAAGCCGGCGGCACCGAATTTCAGTTTGAATTTCGGGGTGTTCTTGAACCGCTTCTTGTAGGTCGAGTTGGCGGCCTCGGCGAGGCGCGGCAGTGATACGACACCGGTCAGGGCGCCAGCTGCCAGCAGCGTAGATGTCATCCCGTACTGGCCCGTCAGTTTCAGCATGTCACGACGTGAAATGCCTTTAAGCTTGTTACCTAGCATGTGTTTCTACTCCCATTGTGGAAATTGTCTCGTTCGGGTTTACCCGCCTCACCCAAAGCAAATCGCCGCAGCGACGCCCTTCGGAAATCGAGACAGAACAGCCGAGACCCGGCCTCTTGCCCGCATCGCGCGCAATGGACTTAATCTCGAACTTACGTGGCCGTTCACCTGTCGCTTTCGGACAGATGCCGGCTGGCATTTGAATTGTGGAAGGAATTAAGTCTGGCGGCCTCGGCGTCAGGCAAACAGGGTCATGAAGGACGCCCAGCCTTCCCAGATCATCTCGCCGCCTATGAAGACCAGGAACGCGACGCCGATGTAGGATATCCAGATATGCTTGACCAGAAGCTTCATGATCAGCGTGGCGCACAGCCCCATCAGCGCGATTGACAGCACCAGCCCGAAGACCAGCAGTTCCACACTGTCCCTGGCAATCGCGCCAACTGCCAGCACGTTGTCGATCGACATAGAAATATCGGCGATCGTGATCGAGACCAGAGCCCGTACCATGCTGCGTCTGGAATTTTCCGTACCTACTATATCGTCGAGACTCTCGTGTTCCTGTTCCGCCATTCTCATGATCTCGCGCACGAGACCGTAGGCGACCCAGAACAGCGCCAGACCGCCGACCACCAGAAGACCCGGTATGTGAAGCAGGTAGGCCGTCATTGCGGCAAAAACGATACGAATCACGGCTGCCAGGACGAGTCCGTAGACCACTGCCCGCTTCCTGGCTTCGGGAACCAGTGTCGACGCCGCCAGGCCAATCACAAGGGCGTTGTCGCCGGACAGGACCACATCGAGCCAGATGATCGACGCAAGGTCGAGAATTAAATCTGTCTGCATACGTCAGCAGTCCTTCGGCGTTGCGTCCCGAACTGCGACTACCATTCGCGTTCGCCGTAACCCTACCCTTGTGCAGAAGGCGGTGTAGAGATTTATCAATTCTGGAAACCCGGAAACCGGCTGGTCTCCGATTGCGTGATCGTCTGTCTGCATTTTCCAACGTGGATAGTGTGTCGTCTGATCGTATACCGAACACCAAACGGGATTGCGAGCGAATTGGCAACACCAATCTGTCACATGCACCAATTCTCGTGCTCGTTTGATCGGAATGCCGCAGTTGTAGCGGTTCTCTCAATTCCCTTCGCATAAATTGCAGGGACACGATTATCCTCCCGTCGACCATCGGTCTTTTCGTTATATAATGAGACCAATTGTCTCAATAATTGCAGCGAATGCAAAATTGTGCAACTTTAAATTCACCGTCACATCAAAAGCGTCCCGTTTTTAGGCAATAAAGTTCATGCAAATTGAAAACGAAGAATACGATTTCATCGTCGTTGGAGCGGGGTCCGCCGGCTGTGTTCTCGCCAATCGATTGTCCGCAGATCCGAACAATCGGGTGTTGCTTCTCGAGGCCGGCGGCCGGGATATCAACCCCTGGATCCATGTACCCGTGGGGTACTTCAAGACGATGCATAATCCCAACACCGACTGGTGTTACAAGACCGAGCCCGATCCAGGCTTGGACGGTCGAAGCATCGACTGGCCACGCGGCAAGACGCTGGGCGGCTCCAGTTCGATAAACGGGCTGCTTTACATCCGCGGCCAGCATCAGGACTACGATCATTGGCGCCAACTTGGAAACGTCGGGTGGTCGTTCGACGACGTATTGCCCTACTTCAGAAAATCCGAGAATCAGGAACGCGGGGCCGATGACTTCCATGGCGCGGACGGGCCGCTGTCCGTCTCGAACATGCGAGTCCACCGGGAAATCTGTAATGCCTTGATCGATGCCGCCGAAGAGATCGGCATCCCGCGAAACGAAGATTTCAATGGCGCAACCCAGGAAGGCGCCGGCTACTTTCAGCTCACGGCGAGAAACGGGCGCCGGTGTTCGACAGCGGTCGCCTTTCTCAAACCGGCACGAAGTCGTCCAAATCTTGATATCGTAACCCACGCGCACACCAGCAAACTGACATTTTCGGATTCGACGTCGCGTGACGTAACAGGCGTGGAATTCTATGCGTCGAAAAAACTGACCACCGCCAGGATCAGGCCCGGCGGTGAAGTCATTCTCTCAGCCGGTGCGATCGGGTCACCCCAGATCCTTCAGGTCTCCGGTATCGGTCCGGGCGAACCATTGCACCAGGCCGGCATTGAGCTAAGACATGAACTGGCCGGTGTCGGACAAAACCTCCAGGACCATCTGCAGATTCGGATGATCTACGAGGTCAACGTTTCCACCCTGAACGATGAAATCAATAATATAATCCGGCGCGGCCTCATCGGTGTCCGCTACGCACTCTTCCGGACCGGGCCCATGGCCATGGGTGCCAGTCAGGTCTGCATCTTCGCCAAGACCAGGGGAGAACTCGAAACCCCCGACATCCAGTATCACTTTCAGCCGCTCAGCACTGACAAGCCCGGGATTGAGATGCACAGGTTTTCAGGCGTGACGCTGTCAGCGTGCCAGCTGAGACCTGAAAGCCGCGGCCATATTAACGTGCGCACCCCTGACGCCCGGAATTATCCGGCAATTCATCCCAATTACCTGTCGGCAACGGTTGACCAGGAAACCGCCGTCGCCAGCATGCAGATGACCCGGAAGCTTGTGAAAACCAGCGCCCTGTCGAAATTCGTCGTCGATGAAAAACTGCCCGGTTACGCCACTGCCACGGAAGACGACCTGCTGCAGAAGGCCCGGGAGATCTCCCAGACCATCTACCACCCGACCAGCACCTGCAAGATGGGTCAGGACAACCTGGCTGTTGTTGACGATCGATTGCGCGTTCACGGCATCAAGGCCTTGAGAGTCGTGGACGCTTCGATCATGCCAACGATCGTTTCGGGTAACACCAATGCGCCGACCATAATGATCGCGGAAAAGGCATCGGACATGATATTGGAAGACAGAGGCGTGTGAACCGCATCCTTGGCCGGATTGGGGCATTCATGCCCCGGCAGCACATCCAAGGCGCGTCGCAATTTATGGGGTTCATTCCTGGTGCTGATCGGCATTGCACCGTCAAAACTTTGGCTTTACGGCCCTCCCTGATTGTCGTCCTCGTGCGCCGACACGAGGACCTCCAGCGTTGCAACTCAGGAGATGGATGTGTCAAGCACGTGTATGACAGTTTTTAGGGACGTCGTGCAGCCGTGAAGTCTGTCGATGAGTAAAATCAAACGCAAAACGCTTAAGGTGTCACGGCAAACAGGCAGAGAGTTTGGCGGCAGCCTCCTTCAGAACCGTCACATGGGCCGCGACGTCATCATCGCCAAGCCGGTCAACCGGGGCATGGACAGCCAGTCCCGCAAAGACGTCGCCATCTGCGTCCCTGACAGGAACGGCAATGCCACCAAGCCCGTTGACATATTCGCCCTTGTCGGCCGCAAATCCGCACTCGAGAACGACCGCGACCTGCGCCTCGACAGCATTCCAATTGGTGACCGTCATGGACGTGTGGGCACCAAGGGGTGCAGCCTCGAAAAACTGACGCCGGCTCGCCGCCGGCATATACGACAGCATGATCTTGCCGATCGCCGTGCAGTGCGCCGGAACAGCCGATCCAGCAGTCAGTTGAACCCGGATTGGTCTGTCGCACTCGACGCGTTCCAGGTAGACAACCTCACCATCAAACAAAATCCCGAAATTGCAGGTTTCCCCCGTTCTGCTCACCACACCAGAGAGCAATTCGCGCACCTGAGGTGTCGACGCCCAGGACAGGAGCGATTGCAGGGCAAGGTCAGACAGGCGCCGGGCCGGGATGTACCCCTTGCTTCCGAGCTGACGCTTTATGATCCCGTCATCTTCCATCTGCTTCATCATGCGCACAATGGAAGGTTTGTTGGCATCCATGGCATCGCATAAATCATTTGCGTCAAGCGGTGTGGGCGAGTGCGCAAGAATATCCAGCATGCGGAACATTTTTTCCGCGGCCGAATCGCCTTCGTCCTGGATCTTTCGGCTCCGGCTTATCACAGCGAATGGGCCGCATCACAGAGGACCTTGAGTTTCTCCCGCGCCAGGAAACCGCCAAGAAACCCGAGGCCGCAATCCGGTGCCGCCATCAGCCGTGACGCATCGATGTGATCGAGTGCTGCCATCAAACGGCCGCGGACTTCTTCAACGGTTTCAACACGGCTTCGCGCCACAGCTATTGCGCCAAATATCACCGTCGAGTTTTCGAACAGTTCCAGCAACGAGAGGTCGTTGTGCCGATGGGCATCTTCAATCGAGATCTGGTCGACACATGACCGATCCACAGCCTTCGCCAGCTTCAGATATCCTGTCGGGTCGGCTTTCGGATAGTCTTCATCGTCGAGGTGATTGGGATAACCGCAGCACATATGCATGACCTTGGTGACATCGTCCGGCACACCATCAAAGCAACGGTCAAGGCACTCGACGCCAAAATCCAATGCCACGTCGACCTTGCGGGCAAATACCGGTTCATCGACCTGAATATTTTTACAACCTGCATCGGCCAGGGCCCGAACGCCGCTGTTCACAGCCGCGGCAAGCTCAAATGCCAGCTTGCGCGGATCATTGTAGAAAGCGTCAACCGTCGTATCCATGATCGTAACCGGCCCTGGTACGGTTATCTTTACCGGCCTGTCGGTGAAGGACTGTGCGGTCTGGAAATCTCTCACCAGGAAGGACATATCCATTGGCGCCACCGTACCCCGAATGGTCGGCAGCTCCGCGACATAGGCATCATTGCGCGAAGATTTCTTAGTCAGGTTCTCAAAGTCAAAACCTTCCAGATGACGGCAGTGATAGTGAATGTAGTTTTCCCGGCGAATCTCTCCATCGGTTGGAACGTCGACACCCGCCCCGACCTGGTCTTCGATCACTTCACGGGTTGCTTTAACGAAGCGGGCTTCGGTCTCTTCATCCGCTTTGTCCATCACAGAACTATATTCGCGCGTTACCTCACCGCCCGCCGACGTAGCGCCATCTTTCAAGATAAACCAGTCGCTTACCGGCACATAGTCAGGTTTCGGATAGGCCCCGATACAGGTCGTAAGAATGCTCATGAACGTCCCCGGCGAGTTAATGCGTTGTCTCAAAAAGCGTCCGCAAACAATGGCAGATTTGACGCCTGATTGTCAGCACCGTATTTCATCAATGGAGCAATTTGCACATGGATACAAGCAACATGAAACTCATCCAGATTACCGACCTGCACCTCGCGACACCGGGATCTTTGCTCCACGGACTCGATCCCCTGGACCGTCTGGATCGATGCCTTGGGGACGTCGTTGACCGACACCCGGATGCCGACATCTGCGTTATCTCCGGCGATCTGACGGACCGCGGTGAACCGGCTGCCTATCAAGCCCTGAAATCGCGGCTGCAGGGCTTCCCCTGCCCGGTTGTTCTCATGCTTGGCAACCATGACGATCGGCAGAATTTCAGGACCGCGTTTCCGGACCATCCGGTCGACGGCAACGGCTTTGTTCAAACAGCGACGTCCACCGACTGGGGCGATGTGTTGTGCCTCGACACCCTGGCGTCTGGCAGGCGTGAAGGCGACCTGTGCAGTGACCGGCTGGACTGGTTTCGCAAGAAACTGGAAAATGCCGGGGACCGGCGTATCCTGGTGTTCATGCATCACCCGCCGTTCGACATCGGCATTCCACGGCTCGACGTGATCCGGCTTGACCAGCCGGAGGAATTCGCGTCAATCGTTTCGCGTCTGGGGCAAAACATCCGTCACCTGTTTTTCGGTCACGTTCACAGGCCGGTATTCGGATCCTGGAATCGGGTGCCCCATTCCGCCCTGCCCGCTATAAACCACCAGGTGCCGTATGACCCGGTCACCCCGGTCATGGCCTACAGCAACGAACCGCCGGCCTACGCCGTCGTGCTTGCCGACGGCGAGACCATCGTCATCCATCAGGAGTTCTTCCTGCACCGCGACGCCTTGCCCACAGCGGGCTAGAGCACAACCGCCACCATGGACAAACAGTCTCCCGGTTTCACAAGACCCGGAAAATGTTTCCCCGCGAGAATGCCGTCGACCTGCACCTTGTAGTCGACCGGCGCCGTCCCTGTCCGGTTCAAGGGCCAGACCCTGGCGACAACGTCTCCGGCATGCACCGGCTCGCCGAGGTCCACACAGAATTCGATCACGCCGCCGTCTTCACAAAAGGTGAAACAGTCACCGGTCGGAATGTCGATCACTATCGTGTCCTCGATCAACGGATCGCCGTCGAGTATTCCGGCGTGGATCAGCAGGTTCCGGAGGCCTTTTTTGGCAATGCCCGACGATCGCGCCGTGGCGGTGCCGCCTCCCCCCAATTCGGTTGACACAAACACCTTGCCCATGTCTTCAGCGGCGGTGTCGTACATACCCACATTGTCGATCTCCAGCAGCATGGCGCTGTACGGTGCATTGAACGCCTTCATGGCGGAAACACAGCGCTGCTCCTGAACCTTGTCGTTCAACACGTGGGCTGCGGCGAACGGCACAAAATCGAGCGTCCGGCCGCCGCTATGGAAATCAAGAACGATGTCGGACAGGGGGAGAAGCGAATGATAGAAGAAGTCCGCTATCTTTTCCGTCACGGTCCCGTTCGGACGTCCCGGAAAAGCACGGTTCATGTTGCCGCCATCGGCCGGCGACGTTCGGGTGCCTGCGGCAAATGCCGGATAATTCATCGCCGGTACGATAATCACGCGGCCCGCGACGTCTTCCTGTTTGAGCGACCGGGCCAGATCGAACAATGCCACCGGACCTTCGTACTCATCGCCATGATTGGCGCCCGTCAACAGGGCGGTCGGGCCATTGCCGTTGCGCACCACCGTGATCGGAATCATTACCGAGCCCCATGCCGAGTCGTCCCGGCTGTAGGGCAGACGCAGGTGCCCGTGCTGGACACCGTCGGCCTCAAAGTCGACGCTGGGCACGATCGGGTTGTGGAACATGGGGGCTTAGTCCTTGATCATCAGTTTGCGCGGCACATCCGCCAGACATTCCATGCCGGTATCGGTGATGAGAATGCTTTCGGTAATCTCCAGACCGCCGTCATCGAGCCACAGCGCGGGCATGAAATGGAGGCACATGCCCGGTTTGAGTTCGGTCAGGTCGCCGGCCCGCAGGCTCATGGTCCGTTCGCCCCAGTCAGGCGGATAGGACAGACCGATCGAATACCCTGTGCGGCTGTCTTTCTCGAAACCGAACTTCCCCAGGGTCCGGTAAAAGGCCAGGGCCACATCCTCACATGTATTGCCGGGTTTTGCCTTCTCCAGCCCCGCGGCTGTGGCCTCAAGCACCGCCTTTTCCGCGTCCAGAATCTTTTGCGGTGGCTGTCCCAGATAGACTGTGCGCGACAGAGGGCAGTGATACCGCCGGTAACAGCCGCCGATTTCAAAGAACGTGCCTTCGCCCGACTTGAACGGCCTTTCGTCCCAGGTCAGATGGGGTGCTGTGGCATCGAGGCCCGATGGCAGCATCGGCACGATCGCACAATAGTCTCCGCCATGACCACCGGCACCGGTAATCGAGGTGTGATAGATCTCCGCCACCAGTTCGTTTTTCTTCAACCCCGGTTCGACCAGATCGAAGATCCGGGCATGCATGGCCTCCACGATCCGCGCCGCCCGGCGCATGAATTCGATCTCTCTCGGTGACTTTACCGCTCGCTGCCAGTTCACAAGCCCCGTCGCGTCATGGAACCTGGCGTTGGAAAGGTTCTTCTGCAGCGAAGCGAAAGCGGCTGCGGAGAAATAGTAGTTATCCATCTCCACACCCGTCGCCAGTTTGTCCCAGCCGCGTTCCTCCAGGCGCACGGACAGGTACTCCATCGGATGCCGCTCGGTCGATTGCACATAGTGATCGGGATAACCGATGATGTCGTCGTGATCCATGAACACAGTCCGCTTGGCGCCGTTGGCATCCATGCCGCGTCCAAACCAGACCGGATCACCGTCGAGTCCAAGCACTACGGCCTGATGGACATAGAACGACCACCCGTCGTATCCGGTCAGCCATGACATGTTGGAAGGGTCGGCGATGATCAGTAACTCGATACCTTGCGCCGCCATTGCAGCCCGGGTCCTGTCGATCCGTTGCCCGTATTCTTCCCTCGTGAAGTTCAGTTTCACGTCCGTCATGATGTGCCCCGCCTGTTGAGTGATGTTGGCGCTGTGACCCGTTGTTCTATGAAACGAATTGCGATCCGGCACCGGCAGCGACGCAGCGTTCGCGTGCCAGCGTCGCGATTGCCGTGTCCTGAACGCCGGTCCCCGTCAGGTCGCAAATTGTGAGTTGTTCAACCGAAGTTCGCCCGGGACTCTTGCCCGCGATGATATCACCCAGTTCCGGAAACGAAGCATCCCCGGCAACGACGCCTGCGTCGATCGCATGATGGAGTTCACCAAGTGTCGCACATTGTGAATACCGGTCGCAGACATACTGATCTGCCCGGCCAAGAACGGCCGGTTCCAGCTCGTTCTTGTGTTCGGCATCGGATCCCATGGCCGTCACATGTTGACCGGCCTCCAGCCAGTCGGCCCTGAGGAGGGGCTCGACGGAAGGTGTTGTGGTGACAACGATATCAGCACCGCGAACCACTTCTTCAGGTTCTTCGATGGCACTGACCTCAATGCCCAGTTTTTCCGATAACGTCTCGGCTGTTTCGTGTGCCGCTTCACGCCGGCGTCCCCAGATACGAGCTTGCCTGATCGGCCTGACCAGCATCAGGGCCTCCAGTTGCAGCTTGGCCTGGGCGCCGGCACCAAAGATTGCAGCCGTTCCGGAGTCCTCGCGACTGAGATAACGTGCAGCGACAGCACCGGCCGCCGCCGTTCGCACATCCGTCAGATAACCATTGTCAAGAAGCAGGGCTTCCACCAGACCGGTCTTTGCACTGAACAACACCATAAGCCCGTTGGTACTGGGCAGACCGATCGCCGGATTGTCGAAGAACCCGGGCGATATCTTGATCGCGAAACTGTCGAGGCCCGGCACATAAGCTGTCTTGACGTCAACCTCGCCGTTGTTCTCATGGATATCCAGCCGCAGGATCGGGGGCATGACGACTCCACCCGAGGCGAGCGAGCGGAACGCATTTTCGACACACGCCACAGCGTCCAGGTCAAGATGAACCTGGTTCCGCAAATCAGATTCCGTCAGAACATTTGTCGTTGCCATTCTTCTCTCGTCCTAGTTCTTGGCCGTCACATCGACATCTTCGCCGGAGATAATCCGGTGATGCAGGGCCATATCGATATTGCCGCCGCTGGTTAAAACAACAATCGGTCCCTTGCCACAGACAAGGCCCGCCGTCACAGCTGCGATCCCGACCGAACCGCTGCCCTCCACAATCTGGCGTTCGTGCCAGTAAACATGGCGGATAGCCTGGGCGATTTGCGTCTCGCTAACCAGCACCAGGTCGTCGACCAGATCGCGAACCATGGGAAACGTGAAGACATTGTCGAGACCGATGCCGCCACCCAGGGAATCCGCCAGGGTGGCCCGTTCCTCCACGTGAATTGGGCGGCCGGCCTTCTGGCATTCATACATGGCCGCGCCGCGTTCCATGGAAACGCCGACAACCCGCACCTCCGGCCGCTGTGCCTTCACCGCAAGGGCGAGGCCCGAGATCAATCCTCCGCCCGACACCGGCACCACGATGGTTTCCGCCTCGGGAATCTGGTTCAGTATTTCAAGGCCCAGCGTCCCCTGTCCGGCAATGATGTTGCGGTGATCGAAGGGCGGCAGCATCGTCATCCCGTCTTCATTGACCAGACGGTCGACTTCAATCTGCGCATCGTCCTGGGACGATCCGACAATCCGGACTTCCGCACCATGTCCCTTGATGCCGTCTATCTTGTTCTGTGGCACCAGATTGGACATGCAGATGATGCAGCGGACCCCGGCATCGCTAGCCGCAGATGCGAGCCCCCGTCCATGATTGCCGGTGGACACCCCGACCACCCCCCTTTCCCGTTGTCCGGATGTCAGGCCGAGAACAGCGTTGGTCGCGCCACGAAGCTTGAAACTTCCCGTGCGTTGCTGATGTTCAAGTTTGAGGATTACAGGTACGCCAGCCGCGGCGGTCAGGCTTTCCGACATCTCGAATGGCGTAACCCGCACGCGGTCGCGGATGCGTTCGTAAGCGGTGAAAACCTCACTTGGCTCCACGGTCTCAGCTGTCATTATTTATCGTCAATTGTCCACGCCCCCTGCATCCCGCAATCGCTGCTCGTGTTGTTCTATTCAGAATTCCACGATTGAGAAAGCTGCTGTTTGTGTCAACAAGAACCGTCAGCACCTGCGGATTTTCCTGGCCTCGCCGACAAACAAAAAAAGAGCGACCGCATGACACGGTCGCCCTTCCAAAGAAACGTCCCACCCTGATCGCTGAAGTCTGCTTATCCGATTTCAACGCCAGTTTGCGGCAATTCCGGTTGATCCTGACTATGAAACAACCGGTTGTTTTGCAGCTTCAGCCTGTAACCTTCAGGTTTTGCGCTGCCATTTTTCCATTTCGCCCGGGAGCAAGTTCATATTCGACTTCCTGCCCTTCGTTCAGCCCTGAAAGACCGGACTGTTCCACTGCGGAAATATGGACGAACGCATCACTCGACCCATCTTCCTGTGCAATAAAACCATACCCCTTTTCAGGATTGAACCACTTCACTGTTCCCTTTGGCATATTTCCCTCTTCCAACTGGGATAACGATATTCCACGTCCGAGACCACTCGGCTGTGAACCAATCCAGTGTTTTTTAGGAGATGACGATACTTCTGCTAGAAGGGCCAGGTCCGCACATGAATTGGCGAATTTTGTACGACATTCAGACGGAACCAGCAGGAAACTGTAAAACTCAGTCGCAACCCCGTTTGACGACAGGCAACTGAATTTATCTGGAAATCCAAGCCAACACCGTTCTCTAAGAGCTCCTTCAACCGCACCTATCGAGCCATAACGTACTGCAGTATCCGTACGATGACCCCGTTTAGCTAGGCACAATATGCCCCAAAAATCAATACCTCGCACCATCGGGCCGATGATGCGAGGTATCTTCAAGTCTTAAGACCCGCGATCGATCGCGAGTGTTTGATTGTTTCTATGCGAACGACCAGCGCTCGGCATTCTTGTGGCCGTCGAGCTCCCAGTTGCTTGCCATCTGTTCCGGCAGCATGATCTTTTTGCTCGCAGCATGGGTATACGCCATGAACAGCGGAATGATTGACCCGCCTTCATTATGAAGAATTAATTGCATCTCCACATAGATGGCGCGGCGCTTCTTCGGATCGAGTTCGGCACGGGCTTCAACCAGCAGCTTGTTGAATTTCTCGTGCTCCCACTTCGATTCATTCCAGTCCGCACCCGAAGAGTAGATCTGCGAGAAGATCCAGTCCTCCGTCGGACGTCCGCCCCAGTAGCTGCCCGACCAGGGCTTCTTGAGCCAGACGTTTGACCAGTAACCGTCATTGGGTTCGCGAACGATCTTGATGTTGATCCCCGCAGCTTTCGCCGATTCAGTGTAAAGCTGACCGGCATCGACCGCCCCTTCGAAAGCCGTATCGGCAAGGTGCAGTTGGAAGTTCCCGTCGTGGCCGGCCTTCTTGAGGTGGAATTTGGCCTTCTCCGGATCGTATGGCCGCTGAGGCAGTTCTTCTGCAGTCGCCCGGTAGATATTGGCCGGACCGACGGGGCTGTCATTACCCAGTTCGCCCTGACCCTTTACGATCTTGTCGAGCATTTCCTGGCGGTTGATGGCGTACTTCAAAGCAAGCCGGACGTCGTTGTTGTCGAAAGGCGGAGCATTCGACAGCATCGGCAAGGTCGCATGCTTGTTACCGAATGACGGGAACACCTGGATCTCGGATTCACGCTTGAGCAAGTGCACGGTCTTCAGGTCAAGGTTCGACATGGAGTGGATCTGACCGGAACGCAATGCGTTGGTGCGGGCACCGGCATCAGCGATAAACAGATTTTCGACCGAATCGAAAAACGCGGCGTTTTCCTTCCAGTAGTTCGGGTTCCGCTTCAACTTTGCCGAGACGCCAGGCTCGAACTTCTCAAGCACATAACCGCCTGTACCGGCACCGGACTTCCACTCCATCGAGCCGTCTTCATTGGCCGGGCAGATCGTCAGGTGATAGTCGCTGACCAGGAACGGGAAATCGGCGTTGCCGCCTTCCAGTTCAACAACAACCTTGTCTTTGCCGTCAGCCTTGATGTCCTTGATCGGCTTCACGATACCCTTAGCGGCAGACTTGGTCTTTTCGCCACGGTGATGGTTGAGCGATGCCACCACGTCATTGGCTTCCATGGTCTTGCCGTTGTGGAATTCGACGCCTTTGCGCAGATTGAAGACCCAGGTCACGGCATCGTCGGAAGGCTCCCAGCTTTCCGCCAGTTCGCCCCTGATCTGCCCATCCGGGCCGATTTCAGTCAGGTTGTTGCGCAGTTGTCCGGCGCTGACATTGATCATGAATGAGTCAAGCGTCTGAGCCGGATCGAGCACGTCGCCCGTGCCGCCACCGGTCAGGCCCTGAACGTAATGCCCGCCCTTCTTCGGTGCTGCTTTTGCAATACTCGAAGCAATCGTATTTGCGACGGTAAACGTGGCGCCCGCAGCGAGCGCCCCTTGCATGAACAGGCGCCGGTCAATCAGACCTTTGCCCAGTTTGTATTTTAGTTCCTTTAGGCTTCCCATTATTTTCTCCCTATTTACCCAAGTGAAACTCTGATCTCGGGATTGAAACCACCAATGTGTATCGGCGACCTTCAACCGTCAAATTATATTATATTAACAATCGAATGTGACAAGTTGTTCAACAGGGTAACCCTCGAACGGTTTTGTCACGCGCAAGACCACGTGGCTGCTCACGCGAATGCCGTCGGGCCCGTTGCGCACCAGGTCATCGCTGATCTGCTCATAGGTTGTAATGTCTGGACACACGAACCGCATGAAGTAGTCGAACTGTCCACTGACCTTGAAGCAGTCGACCAGTTCGGGCACATCCGCGGCAACCGCTTCAAAGGCATCGAAGTCGTCCTGGCTGTGACTGGCGAGGGCCACGGTGGCAATGACGGAGATCGTACGGGCGAGCCGACCCAGATCGATCTGCCCCTGATATCCGGTAACCAACCCCTCCTGCTCCAGCCGCTTCGTGCGTTGAAGGCACGGGCTGGGCGAAAGCCCGACCTTGTCGGAAAGCGCCTGATTGGTGATACGTCCGTCGGTCTGGAGAACGCCGAGAATCTTCAGGTCGATTCTGTCCAGACGTACAGTCCCCTTCGCCATCTCCGGTACTTCCTTTCGCTGGGCCCGGATCCAACCGCAGAATCTGCCGGTATTGCCCGCAACTTCGCCAGCCCATTTTGCAGCGCTTCTGACATTATCCACCTCAATGGCAATCAAGCACAACGTAATTGGAGGCCGTCATGGGCATTCAGGACATCAAACATCAATCTGCGACCCAGCAATACGACGTTACCGGCGAAACGGCAAAACCGCTTGGCCTGATCGGAGCGCCCATCGATGTGGGCGCCGGACGGCGCGGCGCGAACCTTGGGCCTGAGGCCCTTCGCATTGCCGGCATCGAACAGGCCTTTGGCGACCTGGGCCACTTGGTTGTCGATCACGGTGACGTGGATGGCCCCCGCAACCCCCAATCGGCTCCGGTTAACGGCTTCCGTCATCTCGAAGAGGTCGCTGAATGGTCACGCAACATTCGCGACAAGGTCCACCACGTGCTCGACATCGGTCACAAACCAGTAATCCTAGGTGGCGACCACAGCTTGTCGATCGGCTCGATCGCCGGCGTTGTAGAACATTGCCGGAAGACCGACACCCCAGTATCAGTCCTGTGGCTCGATGCTCATGCCGACTTCAACACGCCCGACATATCGCCTTCGGGCAACATCCACGGCATGCCGTTGGCAACCTTGTGTGGCGCCATCGACGCCGATCAACTCAACATCGGCGCTCAGCCACAGCTGATCGATCCGACCAACATCTATCTCGCCGGCATTCGATCAGTAGATCCGGTTGAAAAGGCAAGAGTCGTCGACAGTGGCGCCAACGTCTTCGACATGCGCATCATTGACGAACACGGCATGGTCTCGGTTATGCGCACAATTCTCGAAAGCGTCGCCCGGACCGGTGGCCACCTGCATGTCAGCTTCGATGTCGACATGCTCGACCCTTCACTGGCCCCTGGCGTGGGCACAACCGTGCCCGGCGGAGCAACCTATCGTGAAGCGCATATCTGCATGGAAATGATCCACGAGTCGGGACTGCTGGGTTCGCTTGACCTGGTCGAGCTCAACCCCTGCCTCGACGAACACAACCGAAGCGCTGAACTCATGGTCGACCTCGCCGGCAGCGCCTTCGGGAAACAGATCATCCAGCGCAACAGGCCGGCCGCCTGACGCAGACAAAGGGGAACTCCGCCGCCTGGGAACTTAGGAGGGCCGCAGCGGGGCCCTGCTGGCAGCATTGTTGACTTCAGCAATGCGCCCCAGCATCTCCGTGAAGATGACACGCTCGTCAGGGCGCAGGGGTGCAAGAATGCGCGCTTGTGCAGCCTGCACCCCTGGCAACGCTCGCCTCAGCAGCGCCTTGCCAGTTGCAGTCAAGGCAATGAGGACCGAGCGCCGGTCCTTGTCAGACGACCGGCGCGAGACAAGGCCGCGTTGTTCGAGTTTCCGGGTCACCACCCCGACGGTTGTACGGTCCAGGGCCGCAAACCCTGCCAGGCGGACCTGGTCGAGAGACCTGTGCTGATCCAAGGCGCTGAGTACCGCAAACTGCAGAGGCGTCAGGTCAAATTCGCGGCATTCGGCCAGAAAGATCGATACCGCGATTTGCTGACACCGGCGCAAAAGGTGACCGGGCATTGTCAGCGTTTCGTCAAAAATATCATCCGGTTTGGCCACAGTTGCCGTTGCGTCATCAGGCATTGCCGCGATCCTCACGCCAGAGCCCTAGAGCTTTTTGCATGGGCCTGTCGGAGAAGCTGAACAGGACCGTGTCTGTTTCGGTCCGGAACCGGCTCGGCGCCCATGACGGCACCACAAAATGATCGCGCGGTCCGAACGCCATAACCACCTTGCCGTCACCTTCACCAACCTCGACCTCGCCGCTTCCTTCGACCACGCTGTAAACCGTCCCGTCCGTTGATCTGTAAGCTGTCGTGTGAGTGTCTGTCGGCAGAAGCTGCATGAACGTCGCCATGGTCGGCATGGCATAACTTCCCGTCACCGGATTGATGAACTGCATCTTGTAGCCATGGGCGGGATCGGGATTTTCATGGCCCGCCATGTCATGCAGGGTGGCACGGGACTGGGCATAGGGGTAGGCAAATATCGGCGACGTCAGGGACTCCGGCTCATATCCGACAGGCACCATGTTGTTGGCATAACGTGTGAGCGAGCGCCCTTCATCGTGGGAAACCGGTTGCGTGTCGTCGGGGAGATTCTCCGCGAAACCGGCATCCAGAAACCGGACCACCGGAATGTCGAGCCCATCGAGCCAGACCACCGGTTCATCGGACGGGTTGCCGTGATCGTGCCATGTCCAGGACGGGGTAATGATGAAATCTCCAGGCTCCATGGTCCGCCTTTCGCCATCCACAGCCGTATAAGCGCCGCGTCCTTCAACCACAAAACGCAGTGCTGACTGGGTATGGCGATGAGCCGGCGCCACTTCGCCCGGCAGGATGAGTTGCAGTCCGGCATAGAGGGACCGTGTTGCGCAGGAGTCGCCGCGCATCCCCGGGTTTTCCAGAACCAGCACCCGCCGCACGGCCTCCTGCGCGGTAATCAATTCTCCCGACTTCATGAGATGAGGCCGGGCATCGTCATAACGCCAGATATGCGGCAGGCAGGGGCTCGCCGGTACCGGTGTCACCAGAGCGTCGAGCACCTCCCAAAGAGGCGTCATGGAGAACCGGTCGATCTGCTCGTAGAAAGAGCGGCGCTCGTCTGTCTGTGCCGGTGCACCATGTGTCATGTTCATTCTCCCGTCAGTTTAATCAAACGCAGCAACGACAAGCGTCAAAGAATCTGGGCACCGTCATCGTCGATACCACCGTAAAGCCAGGACACGCCCTGGTATGCCTGCTCGGGCGTGCGTCCACTCAGCATCATGTCGCGCAGTTCCGCCGTAACACCGGCGGCGTGGTAGATGTCGCCATAGATACGGGCGGTGAGCTGGACCCGACCGGTACGCAGGTAACGATCGTCCTGATAGGCCTTGAATGCGGTTTCGAAATCACCATCGTGACGCACCAGCCGGCTAGCCAGGCACACGGCATCTTCGGTTGCCATGCACGCGCCCTGTGCCAGATATTGCAGCATCGGATGGGCGGCATCACCGAGCAGCGTCACACGGCCTTTGCTCCAGGTCTTGATCGGCTCGCGATCACAAAGAACCCACATGCGCCAGGAGTCGATTTTTTCCAGCAACTGCAGGACGCTGTCGTGTTCACCGGCAAACTTTTCGGAAAGCTCAACGGGGTCACCGTAGCTGTCCCACCCCTCCTCGTAACGGTCGCTGTGAAACACGGCCACGATGTTGAACAACTCGCCCCGGCGCAAGGGGTAGTGAACCAGGTGGGTTTTCGGGCCGGCCCACAAGACCGCGGCGTTGATCCGTAAATGCTCTGGCACGTCGTCGATCGGCAGCACGGCACGATAGGCGATGTGTCCCGAGACCTTTGGACGGCCATCGCCGACGATCTGCTCACGGACCGGAGACCACAGGCCATCCGCACCAATAAGGGCGGCGCCGGCATGGGTTGTCCCCTCCTTGGTGTGGACCAGTACGCCATCACCCGTATCCTCGAATCGCTCGACCTTCTGATTTACCGACAATGTGACAAGTGGCAAGGCTTCACAGGCATCGATCAGAACCTTGTGCAGATCAGGCCGGTAAATGACCGCATATGGTTTACCGAAACGTTCCCGGAACGAACCATCCAACGGAATTTTTGTGATCTGGTCCCCGTTGAGGGCATCCAGCATGATGAGAGCATCGGGAAAACAGGCAAGGTCATTGACCGCTTCGGTGATCCCCAGCCGATCGAACATCCTGAAAACATTGGGACCCAGCTGAATCCCCGCACCGACTTCAGAGAATGTGTCCGATTGTTCGAGCAATTGAACCGGGTAACCCGCCTGGCTCAGGGCAAGGGCAGCAGCAAAACCGCCGATCCCGCCGCCGGAAATCAAAATTGGTTCACCGTTCGTCACGGCCAGCCATCCATCGGATTATCCCTCAATTGCGCATTTACTCAGTATTATGCGCACAATACTGAGTAAATGCGCAATTGCCAAGGGCTACCCGCGGTGGGAGACGCCCCGGCGAGGCATGCACTTTGTTCATAGTGTACAATCGGGAAAAGCCTGTTTCATTCCGTCAGATATCATTCCAACTACGCGCCATGGCCTGCCTCTTGTAAGGTGGGGGGTACCTCAACACTCTGGAACAGAACCAATGACTTCCGGCCAGAAACGCGCGCGGCAGATGTTTTCGTCACTTGCGGAAGCCACCGCCGATCCTCCGGGCATCACAAGGGCGGCTTATGGCCCGGGTGAGCAACTTGCACACAACCTTGCTGCCCGGCACGCCACCGAACTTGGTTGCGAAATTTCGTGTGATGCCATCGGTAATCTCTACATGACTCTGCCCGGCGAGGACCGCGGCGCTCCGGCTTTCTTTGTCGGCTCTCACATGGACACCGTCCCCCACGGCGGCAATTTCGATGGTGCCGCCGGTGTCATTGCCGGCCTGAGCCTGGCCGCCACCCTCGTGGAGAACAACACGGTTCTCCCTCGCGATCTCGTCATTATGGCGATCAGGGCTGAGGAGGCCACCTGGTTCCCGCTCTCGTACCTGGGTAGCTATGCCGCATTCGGAAAACTGCCGGCCACGGCCATCGACGAAACCGTCCGCTCCGATACCGGCAGAACTCTGGGCTGGCACATGCGTGAGGCAGGCTTCGACCCCGAGCCTGCCCGCCAGGGAAAGGTGCTTCTGCCTGTCAGGCGTGTGCACAGTTTCGTGGAAGTTCACATCGAGCAGGGCCCGGCACTGATCGGCGGCGATCAACCGATCGGTCTTGTCACCGCGCTTAACGGCGGCTTTCGATACACGACCGCACGCTGCATCGGACGTTATGCCCATTCCGGTGCCACGTCGCGCCAATATCGCCAGGACGCCGTTCTGGGATTTTCCGATTTTGTTCACGGATTGGAAAAGGAATGGGACAGCCTTGGTGAACCAGGCCGGGACGTGACACTCACCATTGGCCAGGTTGCAACCGACCCCACCCATCACAGCGGCAGTAAGGTTGCCGGTGAAGTCGGTTTCTGTCTCGACGTGCGTGGCCCCTGCCAGGACGCATTGAACGGCATCAGGAAACGGATATCCGCTTTATGTGACACCGTTGCCCGCACCAGAGGCGTGGATTGTGTTCTCGGGCCAGAGTTCACGTGGCCGGTCACACAGTTGGATGAAGAGTTGAGGCATCAGCTGAACGATGCGGCATCGACACTCAACCTGTCGCCGCCATCGATGCCAAGCGGTGCCGGTCATGACGCAGCGGTTTTTGCTGAAATGGGAATTCCGACAGGCATGATCTTTATTCGCAACGCCAATGGCAGCCATAACCCTGACGAAGATATGGATATCAACGACTTCGATCAGGCCGTCAGCTTGCTGGTTGCACATTACTCTCTGCAGGCTTCTAGATCTTGAGGCGCATAAACAGTTTTTCAGGAATCAGTTTGATAATCAGAATGATGTAGCGCCAGAACCAGGGCAGGTAGACATGTGTTTTTGAACGGTCGATGGCCGACAGGATGCCGGACGCGATGGCCTCCGGTTTTGCCCAGAGCGGCCCCTTGGTAAATTCAGCCGTCATTGGCGTATCCACAAATCCCGGCCTGATATCGATCACTGCAACACCGGCCCCCTGCAGGCGACTTCGTAACCCCTGCAGGAAAAGCTGCACCATGCCCTTCGCAGCACCATAGACATAGTTGGATCGCCGGCCGCGCTCTCCCGCGACGCTCGTGATCACGGCAATCGTACCGCTTTTCTGTTTCTCCATTCTGTTGGCGATTGTTGTCAGCAGGGAAACCACACTCATCGCATTGACATTGAATGCAGCCATAGCCGTGTCGGCGTCGTTTTCGCACGCCACTTGATCCGGCAACACACCGTGAGCAATCAACACTACATCGAAGGGGCCGGACACTTCAAAAGCCTGATCTACTGCGCTTTCGTGCAATTCAAAATGGTTGACGTCCAGCAAGCCGGTGTTGACGGACGCCGCTCCGCGGATTTTCAGATCTTTTGAAATATTGGCCAGACGTTCATCGCTACGGGCAATGAGATAGAGCCCATCGCCCCGGCCGGCGAAAAGCCGGGCGGTCGATTCCGCGATCGCCGAGGTTCCCCCGATAATTAGGATGCTGCCCATGAACTAGAGACCCAGCCTGTTGGATTGCAAGGAATTGAACACACGATCCGCGCCATACAGCGATCTGACGCAGGCGAATGCCTCCCATGCCGGATAAGCCTTTTTGAATACCTGCTCGGGCAAACGTACATCCTTCGCCAGATAGTGTCTGCCGCCATGGTCGAGGACGATTTCGTCTAGTTCATCCAGCAGATCGAACAGGCCGCCAGCCATTTTGAAATCAAGGGCCAACGTGTACCCTTCCATGGGAAAGGAAAGCATATTCTTATTGGCTTTGCCCATTGCCTTGAGCACGGACAAAAACGGGCTGTGGTCGGATTTTGCAATCCGGCGCAGAATTGTGGTCACGCCTTCAAGCCCGGCGGCCTTGGGAAGCACGAACTGATATTGGACAAATCCACTGGCACCATAGAGCCGGTTCCAATGCGAAATTCGGTCCAGCGGATAAAAGAACGTCTCGACGTGCGCGACATGTTTAGTCATTTGGTGTCGCATGCGCGCAAATCGAATTGCGTTGAAGGCTCTTATGCTGTGACGGTTCAATAGGTCGGACGGCATGTTGACCGGTACCGCGAACCCCTTTGTATCGCTCCCTGCATAACCGCCTCCATCCGCATGTTCCCCAAGATACAGGATCGACCGACCGAATGCCCTGCCCCGAGCCTGGCAATCGACCCAGGCGACCGAGTAATGGGCGGACCGATGAACCTCAAGAAGATTGAAGAGCGCATCCAGACTGTCCGCTTTCAACCTGGTCTCGTTAATGTACGCACTGTTGATGGCCAGCAGCCGGAATGTTGCTTCCACAATAACACCGGTTAGACCCATGCCCCCACACGTCGCACGAAACAGCTTCGCATTCTCATGGCTCGAACATTCGACAATGCCCTCAGACACCGTAGCGATTTTCAGCGACGTAACGTAATCGCAAAAACTGCCATTCAGATGATGGTTCTTGCCATGCCCGTCGCTGGCAATGACGCCCCCGACCGTGACAAATCGGGTCCCCGGCGTGACCGGCAAAAACCAGCCCTTTGGAACGAATACGGCCAACAATTCCGCAAGGCTGACACCGGCGGCACAGCTCAACAGGCCCGACGTTTCATCAAACGCCAGAAACTGGTCCATATAACGGGTGCTGATGACATGAGACGCCAACGCACTGTCGCCATAACTACGTCCCAGCCCCCGCGCGATTACAGAATCCGACGAGACGTCAACTATGGACCTGAGGACATCCCCGGACCCCGAGGGACAAGCCACTTTCGAATGCGCCTTAAGAGTGTTTCCCCAACCCGACAGTTCCATCGACATTTCCCGCACCGCTGTGGCAACCGGCCCCCAACACTCATCCTATCGTACAACAAAGATGCCGCGTTCGCCGAACAGCATCGCCGGCTACGACATCTTGGCTGAACGACCGGGCAGTTCGGCGACCTTTCCGGGTCCATACACAGAACCAGCCTTGCTGGTATATGGCTTTAGAACCGTGTAAAATTAATTCCCAACAGGGGTGGGGCAGTTCGTGTGCAATTTTTCATGAGTACTCCCGATATTTCAACGGGTTTGAAAGCGACAATAAGCAGCCTGACAAAAGTGATGCGCCCCAAGCAATGGGTCAAGAACACATTTGTCTTGTCGCCGCTGGTCTTTTCGTCCGGATTTACCGATTACCAGTCGGTGAACAATGCCTTTTTGGCGATGGCACTCTTCTGTTTTGCCTCATCTGCCGCCTACATCGTCAATGATTATTGCGATATCGATGATGATCGCAACCATCCTGTCAAGTCCAAGACCCGCCCCTTGGCCAGCGGCCACATACCCACTTCCCATGCTTTTATCCTGTTGGCTGCACTCTACATCATCCTGGCCGGCGCCTATCTGCTGCAACCTCAAGTCGTTGTCGTGATCGTGGGATATCTCATCCTCAACCTCACGTATTCGCTCGTACTGAAGCACCAGCCGGTTTTCGACATATTTTCAATTGCAACCGGCTTCATGCTCCGTGTTTACGCTGGCGCCGTCGCACTCGCCGTTCCGGCATCGTCCTGGATGCTTGTAACCACATTTTGCCTGGCGATATTTCTGGCTACCATGAAACGCCGGCAAGAACTGGTTCATGGCGCCGGCGGAGGTCGCAAAGTCCTGAGAAAATACACCGTTTCCCTGCTGGACAGATTCTCCGTCATGGCGGCGACCGGGGCTCTGCTCTTTTACAGTGTCTTTGTTTTGACGACGCAACCATTGCTGGTTTTCACCATCCCGATCGTCCTCTTTGGTCTGTTCCGGTTCTGGCTTCTGGCGGAATCGCTCGAAGATGCCGAATCTCCCACAGATGCCCTGTATACTGACTGGCAGCTTTTAGCGTCAGTCGTGGTTTGGGCGGGTTGCTGCATATGGGTGCTATGGCCCGCCACCGCGTAACAGACACCTCCAGTACTGTGCAGTCAGATT
>JAJFHD010000124.1 GCA_021775805.1 Alphaproteobacteria bacterium | reverse complement strand
CACAGCCTTTGCGCCGATCTTGATCATCCGATCCCGCAGGCTCGTCAGAGACCAGTCGGCAATGGATGTTGGCAAGACCAATGTGCGCAGGAAGTTCGCCATATTGTAGGCCAATGCATGAAGCTGAAGCCGGGCTTCGTTTGCCCTAAAACTCTTGCAGGACAACCGTGTCCATTTGAGTGCGTATTTGCCTTCCTTGATGTACTGCTCGGCCGTTCCGCGCCGGTTGTAGAACTCAAACACCCGTTCATCTCGAACCGTCAGTGTAGTCACCACGAATCCCACACGGGGAAACAGCTCGCCTGGATACCATTCCACCTTGGCGACAACCCGGCGTGGTTTGCTCCAGCTCTTGGCCTGATAAGTGAAGCTGGCATAGTGCCGTTCCACTTGATTTGATGGTCGCCCCGATCTGCGCCGTAGTAGTCGTGCGATGCGCCGTTCCAGAACCTTGTTGGCTCTCGGACGGATGGCATAGCCAATCTCGTTGGCTTCCAGATAGTCGAACAACTCCGGGAGGGCAAAAGCAGCATCTCCCCGCAGATATTTGCGCCACAGGCCAGTCCTGTCAACCCATCTGGGGGATAGGGGTTTATAGGTATCCTGGTTGCCCACTTTGATTTTCTGATCAATCCAGTGGTGGCGCCCACCGCCGCCGTCGCTGCAGTGACCTTGCGTCGGTGGTTGGACGGCCGGGATGCCGACAATTGGGAAGTTCCCTTGCTATTCGGAATGTGGCTCGTTGGATATGTCGGCTTCTGGTCATTGAAATGGGCCGTCGTCGGCGGGGTCATCCGGTAGGCTTGCGCTACAAATGCTGGCCGTGGCGACGGTGCCGGTTATCTGGCTCTTGGTGGCGCAGAACCACTCAATTGTACATGCCTTTTTTGTGGCACCGATCCTCAGCTGGACACTGATTTGTGTCCGTCTTGCGGTTCACATGGACTTGCTGCCGAAATCGGAAATTTCAGGCAGTCCGTCCGGTGATGTCGATCTCGCGAGGCGGCAAGTCTAGCCATTGCCGGCGTGTTGTGGGTTTGCCGCTCCAGTCCTCGTCGATCGGTTCCAAAATCCGGTCGACTCTCGCGAGATTCCCCATCAGGTCGACAGCAAGCTTTACCAATGCTTCGTAGGTCAGCAGTTCTATGGCCTCTATCGACATGGGCGGGGCCAAAGTAAATCGCCTGGCGCCAACGATGTCTCCGTCGTCAACTTTCGGGGCCATTCGGTGCAGAGTGACACCGAAAGTGTCGACGCCCTCGTGAGCGGCAAAATGCGCCGGCCTATATCCTTTGCGTTCGGGCGGGCCGGGATGAAAATTGTAACAGTTGAACTTCAGCAACTGGAGTACCGGTTCCGGCACAATGATATCGGCGCAAAATGAAATCAGTCTGGCATGGTCAGAGCACTGACGTACAGCGCTCTCGAGCTCCTGCAGTGTCGACACCTGCCGGCACTTTAGCCCGGGCGCAGCCATTGCAATTTTGCCTTGAAAGAACTGCGCCTCCGGCTCATCCATCAACAGGATGATGTCTATCATCTGTTTCCCTGCCGTATACGTCTTCCCCCGATTATGCCCGCAGCCGCAGGTTTTCAGGGTCGTAGACCGGATCGGCAAGCACGGTTGCCGCGCGAGGGGCGCCCAGGACGTCTATGGTGAAAGTGCTGCCCGGTTCGGCAAATTCCGGTTCCACATAAGCGAAGACGAGACTGCGCCCGGTGGTATGTCCGTACCCTCCCGAGGTCGTGACACCGATCGCGCGTTCGCCGGCCAGCACCGGTTCGCCGCCGTGGGCATCGGCATCGCCTTTTTCGATTTCGCAGTAGACGAGCTGAGTGGCGACGCCTTCCTGTTTGCGCGAAAGCGTGGCGGCCTTGCCGATGAAGTCGTCCTTGTCGAGGCGGGCGAAGCGTTCCATATCCGCCTCGATCATGGTGATCTCGTTGGTCAGCTCAGCCCCCCAACCGCGGTAGCCTTTCTCCATGCGCAGGCTGTTCATGGCATAGGTTCCGAAGTTTGTGATGCCATGTTCCTGACCAGCCGACCACAAGGCATCGTAGATACCAAGTACCTCATCCATGGGCGCGTGAAGCTCCCAGCCCAGTTCGCCGACATAGTTCACCCGCAGGGCGCGGGCTGCCGTTCCGGCGACAGTAATCTCCTTGCCGGTGAGCCAGCGGAAAGCTTCATTGGACAGGTCGGCTTTCGTGACTTTTGAGAGGACGTCTCGCGCGCGTGGTCCAGCGAGAACGATCACACCCCAGTCTTCCGTGATGTTCTTGATGCTGACGTCTTCGCCCGGTTCAACACGTTGGGACAGGTGGTCGAGGTCACGCAGTTCCGCAACGGCACCGGACATGGCGTAGAACCTGTCTTCCGCCAGACGGCATATCGTGGTCTCGCCGCGGATCATGCCGGTTTCCCCAAGGAAGTGTGCCAGGGTTATGCCGCCGTCCTTTCTGGGCATGCGGTTGGCACAGACCCGGTCGAGGAAAGCATGGGCGCCTGAACCCGTAATCTCATACTTTGCAAAGCCCGAACCATCCATGATTCCGACTTTCTCGCGCACCGCACGGCATTCTGCGGCAACAGTATTGTAACTGTTGTTATGGCGGAAGGATGGCACCTCTTCGCTGCGGTCGGGAGAGAAATACTTGACCCGCTCCCAGCCGGCGCCCGCCGAGAACAAGGCGCCCGCCGATTTGAGGCGTTCATACAGAGCGCTCTTTCGCTTGCCGCGTCCGGCAGGGCGTTCCTCGCCCGGCGTGTGGAGAACATACATATGCTGGTAGTCTTCAAAAGACCGGTCCCGCGCGTAATCCGCGTCCGCATAACCCGCAAAGCGGCGGGGATCGAGATTGGCAAAGTTGATTTCAGAGTCGCCGTGAACAATCCACTGCGCCAAATACTTGCCACAACCGGCACCTTGGGCGATGCCGATCTGCGCACCGCAGCACATCCAGAAATTCTTCAATCCGGCTGCCGGCCCCAGAAGAACATTGCCATCCGGCGTATGAGGTATCGCACCGTTGACGATCCGCTTGATGCCAAGCTCCGACCAGCTGGGCATCCGCTCCATGACCTTTTCCACGTGCGGCAGAATGCGGTCGAGTTCTTCGTCGAAGAGTTCGTTCTCCGAATCCCACTCCGGCCAACCACCTGTATCTGCCCAGGCCTCGGCGCAATTGCTGGTTTCGTAGATGCCGATAAGCGCCGACTTCTGCTCCTGCCTGTAATAAGCCGAAGGGTAGGGGTCGCGCATGACCGGCATTTCCTCGTCGCGTTCCAGGAACTCCGGAACGGTCTCGGTGACGATGTACTGGTGTTTCATGTTGGCGATCGGCACATCGGTGCCTGCCATCTGCGCGATACGGCGGGCATAACAGCCGGCGGCATTGACCACGTGTTCGCAGGTTATCGTGCCTTTTTCGGTCACGACTTCCCATTCGCCTGAGGGCAACTGGTTGATGTCCAGAACACGGTTGTGCCGGACGATCGAGGCGCCCATGTCTCGCGCGCCTTTAGCCAGGGCGTTGCAGCAGCCAGACGGATCCACATGCCCGTCATCGAGTGTCCAGGCACCGGCGAGCACGCCGGAAACATCGACAAATGGATTGATCCGTTTGATCTCGTTCGGACCCACGATCTCCATCTTGAAGCCGATGAGTTTTGAGACCCCTTCAACGTGCTTGAACCATTCGAGTTCAGCCTGGTTGAGGGCAAACCGGATGCCGCCGCAGCCGTGCCAGCTCACGTACTGCCCGGTTTTCTCCTCGAGTTTTGGATAGAGCCGGTTACCGTAGTCGTGAATCTTCGCCATGTTGTAGTCGGCGATGAAGCTGGGGCACTGGCCTGCCGCATGCCAGGTCGATCCAGAGGTGAGCTCACCTTTTTCAATCATGACCACATCCTGCCAGCCTTCTTCCGCCAGATGGTAGAGAAGCCCTGCTCCCATCATGCCGCCGCCGACAATGACGACCCTGTAATGTGAATTCATGACTTGGCTTCCTCTCAAGACGCTGGCATTGGCCGATGGATAATATCCGATAACACGAACAAGAATACCGGGATGATTGCCAATACGTCGATCCCAATATGAATACTATAGAGCGCAGATCGCCAAGCCCCGTAAACTGGACTTTTGTTTGCTCTTATAATAACTACAGGTTATGGCCAGCCTGCGAAAATCATTGCCGCCTGTAAACAGCCTAGTCACATTCGAGGCGGCTGCACGGCATCTCAATTTTACCCGCGCTGCCGAGGAACTGAATGTAACGCAAGTGGCCGTCAGCCGTCAGGTTCGCGTCCTGGAGGATGATCTCGGCGTTCTGCTCTTCGAACGCCAGCCCCGCAAACTCCGCTTGACCGAGCAGGGCCAGAGATTTCATCAGTCGGTTGCCGTGTCGTTGCGCCATGTGGCACAGAGTGCCGACGAACTGCGCCGCATGCACAAAGGCCCCCACCTCATTGTGGCAACGACCATTGCTTTTGCGTCCTATTGGTTGTTGCCCAGGATCAGCAATTTTCGCCGAACCCACCCAGATATCGATGTGCGGCTTGCCGCGTCAGACCCGTTCCTTGGCGAAATTACTGCTGCGTCCCATGCATCGATTATCTACAGCAACGGGTTGTTGCCGGACCATGATGGTCACATCCTGTTTCGTGAGGAAATTTATCCTGTTTGCAGCCCGGTCTATCTCGAGCGTGCCGGCGAAATTGCCGATGCGCAGGATCTGCTGAACCACAAACTGGTCCATTTCGACGAATTTCGGCAGCCGCCGATGAACTGGAACGTCTGGCTGGATGCTGCGGGCGTTCCGGGAAAGACGGATATCCCCGGATCGCGTTATCAAAACTACAATTCCGCGATGCAGACCGTCTTGAAGGGGGAGGGGACAATTCTGGGGTGGGCCCATCTGTGCGATGAACTGCTGGAAAATGGAGAGCTCGTTCGGCCGATACGGGAAACTCTGGTCACCGACTGGGCCTATTATCTGTGTCTGCCGCGAAACATGGAAATTTCAGCGGAAGCCGATGCGTTCATCGATTGGATCACCAGGGAAGCGGGACAAGTGGACCCGTAGCCGGGGATGTCGTGGTGTTGGCGATGGTGAACCCACGAAAACGAACCGGCCCCCGGGAGGTTTTCGTGGGTCATAAATCGTGCCTTGGCACATTGACAATCAAACGGCGCCGCGTTCCAGCTTTGCCATGATAATCTTGTGCAGACGCGGGCCTACGACAACGCGCTTGCAGCCCATTCCGGATGCCAGCGGAACGACCAGTGTCGTGCCGTCCGGCAGGACATTGAGCAGGAGAACTTCCCCTTTGAAGTTCGTTTTGTTTCCGAATGTATTGTACGCATCGAGATAGTGTCTGGCGCGATTACCGTCCATGGTAATCTGTTTGGCATTCGGGAAGACAACGCGGAAAGAGAGTTTCAGCGTGGCGATCGGATAACATTTCCGTTCGTCCTGTGCCTCAGCGGTCGTTTGAGCGCTTAACCACAGAGTCGTCCCCGCAACAAAGGCAGCGATCAGCAACTTGATCATGGGACTTCTCCTCAAACAGCGGCGGCGGCCCCCTGGGTGTCGTGATGGCCACGGCCCACAAAACAATAAAGCCCGCACATAGCGCGGGCTCCGGTTCAGGCTGATTGTAAGTTTCTTATTGACCTGCAGACTGGAACCCCTTCCAGACGCACTTAACAAAACTCCCCTGACATGAAGTATCAGCCCCGAAACGTAAACAAATGGTTTACGTTTGAGCGGTCTTGGGCACACCCCCCGGCAAATATACTGTTGGTTGCGTAGTGCCGGCGGTCACCTACGGACAATACGAGAGAGCGTGGAACTCCCTCATATTGCCTGAATGATGCCGTTTCGTCAGACCGCGCTGCGGGCGATCTTTGACATGATGATCTTGTGCAGTTTCGGACCGACGACAACCCTGTTACAGCCCTTTCCCTCGGCCAGGGGCACCAGAAGAGTGGTGCCGTTGGGCAACACATTCAAAAGCACCGTATCGCCGTCGAATCTCGTCTGTTTGCCAAAACTGTTGAATGCGGCGAGATAGGCGCGGGCGCGGCCGCCCGTCATCGTGATCTGTTGTGAATTGGGGAAGACGACCTGATAGGAGATCTTCAGGGTGGCTATCGGAAAACACGCACGCACATCCTGTGCGAAGGCACTCGGGGCCATGGAAACGAGAAGAGCGGCCCCCCCGATAAATGCAGTGGTCAGTGTCTTGAACATGGGACTTCTCCTTTCTGTTCCGGTGTCGTCGCTCCGATGAGACGATGCCGGAAAAAAACTCGCGAAAACCGCGAGTTTCAGGCCTTGTTGCGATAATCAAGGCACACCGGCAGAGCCGGTCCCGCGGTCAATGTAACACTCCCTAACGTCATTTTACCGTCGTATAATTGTTGCAAACGTTGCTGCTGGTCTTCATGTGGGGCAGGTTGCAAACGCTTCAAGTCACGTGTTCGTGCCTTGACGCACTATTAACGCGGTTTTCTGTAGTTGAGTTTTTCGGCACTTAGAGCCAACCGAATGCTGTCCCCGGAAAACGTTCTACAGATTGGAACGACGCCCGCTGAAGCCAATCCGGCGAACGTCTGCGCAGTTTCTTCCCTCGAAAGTCTTTGGCCAGTCGGCGGGCCGCTGCTCTGGCCTGACATCACCAAAGACTGTTGCAGCGGCGCGCCAGGAAAAATTGACCGCGTAGTCCACATAGTCATTTTCAGTGGCTTGCCTGTAACGCACGAACATGGCCGGGAGCGATGGTTCATCGAAATACGCGATCCTCCACCCGTACTGAAAGGCCGTCCAGAAGGCTTTTGTGGGCTGCGCATCTGCGAGCTGATTTTGAGATGAAACCCGGCGGTCCATACAATAAGGCCGAATTTCAACAATCGGCAGCGCATATGCCAGGTGAATGGCAATGACCGTTGCGATGATCCATGCCACTGGTGTGAACGTAAAGACCATGTGCCTTGTCGCACGATGTGGTGAAACCGTTCCCGTGGGTTCCGAGTCGGAAATCAGACGCCGCAGCAGTCGGCAGGCGGCGACACCGGCAACAAGCAGGATCGCGTTACCGAAAAGAAACAATGCAAAGATGAATGTGTATGAAGGAGTGCCGTCGGCAAAGAAGGTTTCAAAGAAAGTCGATGTCGGATCAAAGGTCAGAAACCAACCGGACTCGATAAAGGCCATGGAGAAAGCGGCCAACAAGACAGCTCGGATTGGGGTGCTGCTTTTCCACCCGATCAGCAGCCCGGCCAGCGTCAGAAATCCTGCGATCGGAAGATTGGCAAATGGCCAGAGCAAGCACAGCAATGTTGACGCGACTGTATTGGACATAGGCGTGCCTCACATTCTTTCTGATTTTGCGCGATGGATGACAGATTTCACATGCCGGCAGTTGGTCCGGTCAAACGCGGCGGGCCACGTCTTCGGGCGTGCGTTCGGAGGTGTTTCGACATAAATTTCGTATGCCGTTTCCCGGGTGAGGGTTTCGACGGATTTCTTGTAAGAAGGCCTAAGCCACCAGTCGAGCGTGGTTGCCTTCAGCCGAATCGGAAACGCCTCGCTTGGCTCTTGTTTCGCTTAGGTGACCATGCGTCGGATTGGCCAAACCCGGAAACGGTGGAGGAAATCATCAGTGAGTTTCCGGTTGGCGTCCCTCAACTTTGCGCCGTCGCAGCGAGGCAGAATTCCGTGAAGCGGACTGTAAGCGACGAGCAATGAAGCCATGGCAACGACAACGGCCCACGCGATCATCGAATGGACACCTTGAGCCCAAGGCAAACAAGCCAAAGTCGTCGATTTTGTCGACGGTGCGAGGGCGGTTCGGCTCCCGAAGATAAACTCCAACATCAGGCAGAAAATGCCAAAACCCATCAACGCAACAACGTGGATGAATATCTTGATAAGAATGGCGAACGGAAAACCCTGCAAGGGTGCATCTGTTGACGCCAAAAGGATTTCGGCGATTGCAACGCAGAATGTTCCAGCAACGATCAGCTGCATTTTGTAATCACCAATGAAGCCAAGTCGCGCAGAATTGAAGATGTGCCGTGGATTGCTTCTATGGAAATACCAGGCGATGGCCAAGAGGGCCGCTGAAACCATCAACAGGACAAACCCGATCTGTACGTATCTATCGTTGAGTGTGAAGACCAAGATAAGCATCATGGTACGAGTCATTGGCGTCTCCCGGATGTGCTGCAAGAACATGCCGGTTTCAAATCGAGATTCTTGTTAGTTGCGGTGCAAGTTGTCCGGAAAAATTGTGCAGTACTGGTGCAGCGGACCTTCAATTTTTGCGTTGTGACAGGCGCGGGGCGCTGACGTAATGTTTCGATTCTGTTCGGAGTTTTGCCCTCGTGTCAGTCCTGGTGTTTCGTGATAAGAGAGAGGGACATGTCTATGACTCCGGTAGCCAAATATGAACGTTGCTCCAAAGCCCGAAACACATTTCAGTGCCTGTCCTCACGATTGTCCGTCAACCTGCGCTCTTGAAGTCGAGCGTATCGATGGCAACACAATCGGTCGGGTAAAGGGTGCGGCGGACAACACCTATACCGACGGTGTGGTCTGCGCCAAGGTTGCCCGCTACGCCGAGCGCATCCACCATCCCGACCGGTTGCTGCAGCCAATGCGTCGCATGGGAGAGAAGGGATCGACCGACTTTGCGCCTCTAGCCTGGGATGATGCGCTCGATATCGTTGCCGAGAATCTGCTCAAGGCCGAGCAAGACCTTGGCAGTGAAACGGTCTGGCCATATTACTATGCAGGCACCATGGGATTGGTCATGCGCGACGGAATCAACCGTCTACGCCATGCCAAGAAATACGCCGGACAGTTCTCAACCATATGTGTCAACCCGGCCTGGACAGGTTTTGCCGCCGGAACCGGAAGACTTGCCGGGCCCGATCCACGTGAAATTGCAAAGTCCGACCTCGTCGTGATCTGGGGCACCAATCCGGTAAACACGCAGATCAACCTGATGACCCACGCGATCAAGGCGCGCAAAGAAAACGGGGCCAAAATTGTGGTGGTGGACGTCTATCAGACCGGCACCATGAAGCAGGCCGATCTGGCGCTGCGTTTGCGTCCGGGAACGGACGGCGCGCTTGCCGTGGCTGTTATGCATGTTTTGTTCCGGGATGGTTATGCAAATCGGGACTACATGGAACGTTACGCCGACTGCCCCGATGACCTGGAACGCCACCTTCAATCCAGGACGCCGGAATGGGCGAGCGAAATTACCGGTCTGAGCGTCGATCAGATTGAAACATTCGCCCGCATGGTCGGCAGCACGCCCAAGACTTACCTTCGCCTGGGCTACGGGTTCACCAGATCCCGCAACGGGGCCTTCAACATGCATGCGGCCATGTCGATTGCCACGGTAACCGGCGCCTGGCTTCACGAGGGCGGCGGGGCCTTTCACACCAACGGGGCAATCTTTCACTGGAACAAGTCGATGATTGAAGGGCTCGATGTCTTGGATCCTTCAATCCGTCTGCTGGATCAGTCCCGCATCGGCCCGGTGCTCACCGGCGACCCGCACGATCTGGGCGATGGGCCGCCCGTGACCGCCTTGTTCGTGCAAAACACCAACCCCGTCACCATCGCGCCCGAACAGAACAAGGTGAAGCAGGGGTTTGCACGCGAAGACCTGTTTGTCTGCGTCCACGAACAGTTCATGACCGAAACCGCCCGATGCGCCGATATCGTGCTGCCGGCAACCATGTTTCTGGAACATGACGATGTTTACCAGGGTGGCGGCCATCAGCACATCATCCTGGGTCCCAAAATTGTCGACGCTCCTGGTGAATGCCGGTCAAACCACGACGTGCTGAAGGGGCTGGCACAGAGACTAGGCGTTGAACATGCAGGCTTTGACATGTCGCCACGTGAACTGATCGACTGGACGCTTCAGCAGTCGGGATGGGGCACGATCGAGGCGTTGGAGGAAAATCACTGGATCGACTGTCAGCCCGACTTTGAGCGCGCGCACTACGTGGGCGGCTTCGCCTATCCGGATGGGAAATTCCGGTTCCGGCCGGATTGGACTAGTGTCAAAGCGGCTAACGACGGCCCGATGGGACCGCATGAACAGATTCCGTCGCTGCCGGACTATTGGGACATCACGGAAAATGCCGACGAGCAACATCCGTTCCGTCTCGTGACGGCACCCTCCCGAAGTTTCCTGAACACGACTTTCAACGAAACACCAGGCTCGATCAAGAAGGAGGGACGCCCGGAACTGATGATTTCATTCGATGATGCAGCCCGACTGGGGGTGGACGACGGGGCCCGCATTGCCATCGGCAACGAACGCGGACGCACCGTCCTGCATGCAAAAGTCTGCGAAGACGTCAATCCGGGCGTCGTCATTTCTGAAGGTATTTGGCCCAATGACGCCTTTGAAGGAGGCAACGGCATCAACGTGCTGACCAGCGCCGAGCAATTGGCGCCCTACGGTGGTGCGGCCTTTCATGACAACCACATCTGGATAGAGCCGCTTTGAGGTTGAGCATCGTGCGTCTGCGCTGGCGCCTTAGGGCAATTTTAAGGTAAGTTAGCGACACTCTTGAAAACTGAGATATTGCGCATACGTAAAAAGACCAGCGCATTCAAGAGTTTCGTTATGAGTAACAAGCATTTCGACAGAAAGACACAGCGCATACTGACCATGATGATTGTCGCACTGGTTGGTCTTCTTGTCTACGCTGCCGCATCCGATGCCGGGCGGGAGACCGCGCCCAGAGACAATGGATCTCCAGAAACACTCCAGCACAGCATGCCGTAAATCTGAACGTCATGTGAATCCGGGTTTCACATCCGGTTCACGACCGCCAGCCGATTGTACTCTCCAGTCTGTATTTGCACCGGAGAAGTGGTATGGCCCCTTGCGATGTTTCGAATTCCTCACGGCGAAACGGTCTGCAATACACCATTTCTCACCTTCAGGCGATGTACGGGTGGAACGCCGTCAACTCTATCTTCCGCGAACTTGATCAACGCGGCATCGGCTACAAACATACAATATTCATGCAGTTGGCGACCGATTCTGTCACTGACCAAGCCTAACGCGTTTCGCGTCAAATCGTACTCATCCACGTGTTGACTAAGATGCATGATGCTCTCAAAAACTGTCATGTACGTGCGTGACACGTACATCTCCAGAGAAGCAATGCAGGACGTCCTCGTGTCGGTGCACGAGGACGACCATATAGAGAGGAGCCACAACAGCATTGTGGCTGAGACCTGCGGATCTGCTTCAAAAATGAATCCCATAAATCGCAACGTGCTTCAAATTGCCGTGCGGTCTCCATGCTGACATAATGCTGTCAGGAGCTTCGTGGTTGAGTATCTCATGAGACGTGCAGACAGGTTATTGCAGATTATTCAGATCTTGCGCCGGACGCGGCGGCCGGTGACGGCAGGTCAGTTAGCCGAAGAGCTTGAAGTCTCGATTCGCACGATCTATCGCGACATGGTGTCTTTGGAGGCCGGCGGTGTGCCCATAACCGGGGAGGCCGGTGTCGGCTACGTGATGGGGGACGATTTCGATCTGCCTCCCTTGATGTTCACGGCAGCCGAACTCGAAGCGTTGATGCTCGGCGCCCGTATGGTCGAGACCAAGGCCGACCCTGCCCTTGTCATGGCGGCTCGAGATGCTGTCGCAAAAATCGGCGCGGTGTTGCCCGACCATCTAAAACCTCTGCTTCTGGACGCGCCGCTGTTTGTCGCAAGCTACGCTGAGATCCCGATTGATACCGTTGATGCAGCACTCTTGCGCAACGCCATTCGGGACGGATTGAAAACCAATCTTGATTATGCAGATCAGGATGGAAAAGAAACCAAGCGGACCGTCTGGCCGGTGGCCATCGCCTATTTTCAGGCTTCACGCATTTTGGTGGCCTGGTGTGAACTGCGCCAGGGTTTCCGGCATTTCAGAACAGACCGCATAAGGGGCTTCACCGTACAGGAAAACAGGTACCCGGCGCGCAGGGCCGCTCTGCTAAAACAGTGGCAAAGCGAGATCAATCTGCCAGCCGAGACACCCGGAATGCCGGCCTGACGCTGGTGCGGGCCGTATTGGTCGGTGGTTACTGTACAATTACAGGTGCACCAATTCTGGCCCGGTTGTAGAGATCGATGACCTCATTATTGACCATGCGGATGCAGCCGCTGGAGACCGCCCGGCCTATGGTTTGTGGTGCATTTGTCCCATGAATCCGATAAATCGAACTTCCAAGATACAGCGCTCTTGCGCCCAGCGGGTTGTTGATGCCGCCGGGCATGTGTTTGGGCAGGCCCGGTTGGCGTCTCCGCATGGCGGCTGGCGGGGTCCAGCCCGGCCATTCGGCCTTTCTCGAAACACGCATCCGTCCTCGCCACTGAAAGCCCTGGCGTCCGACACCGATACCGTATTGTATGGCCTTACCGCCCGGCAGAACATAGTGGAGCGTCCGTTTGCGCGTACTGATGATGATTGTGCCCGGACGGTGACTGCGTTTGTAGGACACGATCTTCTTACCCTTGTAAGAACTGAGGTAGGAACCGGCTGATCTGAGGCCCTGCGTACTGCTGTCGGAACTGTCGATCGCTTCCGCCAGGACGGACGCCGTCATGGCAAACGTTGCACAAATGGATACAACCGCCAGCCTAATCTTCATGCTCATTGGAAAACCTCAGTTGGAAAAACAGCCACTTAGCCGGTGTCGGCGCAAAACTTCTGAATTCAGCCCTAGTGTTTTACGACCACTTGGGTTCCCACACGCGCCCTGTTGTAAAGGTCGATAACTTCCTTGTTCAGCATCCGGATACAGCCGCTGGAAACCGCCAATCCGATCGTGTAATCCGCGTTTGTCCCGTGGATCCGATACAACGAACTGCCAAGATAAAGTGCGCGTGCTCCCAAGGGGTTTTCAGGCCCGCCTGGCATGTATTTTGGCAACCCGGGTTGGCGGGCATGCATTTCAGCCGGCGGTGTCCAGCCTGGCCATTTGGCTTTGCGGCTTATTTTTGTCTGGCCGCTCCAGGTAAAACCGTATCGGCCAACGCCAATTCCATATTCAATCGCCTTACCGTTCTTGAGAACGAAATACAGTTTGCGCTTGCCGGTCTTGATGATGATCGTTCCGGGTTTGTAGTTGCCGCGAAATGAGACCGTCTTCTTGCCCTTATAGGACGCGATCTTTCCTTCGCTTACGAAATTGAATTTTGGTTTGGAGCGTTGCGTCGACCCCATCGCCGCCGATCCGAAAAAGGCAATGGTTACAACAGCCAATACGGCTTTGAAGACATATCCTGACGACATAGAATTGTTCCCCGAATTTCGCACACGACGTTTCGACGCTTAAGGTGAAAGCGAAGGTCTTTGCCAAAGAAGAAAGTTTTGTCGATCAAAAACTTCCATCCGCAACTGTGGCCAAACCGCTTCTTTCACCCTGTCGATCGTTACAAACGAACGAGCTTCACGCATCAGACCCGCAAGTTCGAATCAAAAGATCATATGCGACCACTAACGGAACATGGTTAACGGATCAAGATTATTGGCGGAAATATGTCCGGAGATCACGAAATCTCAGGCGAAAATAACACATCTGTTGCACATGCATCACAGTTCGTGACGACCTTCTCGCCGATTACCCGCACCGAACCCTGGGCCACCAGGCGGAGTGCCAGTGGATAGAGCACGTGTTCGGCGCTGAGCACTCTGGCCGACAACGTGTCGGCTGTGTCGTCCGGTTGCACCGGCACGGCGGCCTGAGCAATTATGGGACCGGAGTCCATTTCGTTGCGCACAAAGTGCACTGTACAGCCCGATACGCGGACACCATCATCCACCACGCGCTCATGGGTGTTGAGGCCACGATAGGACGGCAAAAGGGAGGGGTGAATGTTCAGGTGTCGGTTCAGCCATTTCTGGACAAAAAATTCTGACTGTAGCCGCATAAATCCAGCATTACAGACAATTTCGCAGCCGTGGGAATGCAGGAGGTCGTTGACAGAGGAATCGAAGTCCTCACGCGACTCGAATGCCCTGTGATCGATGACCGCGACATCTATGCCGGCGTCTTGTGCCGTCTTGAGTCCGCCGGCGGAGGGCTGGTTTGAAACCACGACGGCGATCCGTGCCGGATAGTCCGGTTGCGCACAGGCGTCGATCAACGCGGCCATATTGCTGCCGCGTCCGGAAATCAGAATTCCCACCCGTTTCTTGCTGGTCATCAGGGAAGGTCCAACGTGCCTTGGAACTCAACACAAGAAGCGGTTTGACGGGAGACCACGTCGCCAAGGACCGAAACGGTTTCGCCCATTGATTGAAGATGTTTTGTGATCGCGGTGGCTTTGCTGCGGTCAACGGCAAGGACCATGCCGATCCCGCAGTTGAATGTTTTGAGCATATCGACATCGGCAACGCCGCCAGAGCGGGCAATCCATCCGAAGACGCTATGGGGCCGGACGGCCTGGAGATCGATCCTCACACCAAGGGTGTCGGGCAGCATTCGCGGGATGTTTTCGGTCAGCCCTCCGCCGGTTATGTGTGCCATTCCCTTCACGGCATCGAAGTTCTGCAGCACACTCAAGAGTGGACGAACGTATATTCGAGTGGGAACGAGCAGGGCCTCGCCAAGACTTGTGTCTTCGCTGAAAGGAGAGCCTGAACCGTAGTCCAAGCCGGATCTCTCGACGATTTTACGCACCAGCGAGAACCCGTTCGAATGCAGGCCATTCGACGCCAGTCCAAGCAGAACATCGCCTTCCTGCATGTCGCTGCGGGGGAGAACCTTGCCCCTTTCCACTGCGCCGACGGAGAAACCGGCAAGATCGTATTCGCCGTCATTGTACATTCCTGGCATTTCTGCGGTTTCACCACCAATTAGGGCGACTCCCGCCTGACGGCATCCTTCTGCTATGCCGGCCACAACGGCAACGCCCTGCTCGTGACTGAGGCGGCCGGTGGCAAAGTAATCCAGAAAAAACAATGGCTCAGCGCCCTGGACAACAAGGTCGTTCACGCACATAGCGACGAGATCGATGCCTACCGTATCGTGGCGGCCGGTCTCGAAGGCAATTTTCAGCTTGGTGCCGACACCGTCATTTGCTGCGACCAGCAAGGGGTCGGTGAAACCTGCGGCCTTGAGGTCGAACAGGCCTCCAAACCCGCCCAGTTCACTGTTTGCACCGGCACGTGCAGTGGATTTCGCCAATGGTTTCAATGCTTCAACCAAAGCATTGCCGGCATCGATGCTGACCCCGGCATCTGCGTAGGTGAGCCCGTTTCCTTTGGATTGCATGTTCTGCTCCGCCATGTCGCCCGTGCGGTTGATGTCGTTCAGGGAGTCTGTAACGCGTCCCTATGACCAAGCAAATTGGCCGCCAACAAGCAAGCCTTGGATTATTATTTTCACAGATTTGACCGATAGAATGCAAACCGCGCTTAACTAACCCGCCACAATGGTATATTCCACGCCCATCAGGTCACTATTGCGCAGGAGCGACGTCCATTGGCTGCCGTACACAAATTCATGCGTAAGTGCATGTCCACCACGCGATTGAGCCTGACCGTCTGTGTCGTTGCTGGCCTGTGTGCTTTGGCTGCGGGACCCGCGGTCGCTGACCTCTACAGCATCAACAGCATCAAGGTTGACGAAACTGCCGACAACGCGGTGGAAGCAAAGAAGAAAGCCATTTCGGAAGGCCAGACGAGAGCCTTCGGTACATTGCTGCACCGGTTGACGCGCGCAACCGACCGGGTGCGTCTGCCCGAACTCACCGCCAGTCAGATTTCCCGCCTCATGGACGGCATGAGCGTCGAAAACGAAAGCACGTCCGGCACGCGATATGTTGCTGAGCTTTCAATCCGGTTTCGCCCGAGCAATCTGCGTGACTTCTTGCTGCAGTACAAGGTCCCCTATGCCGATGAACAGGCCCCTGGCGTGTTGCTGGTGACCGTCTGGAAGGAAAACGGCAAGAACATCCTGTGGGACAATCCGAATCCGTGGCGGGACGCATGGGCGTCGTTGAATGTCGAGAATTCTATTACCCCTCTATTTTTGCCGCTGGGCGATCTGACCGATATCGGGGCGCTTAGTGCCAATGATGTCTTGTCGGGCAAGGAAGACAAAATTCAGAAGATGAAGGATCGTTACGCGGTCGAGAATGTACTTGTGGCGATTGCGGAATCCGCTGGCGGTAACAATGTACGTGCGGTCCTCAGAGGTGAGGTGGAGAGCGGTCCGATAGAGTTTGATGAGACGTTCTCGGACGAAACCGGAGAGGGAATTCCCGGCGCCACTGCGGCAGCTGCGCGAAACTACCTCTCGCGTATTGAAGACGGTTGGAAGGAAACTCACCTGAATCTGGGACGTCCGGCAGGCAACAGTATGCAGGTTGCTGTCCCGTTCGGGAGTTTGGGCGAGTGGAACACGATCAGACAGCGTATCAACACGACCGCAGGTGTAGAATCGGTTCAGGTCAAGCGACTGTCCGCGAAGGGGGCGATCGTGGACATCATATTTGCCGGAGACCTGGGAATATTGTCGGGCGAACTGGAGCGGAGCGGATTTGAGCTTTCCGACATCGGAGACACTTGGGTGCTCCAAGTCCGGTAGCCCATCATTCGATCAAGTGCCGGAGACCGCACCGGGAGCAAGAGACGTTGAACTTTCCCAACATCATAACGGTCGCAAGAATACTGTCTGTTCCCCTGATCGTTTGGTTGATCATTACCGGGCAGATGAAGCTCGCCTTTATTGCGTTCATAATCGCCGGCATCAGTGACGGTGCGGACGGTTTTATTGCCAAGAGGTTCAATCAGAAAACCGAGCTTGGCGCCTACCTCGACCCGATCGCCGACAAAGCACTTCTGGTAAGCATCTACGTCTCGCTTGGATTCCTGGGTGATCTTCCATCCTGGCTCGTCATCATTGTCGTAAGCCGGGATATCCTCATAATTGGCGCTGTCTTGCTTTCCTGGATGATGGACAAACCGATGACCATGTCACCGCTCATGATAAGTAAGATCAACACAACCGTTCAGATCATTTTGGCCGGCTTGGTTCTGGCAGACCTGGGCTATCAACTGTCCTTCGAGACTTATGTACAGATATTCTGTTTTGTCGCGGCAGCTCTCACCGTTGCATCCGGCGTCGCTTACGTTGTCGAATGGCACCGCCATATGGCCAATGGCGAAATCGATACTGCAGCGGAATCCAACGAGGCAGATTGAAAAATGAGCTTGCAGCGGCAAATAACCTTCTGGATTCTAGCGACAATTGCATTCGCGCTGTTTTTGTTGATCTTTCGTGAAATCCTTTTGCCGTTCGTCGCCGGTCTTGCGCTGGCCTATTTTCTCGATCCGATCGCCGACAAACTACAACGCTGGGGTGCCAACCGTCTTGTTGCAACCACGACAATTCTAATCGTTTTTGTGCTGATTTTCGTCTTGTGCGTTCTTCTGGTCGTGCCAGTGCTGGTCGAGCAGATTTCGGCATTCGCTGAAAGGCTCCCGAGTTACAGCCGCCGTCTGATTGATTTTCTGGATGCCGCAAGTCCCGAGTGGCTCAAATCGGTTCTGGCGGAGCGCCGGCAGGGCATGGAAGGATCGGTCAGCGAACTGGCGGCAAAGGGAGCGGGTTGGCTTGGCACGCTGCTCAAGTCGTTGTGGAGCGGCGGCCTCGCCCTTGTCAGCGTCGTCTCTCTTGTCGTTGTGACACCGGTGGTTGCGTTCTACATGCTCTATGACTGGGATCGCATGATCGAACACGTCGACGAGTGGCTGCCCAGGGATCACGCCGACACGATCCGCGGCATCGCGACGGACATCAATAGTGCCATGGCCGGGTTCATACGCGGGCAGGGCACAGTCTGTCTTGCTCTTGGGCTTTTTTACGGCATCGCGTTGTCGCTGGCGGGACTCAATTTTGGCCTCCTGATTGGCCTTGCTTCCGGATTTCTGAGTTTCATTCCGTTTGTCGGCGCCATACTTGGGCTTGTGGTTTCCGCCGGCGTTGCGGTGGTTCAGTTCTGGCCGGACTGGATCATGGTGTCGATCATCGTTGCCATATTCGGCGTCGGTCAGTTCATAGAAGGCAATTTCCTGTCGCCGAAACTTGTCGGCAACCGGGTGGGCCTGCATCCGGTTTGGTTGATGTTTGCCCTGTTCGCGTTCGGTTATCTGTTTGGTTTTGTCGGCATGCTGGTGGCGGTTCCGGTTGCTGCCGCGATAGGTGTGCTCACCCGGTTCGCCTTGGCGCGTTATCTGGAAAGTGCCTTTTACCTGGGAACCGGCAACCCGCCTGACAGCGATGGTTCGGTTTGATGGCACCCAGCCGCGAGGGAGACCGGACAGTGGCCCAGCTGCCGCTTGATTTTGGCCACAGGCCCGCCATGGGCAGAGACGATTATCTGGTTACGCAAAGCAACGTTCAAGCCGTCGACATGATCGACCATTGGCCGGACTGGTCAAATCCCCTGGCTGTTATTGTCGGACCCAGTGGCAGTGGCAAATCCCATCTGGGCGAGGTTTGGCGGGCGAGAACAAATGCTACAAAGATCGAAGCCTGTGATCTGTCATTCGAGAACCTGCCAGAGTTGATGTCAGGAAAGGCACTTCTGGTTGAAAACGCCCCGGGAGAAAACCTGGATGAGACCGTTTTCTTTCACTTTATGAATTATGTCCGGGAGAGTAAGGGGCACTCCTTGATTACGTCCACAGGAATGCCGTCACGCTGGCAGGTCGGATTGCCGGATTTGGCGTCTCGTTTGAGAGCCCTGCCGACAGCGACCCTCTGCGAACCTGACGACGTGTTGTTGCGGGCGGTGCTTGTCAAGCTGTTTGCCGACCGGCAGGTGTCCGTCGATGAATCGGTAATCGGTTATCTGGTCCTGCGTATGGAACGTTCGCTTGCGGTTGCCGGCCGCCTCGTGGATCTCATCGACCGAACTGCCCTGGCAAGAAAAGTATCCATTACCAGACCGTTTGTGGCAAAATTGATGGCGGAAGACGCGGTTTAGCTGTGAAGTTTCACAGTTAGAACCTGGCGATTGCCAGTCGCATCGAAATATTTACCTCGCTGTCGTATTGTGTCACTGAGGCTTTGGTGTTTTACGGCATTATCAGGCACCATTACCAATCAACATAAAAATCTGGGATCAGAATGTGACGGAAGATCCGAAAGGCGTCGGCACGATAGCGGAGATTGAACAAGCTGTATCGGCAACCGTCATGGACGGCGGCAGCGGCGATGCAGCTCTAGCGCATGTGCCTCTGGACAGCCCGCAACGCTTCATCAACCGGGAGATATCCTGGTTGGGATTCAACATGCGTGTTCTTGAAGAGGCCTACAACACCAACTACCCGTTGTTGGAACGGGTGCGATTCCTCTCCATATCGGCAAGCAATCTTGACGAGTTCTACATGGTTCGCGCCGCCGGGCTGCGCGGGCAGATTAGCGCCGGCGTTTCGTCCGTGAGTCAGGATGGCCTCACGGCAGCGGAACAGTTGGAACGCATTGCACGGGTAACCAGTGAACTGGTCGCCGCCCAGGAACACTGTTGGGAAACGCTCAAACAGGGACTGGCGGATGCCGGCATACTCCTGCAGGAGCCAGAGGAAATCTCAGAGTCGGACAAAAAGTGGATTGAGAAATACTTCCTTGCCGAGATTTTTCCGGTGTTGACGCCATTGGCAATCGATCCAGCCCACCCGTTTCCATTCATACCCAATCTTGGCTTTACCCAGGCACTTCAATTGCGACGCCGAGGCGACGGGCGTACCATGAATGCTCTGCTGCCAATTCCCCGGCGTATCGACCGGTTTGTACAGCTGCCCCGCGCGAAACGGGGCACCTTCTCGACGAAGGACCGCTTCCTGTCGATTGAAAACGTCATCGGAATGTTCATTTCGCGCCTGTTTCCCGGGTACGAAGTTCTTGGACAGGGGGAATTCAGAGTCATCCGCGACAGTGATATTGAAATCGAGGAAGAAGCGGAAGATCTCGTTCGGCTCTACGAAAGTGCCCTCAAGCGCCGTCGGCGGGGCACGGTTATCAGGCTTGAAGTATCGGCCAGAATGCCGAAGCACCTGCGCCGCTTTGTCGCCCACGAACTCCGATTCAACGAGCCCGACATGATCGTCGTGGGCGGACTGGTCGGATACGCAGACACCGGTCAACTCATAATCGACAATCGCGCCGACCTGATGTTCAAACCCTATAACGCAAGGTTCCCGGAACGGGTTCGGGATCACGGCGGCGACTGTTTTGCGGCAATTCGTGAAAAAGACATTGTGGTCCACCACCCATATGAATCGTTCGATGTGGTTGTGCAGTTCCTGCGCCAGGCCGCCCGGGATCCGGATGTCGTTGCGATTAAACAGACTTTGTACCGAACATCGAAGGACTCGCCCATCATAGCCGCCTTGTCGGAAGCGGCCGAAGCCGGCAAATCGGTTACCGCCCTTGTTGAGTTGAGAGCTCGATTTGACGAAGAGGCCAACATTCAGTGGGCGCGAAATCTGGAGCGGGCAGGCGCCCAGGTCGTCTATGGTTTTATCGAACTGAAAACCCACGCCAAAGTGAGTCTGGTGGTGCGCCGCGAGGCCGGCGGTCTCCGGACCTACGTGCATTTTGGCACCGGCAATTACCATCCCATAACGGCGAAGATCTACACCGATCTGTCATTTTTCACGTGCAGCGAGACGTTTGCCCAGGAAGCGGCACAGCTGTTCAATTTCATTACCGGCTATGCCGAGCCAAAACATATTGAACGCATTGCAATGTCGCCAGTGAATCTGCGGGCCCGGATTCTTCATCACATCAAGCAGGAGATCGAGCATGCCAGGGCGGGCCGGCCTGCTGGAATCTGGGGAAAGGTGAATTCGCTTGTCGATCCGGCCATAATTGACGCTTTGTACGAGGCCAGTCGAAATGGTGTGGAAATTGACCTGATTGTCAGGGGGATATGCTGTCTGCGCCCAGGCGTTGAGGGGCTTTCTGACAATATCCGGGTGAAGAGCATAGTCGGGCGCTTCCTCGAACATTCTCGAATTCTATGTTTCGGATCCGGTCACAGATTGCCGTCGCCACATGCGACAGTTTATATTTCATCAGCGGACCTTATGCCTCGAAATCTGGACCGCCGCGTGGAAACTCTCATTCCGATCGACAACCCCACGGTTCACGAGCAAATCCTGGATCAGATTATGGTCGCCAACCTGCAGGACAATCAGCAGAGTTGGCGTCTCCTCGCCGACGGCAGTTCCAAGAGAGTTTCAGCCGATAAGGGGGAGAAGGCTTTCAATGCTCACGAGTACTTCATGAACAATCCCAGCCTCTCGGGTCGGGGCAAATCGCTGCAGGAGGACCTGCCGCCTTCGTTCATAAAGAAGAGAAGAAAATCAAAGGATAAACGCTGAGTGGGTGACTGTTTCGGTGGACGCGGCAAACGGACCGCATTCCAAAACAAACCGTGACTTGGTAACAACGAGGCGATAGAGATTATTCGCCGACATTATCGCCGACAACGCCACAGCAGATCCAGCGTTTCGGTTGCCACTAGCTGCCGGGGGGCCCGTGACGAAACCCGACCATGTTCTTGGTAGAGCCCCGTTTTACGCGCCGGTTGGCGTTGTCGACATCGGGTCGAACTCCATCAGGCTTGTGGTTTACGACGGCGAGCGCAGAAGCCCAACACCTGTCTACAACGAAAAGGTTCTGTGCGGTCTCGGTCGCGGTATTGCCACCACCGGCCGCATGAATGAAGACAGCGTTGCCCGGGCAATTCAGGCGCTCAGGAGATTTCGCCAACTGTTGGCGCAATTTGGAACGCGAAAAACCTACGCAATCGCCACAGCGGCCGCGCGTGAGGCCAAGAATGGCGGTGAGTTTGTTAGAAATGCCAAGCGTGCCCTGGGGGTTTCCGTGAAGGTGCTGACCGGCCGGGATGAGGCAAGGCTTGCAGCCTTTGGTGTACTCGCCGGCATACCCGATGCACAAGGTATCGTCGGTGACCTTGGCGGCGGCAGTCTGGAGTTGACGGTAATCCGCGATGGTGAACTCGGCGACGGTGTCACGTTGCCTTTTGGACCGCTGCGGTTGATGGACATGGCGGAAGGCAACCTGAAAACAGCGAGAAAGATCGTTACCGATTCGCTGGATGAACTTGCTCTGCTGCATGGATTGGATGACAGGACATTCTATGCGGTTGGCGGAACCTGGCGAAATCTGGCGCGCATTCACATGGCTCAGAACGAGTACCCGCTCAACGTCCTCCACAACTACGATATTCCAGCTAAGTCAGCGCGTGCTTTGGCCTTGGTGGTCAGTGGATTGGGACCTGCGTCGCTTCGGGATATCCATGCAATCTCCGATAACCGCGCGGAAACGCTGCCGTATGGGGCAATCGTCATGGACGAGCTTCTGGAAAGAACACACGTGTCGGACCTCGTCATATCGGCCTACGGTGTGCGGGAAGGCCTGCTGTTCAGTAAACTCAAGGCCAAGAATCGCCAGAAAGACCCGCTTCTGTCTGCCGCATGGGATCTGGCGCGCGCGCGTTCGAGATCGCCCAATGGGGTGCGGGACCTGTGTCACTGGACGGATCAATTGTTCGCACTGGTTGTTAAAGACGAGCGCGCCGAAGAGAAAAGGCTGCGTCACGCTGCTTGTCTCCTGGCCGACATCGGATGGCGCGCGCATCAGGACTACAAGGGCGAACAGAGTCTTAACGTTATCGCCAATGCCTCGTTTAGTGCGATCGACCACGCAGGCCGGGCATTTCTGGCACTCACCATCTATTTTCGGTATGCAGGTGTCCGAAGCAAAAAGGTAAGTCCTCAATTTGACGATCTGATTGACGCCGAGCAAATCGAGCGCGCCCGTGTCCTGGCCGCAGCCTTGCGCCTGGCATACGTCCTGTCGGGATTCGGCCCAGACATTCTGCCGAAGATCTCATTCGGCCTGTCCGAACAAACGCTCGTTCTGACGCTTGGAAGGAAATTGGGCGACCTGCAGGGAGAACCGGTTGTGAAACGAATGAATGACCTGACCCGGCTCCTTGGTCTGACTCAAAGTATCGAAGTCGCTTAGTGTTGCTTGCTACCCCTTGCGGTTCGGCGAAGCCAACTTGGACACTCACCATACACAGGCGGCTCCTGCCGGTGACTGAATGGACCTGTCCCGGTTGACATAGTCGCTGCCAAGCGAAAATTAATTGAGAAATGTACGAAAGGAACCGTCATGCGTTGTCGATTGTTTCACCTTGCGACGCTGGCAGTTTTCCTGACGGTGCACTCTGAAACCGTCAGCGCACAAGCCCCGGGATTGCACAACGACACCAAGCAATTCACCAAACAATATGACATGACGCCGGAGGACATCGGGGATCCGGATCAGATCAGGCGAACGTGGATGTCGGCCGTTGTGCGGATGCCAGAAGGTTCTGGTCGTTCCAGGAAAACGTCGATTGCGGAACTCTCGGCCAAATTCGGTGACGGAGCAAACAGGTTTCCGACGGTGATTTACCTGCATGGCTGCACAGGTATCTGGCCGGGAACACACCGGCGCATAAAATTTTTCGCAGACAGCGGCTTTCTGGTCATCGCTCCGGCGAGTCTGGCCCGAACCAAGTACCCCATGTCCTGCGACCCCAAAACCCGCAGGGGAGGGATGTACCGCCCCACCTTGCAGATGCGTAAGCTTGACGCCGGACACGCGATCGAAATGGCCAAGACCCTTCCGTTTGTCGATGCCGACAATATGGTCTTGGCCGGCTTTAGCCAGGGGGGTGTCACCGCAGCCACCTTCAAACCGGCCAACGACAAGCAGTTTGTGCGCGCCCGTGTGATTGAGGGTTGGACCTGTGCCGCTGGTTGGAGCGAGTATGCAGGCATCAATGCGCCCGCGAATGAGCCGGTGTTGTCATTGGTGAGTGCGGGCGATCCCTGGTTTCAAAACCCGTGGAACAAGGGTGATTGCGGAAAATTTATGAATGATAAAAACGGCAGCAAATCGATTGTGTTCAATCAAGGTGTGCTTGCAAAGGAACATGCACTCCTTGAATTCAAACAAGCACAGAACGCAGTGCTTGCCTTCCTGAAATTGTATGTCGATATTCGGTAGCCCTACAGCGTTTTTCGTCAAAATGACTCATCTGGGTGGGTTCGCCTGGCTGCCTCTTTGTGGAAAGACCCCGACTCGCCCTGACCGGGGGCCTGGGAACGAAGATGATGAACATCGTTTGAGTCACCCGTTTCCCGGGCGCGATGCAGCACGCCAGTGCTGCTTCGCAGAACCGGGACCGCACCAATCTCAAAGGCCAGTATTTGGAACGGTGCCGGGGCACCGGAGGAGGGCGGACTTCCAGATGTCAGTCCGTCGCACTCCGGACGTCGGCATTCATCGCAAAGCGGAAGGCGTTACCGCATGTATCATATTGCGCGCAAAATGTTCCAAGGCGCATCCTGACAATCGCCACGAGCGGCCCTCACTCTTCGATTTCGTGAGTTTGGGCGTTACCACCGCGCCATCCACAATAAGGTTCAATCAGCGGAGTTTGCCAGAAGCGGTTGGAAGGCCTGGGTGTCACGCGGCAGCATGACCGCTTCCCCGTCTTCGATCGCCAGACAGAACTCGCCGTGTTTCAACCTTAGTGCGTCATTGCCGAACAGTTCGCGGCGCCAGCCCTTAAGGGCAGGGACATCGGCATTGTCGTCGGCTGCAATCTTTTCCAGGTCCGCCACGTTCGCGATCAGTTTCTGGGCAACGTCATGGCGATCGCATGCGATCTTCAAAGCGACCTTTAGTATTTCCATGATCGGACCGATGCCCGGCGGCGGCGGCGTATGGAGTTGGCGTGGATCCGGTAGCTCGCTGGTGTCGACCTTGAGGCCGCGAGAGACTGCATCCAGAAGACCCCGGGCGTGCGGACTGCGGCCGAACCCGCGCGGCACCGCGCGCAGGCCGTCGAGATCCGTTGTCGACTTTGGCGTCTGCGTCGCAATTTCCTGAAGTGCTTCTTCCTTCAGGATTCGGTTACGGGGAGTGTTTCGGTTCTGGGCTTCGCGTTCCCGCCACGCCGCAATTTCAGTAAAAACCGCCAGGGCGCGCTTGTTGCGGGCTCGGAATTTCAGGCGTTTCCAGGCGTCGCGGGGCTCACTCACATAAGTCTGGGGCGACTCGAGGATCGTCATTTCTTCCTTGAGCCAGGAAGCCCGGCCGGTGGTCTCCAGCTGAGTGTTGAGCTTGTCGTAGACGACCCGTAAATGCGTGACGTCGGCCATGGCATAATTGAGCTGTTTTTCACTCAGCGGCCGTTTTGACCAGTCGGTGAACCGCGATGTCTTGTCGATCTGGGCATTGACCAGTTTACGCACGATATTTTCGTATCCGACCGAGTCGCCGAAACCACAGACCATTGCCGCCACCTGGGTGTCGAACAGCGGTTTCGGTATCACGTCGCCCATATGGTGCATGATTTCGATGTCCTGACGCGCGGCATGGAACACTTTCACGACGGCTTGATTGGCCATCAATTCGAAAAACGGCGTCAGATCGATGTCGTTGGCAAGGGGATCGATGATGTGTTCCTCATCGGGCCCGGCTACCTGAATCAAACAAAGCTTCGGCCAGAACGTCGTTTCGCGAAGGAACTCAGTGTCAACGGTGACATAGGAATGGGAGGCGAGACTGCGGCAGGCATCGGCCAGAGAATCACTTGAAGTTATGATATTCATGGCCGCACTCTATACAGCATTATTTGCGCGCTGTCTCAGGGTGCCATGATTGCTTGACAAACAGACGTTGGCGTGCGTTTTTCGCGCTCGAATTTCCCCCTGAGGCTAGAACATATATGCATCCCTATCGCACCCATACCTGCGGCGAGCTGACAGACGCAAATGTTGGAGAAACGGTTCGTTTGTCCGGTTGGGCCCACCGCATACGGGACCATGGCGGTCTCCTGTTCATCGATCTGCGAGATCATTACGGCCTCACACAGTGTGTAATTGATCCTGATTCCAGCGAGTTCTCCAAGGCAGAAGATATCCGTGCCGAATGGGTGGTGCGCATAGATGGACGTGTGGTGGCGCGCAGCGAAGACACGGTCAATGACAAACTGCCGACCGGTCAGGTCGAAGTTCGCATCGATGCTCTTGAGATCCTCAGCACGGCGAAAGAGCTTCCTCTGCCGGTATTTGGAGATCAGGAATACCCCGAAGACATAAGACTGACCTATCGGTTCCTCGACCTGCGGCGCGAACGGATCCACGCCAATATCGTCAAGCGGTCCAGGATAATATCGTCGATCAGGCGACGCATGACGGAGTCGGGATTCTTCGAGTTTCAGACCCCGATACTGACCGCATCCAGTCCCGAAGGCGCTCGCGATTTCCTCGTGCCAAGCCGCATGCATCCAGGAAAATTTTACGCCCTGCCGCAGGCGCCACAGCAATTCAAGCAGCTCACGATGATCGCGGGATTTGACCGCTATTTTCAGATCGCGCCGTGTTTCCGCGACGAGGATGCCCGGGCTGACCGATCGCCGGGGGAGTTTTACCAGCTCGATATCGAAATGAGCTTTGTCGAGCAGGAAGATGTCTTCAATGCCGTCGAGCCAGTCCTGCGCGGCGTGTTTGAGGAGTTCGGTGGCGGCAAACCGGTATCCAACCCCTTCCCGCGCATTACATACTCGGATGCCATGCGCAAATACGGCACCGACAAACCCGATCTTCGCAATCCAATTGTCATGGAAAATGTGACGCATTGGTTTGCGGGGTCGGGGTTCAAGATTTTTGCCTCTCAGATCGGAAACGATCCACAAGTAGAAGTGTGGGCGATACCGGCAAAGAAGGGAGGATCTCGTGCTTTCTGTGACCGTATGAACTCCTGGGCTCAAGGCGAAGGCCAGCCTGGTTTGGGATACATCTTCTTCCGGGACGGCGAAGGAGCCGGGCCGGTTGCCAAGAACATCGGCGAAGAACGTACAGCGGGTTTGCGCGACCAACTGGGTCTTGGTGACGGCGATGCGGTGTTTTTTGTCTGTGGCGTGCCGAAGAAGTTCGCCTCGTTTGCGGGGCAGGCGCGCCAGAAAGTCGGTGTCGATCTCGACATGGTCGATCATGACCGGTTCGACTTTTGCTGGATTATCGATTTTCCGATGTACGAGTGGGACGAGACAGAGAAGAAAGTCGATTTTTCGCACAACCCATTCTCGATGCCGCAAGGTGAAATGGACGCTCTCGAAATGTCGAACCCACTGGAGATTTTGGGCTTTCAGTACGACATCGTGTGCAACGGCATAGAACTGTCGTCCGGGGCAATCCGGAATCACAAGCCGGAAATCATGTACAAGGCCTTTGAGATTGCAGGTTATGGACCGGAAGTCGTTGAAGAAAAGTTCGGTGGCATGCTGCGGGCCCTGCAGTATGGCGCACCGCCTCACGGTGGCATTGCACCCGGCATCGATCGCATCGTCATGCTTTTGTGCGGTGAAGAAAACCTGCGTGAAGTGACCATGTACCCTATGAACCAGCAGGCGGAAGATCTGCTTATGGGAGCCCCGTCCGAAGTGTCGGCCCAGCAGTTGCGGGAACTGCACATCCGCCTGAATCTGCCTCAGAAACAATAGGCGAAGCCGGGCTCAACGGGCCTCGTATTGCGCTCTCACGCTATCAATCTGCCCCAATGTCGGGAGGCTGGTGTCATTCCCCAGATGCTGTATGGCAAAGGCAGAGGCGGCGCGCGCGAATTTGAAATGGTCGAGCCATGGCAGTGACGGGTCATTAAGATACGAATACATGTACGCGCCGTGAAACGTGTCACCCGCACCGTTTGAATCGAGCACCAGGTCTTTCGGAATGGGCAGGGCGTCGAGTTGTTGCAGACCGCCGGTCGTATCCTGCCAGAGCATGCCCTTGTCGCCCTGGGTCACCCCGGCAATCCGGCAGCCGCGTTTCCTGAGATAACTGACCATTTCTTCGGCATTTAAACCCATGTGCTCACACATCAGTTCCGAAACGACGGCGACATCGATGTAACCGAACAATTCTTCCGTGTTGATCCGTTTGCTGCCGCCATCGAGAGACGTCAGGATGCCCATCTCTCTGCAGCGCTTGGCATAGTGCAAGGCGGCTTGCGGTTGATGTCCGTCCACATGCAGGGCCCGGCAGCCGGTCAGGTCAAGATCGGGAAACGGGTGCAGATAGTTATCGTCCCGGCAGCGCACAATGGCCCGCTGCCCGTCTTTGGGCATGATGAAAGACAAGGAACTTTCTTCAACGTGCCGGGCATGAATCTGTATGCCGTAGCGTGCGGCCATGTCTTTGAACATGCCTCCAAGCCAGTCATCGGCAAGCGATGTCAGCAATTCGGGCTTGATGCCCAACCGTGCACAGCAGAACGCGGCGGTGACGGCATTGCCGCCAAAACTGACGGCATAGTCTCGTGCCACATGTTTTTCGTCCCCCGTCGGCATCCGGTCGGTGAGGAATGTTATGTCAATGTAGGATTGACCGATAAAAAGCGTCTGCATCTAAATTGCCTCAAGCGCATGGGGACTCTGGGATTGTCAATGTACGTACAGTTTTACGGATACGGGCTAGGAATAACTGATCTGCTGCCACCAAGCTTGTGAAAGCAGACTTTGACGCAATGGCGTTTCAACCGCACTGGGCGCCTCCGAAATGTAGCGTTTGGCTTCTTCAAGAGACTCCGGGGGCAGTTTCTTGAGATGGCTGATCGCCAAAGCTATGGAAAACGCCTGTCCTGTGTGCATTTCAAAATTGCTCGGAAGGTCCGTCCAGACCGCTCCTGAAATGCCGGCAGACTGAACCCATTGCCCGATCTGGGAAACAATGGGAGAAAACCGTCCTGCCGACGTGGAGGACAGAACGTCCACAAAACCGATCTGATTGACAGCGGATCGTTCCCGCATTGCGAGATCGGCAACCGATTCTTCCACCGTTGCCCGAGTGCTGGCGATGAAGCTTGTTTGGCAATGGCGGCCGTGCTCCGGATCGATGACCAGGGCGAGTGCCTGCTTGCGTTTTGGCGAGACCCGGGAGAACTCCAGTGGAAGTGATGGACCTTTGTCCAGATGCCAGCGACCTTGTACGAATGGAGCGAGATTGTCGGGATCCCATAGGAGCGATCCCCAACCAATAATCGCGACCGTGCTATCGTTGATCTCTGTCATCGTCAGTCTCTTCAGGTCAGTGCAGCGCGGGTGACTGCCGAAGGTCGCTTAAGGGCGTTACCACGGAGAGGCAACATTTAAACATGACTGTAGGCATGTGTGGCGAGAAAGCAACGCACCAACCGACGGCGCCAAGCGACGGGATTTCGCTCTCGGTTCAGGTCACAGCAGGTTCAAAGGAAAATTTCTCGTAGACATTGATTCTGGGCTCGAACATGGCCATTCCGGAAATGCCGATGGATATTTCGCGCATCATGCTGTCGAGCGCGTGCTCGGCCGATGCCTGGGTGCTCCAGTTGGTCATATAGACATAATTGCCACTGTCGTAGTCGGCAAAATAGCTCAGTCCCTCGTAGTTTGGCTGGCGTTGCAACGCCTTTGCGATGTTGCGGGCGACTTCATCAGCCGGATCTTTGCTGTTGGGGCCAAGATAGATCTGAATTGAGCGCGAAAACATGACGCCTCCGGATTTTGGCGGATGCCATCCTACGTAACAGGCGACGCTACTGGCATTTGGTTAATACCCCAATAATGCTTAAACAGTCTCGTAACAAGTCCGTCATTGCGTTGTCGTGGTGCGCAAAAAACCAACTGTGTAACCTCCCCGATTTAGGATAGTGTCAGATTTCTGACTATCTCTTGTCGCGGCATTTGCCACCAATCGTGTAAATGGGGTGGATAGTTTCGGAAAGAGGCATTTGATGATCGGGACGTTCACGTCTGTCGCCATATATATCGGGATCATGATCCTGATGAATGTCGGCCTTGCCATGCGGGTTTCTCATTTGCGTCATATCAACGGTATCAGCCGTGGTCATGGCGGTAGCGTCGAACTTGAATGGTCGATCAGGGCTCACGGCAACAATGCCGAGTACGCCTCATTTGCACTGGGCGGCATGATATTCATGGCGCTCCTCGACGCGCCGGTCCTCCTGGCGCACATAATCGGACTGTCATACACTGCCGGCCGGATCGTCTCGGCCTATGCGCTGGGATGGCGAAACGGCGACAACAAGTTGCGCAAGGCAGGTACGTCTTTGACATGGTTCTCCCTCGTGGTCATGGCGGTAGCGATTTGTGTGCTTGGGTTGGAACTGGACAATTAGGCCGGTACAACAAACGCGCAACAGGCCCGTTTGCGCGCTCTTCTGCAACCGGGAATGTCGAAAGAAACTGTAGCTGTAGCGATCGCGGCGAAAACCCCATCATCTGTTTCGCTCGATCCGTGAGATTGTGAACGCAGAGCTAAGGCAGTTGCAGCCGGACTTTGCATCGCTCCAAGCGAACGCGGCGCGTTCTTGGGTATCGTGCCACCCCCCGACCAAGGATCCCACGGATCCTCCCAAATTCCGTGACACAACAATTCCCCCGTTTGGACGCAAAAGGTAAGAATGCGGACAAATTTCCAACACCAACTGAGATCATTAATTATCGGCAGATGAGGAGTTTGGAAGCCAGCCTCATCGGTCATGGGTTTGTCCATGTGACTGACGGCTTTTCTAGTTTTGGAGTATGAAAAAATGAAAAAGTTGCTTGCCGCTCTTGCCGTATCCGCATTCGCCATTACGGCCGTTCAGGCTGCCGAATGGGGTGACGTCGATGCTGACTCCAACGGTATGATTACCATGGAAGAAGCCAAGGCGATGATGCCCGACCTCAGCGCCGATGCTTTCAAAGCTGCCGATTCCGATGGTGACGGTACTCTCAATGCCGAAGAGTTCGCCAAACTCAAAGGCTGACGTCTGACCGCAGGATCGCTGCGCTTTAGACTCTGAACCACTGAACACCTGGGTTGTGTGAGCCAAAATGGCTCATCGCCCAGGTGTGTTTTTTCGAGTTTGGCATGTTGCCGATTGTTCTGCGCCCCAATCTTCCGATAATATGGCTCAACATTGCTGTGGAATGTGTGGGGTGGGGCGTGACGGGCGTAACCATATCTATGGTCAGGAGCGAAGCGCAGGCATCCCACGTGCGCGCCCTGGCTTGGGAGTTCATAGGCTGGTTGCACGTGCGCTACCCCGACCTTTCGAACTCCATTGACGAATACCTCACCAATCAGAATTTCGAGAAGCAACTGGAAGAACTGCTGGTTCATTTCAATCCGCCGTCCGGGGAATGTCTTCTGGCTGAAGTCGACGGCCGCGCAGCCGGAATCCTGATGCTTAAACCAAAGGACTCGGAAACCTGTGAGATGAACCGGATGTATGTGCGCGAGTTTGCCCGCGGGCAGGGCGTGGCCCGCGCCATGTGCGTTCACCTGATAGACCTTGCCCGTGGCCTTGGATACCGGACGATGATCCTGTCTGCGCTGAACCGGCACTATGAGGCGTTGCCACTCTACCGTTCGCTGGGTTTCGAAGAAGATCGTCGGAAGCCGGATGCCGAAAGTGCGGCAGACATGGAAGTCCAGATGAAGATCGCTCTCTAACGCTTCTTGTTGCCTTTGTTCCACTCATCCACGACGTCGCCTATGGTCGTTTCGGTCTCGTTCTTGATCCAGGCCATGAACGGGCGGCTGAACCTGAAGTCGTTTCCGCATTGGGATCGCAGGAAACGGCGGACGTTCTGGGTGTTGCGGTAGTCTTTCGTCACCGGTGTCTGCCTGGTGATGGGATCGCTGTGCCAGTCGAACTTCGTCATGGAGTGCCATGCCTACATCCTGATGAACGCTTGCCTGTCACTCTTTGTCATTTCCAGCGATCAGCTGCCATGCATCTGTCTGCCCGATACCTTTCAGATTGATGGCACCGTAGTGGGAGAAACGGTATCTCTTTTCGAGTGTCGACTTGGCCCGGCCACACGCGAGGACGACACCGGGGGCACCGTTTGATTCCAGGCGCGCTGCCAGATTGACGGTTTCACCCCAGACGTCATAGGCAAACTTCGTTCGCCCGATGACGCCGGCCATGATCGGTCCGCTTGCAAGGCCCACCCTGATCTGCAGATCGAATCCCTGGCGGGCACAGACGTCCGCTGTTGCGGTCTGCATTTCGAACGCCAGCTCGGCAATCGCCTCTGCATGATCGGCACGGGCGAGCGGTGCGCCCGCCACGACCATGTAAGCGTCGCCGATGGTCTTGATCTTCTCGACGCCCAAACGCGCAACAATGGCGTCGAAGGCTGTGAACAGGTCATCCATCAGCTCTACGACGCGTTCGGGGCCAACCCGGGTGGATAGGGCGGTAAAGCCCACCAGATCGGCGAACAAAACAGTGGCGTCTTCGTGACGCTCGGCAATCGTCTGATCGGGCGAGGCCTTCAGGCGTTCCGCAATGGCTTCCGGAAGAATGTTCAGCAACAGGGCTTCACTGCGTGCCTGGGCGTCCCGCACAAGGGTAAAAGCGTAGTAGACCGCGACAAAGATGATGGCCATGATCGACGTGGCTGACATGGCGTAGGTCTGGTTGATAAACGACGACGACACGTGAATGCCCGGTCCTGGTTCGGGAAACATGAACCAGGCGGCAACATGCAGGATGGCTGCGACCACCACAACCAGCACCACCAGCCGCACGCGGGCAAGCCCCAGAACCAGAAATCCAATGGCCGCGGCCCCAATGTAGTTGAGCTGGATACCTGACCCCCGGCCCAGCAGATAGGTGAAATAGAAGATCGATGTGTAAAGCGTCGTCGTCAGGAGTACGGCACCTGCTAGACGCCCGTAACGATGAACCAAAGGGACCGTCGCAGTGAGGCCGGCGGAAAGGACGTTCCCGAGGACCAGTGGTGCCAGGGCGACGGCGTCCATCAGTGCGTAATTTACTGCATAGCTCAACGAGGAAAGACTGGCGAGATAGCCAATGATGTTGTTGATGACCAAGCCATCGCGTTCGGCCGCCGGGTAGGACGATGTTCCCGCCCGCAGGGCCCGGCGTACAAGCTCGGGCAGTGCGCCCAGCCGGCCAGGAGACTGGCGAAAAAGACTCCGGCGATGTTTCATGGTTTCACACGTGGTGTTCGTCCGTCGTCCACAACGCCGGCCGCCGTGTTTAATGTGCCGCACGTGGCGGTGTCCAACAGTTGTAGTGAAGGCGTAAGCATAGCATTCCGGTGCGGGCGGCAGAGAACGGCGCGATCGAACCAATATTGGTAGCGCATTGGGGTTTATCAATGTCAGGTGCCGTCCAGAGGATGTATCGCTCGGCACCATCCTGAGAGACATCTTGGGGCAATGGGGTTCAGTCTTCGATCGTCTCCACAATGACGCCGGCGTCTTGCGCCATGGATCTGGCTTCCTTAAATTCGGCAGCCCATCGTTCGATCATCTCCGGTGCGGGAGGGCGGGTGACGATGCGGGCAATGCCCATCTGGATGGCGGCCGCCGTGCACTGGCCGCAGGCTGGGTGGGTTACGTAAAGCGTGCAGCCGGACAGGTCTCTCTGGGCAAACAACAAAGCGTTCTTCTCGGCATGGAGGACGCGTTTGTACTTACGGTTACGGTCATTGTAAATTTCCGGATCGTCATCTGTTCCGATCGGAAATCCATTGTAGCCCTGTGAAACGATCCGCCGCTTGGCTTCGACGATGACGGCGCCTACCTTGGTCGATGGATCCTTGCTCCAGGTTGCCACCAGTTCGGCAACACTCAGAAACCGGTGATCCCAGATTTGGTTGGGTTTCAACAGACTTTCCTCCAGTACACTGACGTCGACTGCCGGGACCGGTCCCTGACCCGCTGGGATGCATACCCCCTAAATTACTGTATGCTTGGTTTCCATGATTCACAAAGCGGGGCGAGTGCATGAACAAACCGGCCAACCTGAAACAGAACCCGCACGGCACGTCGGAAGGGCACAATGTCCTGGAAAAGGCAATTGGCCGGCAGGTCCGCTCCTTTCGCACCGACTTGAAACTGACGGTAACTGAACTCGCCAGGGCGGCCGATCTTTCGTCAGGCATGTTGTCGAAGATCGAAAACGGTCAGACCTCGCCATCGCTTGCAACTCTCAATGCGCTGTCCAAGGCGCTGCACGTGCCGGTTACGGCCTTGTTCCGCCAGTATGAAGAGGCGAGCGACGCCGTGTTCGTCAAGGAAGGCCAGGGGCTCGACATTCAACGCCGCGGCACCAGGGCGGGGCATCACTACCAGCTTCTGGGGCACAGCCTGCGCGGTGAGCTCACCGTGGAGCCTTATCTGATTACGCTTTCCGAGCAATCGGATGTTTTCCCGCTGTTTCAGCACGATGGTTTGGAATTCATCTACATGCTGGAAGGCAAGGTGGTTTACCGCCATGCCCACGAGACCTACTTGCTGGAACCGGGTGACAGCCTGTTTTTCGAAGCAAATTCGGCCCATGGCCCCGAAGAACTTGTAGAACTGCCTATCCGCTTCCTGTCGATCATCAGCTACGCCAGCGCCAACTGAGACTCTCATAGCAAAATCGGATTTGTACTGCCGTGACGCATGCTCGCGTCCGTTGCGTTTCCTGTTGCCTTGAATTCAAAATCCGGTGAAAATTTTTATTTTCATGTCAGGAATATTGTGTTACTGGCATTAAACATTCAATTGCACTCTAATTCTTGGATTTTTGACCATGTGTGGAATTGTCGGACTTTATCTGAAAGAGGACGGCCTGCGGTCCAGGTTGGGCGAGCTCTTTGTGCCGATGCTGGTGGAAATGACCGATCGGGGCCCCGATAGCGCGGGTATTGCCGTTTACCGGGATAACGGCGAAGACGGCGTGACCAAGTTCACTGTTTACCATCCCGACGAAACATTTGACTGGACGGCGCTCAGTGGTGCGATCCAGGAGGGAACTGACAACGACGTGTTTATGACAACCCGCAGCACGCATTCGACGTTGACAGTGGCTGGCCCTGTAAAACGCGTCGAAGAAATCATCGCTGCGTTCGACCCTGAGCTTCAAATCATGAGCGCCGGCCGGACGGTCGAGATTTTCAAGGAAACCGGTCTGCCGGAAGAGGTCGCAGCCCGCTTCGACTTGGAGGGGCAAACCGGATCCCATGCGGTTGGCCACACCAGAATGGCCACGGAAAGTGCCGTGACAACCGCCGGATCGCATCCATTCTCGACCGGGCTTGACCTTTGTCTGGTGCACAACGGTTCCCTGTCGAACCACAACCAGGTGCGCGAGCGCCTGCGCCGCCACAAGGGCATGACATTCCGTACCGAGAACGACACCGAAGTGGCCGCAGCCTACATCTCAAGCAGGCTTGCCGACGGACGGTCGCTTCATCAGGCGCTGGAAGACTCGCTGGATGATCTGGACGGTTTTTACACATTTGTTGCCGGAACGCGCGAAGGCTTTGCCGTTCTGAGAGATCCGATTGCGTGCAAACCTGCGGTTCTGGCCGAAACCGACGACTACGTGGCCTTCGCTTCGGAGTACCGGGCGCTCGTGGGCCTTCCCGATATTGAAAAGGCAAAGGTCTGGGAACCGGAGCCCGCCGTTGTCTACAGCTGGGGAGGGCATGCCTGATGAACATTCAGAACATCCGCAGCTTTGATCTGGCTCATGACGAACTGCGTCACATCAATTCCGAACTCCATGCTTTCAACGGTACCGACAGTGCGGGACATTTCAGGATTGCCAACCCTAAAGGGGTGCATGCGCTGGCTTGCGGTCTCGACGCGCCGCTCGACGTGGAGATCGACGGCCACACCGGTTACTATTGCGCCGGTATGAACAAGTCTGCCCGTATCGTCATCAACGGTAATGTCGGTCAGGGCGTGGCGGAAAACATGGTGTCGGGCGAAGTCTGGGTTAAAGGCGACGCCAGTCAGTCGGCGGGCGCAACCCAGATCGGGGGGCTTCTGGTGATCGAAGGCAATGCGTCGGCACGATGCGGAATTTCCCTCAAAGGCGGCGACATTGTCGTTAAAGGCAATGTCGGTCACATGAGCTGTTTCATGGGTCAGGCAGGGACGTTGGTCGTACTTGGCGACGCGGGCGACGCTCTCGGCGATTCGCTCTACGAAACGCACATATACGTACGCGGTTCAGTGAAAAGTCTTGGTGCCGACTGTATCGAAAAGGAGATGCGTGAAGAACATCATGCGGAACTGCGTAATCTGCTCGACCGGAGCGGATGTCCTGGTGTCGGTACCGATGAGTTTCGCCGCTACGGTTCGGCGCGCAATCTCTACAATTTCAAAATCGACAATCTGAACGCCTATTAGGCCGAACACGGAACAGCGCCATGAGCTACGAAAACTGGGGACTGCGCGAATCCCATGCCTTCGACAAGAACGTCATCCATGAAATCCGCCGGGCGGCCAATGAAGGCCTGTACCGGATCAGGGGATTTGGCGCCAAACGGCATTTGCCGACCTTTGACGATCTGGTGTTTCTGGGCGCCAGCATCTCGCGTTACCCGTTGGAAGGGTATCGCGAGAAATGCGACACCAATGTTGTGCTCGGTTCGCGCTTCGCCAAGAAGCCGATCGAGATCAAGATCCCCGTCACAATCGCCGGCATGAGTTTCGGTTCGCTTTCCGCCAACGCCAAGGAAGCGCTGGGGCGGGGCGCCAGCACGATGGGCACCACGACCACCACCGGCGACGGCGGCATGACCCAGGAAGAACGCGGTCATTCTAGCCAGCTGGTCTATCAGTATCTGCCGTCACGTTATGGCATGAACCCCGACGATCTGCGCAAGGCGGATGCCATCGAAGTGGTGGTCGGTCAGGGCGCGAAACCCGGCGGCGGCGGCATGTTGCTAGGCCAGAAGATTACCGAACGCGTGGCGCAGATGAGAACGCTGCCGGAGGGCATCGACCAGCGTTCTGCCTGTCGTCATCCCGATTGGACGGGCCCGGACGATCTGGCAATCAAGATTCTCGAGTTGCGGGAGATTACCAACTGGGAAAAACCGATCTACGTGAAATGCGGTGCCGCGCGGCCGTTCTACGACACCATGCTTGCGGTCAAGGCCGGCGCCGACGTGGTCGTGATTGACGGCATGCAAGGTGGTACCGCGGCGACCCAGGATGTGTTTATCGAACATGTGGGCATGCCGACGCTTGTGGCTGTCAAGGAAGCGGTTGCGGCGTTGAAGGAAATCGATATGCACCGCAAGGTGCAATTGATCGTCGGCGGCGGCATCCGGTCGGGTGCGGACGTGGCCAAGGCACTCGCCATGGGTGCGGACGCCGTTTCCATCGGGACCGCAGCTCTCATTGCCCTGGGCGACAACAGCCCGGAATATGACGACGAGTATCGCGCCCTGGGTTCGGGTGCCGGGTACTGGGAAGATTACCAGGCCGGTACGGATCCGGCCGGCATCACAACGCAGGATCCCGGTCTCGCCTCACGGCTTGACCCGGAAAAAGCCGGGCAGAGGCTGGCAAACTATCTCAGTGTGCTGACGCTTGAAGCCCAGACGCTGGCGCGCGCCAATGGCAAGTCCCACGTGCACAATCTTGAGCCTGAAGATTTGAGGGCTCTTACCGTGGAAGCCGCCGCGATGTCGGGAATTCCCCTTGCTGGAACAAACTGGGTTCCGGGGGCAGAAAACCAATAACATTGCGAGAGAGTACAGTCAGAGGCGGTTGACCAATCCGGCAATTCGTCTTAACCGTCAAACGGAAACAACAACACAAACACAATCAAATTATCGCGGAGGGAAAACATGGCAGTGGATCTGGCTAAGGTCGCCAAGGAAAAAGGTATTCGGTATTTTCTGATCAGTTTTACGGATCTGTTTGGGGTGGTCCGGTCGAAACTGGTTCCGGCAGCAGCAATCAAGGAAATGCAGAAGGACGGCGCCGGTTTTGCCGGTTTTGCCGCGCACCTGGATCTCACCCCGGCTGACTCTGACATGTTCGCACTCCCCGACGCCGATGCCCTGATTCAACTCCCCTGGAAACCTGAAGTGGGCTGGTTGCCGGCGGACATTTATCTCAATGGCGCGCCGGTGGAACATGCCCCCAGGGTTGTCCTGCAGAATGTTCTCGGCCAGGCCAAAAAACAGGGCTACACGGTCAAGACCGGGGTTGAGTGCGAGTATTTCATTCTGACCCCGCAAGGCACAGAACTGGCCGATGGCGCCGATACCCAGGCCAAGCCGTGTTACGACCAGTCGGCCCTGATGCGCCGGTATGACATGATTTCGGAAATCTGCGATTACATGCTTCAGCTGGGCTGGAACCCGTATCAGAACGACCACGAAGACGCCAACGGCCAGTTCGAGATGAACTGGGATTACACCGATGCCCTGGAAACGGCTGATCGCCATACCTTCTTCAAGTACATGGTCCGGACGGTGGCTGAAAATTACGGTTTCCGCGCAACCTTCATGCCCAAGCCGATGCAGTCGCTGACCGGCAATGGCTGCCACGTTCACGTGTCCGTTTGGGACAAGACCGGCAAGAAGAACCTGATGGAAGACAAGAAAGGTGAGTTGGGTCTGTCGCCGCTTGCCTACAATTTCATTGGCGGACTGCTGAAAAATGCCGAAGGCATGACGGCGATCACCAACCCGGTGGTCAACAGCTACAAGAGAATCAATGCGCCGCGCACGACGTCTGGCGCTACGTGGTCGCCGAATACCGTGACTTACAGCGGCAACAACCGTACCCACATGATCCGGATCCCCGACACCAACCGGATTGAAATCCGGCTGGCTGACGGCGCCGTCAATCCTTACCTGTTGCAGGCCTCGATGATTGCGGCCGGACTTTGGGGTGTGGAGAACAAAGTTGATCCCGGCAAACGCTACGATATCGACATGTATGCGGAAGGTCACAAGGTCAAGAATGCCCCGAAGCTGCCTCTCAACATGCTCGACGCAATCCGGTTGTTTGAGAAGAACGCCGTTGCCAAACAGGCACTCGGGGCCGAGTTCCATGCAGCCTATGTCAAGCTCAAGATGCAGGAGTGGGACAGTTTCATGCACCACTTCTCAGACTGGGAGCGGAACAACGCGCTCGATGTCTAGGTGTTAGTCCAACATTGACCGGTCCGACTGGACAACTGGATGCCTTAAAAGTGTTTGGTCCTGCTGGTCTTTCTGCATCACGGCGTTGCCGCAGACGAGCACATCAATGTTCGTGCTCATGAAGCACCTGAAGGCGTCTTCCGGCGAGCAGACGATCGGTTCGCCGCGAACATTGAAGCTGGTGTTGATGACGACCGGGCATCCGGTCAGTTCATGGAAACGGCTTATCAGGTCATGGAAGGCACGATTGGTGTCGTTGTGCACGGTCTGAACCCGTGCGGAGTAATCCACATGGGTAACCGCAGGAATCTCCGAACGGTTCACGTCCAGCGTCTCCAGTCCAGTCAACTGGCGCTCTTCTTCCGTCAACTCGCGGCACCTGTCTGACGCCACATCGGTGACGAGCAGCATGTAAGGGCTGTCAATTTCCAGGTCGAACCACTGCGAGGCGTGACTGTCGAGCACGGCTGGCGCGAACGGACGGAAGGATTCTCGGTTCTTGACTTTCAGGTTCAGGATTTTCTGCATGTCAGGTGACCTGGGATCGCCAAGGATCGACCGGTTGCCAAGGGCCCGGGGGCCGAATTCCATCCGGCCGTTGAACCAGCCGACCGCTTTTCCCTCAGCCAGAGCCTGGGCTGTGAAGTCTGACACCTCACGATCGGCCAGGGTTTCGAATTTGGCTCCGGCTTGGTTCAACTGCCTTTCGATCTCAATTTGTGCGAAAGCAGGGCCAAGGTAGGATCCGCGCATGGAGTCCTTGCCCGGCGTAATCGAACGGGGTTGCTCCAGTTCACGATGCCATAGCCCCAAAGCGGCACCCAAAGAGCCACCGGCATCGCCGGCCGCCGGCTGTATCCAGATGTTCTTGAATATATCGTTCTTCAGGATCTTGCCGTTTGCAACGCAGTTGAGGGCGACGCCGCCGGCCAGGCAAAGATTGTCGATATCGTATTCCTGGCGAAGGCCGCGTGCCAGTTTCAGGACGATTTCTTCCGTGACCGCCTGTATGGAATTTGCCATGTCCATATGAAACTGGGTCAGCGGGTCCCGGTCCGGACGACGGACCGGTTGGCCGAACAGCTCCGCAAATCTGTCGTTGGTCATGGTCAGGCCGGTGCAGTAGTCGAAGTAGGATTGATCGAGCCAGAAGCTGCCGTCTTCCCTGAGTTCAACAAGATGAGAGAGAATCCTGTCCTTGTATTTTGGCGTGCCGTAAGGGGCCAGCCCCATGACTTTGTACTCGCCGGAGTTGACGCGAAATCCGGTGTAGTAAGTGAAGGCCGAATAGAGCAGACCCAGAGAATGCGGGAACTGCAGTTCTTTCCTGATTTCAAGCTCACGGCCCTGGCCCACAGCTGCTGTCGTTGTCGCCCATTCGCCGACCCCATCGATCGTTAAAACGACCGCTTCTTCAAACGGTGATGGATAAAAGGCACTGGCGGCATGGCTGAAATGATGCTCTGAAAATTTGAGCCGACCGTCGTCGTCGAATTCCGGATCGTGTTTTTTGAATTCGCCGAACATCATGTCCTTCTGGAAGATCTTTTCGCGAATCCAGATCGGGATGGCTTGTTTGAACGACTGCATGCCGCGGGGCGCGAAGGCCACATAGGTCTCCAGCAAGCGTTCGAATTTCACGAACGGCTTTTCGTAAAATACGATGTGCTCGACCTCACTGAGCCTGAGGCCGGCCTCTTCAAGACAGTAGTCGATCGCGTTACGCGGATAGCCCGCATCGTGCTTTTTTCTGGTGAAACGTTCTTCCTGTGCGGCAGCCACGATTTCGCCATCCCGCAAGAGTGCCGCACTGCTGTCGTGGTAATAGGCTGAAATTCCCAGTATCGCGGTCATCGACCGCCGCCTAGAACAGCGTATAGATGAACGGCGCGACCGCTGAGCCCTGGGTCAGGACGAGCAGACCGCCAAACAAAACCAGCATCAGCAGGATCGGCAGTAGCCAGAATTTTTTTCTCATTCTGAGGTAATCCCAGAACTCGACGAGCGTGGACATTCATGAGCCCCTAAAACTGATTTCTCATACTGCCCATCCTGTTGCCGTCTTTGGTGCGGTCAATCCACAGGCTGTCGTTTTTGTCGGCTGGCTTTTTTGTCCTCAGGAGGTCTTTGCCGAGCATGCGCATGATCAGGGCTGTTGGTGTTACCGCCGCAAAAAATACCATCAACATCACGATTGGCGATACTACACGTCCCAGCAGCATTCCGATCCTGAACCACACACGATTGAAGGGTCTCAGCAGGCGAGGAAGCAGGATTGCAACAACGGAAAGCAAGAATGCAATTGCGATGGCCCACCAGCGGACAATGCCGTCACCCAACACGACCGGCCACAGTCCGATGATCGCAAACACCACGGCAAACACAACACCGAAGCTGTATTCCGAACCCATTTCAACGACGTGGTGGGAGGCCGGGGCGGTAGAGAACTTGTCGCTCGTGTTCGCCCGATTATCGAAAAGCATCGTCCAGCGAACCTCAATATTTTCCTATTGCCCCAAGGCATGCCACCATTACTCCGGCACGCGAAGAACCCTAGCATATGCTGGCGCAATTTGAACGACTATCCTCTATTGCGTCGATTGCAATTCTGAAGGTATTTGGTATCTGATCGGCGAACCGGCAGGGCGTGAGATTCGTTGACCGAATCTCCTAGCCGTAACCCGCGAAGGACGCATTCGGAAAATGGCTCATCAAAGCAAATCGTGGAGAAACCTGGCCGCCGGCGTGCTGCTCATCACGATATCGATTGGTGTGTCATTCGTGATCGGCGAGATTGTTCTTCGGACGTTTTTCCCAACAAAGTATTTTGATGCATTCACCGCCACAAATGTCGTCGATTCGACAAAGATCTGGGCACCGCCGGCAAACACGACGAACATGTTCAGACACCCCGATACCGGTAAACCGATACCCCTGGTGCGCAACAATCTCGGTATACGAGCGAAACGGGATATTCTGGCGAATGATCTGGAGCGGTCCGTCAATCTGGCATTTTTCGGAGATTCGGCGACAGCAAACATTCGACTCATAGCACCACATACTTTCTCGGAGGTGCTGAACCATCTCTTGAACGGGAGTTCAGAAAAGTTCGAAGTGCTGAATTTCGGTGTGGACGGCTATGGTCCGGCACAGTCCTATGTGCGGTATCGTGAGCTTGACGGCGATATCCGCAAGCAACTGAAACGCGTCGTCTACCTGTTGTACGAAAACGATCTGCAAGACCTTCTGGAACACAAACTGGCCTCGCTGGACGAGACCGGCAGGATCGTCATCGTTCCGAAATTCCCTCACATTCCTGAATTTCTTCGCGGCGTAACACGGTTGCACATGACCTATCTGATTGTCGACGCCGCCAATCGGATTGCAGGCATCCGGGCAGCATTCGAGAACAGCGAAGGCGAAACGCCAGAGGCGAGGCAACAGTCGAACCAATATTACAAGTCGAGCCTTGCCCTCCTAAATGCGGTCTTGATTCAATGGCAGGGGGATGTTGAGGCCGCCGGCGGCAAGTTCTATGTGGCGGTATACCCGAAGCGCAGCCTCAATTCCCTCCGCGAGGGGCTCGACAGCCGTCTGACGGCCGTCGACATGCATGCGTTTTTCTCAGACGTCCTGCCGGACTACCGGCACGCCATGATACAATTCAAGAATGACGGTCACTGGAACGAGACCGGCAACCTTGTCGCATCATTGATGTTCTATGATCTGTTTGGTGCCGATTTCGGCTTGCCTCAATTTGGAGAACAGGAGTTGTTGGCGCGGCTCGGTGCCTATTACCGGTCAATCCCTGATGGCTGGACGCCCGGGCGGGTCGGCAAGCTCAGGTTCGACGATGCCAGCGGTAGAAGTAATTGAAATCTTACGCTGTTGCATTCAGCCGTTCAAACCCTTCGGCCAGTTCATCCTTGAGGTCTTCGATGTCTTCAAGGCCCGCATGGAACCGCAAACCCTGGCCTTCGTGGGACCATTGGGTAGCGGTGCGATAGGGGCGGGGATCGAAGGGAACCACCAGACTTTCGTAGCCACCCCACGAAAACCCCATCCCGAATAGTGTGAAGCCATCAAGCATGGCGTGGATACGAGGCTCGGCAACGGGCTTGAGAATGCAACTGAACAGTCCTGACGCGCCCTTGAAATCGCGTTTCCATATATCGTGGCCGGGATGGGACGGAAGTGCGGGGTGCAACACCCGTTCCACTTCCGGGCGCGCTTCAAGCCATTGAGCCAGAGCAATGCCATTTGCCATGTGCTGATTGAGGCGAACAGCAAGTGTCCGAATGCCGCGTTGGGCAAGATAAATATCGTCGGGGCCGGCGCACTGACCGAGATCTTCATGACCTTTCTTGATCACAGGCCAATACTCCTCATTGGCAGTGATGCAACCGAGCATGGCGTCGGAATGGCCGACGATGTACTTCGTCGCAGCCTGAATCGATACGTCGACGCCGAGGGAGAACGGATCGCAGAAGAGCGGCGATGCCCAGGTGTTGTCCATCACGACCATGGCGCCGCCGGCGTGGGCGGCGGCGGCGGTTGCCGGGATGTCCTGCATTTCGAACGTCTGGGATCCCGGTGCTTCGGTGTAGACGACACGGGTATTGGGTTTCATCAGGGCAGCCACATCCGCGCCGATCAGAGGGTCGTAATACGCGACTTCAATGCCAAGTCTTGAAAGGACGGCATCACAGAAGTTCCGGCACGGCCGATAAACCGTATCGGCAACGAGAATATGATCTCCGGCATTCAAGACCGACAGCAGAGAGGTCGTAATGGCCGCAAGGCCTGATGGTGTCAAACGAGTGGCGTATCCGCCTTCGATGTCCGCCACTGCCAGTTCGAGGGACTCCGTGGTCGGTGTCGTACGGCGCCCGTAAACGTATTTCTGAGTGCGTGCCTTGACGGCCTCTACAGAGGGGTAAAGGACGGTCGACGCATGAAAAACCGGGGGATTGACGAAACCATGATTGGCTTCCGGGTCGCGGCCTTTAGTGACAAGCCGGGTGGCCTGCCTTGTGGTCTTCTTTGTCATCTGGATTATACGCCAGTTCGGAACGTTAATATGGGTTGGAAAGATCTATCGGAAGCTGCCGGAATTCGCAATGTGTGTAATTGATCTTTGGCATGCCAGTCCGAGGCGCTCCGAATCCTGTGCATATTAACGAGGAATTCAGTTTTCTTGAAACCGGCTACAGCTGTTTCTATGCGAATGAGTTTTTGTCCGGCAATCGGGAAAAACCTGTCGAATTTGGTGGTGAAAGTGTCGTTAAGTTGGCCCAATTTGCCGCAACCGATGTTTCGTGAATGCAAATTTGGCGTTGACATTGGCGCGTCAGGAGGGTTGACATTCGCCCGCCTTCCGGCACCATAGCACTCAATCGGGTTCGGTTGACAAAAGCTATGGACCGGATTCACGATTGGTTTGGGCGTTCCAGACTGATCAACATAAGTTGTGAGGGAGATTTGTATATGAAACATCTTTTGTTAGGTGCAACTGCCGCCGTCGGCATGCTTGCAGCCGTTTCTGCCAGTGCGGGAACACTTGAAGACGTCCGTAAGGCCGGTGAGTTGAAATGCGTCGTATCGACGGGTTTGACCGGGTTTGCCTATACCGATGCCAGTGGCGAGTGGAAGGGCTTTGATGCCGATTTCTGCCGCGCTACTGCGATTGCGGTTCTTGGCGACGCCAGTAAAGTGAAGTTCGTACCTTCCACAGGCAAGACGCGTTTCACGATTCTTAATTCCAAGGAAGGTGACGTTCTTTGGCGTAACTCGACATGGACATTTGTTCGTGACGTTGACGTGAAACTGTCGTTTGTCGGTGTGAACTACTACGATGGTCAGGGCTTCATGGTTCCGAGCTCACTTGGCGTGAAAAGCGCTAAGGAACTTGATGGGGCGTCAGTCTGCATTCAGACCGGTACGACAACCGAGCTGAACCTTGCCGACTACTTCCGCTCCAACAACATCAAGTACGAAGCGGTTCCGATCGAAACCAACGACGAAGCCCGCACGAACTATCTTGCCGGCCGTTGCGATGTCTACACGACTGATGCATCTGGTCTTGCGGCAACCCGTGCGACCTTCGAGAAACCAGGCGATCACGTGGTTCTCCCGGAAATCATTTCCAAGGAGCCGCTTGGCCCAGCAACGCGTCATGGCGACGACCAGTGGGCGGATATTATCCGTTGGGTTCTGAACGTCACGATCATTGCCGAAGAACTGGGTGTTACTCAGGCTAATGTTGCCGAAATGTCCAAGGGAACAAACAATCCGGAAATCAACCGGCTTCTGGGCTCCGAAGGCGACATGGGTGCCATGCTTGGTCTGGACAAGGACTATGCAGCAAAAATCATTGCTGGTATTGGCAACTACGGCGAAGTCTTTGACCGCAACATCGGTCCGAGTACCCCAATCGCTCTCGAGCGTGGTTTGAACGCACTTTGGAACAAGGGTGGCTTGATCTACGCACCTCCGTATCATTGATAACGGACATACGATGTTCCAAAACTAAAATCTGGGCCGTGCCGGTAACAACTACCGGCACGGCCTTTTGCTTATCTGTTCCAGAACGCCTCGAAAAAATCAGTAAAAAGAAACTTGCAGGCGGCGGTGCAACCAGGTTTGTGCAGGGGCAAAGAACCCGGCAAACGATGAGGGGAAGAGGGAAACAGTGACCACCACCGAATTGCAGCCCGGGGGACCCGGAGACGGCTCGCCCGAACGAAGCGGGATAGTTGGTCTGTGGTATGACAAAAAGACCCGATCAATAATAATGCAGGGCATAACACTCGCGTTGCTGGTCGGGTTTTTCTGGTATGTTGGAAGTAATGCGGTTGATAATCTGAAGTTACTCGGCAAGACATTCAGCTTTTCGTTCCTGAACGAACCGGCCGGCTACGACATCAATCAGACGCTCATCCCGTATAACTCACAGAGCACTCATCTGATTGCAGGCCTGGTCGGCGTCTTGAACACTCTGCTGATTGCCGTATGTGGCATATTCGCGGCGACGATCATCGGCTTTATCATGGGTGTCCTGCGGCTTTCCCCGAACTGGCTGATAAACCGGACGGTCTATTGCATTGTTGAATTCATCCGCAACGTGCCGGTTCTGCTGCACATTCTGTTGATACACGGCATTGTCGTACATTCATTGCCGCACCCGAAGAACATTCCCGACTGGGCCAATTTGAACGACGTGGCATTTCTGACCAACCGTGGTTTCACGATGCCAATGCCAATTCCGGAGGGTGCCTTTCCGGTCGTCATTGTTTCATTTATCGTTGGCATCGTCGGCGCCATTTTCTACAAACGAGCCGCCAAGAAGAAGCAAGATGATACTGGAAAATCATCACCGGTATTCTTGGTTGCTTTGGGATTGATCCTTGGTCTGCCGATCATCGCCTACGTCGTCACCGGATTTCCCCTTGACTGGGAAATACCAGCGGCCGGCAAATTCAGGATTGAGGGCGGATTGACCATCAGACCTGAGTTCCTGGCCCTTTGGCTTGCGCTTACCATTTACACATCCTGCTTCATTGCAGAGATCGTACGTGCCGGGATTCTGGCAGTGAAGCACGGTCAATGGGAAGCATCGTATGCACTGGGCGCCTCACGGGGACTTACGCTGAAGACCATCATCATCCCGCAGGCTCTGCGCGTGATCGTTCCGCCTCTGACAAGCCAGTACCTGAATCTGACCAAGAACTCGTCGTTGGCGATTGCTATTGGTTACATGGATATCGTTGCAACGATCGGCGGTATTTCGCTCATGCAGACGGGCAAGGAAATGGAAACGATGATCATCGTGCTCCTGCTCTATCTGTGCTTCTCGCTGATCATCTCGGCGGTCATGAACTACTTCAATCGGCGCATAGCGCTGGTTGAGCGATAGGGGGCTGACATGACTGACACGACACAAACCTACGAACCGGGCACTCATCCGGACCTGCCGGCACCAATGTTGACGTCCGGTCCTCTCTACTGGATGAAGAAGAACCTTTTTTCCGGCTGGTTCAACACATTGCTTACGATTGCAGGACTACTTCTGCTCTGGCAAATCGTGCCGCCCCTGGTCAACTGGATGTTTCTTGATGCGGTGTTTGTCGCCGCCGACCGCAACGAGTGTCGGGCCCTTGGCGACGGGGCCTGTTGGGCGTTCATCAACGACCGGTTCAAAATCTTTGTATTCGGCTTCTATCCCGAACCGGAACGCTGGCGTCCAATACTTGCGTTCTTGCTGCTCGGCGTGGCTCTGATCCCGATCCTGTTCGACAAGGTACCGCATCGCAAGCACGCACTGAAGTTCTCCCTGCTTTATCCGGTGATCGCCTACTGGCTGCTGCTTGGCGGTCTTGGTCTGACACCGGTTGGGACCGATAAATTTGGCGGCATGCTGCTCAACGTCGTTATCGGCGTGACCGGCATTGTGCTGTCATTGCCGATCGGCATCCTGCTGGCGCTCGGCCGTCAGTCCGACATGCCCGTGGTCCGCATGTTGTGTGTTGCGTTTATCGAGTTCATTCGAGGCGTGCCCTTGATTACAATCCTGTTCGTGGCCTCGACAATGCTGAGCTACTTCCTGCCGCCAGGGACACAGTTCGATCTTCTGCTGCGTGTGTTGATCATGGTGGTCCTGTTCTCGGCTGCCTATATCGCGGAAGTGGTAAGGGGAGGGTTGCAGGCTATTCCCAGTGGGCAGTACGAAGCGGCGAATTCCATGGGCTTGAAATACTGGCAGTCGATGCGATTCATCGTGTTGCCTCAGGCACTGAAGATTTCCATTCCCGGTATCGTCAACACTTTCATCGGACTGTTCAAGGACTCCACACTGGTGCTGATCATCGGCCTCCTGGATCTCTTGGGGATAGCCAAATCGGCACTCGCTGATTCCGCGTGGAGTGCTCTGTCAAATGAGGTCTATATCTTCGTGGCGATGTTCTTCTTCGTCTTCTGTTTTGGCATGTCTCGGTATTCGCTCTATTTGGAGCGGAAGCTTGAAACCGGACACAAGTCGTAACCTCAAAAGTTATGTTAGGTGGTGAAAGATGACTTTGGCTGAAGCAACAGATAGCGACGTAAAAGCCAGCGCTGTGGAGGCTGGCGAGCCGATCATCAAGATTGTCGGCATGCACAAGTGGTATGGACAGTTTCACGTCCTGAAGAACGTCAACCTGAATGTCAAACCCAAGGAACGGATCGTTATCTGCGGCCCGTCGGGTTCCGGCAAGTCGACGATGATCAGATGTATCAACCGGTTGGAAGAGCATCAGCAAGGCGATGTAATTGTTGACGGTATTACATTGACGGGCAGTTCGAAAAATGTCGAGGCGGTGCGCCGCGAGGTTGGGATGGTGTTCCAGCACTTCAACCTGTTTCCGCATATGTCGATTCTCGATAACTGCACCTATGGACCAATCTGGGTTCGCCAGATGCCCAAACGGGAAGCAGAAGAACTGGCCATGCATTTCCTCGAAAGGGTCCGCATTCCCGATCAGGCGCTGAAGTTCCCGGGCCAGTTGTCAGGTGGTCAGCAACAACGTGTGGCGATTGCACGCTCGTTGTGCATGGACCCCAAGATCATGCTCTTCGATGAACCGACTTCGGCGCTTGACCCTGAAATGATCAAGGAAGTGCTCGAAGTGATGGTGGAACTTGCCGAAAGCGGTATGACCATGTTGTGCGTGACCCACGAAATGGGGTTTGCGCGTACGGTTGCCGACAGGGTGATCTTCATGGATTACGGGGAAATCATCGAAGAGAACAAGCCAGATGCGTTCTTCGACAATCCGCAGCACGAACGGTCACAGTTGTTCCTGAGCCAGATCCTGTAGGGATGAAGGCACCCAAAGATTCCGGTCGGTTGGGAAAACGCGGACGGGCAGCGCTGCTTTTCACTGCGGTGGCGACGTTGGTTGCCGGAGCGCATGTGACGATCGCCAGCGACAAATCGGTGCTCGCGACGTCGGTTGCCCAATCGAAACCGGTTGACCTTGAGCTTGTGCTGGCGGTCGACACGTCGGCAAGCGTCGATGCCAGGGAGTACCGGCTCCAAATGGAAGGACTGGTGCATGCATTTCGTGATCCCGAAGTAATCGCAGCAATCCGGACAACAGGTTCTCGGGGGATAGCCGTTACGGTCGTGCATTGGAGTTCCGCACATCAGCAGAAACAGGTCGTGCCGTGGACCAAGGTGTTTGACGAAGGGTCCGCTTATTCTTTTGCAGCGGCGATTTCCGATCACCCCAAGCGGGATTATGCCGACAGCACGGGAATTGGCGGCGTGATAGAGTACGGAGAACGCCTGATCCGGCGAAACGGGTTTGACGGGCGCAGGAAGTCGATTGACGTCTCGGCTGACGGGGTCAACAATTCCGGGGTCCAGCCTGAGTTGGTGCGGAAAAAGGTGGTTGCTGAGGGAATAACCATTAATGGACTTGCCATTTTGAGCGACAATCCATTTCTGTTCAAATACTTTGACGAGGCGGTCATTGGCGGACCGGGGGCGTTTGTTCTGACCGTTGCTTCGTACAACGACATTATCGAAGGCACGCGTAACAAGCTGTTACGAGAGATATCCGTGGCCGTGGCCCAGGCGCCCGGAAAAGGATCGGGAACAAAACTGAGCAAGCGATGACGCTTGGTCGTCAAGGACGATCCCGAGGCCGGACAAGGGAGAGCCCGAAAAGTGGAATTAGTGAGGCGTAAAGAGTGTTTTTCTTGACCAGTTGGCGGAATTTTCGTCGTGAGGGTTGTGCAGGTCATGATCGGCGTCCGGTATGTCGCGTACCGATCGTTCGATGGGGCACCCACATTGCGACCGTCGTTGTCTCGCTGCTGGCCGTCACGACCGGGTTCGCCGGCACGCTTGACGACGTCAAAAGTCGTGGAATGCTTGCCTGTGGCGTTAACGAAGGCTTGTCTGGGTTTTCCATCCAGGGAGACGGGGAGTGGCGCGGCCTTGATGTCGACTTCTGCAGAGCGATTGCGGCTGCAATATTCGGGGATGCGACCAAGGTTGAATTCAGGCCGCTGACGGCCACGCATCGGTTCGATGCCCTACGGCAAGGCGAGGTCGATATTCTTGCGCGAAACACAACGTGGACGGCAACGCGCGACACTGATCAAGGACTGTCGTTCGTCGGAATCAACTATTTCGATGGCCAGAGTTTCATGGTGCGCAAACTGCTTGGGGTGTTGAGCGCGTTGCAACTCAACGGTTCGACCATTTGCGTCGCGTCAGACACAACGACAAGGATGAATGTTGCGGATTACTTTCGGGTAAACGAGATGACGTACCAGGAAGCGGTGCTGGAGAATGCCGAACAGGTTGTGCAGGCCTATGACAGGGGTGAGTGCGACGTCTATCCCGCCGATCAATCCGCGCTTTATGCGCAGCGATTGAACCTTACCAACCCGGGCGAACACATCATCCTGCCCGAGGTTGCCTCGAAGGAACCGCTGGGGCCGGTCGTGCGCGATGACGATCCCAAATGGTTTGATCTTGTGAGATGGACGCTGTTTGCTATGATCAATGCCGAGGAATATGGCATCACGTCAAAGACAGCCGACGAGATGAAGGAATCCGATAACCCATCGGTAAGACGGCTTCTGGGTGTAGATGGCGCTATTGGTGAGGGGATGGGTGTGGGAAATGACTGGGCCTATAACATCATCACGATGGTCGGGAATTACGGTGAGAGTTTCGACAGAAACGTGGGGCCGGATACAGCGTTGGGGATTCCGCGCGGCATCAACGCTTTATGGACAAAGGGGGGTCTGATGTATGCCCCGCCGGTACATTGAATTGCACCCTGTGGCGACACAGGATGCCGGCCGCTTGAGGTCGACGCTACGTAACGACTGGACACAAGAGGGAGAATGGGGATGACAGAGATTCAGGCACCGACGGCGGGCGATACCGCTGGCATGGCGATGGGCGACGACCGTACGGTCGATCGATCGAAAATGAAGGTTTCGGACGAAGTCGCGATTCAGGTGTCGTCCATGAACAAGTGGTATGGCGACTTTCACGTGCTGCAGGACATAGACCTGACTGTCTACAAGGGAGAGCGTATCGTCGTGTGCGGTCCGTCCGGTTCCGGCAAATCAACACTTATCCGCTGCTTCAACCGGCTTGAGGAACACCAGAGGGGGCAGATCATCATCGATGGAATCGAGTTGACCGACGATCTGAAAAAGATCGATGAAATTCGCCGCGAAGTCGGGATGGTCTTTCAGCATTTCAACCTGTTCCCGCATTTGACGATCCTTGAAAACTGCACCTTGGGGCCGATTCACGTGCGTGGCAAACCCAAGGCGGAAGCCGAGGAAATTGCCATGAAGTATCTCGAGCGGGTCAAGATCCCAGAACAGGCGCTGAAGTATCCGGGCCAGTTGTCCGGCGGGCAGCAGCAACGTGTGGCAATCGCCCGTTCGTTGTGCATGGAACCCGACATCATGCTGTTCGACGAGCCGACATCGGCGCTCGACCCTGAAATGATCAAGGAAGTGCTCGATGTGATGATTACCCTGGCGGAAGAGGGCATGACGATGATCTGTGTAACCCACGAAATGGGATTTGCACGGCTGGTTGCCAACCGGGTGATCTTCATGGATGCCGGCCAGATTGTGGAACAGAACGAACCGGAAGAGTTCTTCACAAATCCGCAGAGCGATCGCACAAAGCTTTTCCTGAGCCAGATCCTGCATTAGGCTCACGGCACTGCCGCACCGAAACTGGATACCGGACCGGGCGGGCCGCGGAGGAACTGACATTCGGTGAAGTCTCCACGGGTGCCGAAGACGACCTTGCCAAGGTCACCGATATAGCGAAGCAGATCGTCACCAGATTCGGAATGTGCGAAGACGTTGGCCAGGCGATTCTGGAGCCCAGACGAAACCGTTATCTCGGCGAGGAAGTCATGATGCCAACGGAAAGGGATTATTCCGAAACAACCGCGCGTGAAGTCGATTTGGCGGTTAGGGTCTTGATTGGCGAGTCGTATGAACGCGCAAAACAGTTGTTGAATGTTCACGCTACGGAACTGGTGAGTGGTGCCGTCTTGCTGCTTGAACGTGAGACCAGCACGCCCGACGATTTTCCGGCACTCATTAAGGCCGCATGATGGATGTGGCCATTGACACATGTCAATGCGGTTTCGGTTGCCGACAGGTAGCGTCTTCCTGCAAATGCAGGAGGATGCAATGTTCAAGAATATTCTGGTTCCCGTAGATCTCTCACATATTGAAAAAAGCGGGGCGTTGATTGACGAGGCGAAGAGAATTGCCGGTCAGGAAGGCGGTGCTTTGACATTGTTAAACGTGGTGCCTGACATTCCGGGCTACGTTGCTGCCCAGATTCCGTCCGGCGTGCATAAAAATGTCATGGCGGATTGCCAGGCGCAATTGGAACGCCTCGTCAAGGAGCACGATCTGCCGGCATCTACACAAATCAGTGTCACGGACGGACATCCCGCCAATGTGATCGTCAGCACGGCCGGCAACCTTGAATCCGACCTGATCATTATCGCATCCCATCAACCCGGCCTGTCCGACTACCTGCTTGGCTCGGTGGCAAGCCGCGTTGTGCGTCATGCACGCTGTCCGGTGCTGGTGTTGAGATAGAAGGCAACCAGGGATCCGTGGTGGCTCAGGTGGTTCTGTTGAAGTCTGTCACGGTCGATTGGCGCTGGGCATAGGGGACAAAGCCGCATCGCTGATAAAGTGGCAACGCACCGGGGTGGTCAAGCGTGCAAGTCTCGACAATGAGGCGGTTGGGGGTGCGGGACCAGGCGGTCGTGATCAGTTGTGACAGCAGGTAGCGGCCAAGTCCTCGACCGATAGCGTCCGGCATCAGGCCCATGAAGGCCAGTTCGACCTGTGGGAACTCGCGAAAATTGAGTTCTCCGAAGCCGGCCGGTGCGCCTTTGCTGTAAAGCACATATATTTCCGTCTCGTCGCTATGAACGATCTTTGCCAAAGCCTCGTCGTCGAGCCTTCTACGGTCAACCCAGACGTAATCCCGGCCGACGGTTTCATAGAGATACCTGTAGAAATGGACCGGTGGGTTATGGCATCGCATGAGCGCCAGTTGACCGACAGGAACGGCCGCATGGAGATGCGGATCCTGCGTCATTTCAAGATAGGTAACCGTTACGTCGTGGGTCTTCGCCATCGAGATCTGTCAATCAGCCTGGCCAACCGGCAGGGAATGGTCGCCGCCCCATTCGGTCCACGACCCGTCATAGAGTCCGGTCTTTGCGTTTCCCGCAATGGCAAGTCCCAGAGAAAGAATGGCAGCAGTAACACCGGAACCGCATGTCGTTATCACCGGTTTTCCAGGCGTGATGCCCGCGCTTTCGAAGACCGCGCTGAGTTCTTCGGATGTCTTTAGCGTCTTGTCGTCGGCCAGAAGCCGGTCAAAAGGCAAATTGATGCTGTTGGGAATGTGGCCTGACCGCAATCCCTCTCGCGGCTCCGGCGATGTGCCCTGAAACCGTCCGGCAGACCTTGCATCGACGATCAGCGCGTTTCCGTTTTCGCTGGCCTTCGACACGTCATGTTTGTCCCGCACCATCATGGTCTGTAACCGGGCAGTGAAGTGTTTTTCCTGGCGCGGGCGCGCGCCGCCATCTTCTGTCGGACGGTTCTCGGCAGTCCATTTCGGAAGGCCGCCATTGAGGACTGCCACGTCTTCGTGACCCATTACCCTGAACATCCACCAGACGCGAGCGGCGCTCATAAGGCCTCTGGTGTCGTAAACGACAACGCGCGAGCCGTCGCCCACACCCATCCGCCGCATACGCGATGCAAATTTCTCCGGACTGGGCAACATGTGGGGCAGGTCGCTGTCGGTGTCCGAAATCTCGTCGATGTCGAAGAACATTGCCCCGGGTATATGGGCTTCCAGAAACTCGGCCTTCGGATTGCGGTTCTCCGTTGGCAAATGCCAGGACGCATCCAGAACAACGATGTCCGGTGCGCTCAGATGTTCTTGCAACCATTCGGTTTCGACCAGCCAGGCAGTCATTGATTGTCGGGCCTCCTTGGAAGTTTCCTGCAACCGGTCACGAAACAAGAGCCAGACGCACGCGCCGGTTACGGCTCCCCTTTTTTTCGATCTTGGGAATCGCAATTGTACCGATTTCTGCTGTGGACGCCACATGCGTGCCGCCGCAGGGCTGCAGGTCGACATCACCGATCCTGATCAGTCTGACACGGCCGCTTCCCATCGGAGGTTTCACAGACATTGTTTTCACCAGTTCGGGCTGCGCAGTCAGTTCGTCGTCGGTGATCCACTGCTCACTGATGGCGTGATCCTGGCCGATCAGCCGGTTCACCTCGTCAGCAATCTCTTCCTTGTCGAGGCCGGCGTCGGGTATGTCGAAGTCCAACCGGCCCTGACCGGCACCGATCTGGCCGCCGGTTACGGGATATTCCAGAACCGCCGACAATAGATGAAGCCCTGTATGCACCTGCATGTGGGCAAACCGCTTTTGCCAGTCCAGTCTGCAAAGGACGTTCGCACCTTCGCGGACATTCACCGGTTCGGCCGGCACATGGATAATTTGCGTCTTGTCGTCGCCGTAAACCGTGGTTGCAATCTCGACGCTGCCCAATCCCTCGATTTCCATTGAGCCGCCATCGCCGGGCTGTCCGCCGCCTGTGGCGTAAAATATGGTCCGATCGAGAACAATGCCACCCCGGTCGTTGACGCCCAGCACGCGGGCCTCGCATTCCTTCAGGTAAGTGTCATCGCGAAAAAGAAGATCTGTCATGAACCGTTGGTCTTTCTATCTGTTCAGCCACGCGGGCACCGGCAGGCCTTTTTCCTTCAGGAACTCGGGGTTGAACAACCGGCTTTGGTAACGCGTACCGTAGTCGCAAAGCACTGTCACGATGGTATGGCCCGGCCCCATTTCGCGGGCCAGGCGGATGGCGCCGGCGACATTTATCCCACTTGAACCGCCCAGACACATGCCCTCGTGTTCGAGAAGGTCGAAGGCAATAGATACCGCCTCCGCGTCAGGGATCTGAAAAGCTGTGTCGATCTGGGCGTCAACAAGGTTGGCAGTGACCCGGCCTTGCCCGATTCCCTCGGTGATCGAGGATCCTTCGGCCTTCATTTCGCCATGCGCATAATGGTTGTACAGGGCAGACCCCATCGGATCGGCCAACGCGATCCTGACATCCTTGTTTCGAGCCTTGAGGCCTTCGCCGACACCCGCCAGCGTGCCACCGGAGCCAATCGCGCAGGTGAATCCGTCAACGTGCCCGTCCGTTTGCTGCCAGATTTCCGGCGCCGTGGTTTCCACGTGAGCCCGGCGGTTGGCAACATTGTCGAACTGGTTGGCCCAGACGGCGCCGTTTGCTTCCTTTTCATTCAGTTCGTCGGCGAGACGGCCGGAATACTTCACGTAGTTGTCCGGGTTCTTGTAGGGCACTGCGGGGACTTCGATAAGTTCGGCGCCCATCAGGCGCAACGTGTCCTTCTTTTCCTGTGACTGGGTTTCAGGGATCACAATGACTGTCCTGAAACCCATGGCGTTGCCGACCATGGTGAGGCCAATTCCTGTATTGCCGGCTGTTCCTTCGACAATCACGCCTCCCGGTTTCAGCAGGCCTTTCTCGACAGCGTCCTTGACAATGAACAACGCCGCACGGTCCTTAACGGATTGCCCCGGATTCATGAATTCGGCCTTGCCGAGTATGGTGCAGCCGGTTTCTTCGGACGCGCGCTTGAGTTTGATCAGAGGTGTGTTGCCGATTGCCTCAAGCAATCCATTGCAGATTGTCATATTGTTCCGGTCTCCGGGCTTGACGTGTTCGGCAGTGACGCGCGTTGGGCAGCGGGAGCGTGCCTGTTGAGGCGAACCTAGCCTTGCGCGAAGCGGCGTTCAAGTGATGGTTTTTGCATCCCTGTTGTGGGCCAGCTCAGGGCTTTGTACAACAATCGAAAGGTTGAGCATTGTTCAAACGATTGTGAAACAATGCCGTGTCGTGACCGTGAACGAATTCTTGAATACGGATATCCTGTGCCTGCCATCAAATCGGGCAGCTTTCCCAAAACTGCTGATAGCCGTCAGCGCAGACATAAATTGGATTGCGAATGAAAAGTGGACTGGACGATCTTCCGCGTGGTCAACAACTTCTGGAGTTACCGCAGTACAACAAAGGCACGGCATTCACCTGGGATGAACGTCTCAAGCACGGGCTGCTGGGTCTTCTGCCGCCACACGAAGAGACCCTGGACCAGCAGGTCGTGCGCGCCTATCGGGCCTACCGTGCCAAAGAGTCGGACATCGAGAGACACATCTACCTGCGCCAACTCCAGGATGCCAACGAGACCCTGTTTTACCGGTTGATCATGGATTACCCGGCTGAGATGACGCCGATCATCTATACTCCGACCGTGGGCGAGGCGTGCCAGAGGTTTTCCGAAATCTATCGCAAACCACGTGGATTGTTCATTGCATACCCTGAGAGGGATTATGTGGACCGTATCCTCGACAATGCCACGCCGCATCAGGTCGACGTCATCGTCATCACCGACAGCGAGGCGATTCTCGGGATCGGGGACCAGGGCGCCGGCGGTATGGGAATTCCGATCGGCAAGCTGGCTCTCTACACGGCAAGCGGCGGAATCGATCCCAACGTGTGCCTTCCGATCCTGATCGATGTGGGAACCAACAACCAGGACCTGTTAAACGACCCGTTTTATATTGGCTGGGCTCAAAACCGGGTGACGGGGGACGACTATTACGACTTCGTCGACCGCGTCATGCAGGGGATCAAACGCAAGTTTCCGGGCGTGCTGGTTCAGTTTGAGGACTTCGGCCGGGCCCATGCCCACACTCTGCTTGAAAAGTACCGTCACCAGATCTGTTGTTTCAACGATGACATTCAGGGCACCGCTGCAGTTGCGATGGGGACTGTACTGGCCGGGACCCATGCTGCGGGCACCGCCTTCAAGGATCAGGTGTTTGTTCTGGCAGGGGCGGGATCCGCCGGCTGCGGCATTGCCGAACAACTGGTGCGCGGCCTGATGCTTGAGGGTCTGAGCGAGGCAGAGGCCTATGGGCGGTTCTACCTGGTGGACAGGCACGGTCTCGTCCGGGAGGGCCTTGATGAATTGACAGGCCAGCAAAGGAAGTTCCTCAGAACCGCCTCGGAAATTGCCTCATGGCAAACCGATAAACCGTCGGAATATGGATTGCTGGATGTGGTCAGAAACGCAAGGCCTTCCGTTCTCATTGGCGTTTCGGGGCAGGGCGGACTGTTTTCCAGAGAGGTCGTGGAAATGATGGCGTCAATCAACGAGCGGCCGATCATCCTGCCCTTGTCGAACCCCACCGCCCGTACAGAGGGCATTCCCGCCAATTTGGTTCCCTGGAGCGGCGGCCGCGTGCTGATGGCGACCGGCAGCCCGTTTGACCCGGTCGAATTTGAAGGCACCACCTACCACACCGCGCAATGCAATAATTCCTATGCCTTTCCGGGCATGGGGCTCGGGGTTCGGGCGGTCAGGGCACGCGCCGTGAGCGACGAGATGTTCATGGCTGCGGCTCACGTTATCGGGTTTGAGAGTTCCAAAGATGTGACTTACGGTGCGTCGCTTCTGCCGCCGCTCACGGAAATTCGTCATTTAAGCCGGGAAATTGCGATGGCCGTCGGACGCAAGGCCGTGGAACAGGGGCACACGGATGTGACTGATCCCGACGCTGTTGCCGATCTGATCGATGACATGATGTGGACACCGACATATCGGGAATTCTCGTGAGGCGAAGGACCTGACACTGCAGTTGTTGGAAGGCGACATTCTCACCGGGACATGAAGCGAAGCTAATGCTGTCTCAATCGCAGATCAAAGCCCACTACGACCGGCTGGGTGCCGGACAGGACCGCGAGGCGCGTTACGAGGACGCAGCGTTCCTGGAACTGATTCCGCACCTTAATATTGGCCGTGCTCAGTCTGTCGGCGAGATCGGGTGCGGCACGGGAAGGCTGGCGGAGCGTCTGCTTCGCAACGAATTGCCGGAAAATGCGCTCTATTGGGGCGTGGACATCAGCGACACCATGGTGACGTTGACCACAGACAGACTCCGCGCCTTTGACGGGCGCGTGACAGTCGTGCTGGGTGACGGCCTCGAGCAGTTGCGGGGATTGCCGACGGGGTTCGATACTTTTCTGGCAACCTATGTTCTGGACCTGATGCCGAATGACATGATTGCGCAGATTGTATCGGAAGTGTCACGGGTGCTTAAACCGGGCGGCGTGTATGGTGCGGTCAGTCTCGCCCGGGGTCAAGGTGCTGCTCAGAGATTCATGAGCGGTGTATGGTCAATCGCGTATCGGCTGTCACCGAGGCGTGTCGGCGGGTGCCGTCCGCTCAACTTGAGCAGCCATTTTGACAGATCGGACTGGCTATTACGCCACCGCCAGACTGTGCTTGCGGCAGGCGTCGCGTCGGAAGTTGTTGTTGCCCAGAAAAAGTGATCTGACGGCCAAAACGACAAAAGGGTCAACGTTCCACACGTTGACCCTTTTGGGAAACTGGCTCCCCAGGCCGGACTCGAACCAGCGACAAAGCGGTTAACAGCCGCTTGCTCTACCAACTGAGCTACTGGGGATCACGGCGCGAACACATACAGCCGCGCCTGAATTGGTGAACAGGCATATAGCAAAGACAAGACCGGGTTGCAAAGCCAATTTGCAAGTAAATTCTTGATGAGGCCATGGCACGAAAAAACAAGTGGCGTCGGCGGTGGTCCGGTATCTGTCGGACCGCCCGGCAAATGGGATTGCAAGAACGCGGGAATGTCCTATGTCTTGCTGCAGGAAGACTCGGGGAGCGAAAGATTGACAACTCTGAAATTCGGCAAACGCCGGCTGCAACTTCCCGCCAGCCGCTTGCTCAGGATCCTGATCGGGATTGTCCTGATTGTCGGCGGCTTTCTCGGGTTTCTGCCGGTTCTCGGATTTTGGATGGTGCCTCTGGGGCTGATCGTCTTGTCCATCGACTTGCCGTCGGTCAGGCGATGGCGCCGTCGGGCAACCGTCAAGCTTGGCCGGGTCTTGCGACGTAGATTTCCGCGTTTATGGGAAGCCCTCAATTGAGCCAGCCGTCTCCGGCGCGGAAAACCTTCACGAATCAAATATTTATCTGTATTTGTTGAGAAACTGGAGGCCACGCCCGGAATCGAACCGGGGTATACGGATTTGCAGTCCGCTGCGTCACCACTCCGCCACGTGGCCTTCAAGATGGGGAGCGATATATCAAAGCATGGTGGATGTCAAAAACCATAATGATACCCGCTGCAAAAAAATGTCATTATGTTGGCGTATTCCTATTGGCCTTTAGAAGGCACTTGGTTATGTCTGGAACCGCAGTGGGGCTGCAGACAAATTGAGTTTTGATATTTGAGGGCATCGATGATTGATTTCGAAACTGCGCGACACAACATGGTCGAATCCCAAGTCCGTCCCAGCGATGTGACGAACCGGGGACTTCTTGATGCCATGTCGTCAATCGCTCGCGAGGCGTTCCTGCCGGCGGGACGCAAGTCGCTTGCCTATATGGACGAAGACGTTCTGATCGGCCATTTCGGCGATGACCAGGTGGCGCGCTATCTCATGGAACCGATGCCGTTCTCACGCATGGTCCAGGCTGCCGACGTCAAATCAACAGACCTTGTCCTCGACGTCGGCTGCGCAACCGGATACTCGTCTGCGGTACTGGCGCAGGTTGCCGACTCGGTTGTTGCGCTGGAAGCGGACGAAGAACTGGCCGCGACAGCAACGCAGACCCTGCTCGACCAGGGCATCGACAATGTGGCGGTTGTGACCGGTGGCCTTACGGAAGGTTATGCCTCCGAAGGTCCATACGATGTGATTTTTGTCGGCGGTTCGGTGCCTGAGGCGCCGCAATCGCTTCTCGATCAGCTGAAAGACGGTGGACGGATGGTCGCGGTTGTCGGTCAGGGAGCGATTGGCGAAGCCTGTTTGTTCGTGAAACGTGGTGATGTGGTCGGTTCCAAAGTCGTGTTCGATGTGTCGGTACCGCCGTTGCCCGGTGTCGTACGTCATGCCGAGTTTGTGTTCTGATCTGTAAAGACCTGTAAAATTGTGAGTAAAGTTGATATGATTCGAGTACGCCTGAGTCGGGCAAGCAGAAGGGGCGTCGGTGTGGGTGAACATCACGACAGCGATTTGGCTAGGCCTTTACATCGTAGCAATTGTCATTTGAGAGCTATTCTGGCGCTCGCGACAATGGCGTTGGTTGGCGGTTCCGGTGTTGCCGACGCCGAGACGCTGAAAGATGCGCTGAGTTCGGCCTACACGAGCAATCCGACGTTACGCGCGGAACGGTCCGGACTTCGGGCGACCGATGAGGGAGTGGCCCAGGCACTGTCGGGATGGCGCCCGACGGTTTCCACCAGTGCCGACTATGGCAAGACGCGGGTGGTGACGCGTCCCAAGCCGGCGTTCGGCGTGGATAAAAGAAATGTGCGCGGCTATTCCGTTACCGTAACGCAACCTGTGTTCCGGGGACTGAAAACCGTGAACAGTACGCGGCAGGCCGATGCGACCGTTTTTGCGGGCCGCCAGAATCTTCTCAATGTGGAACAGACGACCCTGCTCGACGCCGTTACCGCCTACATGGACGTTGTGCGCGACCAGGCCGTGGTCAATCTTAGGTTGAAGAACGTTTCGGTGCTGAGTGAGCAGTTGAGGGCATCGAATGCGCGGTTTCGGGTCGGTGAAATCACCAAGACCGATGTTGCTCAGGCGGAAGCCAGGAGGAGTGGAGCGTTGTCGAACCTGGCCCAGGCGCGGGCGACCTTGGCCAGCAGCCGCGCGACGTATCGCCAGATAATCGGGCATCAGCCCGGGTCGTTGCGGCATCCCAGAAATTATACGCGCGGCCTGCCGAAAAGTCTGAAACAGGCGGTTGCCACGGCACGCTCACGCAATCCTGTGCTGTTGGCCGCCGGATACACCGAAGAGGCCTCCCGCCACGCGATCGAGGTGGCGCGCGGCGATCTTTTGCCTGAGGCTTCGCTAGAGGCGTCCTACAGCCGACGGCTGGACCCCGCCGCAGCAACGGCGCGCACGGAGACGACCACTGTGCTCGGCAGATTGACCATTCCGCTCTATCAGGCCGGCACGGTTTATTCCCAGGTTCGTGAGGCCAAGGAAATCAACAATCAACGACGGCTGCAGATTGCCGAAGCGGATCGTCAGGTCGTGGCGGCGGCGGTGTCGTCATGGGAACAGCTCAGAGCCATCAGAGAGTTGATAAGATCCGCCCGTTCGCAAGTCGAGGCCAACCGGTTGGCATTCAAGGGTGTTAAGCAGGAGGCCCTGGTCGGGTCGCGTACGACGCTTGATGTGCTGGATGCCGAACAGGAATTGCTCGACTCCCAGGTCTCCCTGGTCAGTGCAAGGCGTGATGAAGTCGTCGCAGCCTTCCAGCTCTTATCTGCAGTTGGCAGACTGACCGCCCGTGAGCTCAAATTACCTGTGCAGTACTACGATCCTGTCCCGCACTACGAAGAAACGCGTGGTAAGTGGATAGGCGTAGGAACCGGCGAATCAGATTAGACTATAGAGCGGGTAGTCTGAGTTTAGAGTAATTTCGACATTCGGGGCGCTTCGGGAAGAAACGATCCCATGTGCGGCAATGCAAGGGCGATCGTATGAGCAATACGGAACAAGCTTCTGAACCCACCATGGAGGAGATTCTCTCTTCCATTCGGAAAATCATTTCAGACGACGATCAGAGTGCCGCCGAACCTGTGGGGTCTGTCGAAGCCGCGCCTGTTGAGCCGGAACCTGTGGAAGAGGAAGTTGCCGAGCAGGTCGAACCCGAACCGGAAGTGCCTGAGCCGGTAGAGGCTGCAGCCACCGAACCGCCGGAAGCGGCCTTCGACGAAGCCGAGGACGATCCCAACGACGACATCTTCGAACTCACCGATGTTGTGGAGGAGGAACCCCTGGCGGATGTTCCGGATGCAGAACCGATGGAACTTATTGATCCCGATACGATCGATGATCTGGAATTTGCGTCGGAGTCGGTCGAACCCGAACCGGAAATTGCTGTGGCGCCCGAACCGCCGGTATTGGAACTGGCTGATCCAGAGCCGCCGTTAGCGGTTGAACCTGCCATTGCCCCGGCAATGGCAGGACCACAAGACGGTCTCTTGTCGGATGAGGCGGGGGTGTCGGCGTCGGCGGCATTCGGGAAACTGGCCGAGACCATGCTTCTCAACAATGGCGACGCCAAGACGATCGAGGAGCTTGTCCAGGAAATGCTGCGTCCAATGCTGAAAATGTGGCTGGACGATAACCTGCCATCGCTTGTCGAACGGCTCGTGCGCGAGGAAATCGAGCGTGTAGCACGCCGCCGCTGACCGGTGTTTATTGCACTTCTCCGGAAAGGTGGCATAGGATTTTCTGTGTCGGCACGGAGTTGACTTCCGTACCGCACTACGGTTTACAGCACTTAATCTGAAATACCGGGACGGCGGTCTTCGAACCGCGGTAAATGGAACATTGTGATGTTGGACAGGTTGTGATGTTGGACAATAAATATCAGCCAGCGGATATCGAACCGCGCCTTTACAAGATCTGGGAAGAGTCTGGCGCCTTCAAAGGCGGCAACCCGGAACGGGTCGCGCAGGGGGCAACGCCCTATTGTATCGTCATCCCGCCGCCAAACGTCACCGGCAGCCTTCATATGGGCCATGCGCTCAACAACACGGTCCAGGATATTCTTATCCGTTTTGAGAGGATGCGCGGCAAGGACGTCCTGTGGCAGCCTGGGATGGATCACGCGGGCATCGCCACGCAGATGGTGGTTGAGCGGCAGCTGATGGAAAACCAGGAACCCTCGCGTCGTGATATGGGCCGGGAAGCCTTTATCGAGCGGGTTTGGGACTGGAAGTCGGAGTCGGGCGGCCGGATCATCAACCAGCTTCGCCGGCTTGGCGCGTCATGCGACTGGAGCCGCGAGCGGTTCACCATGGATCAAGGTTTGTCGGACGCCGTGCTGAAGGTCTTTGTCGCGCTTTACCGGGAAGGGTTGATCTATAAGGACAAGCGGCTGGTAAACTGGGATCCCAAACTGCTGACAGCGATATCGGACCTTGAGGTCAACAATGTCGACGCCAATGGTCATCTGTGGCATTTCAAGTATCCCATTGAGGGAGAAGACGACCGCTTCATCACTGTCGCGACGACCAGGCCTGAAACGATGTTGGGCGATTCCGGGGTGGCTGTTCATCCCGATGACGGGCGCTACGCGGATCTCATTGGAAAAAATGCCGTGCTGCCTCTGGTCGGCCGCGTCATTCCGATTGTGGCCGATGCCTATGCGGATCCCGAGCAGGGATCGGGGGCTGTAAAAATTACACCGGCACACGATTTCAACGATTTTGAAGTCGGCCGCCGTCACGACCTTGAACTTATCAACATCTTTGACGAACACGCCCACCTGAATGAAAACGTGCCGGAGAAATACCGGTCACTGGAACGCTTTGAAGCACGCGAGCAGGTCGTTCGCGATATGGAGGCAGCGGGCCTGGTCGAAAAGATCGACGATCATGCCCACACGATTCCGTACGGCGATCGTTCCAACGTGGTCATTGAACCGTGGCTTACAGACCAATGGTATGTTGATGCCAAAACCCTTGCGGAACCTGCGATTGTCGCCGTCGAGAGCGGCCAGACCCAATTCGTTCCAAAAAACTGGGAGAAAACCTACTACGAATGGATGCGCAACATCCAACCCTGGTGTATCTCGCGGCAATTGTGGTGGGGTCATCAGATCCCGGCGTGGTACGGCCCCGACGGTGATGTCTTCGTCGCTCACGACGAAGACGAAGCCCGCGCCCAGGCCCGGGAAAAATACGGACACGCGGTTGAACTCAACCGCGACGAAGACGTGCTCGATACCTGGTTCTCATCGGCACTGTGGCCGTTTTCCACGCTTGGCTGGCCGGAGCAGACCGACGAGCTCAAGCGGTATTACAAGACGGATGTGCTGGTAACCGGTTTTGACATCATCTTCTTCTGGGTAGCCCGGATGATGATGATGGGACTTCACTTCATGAAGGACGAAGACGGCAAACCGGAAGTGCCGTTCCACACAGTCTATATTCACGCGCTGGTCCGTGACGAGAACGGCCAGAAAATGTCCAAATCCAAGGGCAATGTTATTGATCCGCTTGACCTGATCGATCAGTTCGGTGCCGACGCCCTGCGCTTCACTCTGGCGGCCATGGCGGCCCAGGGACGGGATATCAAGCTCGCGACGTCCAGGGTGGAAGGGTATCGGAACTTTGCCACCAAGCTGTGGAATGCCGCTCGCTTCTGCTCAATGAACGAATGCGTCGTCGCCAAGGGGTTCGATCCGAGGACCGTTCAGGGCACGGAAAACCGCTGGATTGCCGGTGAAGTCGAACGAACCTTGGCGCAGGTGACACAGGCCATAGAAGGGCACAAATACAATGAGGCTGCCGGTGCGCTGTATCGGTTCATCTGGCACGTATTCTGCGACTGGTATCTTGAACTGATCAAACCGGTCCTGTCGGGTGCTGACGGCCCCCAGCGCCAGGAAACGCGATCCACTGCCGCATGGGTGCTCGAACAGATCGTCGTCATGCTGCACCCCTTCATGCCCTATATCACCGAAGAGTTATGGTCCAACGGCGAGGTCGGCTCGTCTGCGGCACCGGGACTGCTCATCAATGCGGCCTGGCCCCAGTTGGAAGGGTTGCAGTCGAAGGATGCGGAAATGGAGATCGAGTGGCTCATCAACGCCATTACCGAGATTCGCTCCGTGCGGGCGGAAATGAATGTTCCCGCCGGCGCAAAAGTGCCTCTTGTTGTCTGCGGTGCCGAGCCCGAGGTCAACGCACGTTTTGAGAAATGGCAACCAACCATGGCGCGTCTCGCCAGATTGGACAGCCTGACATACGCGGCAAGCGTCCCGAAAGGGGCGGTTCAGTCTGTAATGGACGATGCGACCCTGGCGATGCCAATGGCCGGTGTCATCGACTTTGATTCTGAGAATGCCCGTCTCGAAAAGGAGATCACCAAGGCGGAAGCCGAAATTGGCAAACTGAACGCCAAGCTGGCCGATGAGAGTTTTGTGTCGCGGGCGCCCGGCCATGTGGTCGCGACCCAACGTGAAAGGCTGTCTGATGCCGAAACGCTACTTGAAAAGCTCGAAGCGGCTCTGATCAGGCTGAAAAGCGCGGCCTGATGGCGTGAATGGCGCGTGATGAAATTATCACACACTTGTAACGATCGTGACAAGTTGAAGCCTGTTTGGCTTTTTTGACACTTTCTTGCCTTAATGAATCCTTAAGCGTCTTGTTTATAGGTTTTGCTAAGTTGGAACGGCAGTTTTCTGCGGTTGTCGACAGTTGAATTGGGGATCGTCTGGTTTGAGTTGATGTCAGACGATGGCTGAACCTTCAATGTCGAGGTTGTAATGTGCCGGGTTTTGTACGGCGGAAGTAGCAAGTTTTGCGATACATTGTAGCAACACCTGTCCAGAAAGACTGCAGAAATGAACGCCTTCAGAGATATTGCAACGTTTGTCTTCAGCAGATTGGTTCGCTGATGCAGGAGCAATACTCACTTTTGTTTCACCAACTTTCGAGACTTACGACACGTCGGTGCGTCGCTGTCTTGAATGCACACCGTCATGTTGCATCCACCGTCGCGACAATCATGGTGGCAATGGTGTTGTCAGCGTTTGTAGTCAATAAGGTGCAGTCGTTCGAACAGGCGATTCCCTCCCAGTCGGAAGCGTCGGATTCCGATGATCCTTTCGAGGAATCAGACGCCACGGGCGACTCGTCTAACGAGCCTATCCGGGAAGAAGTCTTCCACTCGTTTATGCCCCGAGCGACCGCAAAGACAAAGCCAACGTTTGCTTCAGCCGAAGAAGACATTGAAGCCTATCGAGAAGGCAGCCAGGCCTATGAAGAAGGCAAGTACGGTGATGCCATCAAGAAGTGGGAACCGCTTGCCAAGAAGGGCGACCTGTTTGCGCTTTGGCAACTGGCCAACATGTACAGACTGGGAAACGGCGTCAAAAGGGATCACAACAAGGCCTTTCGGTATTATCAGAAAGTGGCGTCCCAGCATCGTTCCGTCGGACGCTATACCGGTCGCACCCGCATTACCGTTGGCGCCCTGGTTCAACTGGCCCGCTATTACGAGCGGGGCTTGAAGAAAGCCGGGGTTCGTAAAAACATTCGCAAGGCGATTGAGATTTACAAGCTTACCGGGTCCCATTTCGGGCACAAGGGCGCCCAGTTTTCGCTCGGAAGAATCTACCTCAAAGGCCCCGGCGGCGTTAGCAAGAGTGTTCACCGCGGCTTGCGATGGCTCAATCTGTCGGCGGAAAAATATCACGCCCGCGCTCAGGCCATGCTCGGCGATGTGTATTGGGGCGGCCGCGGTGTGCGCCGCAACCGTGTCCGCGGTCTAATGTGGTATATGCTTGCCCAGGAATACGCCAACCCTCAGAACGAACAGTCGATAATCGAGCGGTTTCATGAGTTGTATGGCGCCACCGATGACGAAGAACGCCAGCAGGCGCAGGCGATGGTCAATCAATGGCACGCTAGAATCTCCGAAAAGGGAAAGTGGCAGTAAGGCGCATCCAGCATTGCTGATCGTCATGAAGGTGTTCCTGAGTTCGCTTTCCGCTAAGGCGCTTGAAGGCTGATCTGTTTTGTTCTTTAGGGGAGGATTGTTTAGTCCCGCGGAGCAGATTGTTTAGTCCCGCGGAGCAATGGAATCAGTTTGGCTTATCTTGTCCTCAATCCGAGTGGACACGAATTTGCCAACTTTGGATCCATTGCAGGTGTGTTGCAAATCGGTCGCAGCCAATTTGAGTGTTTGACCGGCGAACCGCGCTCCGAAGCGCTCCATCGATTTGCGATGCGAGTCGGATTATGGGAGACGATCGGTTGATGCCTAGACGTCCAATTCGATCCAGACCGGAACATGGTCCGACGGCCGTTCCCATGCCCTGACATGTTGATCGATATCGCACGTCTTTAGGCGGTCGGCTGCCTGCGGCGACAGCATCAAATGGTCGATACGAATGCCGTGATCCTTCTGCCAAGCGCCGCCCTGATAGTCCCAGAAGGTGTATCGATGGGGGGTGGCGTCGCAGGCGCGGAATGCGTCCGTCAAACCGAGGCTCTGTAACTGCCTGAACTTGTGCCAGGTTTCGGGACGAAACAGCGCATCACCTGACCAGCCCTCTGGATTGTGGACGTCATCGGGTGTGGGAATCACATTGTAGTCGCCGGCCAGAACCAGGGGTTCCTCGTACTCCAGCAGGTGTTGGGCGTGATCGATCAGCCGATCCATCCAGGATAGCTTGTAGGTGTACTTTTCCGTCTCAACCGGATTGCCGTTCGGCAAATAAATCGAGGCAATGCGCACAGGTTGTTTGGCTGGTGTCACAACGACTTCGATATATCGCGCCTGTTCGTCGGAACCGTCGCCCGGCAGGCGGATAATGACGTCGTCAAACGGCACCTTCGATAACACGGCGACACCGTTGTAGGTTTTTTGGCCATGCACGGCGACGTTGTAGCCCAGTTCTTCGATCACATCTCTGGGAAAGGCGTCGTCGACGGTCTTAAGTTCCTGCAAACAGGCGACATCGGGTTGGGCCTGTTTGAGCCAGTCCAACACATTGCCAATTCGAGCCTTGATCGAATTGACGTTCCATGTAGCGATTTTCATGTTTGCGGCTCATCCTGAACTTCGAGAGCGCCTTGCATAGCATGGAAGGCGTCTGTGTAGAACCAGAGCCCGCCAATAATCGCGGGGAACGATAGGGCCAGTCAGTGTCTGATGGACGGCGTATGTCAGATTGAGAATGAGGTGCCACAGCCACACGATGCCGTGGCATTGGGATTCTTGATCTGGAACGAGGCCCCGATAAGATCGTCGACAAAGTCGATCTCCGAACCTTCCATGTACATGAGCGATATCGAGTCTATCAGAACGGTCGCGCCGTCCTTCTCAATGACCAGGTCATCATTGGTCGATGTGTCGTCAAGGTCGAAACCGTATGAAAATCCGGAACATCCACCACCGGAGACACTGACACGCAGCATTTTGCACGGGTCTTCTTTGTCCAGGATCTGGACAATTCTCCGGGCGGCACGATCGCTTACGGTTACGTTCTGTTCCATTGTTCAATCCTGTCAATCAGCAGACATCAGTCTTTCCTGATATTTATAACGTGTTGTGCCAAAGTCAATCAGGTGGTAGTCGGGTAATCTCCCACAGCCGTTGCAAAGGCCTGTACATCATGGCCGTCTCAGGCGTCATATGAACACGCAATCTGCCAAATTCGCCTGCACTCCCGAAACCTCACGAGGCCGATTTCAGGATGAACCGGAAAGCCGGACACGGTCCGTCTTTCAGCGCGACCGCGACCGGATTATCCACTGTGCGGCGTTTCGCAGACTGAAACATAAAACCCAGGTGTTTGTATATCATGAAGGCGACCATTATCGGACGCGGCTGACACACTCGCTGGAAGTTGCACAGATTTCCCGCTCCCTGTCGCGCACGCTTGGTTTGAACGAGGATTTGACAGAGGCGATCGCTTTGGCGCACGACCTGGGTCATACCCCCTTCGGGCATGCTGGCGAAGAGGCCCTCGACCGCTGTATGACCCGCTTTGGCGGGTTTGATCACAACGCCCAGTCCTTCCGTCTGGTGACGCGTCTGGAGGGGAGATATGCGTCCTTTCTGGGCTTGAATCTGACCCTTGAATCCCTTGAAGGTTTGGTAAAACACAATGGGCCGCTCAAGGACAAGAACGGGCGGGTTACCGGTGGGCGCAAGTCTGCGGGTTTGCCTTACGCGATCCGCGATTTCGACCGGATTGATGAGTTGCGCCTCGATACATTCGCGCCGGCAGAAGCGCAGGTTGCCGCCCTTTCCGACGACATCGCCTATAACGCCCATGACATTGACGACGGCCTGCGGGCAAATTTGTTCGATATGATCGATATCGCGGACGTTCCCTTGGTCGGCGTGTCGCTGTCAGACGTGGTTCAACGCCACCCGGACTTGGAAAAGTCACGTGTGGCGTTTGAAACGGTGCGTCGGATTATCACGAAAATGGCTGATGATCTGCTCAAGGAAACCAGGCACCGTATCCGGCAATGCGACCCAAGGAACGTCAACGACGTTCGGGAACTGTCTGAGCCGATTGTGTCGTTCTCCGAAGACATGCATGCGCAAAGCCTTGTTCTGAAACAGTTTCTGGCTGAGAACATGTATCACACAGACATTGTCAAAGAAAAAATGAGCCGGGCGCAACGGGTCGTCAAAGATCTCTTCGATGTGTACTCGACCGACGATTCGACTTTGCCGAGAGACTGGCGAGGCCAGGCGCCGGCGGATATGAGTGATGGGTCGATGCGGCGGGTCTGCGATTTTATTGCCGGTATGACGGACCGTTATGCCCTCGACGAACATCGACGTTTGTTTGACCTGGACCCGCTTTTCCGGTAGTCCGCGCAACCAATGCCGGTTGCCGCTGGAGGCACTAACGGCTCCTTAACCGTCCTGTCAGATAAATCTATGAAACAACGGGTGACACCCAAGTGAATTTATTTGCGCATTTCCACGATGTCGTCGTCAGAAAACTGGACGAGCTAAGCGACGCTGGCAACCTGCCGGCAGGCGTTGATCTAGGCCGGGTTGCAGTCGAGCCTCCGCGCGATCCTTCACACGGGGACATCTCGACCAACGCGGCGATGGTGTTGGCCAAACCGGCAGGTTTGGTGGCTCGTCAGTTGGCGGAACAACTGGCCGACGCGCTGGCACAGGAGCCTGACATCGAAACAGTCGACGTGGCGGGACCTGGATTCATCAACATTCGTCTTCGGGAGTCGTTCTGGGGCCGAATTCTGGAAGCCATTCTGAACGATGATGCCGGTTACGGCAGTTGCGCTCCCGGATCCCGTGGCAGAGTCAATGTTGAATACGTGTCGGCCAATCCGACCGGCCCGCTTCACGTCGGTCACTGCCGCGGCGCCATATTCGGGGATGCGCTGGCAAGTCTTCTTGAAAAGACCGGATTCGACGTAACCCGGGAGTACTACATTAACGATGCCGGTGTTCAGGTCGAAGTTCTGGCGCGCTCGGCCTATCTGCGGTATCTGGAGGCGCTGGGCGAGGATATTGGAGATATCCCGTCCGGCCTTTATCCGGGGTCCTATCTGAAGCCGGTTGGCGAAAACCTGGCGGCAACCCATGGTGATGTCCTGAAGGGCAAGCCTGAAGAAGTATGGCTGGACATTGTCCGCGACACCACCGTCGAGATGATGATGGATGTTATTCGCGATGACCTCGCAGCCCTCAGCATCAAGCACGATGTGTTCTTTTCAGAAAGATCGCTTGCCGCCAAGGAGAACAACGTTATTCAATCGACGATTGATGGTCTGCGCTCTCGCGGCCTGGTTTTTGAAGGCCATCTGCCGCCGCCAAAGGGGCAGGTGCCCGAAGACTGGGAGGACCGCGAACAGACGCTGTTCAAGGCGACCGAATTTGGCGACGATATCGACCGCCCGCTCGTGAAGTCGGACGGCAACTACACGTATTTTGCTTCCGACATTGCCTACCACGCAAACAAATACTCCCGTGGTTTCAAGGAGATGATTGACGTCTGGGGAGCTGACCATAGCGGCTATATCAAGCGCATGCAGTCTGCGGTTAAGGCTGTCACGGGGGGTGAGGGCACCCTCGATGTCAAGATTTGCCAGCTTGTGCGGCTGTATCGGGGCGGAGAGCCGATTAAGATGTCGAAGCGGTCGGGCGACTTCGTCACATTACGCGATGTGGTCGATGAGGTTGGCCCAGGCGCCGTTCGTTTCATGATGCTCTATCGAAAGAACGATGCGCCGCTCGATTTCGACTTCAAGAAAGTTACTGAACAATCGCGCGATAATCCTGTATTCTATGTGCAATACGCACATGCGCGCATTCATTCGGTATTCAGGAATGCGTCAGAATTGTTGAGCACTGACACGACCACAGGCGCTCTGCCGGAGGCAGCATCATTGTCAGGGGCATCGTTCATGAGGTTGACCGATGGCGCCGAACTGGCCGTTGCCAAGCGCCTGGCGGAGTACCCACGGATGTTACAGTCGGCTGCCGCTGCACATGAACCGCACCGAATAGCGTTCTACCTGTATGAACTCGCAAGCGAGTTTCACGGATTGTGGAACAAAGGCAAAGAGTCGCCGCAATTGAGATTTATCGTGCCAGATGACAAAGATGTTACAATGGCCCGATTGGGCTTACTTCGAGCGGTCGCAGCAGTGCTGGCCGGGGGGCTCGGAATCCTGGGTGTTCAGGCGATCGAAGAGATGAGGTAACCAGAGTAGACTATGGACAGGGATGAACCTCCGTTCACCTCGAAAGGCCCGTCCGGCGGATCTTTTTCGTCTGGCGGTGCTTCGGGTGGCGGCGAAACGGGCTTGAGCCGTTTGCGCCGCGAGCGCGAGCGCGTTGATGCTCAGCGCGCTGCGAGCAAGGAAGCCAAAGCTGACTCGTTCAGCGGTCAAAGTTCCCACGGTAGCGCCGATTCCGGTGGATACAACCGGTCGTTCGAACGAACCGGGAGATTTGACCGGGGCGACAGTGCCGGACAGGCGGAGGCCGGTGGTTCGGCGGCAGCTCCATCGTCGACAGCCAGAGACCGTTTTTCGCAATCGGCAAGTGCACCGTCCGATTTTGGAACATCTGCTTCCAGCACCGACCCCGCGCGCGTTTCAATGCGTGGGCGCCGGGTGCCTATCGACGGTTCATCGGAGGATACTGGTGGTCCGATCCGCACAGGTGGTATCCGCGGTGCCAGGCAAGATCCCCAGGCACCTCGTGAACGGGTGGACTTTTCGTCCGCGGCTGCCCGCCGGGCGTCTCCGGAGGGCAGGGAGGGAACAATAACTGCCCGAAACGACGGAGCGGCGACCGCATCCAGGATTGAACGCGTGCGTCCAGGTGAGAGAGACCCGTCCTGGCGTATGGAAAAAAGCGATTACAGTCCCCGTTCGGATGACCCGGCCACTGACCTTGAACGTCAGGCGCCTGCAGCGTCGACCGCAGCGCCGCCGGATGTGCGGACGTCGCCCGAAGGCAGCCGGCTGGGTCAAAATTTCCGCAGTCGATTTGCCAAGCCTCCCAAAGCCTATGATTTGGATGAAATTGGCGACAAAGGTTTGCCGCTCGACCTGCTTGAGGAAGGCGAAAACGCAAATTTCGAGCCGGCGAACGAAGCCGCCGGAATACCGGCGGCCGGGTATTCTCAGCCGCGGGCGGCGGCCAAACCTGCCGAAGTCAATCGCCGCCGTTCCCGGGTCGATTTTTCGTCGCGTACCACCCGTTCGCGCGAAGACGCCTTGCCACAGGGTAGGGACGACGGCCAGCCAACGGATGATTTTGACGACTACGACCAGCAGCAGGTCCAGAGATCCCGTCAAATCAGCCCCGGCGCATATCCTCCGCCGCCGTCGCCGGAACCGCAAGCCGATTACTACATTGAAGACGATGCCGTGGCATCGACCCCCCCCAGACCACCGGCTGCCGGAACTTCTGATGAAGCGCAGGCTTTTGGGACGGACATGCGGGACCCATACCAGGATTATGCCGCCCCCGCCGTCTCGGCCGGAAGGCAGGAGGAATTTCAGGACTACGACGACTTGTCGCCTGTAGCTGAAAATGCCTACGCCCATGAACCGCACGAAGCGTTCTATCCAGATCCTTACGACGAGGCGTCAGACGAACAGTTTTCCACGTCTCAGCCTCAAGGCACCGAAGGTTCATTTGACGATCTGGATGATCTGGACGATTTCGAACCGTTGCCCAGCTACGACACGACCGATCCGCAGGACATGGAACACACAGAGGCAAATCTGGACAGTTTTCCGGCCGCGGCACCTGGTCCCTACATTGATGAAGAGTTTGGTGAACCTGAACCGGTTGCTGCGGGTTTTTCCGATTTGCGTGCTGATGTTGATGCGTCGGACCGCGGCGCGAAACCTGATTACTCAGGTACCTTCAACGATTTCGAGGCAAAGGGGAGTCGCAAGAAACCATTGCTTCTAGTGGCGTCGCTTGCGGGTGTAGCAATCATCGCCGGCGGGCTGATATTCACCTATCAGATGTTTTCCGGCGGTGGCGGCCAAAGCATTCCGGTTGTGAAGCTGGATGAGGCGGCAACCCGCGTCGCTCCCGATGAGCCAGGCGGTGAGGAAATCCCGCACCAGAACAAACTGATCTACGACCGGATCGTCGGCGAGAAAAGCACCGTCGACGAGCAAATCGTGTCCCGTGAAGAAGGTGTAATCGACCTGAACGCGGGAACCGGTACCGATCAACAGACGCCATCGGAAACCGAGACGGCAAACGGGCTGGAGATACCACCGGCGCCGATTTCGCCTGACGACGCCGACGCGAACACTTCAATCGACAATGGCCGGGATGATGCGATCGCGCTGCTGCAACCGTCCAGCGACACGTCGGCCGATTCGGCAGGTTCTGTTGGAACACCAATTGTCCCGACACCGACAGCGCCTGAGGAGGCCGATACGGCGAACGACGCGGCATCGGAGGCTTCGGACACGGTACCGGATCTGCGTGTGGAGACGGTTTCACCACCTGACCCCGAACCGGTTCAGGATACGACCCGTCCGTCTCCGCCGGTGCCGCGCAATAAGCCGCCGGCGCCCAAACGGACAACGCGGGTTGCAAGCAACAACAGCACATCTTCGGACACCGGGCCGATCAGACTGACGCCGGCACCCAGAACGGCTGATACGCCAGCGGCAGCACCGTCGACGGCGGTACAGTCCGTGGGCGTTTCGGAATCTGCGCAATCCGCACCGACACCATCCATTCCGTCAACGGCTGCGGGCACTGGAGACTACATGATCCAGATTGCGGCTTTCCGCTCTGAGGCCGAGGCAATTGCCGAGTACCAACGCCTGCGTGGCAGGCATTCGGGGCTCCTGGCGGGCTATGAGCCTGTAATTCAGAAGGCCGATCTGAAAGCCAGGGGAATTTACTATCGGCTTCGCCTGGGCCCCATCGATGGTAAGGGTCGGGCAAGAGGTTTGTGCGATTCTCTTCTGGCTGCGGGCGAAACGGATTGTCTGGTTAGGACACGCTGATCGTGAGTGTGGCAAAGACGATTCAGGCCCGCAGATGAGAGCGTTTGTTTCAGGATGCGCCGGGACAGCGTTTGGTGGCGAAGAGGTCGCATTTTTTCGCGAAGCCGAACCCTGGGGCCTTATTCTGTTCGCCCGAAACTGTGAGACGCCCGGCCAGATTGCCGCGCTGGCACAACAGTTCCGGGACTGTGTCGGTCGTGAGAACGCGCCGGTCCTTATCGATCAAGAAGGGGGACGGGTACAAAGGCTCGGTCCGCCGACCTGGCGGAAATACCCGGCTGCCAGGGCCTTCGGAGACATTTATCGCCGCGATCCGGCCCACGCCCTGAAACTGGTGGGCGAGGGCGCCCGGCTTATGGCAGGTGACCTGCACGATGTTGGCATTACCATAAATTGCCTGCCTGTGGCCGACGTACCACAACCGGGTGCACATGACATTATTGGTGACCGGGCCTATAGCGCCGATGTTCAGGAGATAGCAGAACTAGCACGGGCGGCCGCCGAAGGGTCGATTGCCGGCGGTGTGTTGCCTGTGGTCAAGCATATTCCCGGTCACGGCAGGGCATCAGTCGATAGTCACATTGGTCTTCCTGTGGTGACGACCGATGCGGAAACATTGTCTGAAGTCGACTTCGCAGCGTTTGCGGCGTTGAAAGATCTGCCGATTGCCATGACAGCCCATGTCATTTACACCGCATTTGATGAAGACCGCCCGGCGACCCTGTCTCCGATCGTGATCAAGGACGTGATCCGCGAAGAGATCGGTTTTTCCGGCCTGCTCTTGACCGATGATCTATCCATGGGCGCACTCTCGGGATCGTTGTCAGAACGGACCGAGGCGGCGTTTGACGCCGGGTGCGATATTGCTTTGCATTGCAACGGTCAGTTGGCGGAAATGGAGGCCGTCGCCGCCGCAACGCCTCTTCTTGACGGCGAAGCGTTGGTTCGTTCGGAAAGTGCACTCGGGCGATATGTGCCGCCGGATACGTGGGAGACCGCTGAACTTGTGGAGGAACTTGCGATTCTTTGCTGAATATCAGTAGGTTCACGGGCTAAACTGAGACTGTGACATGATTTGACAGGTGATTCGCAGATGAGCGCCGACGCGTTTGATACAGATTCAGACAAGCCTTCCGACGAGGGGGGACGGGCGATCGAACTCAACGTTGACGGGAGCGACGTCCTGGTTGTCGATGTTGACGGTTTCGAAGGTCCACTGGATCTCCTGCTGACGCTGGCGCGCAGTCAGAAAGTCGACATCACCAAAATTTCAATTCTTGCGCTGGCCGAGCAATACCTTGTTTTCATTGCGGAGGTCAGGAAACTCCGCCTCGAACTGGCGGCGGATTATCTTGTCATGGCCGCATGGCTGGCCTATCTGAAGTCCAAGCTGTTGCTGCCCGAAGCCGAGGACGAAGACGGCCCCTCAGGCGAGGAACTCGCGGCTCTTTTGGCCTTTCGCCTGAAGAAACTCGAAGCGATGCGCGACGCTGCTGCAAAATTGATGGTGCGCAACCGGCTGGGCCGCGATGTGTTTGACCGGGGAGCTCCTGAAGGCGTGAGGGTCAACACGACAGACGAGCACGTGGATAACCTGTACGACTTGCTGAAGGCTTATACCGAGCGACGCCAGCGCCAAATCAAAACCCGGCTTGCCGTGAAGAGGCTGCCGGTATGGTCAATCAAGGAAGCCCGGCAATGCTTGGAGAGGTTGTTGGGGTCGATGAAGGAGTGGAGCCGCATCGACCAGTATCTGATCGAGTATCTTGTTGAACCGGGGATGAGGGCGACGGTGACGGCAAGCAGTTTTACGGCGTCCCTTGAAATGGTGCGGGAAGGTCATCTTGAAATTCGACAGGATGAGACATTTGCACCGATTTTCATACGGCAGAAGGTATCCGCCGCGTGACCCCCGGACCCATGGGGATCGGCCGTCGACGCAGCCAGGAGAAAACAGGCGATGACTAAGACTTCTGAACAGACTGTGCAGAATGTGGATGATCCCGAGGCCGAAACAGCAGAGGGCCTGCCATCGAACGTCACGATGTTTCCTGTTGCCGACAACCGCCAGCATATGCGTATGACCGAAGCGTTGCTTTTTGCCGCCGCCGAACCATTGAATGAAGCGGCCCTCGCCCAAAGGTTGCCTGAAGGCGTGGACGTCGCCGCCTTGCTCGACGAACTGCAGGAAACCTACAAGGGCAGGGGCGTGAACCTCATCCGTATTGCCGGCGGCTGGTCGTTTCGTACCGCAGACGATCTGTCGTTCATCATGCAGCGTCAGGCCGTGGAGCAGAAACGGTTGTCACGGGCGGCACTGGAAACCTTGGCGATAATCGCTTATCACCAGCCCGTCACGCGAGCGGAGATCGAGGAAATCAGAGGCGTTTCGATCTCAAAGGGCACGCTGGACACTTTGATGGAAATCGAATGGATTAAGATGCGCGGTCGCCGTCGCACCCCTGGCCGGCCTGTGACCTACGGCACCACGCGTGAATTCCTGAGCCATTTCGGACTCGATCAGATTTCCGACCTGCCCGGTATGGGCGAACTGAAAGGCACCGGCCTTCTCGATACCAACCTTCCGAAGGGATTTGATGTACCGCAGCCTTCTGACGGCGATGCGCTGGAGGAAGATGAGGATCCCTTGGAGGACGAGGAACCACCGCTCGAAATGCATCAGGCCGAATAGGCGCTGGTATTCAGCGAAGCGAACCGTTACAACGCCGCCAGACTTTGGCACTGCTGGATGGGCATGCCGGACAATCTTGGCGAGCAGATGTGCCGGAGCGCCGATCGAATGCAAACTGAGTTTTCAGATACTTCTGGCAACCAAGCCGGGCGGAAGGAGTGGGGCGAACGCGGCACCGCTGCGGCAACAATTGCGGCGCGTCTGTCGTTCGAGCACGTAAGTCACAGCTATGGCCGGATCGTCGCGGCGACAGACATCAACCTGGACCTGGCACCCGGTGAAATCGTGTGTCTGCTGGGACCTTCCGGTTGTGGCAAGACGACGCTGCTGCGGGTTGCCGCCGGTGTCGAGCGACAGAATAGCGGCCGTGTCCTGCTCGACGGGCTTGAAGTGTCGGGCCCTGGCGGTTTCGTTCCTCCTGAGAAACGCGGTATCGGATTGATGTTTCAGGATTTTGCCCTGTTTCCGCATCTTACGATTCTGGAAAACGTTGCCTTCGGGCTCAGCGAACTTGATCGCGCCGAGGCGCACCGTGAGGCACGGTCCGCTCTGCAAAGAGTTGGGTTGCTGGATTACGAAAAAGCCTATCCCCACATTCTTTCCGGTGGAGAACAACAGCGGGTTGCGTTGGCCCGTGCGATTGCGCCGAGACCGTCGGTCTTGCTGATGGATGAGCCGTTTTCGGGCCTCGATCAGCGTCTGCGCGACAGCGTTCGCGATGAAACACTGACGGTTCTGAAGGAAACCCGGGCCAGCAGTCTCCTGGTAACCCATGATCCGGAAGAGGCGATGCAGATGGCCGACCGGATTGCCCATATGAGGAACGGACGGATCATTCAGTCGGGGAGTCCCAGGGAGATCTACAACAACCCGGTCGACGCAGAAACCGCCAGGTTTTTCAGTGATTTCAATGAGTTTGATGGGGCGGTTGAGAATGGCTCGGTCGATGTTCCGTTGGGACGTGTCGCAGCAAATGGTATTGCCGAGGGAACCAAGGTCGAAGTTCTGGTGCGTCCTTCGGCGATCGAATTATGTTCGCAAGACGGATTTGAAGTTATGGTTCGCACGTCAAGGTTTCTCGGCGACCATTGTCTGTTGACCCTTGCCGTTGCCGGCTACGAAAAGACAGTGCGAATGAAACTGCGTGATAGTGAAGCACCGGAGAGTGGGGCGGTCGTGCGCGTTTGTGTCAACCCTGCTCACATTTTCGTATTTCCGACATGATTCCTTCAAAAGAACTCGTACAACGGGCTAATTGTGCTATGGGGTACGCGTTGCGTCCTGTGGCGTCGTTCAATGTGCCGCTCGAGCGGGCATTACCGCGTTGCTGGTGCGGTTCAAACGGTGACTTTTTTTGAAACACAGGCCTCGTCGGCGTTAACCGGGAATTGCAAATTTATCCGTCGTTTGTTGCGGCGCACCCTCGATTTTGCGATAGTGCAAAAAATTGCGGTCGAATTTCAGGAGAATTCAAACCATGTCAATTGGTGTTTGGCAGATAGTAATTGTTGGAGTGATCGTCGTCCTCCTATTTGGCCGGGGAAAGATCTCCGAGTTGATGGGCGATGTGGCCAAGGGCATCAAGAGCTTCAAAAAGGGCATGCAGGACGATCCCACTGAATCAGCCGATGGCGACGTTAAAACCATCGACCATTCGGATGCGGAAACCGCTGCAACGGCTGCAAAAACCAAGAGCGATGCTGCAAACAGCTGATTTGCAGTACCGGCTCTGAAACCGGTTTTCATTCCTGGCACTGAAGCTGACGCAGGGAAATGAACGAAGCCGGATGATGGACAGCGTGAATGTTTGATATCGGTGCAACCGAAGTTCTTGTATTGGCGGTCGTCGCAATCGTGGTGGTCGGTCCTAGAGACTTGCCAAAAATGCTCCGTACCATCGGTCAGTTTGTCGGTAAGGCACGCAGCATGGCGCGTGAGTTTCAGCAACATTTCAATGACGCCGCAGATGAGGCTGGACTCGATGAAGTCCGCAAGGGCATCGCGTCTGTTGAGGAAACAGCGCGCTCGGGCGATTTCAGCGACTCCTTCAGTTCCTTCAGCGATGCGGATAAAGACCTGAAGGACGAGATGGAAAAACCTATCGACATGGATGCCCAAGGTGGATCGGAAAACGACACAGTGTCGTCAAACGACGCAGCACCGGCAGATGGCATTGCCGACTTGGGCGACAATGTTTCCAACAACAATGAGACAACCGCATCGGACACGCCTGACGAAAACGGGTCAGAATTCCCCGGCGTATCGACCGTGGAGAAAACCGGCAAACCCACAGCTGACAGTGACGACCTAACAGAAATTGCTGATGGCGACGCTGATGCGGCGGAGACGCCTGCAAAAACAGTCGCATCATAATGCAGACGGATCATTCACATCGTGTCTGAAGACGAAATTAAGAGCTCAGAAGCACCGCTGATTGAGCATTTGATCGAATTGCGCATGCGGCTGGTCAAATCGCTGATCGGCATCGCCATAGCGTTTGTCATCTGCTTCTATTTTGCGCAGGATATCTTCAACCTGCTGTTGTACCCTTACGAGGAGGCGGTCGGAGAAGACACCGACATCCAACTCATCTATACGGCGCCGCAGGAATTCTTCTTTACACAACTCAAGCTTGCTCTGTTTGGGGCGCTGTTCATAGCCTTTCCCGTGATTGCCGGTCAGCTCTACATGTTTGTCGCGCCCGGGCTTTACAAGAACGAACGCCACGCGTTCCTGCCATTCCTGATTGCAACACCCTTCCTGTTTGTGCTCGGCGCGGCGCTGGTCTATTTCGGCGTCATGCCCCTGGCGATGCAATTCTTTCTGGGCCTTGAACAACAGGGCGTTGAAGGCCAGGCCACGATCAAGCTGACCGCACGGGTCAGTGAATATCTGGGACTGATCATGACCCTGATATTCGCGTTCGGCATGTGTTTTCAGCTGCCGGTCGTGCTGACACTTCTCGCGCGTGCCGGTCTGGTGACATCGGAGGGGCTGAAGTCCAAGCGAAAATATGCGGTTGTTGGGACGTTTGGGTTGGCCGCCGTTCTCACACCCCCCGACCCGATCAGCCAAATCGGCCTGGCGCTGCCGACCCTCGTTCTCTACGAGATTTCGATCATCTCGGTAAAAATGGTGGAGAAGAAGCGGAAAGAGGCCGAAGCGCTGCGTGACGCTGAAAACGAGAGCAGCTGAGTTCGCGTCGGGACTTGCCTGACGGGGAATATTGGCTCGTGTGCCCGTGCGCGGTGGACGCCTTTCACGCGCCATCGTATACACTGCGCAGCGCGTCGGCCGCGATTCCGGTCACGCAAGATCAAGTGCTTTTCAGGATAGCCCGATGTTCGATCTCAAACTTATCCGCGAGGATCCACAGGCGTTTGACGCTGGCCTTGCCAGGCGCGGCCACGAACCGATTGCCGGCAGGTTGCTGGCATTGGACAAGGTGCGCCGCGAGAAAGTTGCTTTGCTGCAGGATGCCCAGAGCAAACGTAACGACGCTTCCAAACAGATCGGCGCGGCAAAAGCATCCGGCGACGAAGACCGCGCCCAGAGTCTGATCGCCGAAGTTGCCGATTTGAAGTCGGCGATTCAGGACGGGGAAGAAGAAGAACGTCGCCTGGACGAGGAACTGGCAACGATCCTGTCACAGATTCCAAACCTGCCGCTTGACGGCGTTCCGGTTGGCGAGGATGAGGCGGATAACGTTGAAACCGGCCGTCATGGCACTGTTCCGGCATTCGATTTTGAGCCGAAGCAGCATTTCGAGATCGGTGAAGATCTTGGGATGATGGATTTTGAGACTGCCGCCAAGCTGTCCGGCGCGCGATTTGTCGTTCTCAAGGGTGCCTTGTCACGCATGGAACGGGCGCTTGCAGCCTTCATGATCGATCTGCATACACTGGAACATGGCTATCTGGATATTCTGCCGCCGTTTCTGGTGCGCGACCACGTTATGTTCGGTACCGCCCAGCTGCCGAAATTCGCCGACGACCAGTTTCATACAGAAGACGGATTCTGGCTGATCCCGACGGCGGAAGTGCCGCTCACCAATCTTGTGCGTGAAAGCATTCTCGAAGAAGAGGAACTGCCGAAACGCTTCACCGCCTATACGCCCTGTTTCCGACTTGAAGCCGGGGCGGCGGGCCGGGACACCCGCGGCATGATCCGTCAACATCAGTTCTCCAAAGTGGAGATGGTCAGTATTACGACGCCGGACGCCTCGTCGGACGAACTGGAGCGGATGCGCGGTTGTGCCGAGGAGGTTCTCAAGAGGCTCGGGCTGCCTTACCGGGTCATAGTGCTTTGCACTGGCGACATGGGCTTTGGCGCGCGCAAGACATACGACCTTGAGGTCTGGTTGCCCGGGCAGAACGCCTATCGGGAAATCTCCAGCTGCTCGGTCTGCGGCGACTTTCAGGCCCGGCGCATGCAGGCCCGATACCGGCCTGCGAACGAAAAGGGCACGCGTTTTGTCCACACCCTGAATGGCTCAGGTCTGGCGGTCGGACGGACGATGATTGCCATACTGGAGAACTACCAGAACGAGGATGGATCGGTGACCGTGCCGGATGTGTTGAAGCCCTACATGGGCGGTTTGGAACGAATTGAGGCAATGCCGGGATAGGTGCCAAACCTTCCGTGCTTGGCCGGAGTAAGATAGATGCGGATACTTATTACAAATGACGACGGCATTCATGCGCCCGGGCTAAAGAGCCTGGAGCGAATTGCCCGCGCGTTGAGCGACGATATCTGGACCGTTGCACCGGAAACCGAACAGAGCGGGGCGTCCCGTTCACTCACCCTGGCTGACCCATTGCGGCTTCGGAAACTTGACGACCGGACATTTGCAATCAAGGGCACGCCGACGGATTGCGTCCTGATGGCGGCCAAGAAGATCATGCCTTCCATGCCTGACCTCGTACTATCCGGAGTCAACCGGGGCCAGAATATTGCAGAGGATGTGACTTATTCCGGGACCATTGCCGCTGCCATGGAAGGAACCGCTCTGGGGGTGCCGTCGATTGCTCTGAGCCAGTCCTACGGCTTCGATGATACAGCGGTCGTCAAATGGGAAACGGCCGAGAAACACGGTCCCGACCTGGTCTCGCAATTGCTGAAGGCGTCATGGGGCGCGGGCATTCTCCTGAACGTGAACTTTCCCGATGTGGCGCCGGATGCGGTCGAAGGCGTGGACGTGACCGACCAGGGCAAGCGCGACCAGGCGTTGCTGGCGATTGACGAACGCCGCGATGCGCGCGGTCAGCGCTACTTCTGGCTTGGCTTTGAAGCCCGCCGCAGCGATCCGCGCGTTGGGACTGATCTGTATTCGGTCTACAATTCCAGGATATCCGTGACGCCGCTTCATATGAACTTGACCCATTCGGACACAAAAGACACGCTTCGTTCGTTGCTTGCCTGATGGAGCGTTCCACCGAGCGCGAGTGTGGGCGACGCAGGGCGTATGCTGTTCGGCACGATCCGGCATTGATGTGAGGGACTCGCGGACTGTGAGTGACGATTACCACAAAATCGAACTGATCATGAGCCTGCGCAATCGCGGTATCCGGGATACGCGCGTGCTGGCAGCGATAGAGCGCATCCCGAGGGAGAAATTCATCAACCCGGTGTTTGCAGAACAGGCTTATGCGGACCAATCGCTTCCCATCGAGTGCGGCCAGACCATCAGTCAGCCCTACATCGTTGCCTTCATGACGGAAAAACTGCGTCTCGACGACCGCATGAAGGTACTGGAGGTTGGCACGGGGTCGGGCTACCAGGCGGCGGTGCTCTCACACCTGTGCCGGCGGGTCTATACCATCGAACGCTACCGGACTCTGCTCAGGGACGCGGAAGAGCGATTTGCCGAACTGCGGATTTCGAATATCACGTCAATGGCCGGAGACGGCACGAAAGGATGGCCGTCCCAGGCGCCGTTCGACCGCATCATTGTCACGGCGGCAGGCAAGACCTTGCCACCGGCCTTGCTAGAGCAACTGCGGCCCGGCGGCATTCTCGTGGCGCCCGTGGATACAGACTCCGGCGACCAGGAACTCATCCGCGTGATTGCCGGGGATGATGGCAGCTACACCCAGGAATCTCTTTTGCCGGTACGCTTTGTGCCGCTGGTGGAAGGAATGGCCAAGGAAATGTGAGCCTCTGTCTTAGTTGGCCGACAGAGGGCCGCCGACACGTTAACGAAATCCCACCCCGGAATAAACGCCTCCTTAACCAAACCACGGCAGTATGCGTCTAAATGTTAGTCGCGGAGCGTGAGTATGAGGCGTTATTTCAAGCAAATTTCGGTCAGAAAATCCCTGCAGGTGAGTGCAGCGATTGTGGCTATGGCAAGCCTTGCGGCGTGCAGCACTTCAGCCGACCGTTTCGGTCCCTTTGGCGGCCAGCAGTCGTCCAGCCAGACGGGCTACACCGGCAACGCAAACACATCCGGTGTCGACAATACCTATACGGCGTCGATTCCGCCCAGCAACAGGTCCGCTTCGGCAGCTGTGACGTCTGTACCTGTAGAGACTGTCGCACCCGTTAGAACCGCTCATGCCGGCTCAGTGGTGGTCATGCCGGGTGATACGCTCTACAGCATTGCCCGGGCCAACAATGTCCATGTCAGGCAACTCAGTGCCGCAAACTCGATTGCCCCGCCTTACAACATCAACATCGGCCAGACACTCAGGCTTCCCGGCCACGGCTATGCCTCGGCAGCACCGGCGGCCACGGCAACCGCGCGCCCTGTTTCGCAGTACTCCGGCCCTGTTCAATCGGCATCGAACGCGGGTTATCACGACGTCCACGCCGGCGACACTTTGTACAGCGTGGCGCGGAGCAACGGAATGAAGGCGCCCGCGCTTGCCCAATACAACAAGATCGGCTGGCCCTATACGCTCAAGGTTGGCCAACGGTTGCATATCCCGAATGGTGCCGGATTGGCCGGCGGTACGGTTGCTTCCGCTCCCAGGCGAACGGTTGCACAGGCCCCTCGGCCAAGTGTGACACGTGCTGCGCCGACGGTTAAAGTCGCATCGGTGCCAAAACCCGATCGCAAACCTGCGTCCGAGAAAAAGTTCACGAAACCGAAGTCCAGCCCCGTGAAGATTGCTGCTGTCAAGCCTGCCGCGAAGTCGGTGCGTAGCGGTAAGCTTCCTACGCCCCGGGCGCGGGCCGGCTCGAAATTCCGTTGGCCGGTGCGCGGGCGGGTCATCTCCCGCTTCGGCAGGAAACCCAATGGCTCGAAGAATGACGGCATCAATATCGCCGTGCCCGAAGGGACATCCGTCAAGGCCGCCGAGAATGGGGTCGTGGCTTATGCCGGCAACGAGTTGAAGGGCTATGGTAACCTGGTTCTTATCCGGCATTCGGGAAACTGGGTGACAGCCTATGCACACAACAAGAGTCTCCTTGTCCGCAGGGGACAGCGCGTGAAACGCGGTCAGGTCATCTCGAAGGCCGGGCGTACCGGGTCGGTAACCAGTCCACAGCTTCACTTTGAAATACGAAAGGGTTCGTCTGCGGTTAATCCGATGAAGAGCCTTGAGTCATCCAAGGTCGCTGGAGGGTAGCGGCCAGGACTCTGAAGAATTTTGAGGGGGGACAACGCGCGGTGCGCCTTCGGGTGCGGCGCGTTGTCTTTTTTGGGCACACGGACCGATTGTATTACGTGCTGATTCGGATCGACATCTGACCGGCCAGGTCCTGAATGAACTGCCAGGCAACACGCCCGGAGCGCGCGCCCCTGGTGGTCGACCATTCCAGAGCCATGGCTTTCAGTTTATCCGGGTCCACATCCAGTCCAAAATGGGCCGCGTAGGTTTCGACCATTTCGAGATAATCCGGCTGTGCGCAATTGTGGAAACCGAGCCAGAGTCCGAATCTATCGGAGAGGGATACCTTCTCCTGAACTGCTTCCGAAGGGTTTATTGCCGTCGACCGTTCGTTCTCCATCATGTCGCGGGGCAGGAGATGGCGCCTGTTTGATGTGGCGTAGAAGATAACGTTGTCGGGTCGGCCTTCGATGCCGCCCTCCAGGACCGCTTTAAGGGATTTGTAGGACGTATCGTTGTTGTCGAATGAGAGATCGTCACAAAACACAATAAAACGGTATTCTGTTTGACGGACGATGGTCATCAAGTCAGGCAGGGACTCTATGTCTTCCCGGTGAATTTCGATGAGTTTCAGCTGGTTATCTGATTTTTGGCAGACTTCTGCGTGAACCGCCTTTACCAGTGAGCTCTTGCCCATGCCGCGGGCACCCCAGAGCAGGGCGTTGTTAGCCGGATAGGCCTGGGAGAAGCGTTGCGTGTTGTCGTACAAGGTGTCGCGCATTCGGTCGATGCCGCGCAGCAGTGACATGTCGACCTTGTTTACCTTTCGGACAGGAGACAATGCGGGGGTTGCCGGTTGCCAAACAAAGGCATTGGCGACCGTGAAGTCGGTTTCTGGCGCCTGCTGAGGGGCCATGAGCTCGACGGCTGCGGCGATACGGTCAAGTCTCGCTTCGATAGCCTCAAGGGCGTCTGGAGTTGAAGTTTTGGACATTGTTGATCTTGTTGCTGATGAGAACCGAATGTGTATCCGTGACACGGCGCGGACCCTAGCACGGCGGTTGATTTTGTCGAGATGCACGTGAATGAACGTGCATGGTGAGGGAAAGTGGACAATGTGTCGCCCACGTGTCGGTTTGTGACGTCCGGTATTGTTTGCAATGTGTGGCGTCGTGAGTATATTCCCCCGCAATGATGTCGGTGGCGGTTGATGTGACAGTCAGGTTTATGCGCCGCCCTTTTTATGTTCAGGAGCAGTGAATGTTTATTACACCAGCATACGCGCAGGGCGTCGGTGGTCTGGGCGGAATCGGGGAGTTCCTTTTTCCGCTGGTCGCCATGTTCGCCATATTCTATTTCCTGCTCATTCGCCCGCAGCAAAAAAGAGCAAAGCAGCACCGTGAACTGGTTACAAACCTCAGGCGCGGCGACACGGTCGTGACGTCCGGCGGCTTGATTGGGAAGGTTTCAAAGGTTCTTGACGACAATGAAGCCATGATTGAAATCAGCGAAGGCGTAAAAATCAAAATTCTCAAACAGTTCGTGACGGAAGTTCGTGTGAAGGGTGAGCCAGCCTCAGACGACACAAAATCCTGATCGCACTTTCGGCTGTTTCAGAGAACCAGAACGCCTTTTAGTTCGTTTGTTAAACAGATTGTTTCGAAGGTCCCTTAACGACAATGCTGCATTTCGCAAAATGGAAAACCGGCTTGGTTGTCGGCCTGTGTGTCCTCGGTGTGCTTCTTGCCATGCCCAATGTTGTACCCACATCGGTGCTTTCGAAACTGCCCGATTGGCTGCCACATAAAACGGTTCATCTTGGCCTTGATCTCCAGGGGGGCTCGCACCTGCTTATGGAAGTTGATGTCGATGAGGTCATTACGGACCGCCTGCAATCGATCATCGATGACGTCAGGACCAATCTGAGAGGCGAGAAGATCGGTTATCAGAACCTGAACATTGGCAACCGGAAGGCGTCGGTACGAATTCGCAAGTCAGAGGATCTGGACCGGGCGCTGACGAAGCTCCGGACGCTGGCGACCCCTGTCAACACCGGCATTCTTGCCGCAACGTCGCAGTCCATGGATATCGATGTGCAGTCTGCTTCGGGAAATCAGATAACCCTGGAATTGACGGCAGCGGCTATCGATGAGCGTATCCGGTCGACGATCGAGCAGTCGATCGAGATCATTCGACGCAGGATTGACGCTCTTGGCACAACTGAACCGACCATACAACGCCAGGGCGTAAACCGTATCCTGATTCAAGTGCCAGGTCTCAAGGATCCAGAACGATTAAAGGAACTTGTAGGGACCACGGCAAAGCTGGTGTTTCGCCTCGTTAATACATCGACTACGGCGCAGCAGGCGATTGAGACAAAAATACCGTCCGGCTCGGAAATTCTGGAGTCAGAGGACGGTTCCGGTCAAAAGTACCTTATTGAAAAACGGGTCATGGTCAGTGGCGAAAACCTGGTGGATGCACAACCAGGCTTTGATCAACAGACAAACGAGCCAATTGTCACTTTTCGCTTCGATACATCGGGTGCGACAAGATTTGGACGGGTGACGCAAAAGAACGTCGGCCGGCCATTTGCAATTGTACTGGATAACAAAGTCATCAGTGCACCGGTTATCCGTGAGGCAATTCTTGGCGGGTCCGGCCAGATTAGCGGGAGTTTCACCGTTCAGGAAGCGAACGACCTGTCGATATTGCTGAGAGCGGGTGCGCTCCCTGCACGTTTGGCAGTCAAGGAAGAACGATCGGTAGGGCCGGGCCTAGGCGCTGATTCTGTTTCCGCTGGCAAGATTGCATCGATTATTGGACTGGTGGCGGTCGTGGGCTTCATTATCGTGGCCTATGGACTGTTTGGCGTTTTTGCCAACTTTGCGCTTGCGATCAATATTCTTCTGATCATCGGTGTGCTTTCCCTTCTGCAGGCGACTTTGACACTACCTGGGATTGCTGGGATAGTTCTCACAATAGGTATGGCGGTTGATGCCAACGTGCTGATCTTTGAGCGCATCCGTGAGGAGATCAAGGCTGGCAAGACGCCAATTGCATCCATTGAAGCGGGTTACAAACGGGCTCTGGGGACGATCCTCGACGCCAACATCACCACGTTCATCGCCGCCTTTGTTCTGTTCCAGCTCGGCTCGGGACCGGTGCGCGGTTTTGCGGTGACTCTGGCGATTGGTATTATCACGTCGGTATTTACAGCGTTCACGCTGACCCGGTTGCTCGTATCGGTCTGGCTACGGCGCACGCGCCCTTCAACCGTTCCGATCTAAGAGAAAGAGTTTCGACCATGTTTCCGGTTCGTTTTGTTCCTGCCGATACCAAAATTCCCTTTCTTGGACTTCGGAACGCCGCGTTTTTCGGTTCGTTGACCGCGGTCATTGCATCAATCGTCCTGTTTTTCGCGCTCGGCCTCAATTACGGGATCGATTTTCGCGGCGGCACGCTGATCGAACTAAAGACACCGGGAAACGCCGATGTCACGAGTCTTCGTTCGCAGTTCGGTGGCTTGAATCTAGGCGATGTAACCATCCAGGAATTCGGTTCGCCGGACGTCGTGCTCATAAGGATCGAACAACAGCCGGGCGGAGATGATGCGCAGCAGGCTGTCATCGCGAAGATCAAGGAAACCCTTGGCGAGGGCATGACCTACCGGCGGGTCGAGGTTGTTGGACCAACGGTTAGTGGCGAGCTCGTTCAGGGCAGTGCGATTGCAGTGCTGGTGGCCATATTTGCGGTTCTCGTCTACATCTGGTTCCGGTTCGAGTGGCAATTCAGCGCCGGGGCGGTGTTGGCGCTGGTGCATGACGTGCTGGTGACCATCGGCATGTTCTCGATCCTGCAACTGGAGTTCAACCTGTCGATTATCGCAGCGATCCTGACGATTGTCGGTTACTCGCTCAACGATACGGTGGTCGTGTACGACCGGGTGCGTGAAAATTTGCGCCGCTACAAGAAAATGCCACTGGAGGAATTACTGAATCTTTCGATCAACAATACCTTGTCGCGCACCATTTTGACATCGGTCACGACCCTAGTGGCTTTGATTTCGCTTTACGTATTTGGCGGCGAAAACCTTCGCGGCTTCACGTTTGCCATGATCTGGGGTGTGGTGATCGGCACCTATTCATCCATTTTCATCGCCTCTCCCTTGCTGTTGAAGCTTGGCGTCAAACGCGACTGGAGCGGTCTGGGTGGACCCAAGGCCAAGGAAGGCCGCGGCCAGGGGGCCACGGCCGGTTCCTGATATGCCGGCTACCGGTGGTGTTGCCCAGCCCAAGTTCCCCGGCCGCCCGGCCATCGATGCCTATGGTGACGGCGGCTTCAGATTTGCGGAGATGTCTCATCGGGGCTCGATTCTGCTTCTTCCCAGCGGTGTCTACGCCTGGCCGGTGGCCAATTCGGTCGACCTTGCGGTCAGAGACTTTCAACTGGCCTTCGACGAAGCCGATGCAATCGAGTTCCTGCTGTTGGGGTGCGGTGAGGATATGGTGATGCCCGGCAAGGATATCAGGGACGCATTCGAGCGATACGGCGTTGGCCTGGATACGATGTCGACCGGAGCGGCGGCGCGGACATACAACGTTCTTCTGGCCGAGCAGCGTGCCGTGGCAGCGGCGTTGATCGCGGTGGAAAACCCGTAAGCGGGACGGGGCGGGACCAATGAACGACGAGACGATCTCAGCCGACGATGCGCACGGCTATTGCATGAAGCTGGTGCAGGATTTTGACAAGGACCGGTACCTGGCGACACTGTTTGCACCTGCCGAAAAGCGCGCCGCCTTGTTCGCGCTCTATGCTTTCAACGTTGAAATCGCCCGGATTCGTGAAGCCGCTCCGGAACCGAACCTGGGTGAGATCCGGTTGCGATGGTGGGCCGACGGGATAGACTCGATATTTGCCGGCGAGACGTTTCGGCACCCGGTGTTGTTGGCGCTCGCGGAGACGGTTGCGTCGGCGTCCTTGCCGAAAACACCGATGCACAACCTTATCGAGGCACGGCGGTTCGATCTCTACAACGATCCGATGCCGACGATGAACGATCTTGAGGGATACGCCGGCGAGACCACATCGGTTATCCTGCAACTCGCGACGCAAGTAGTAGTTGGCGACAAGGCCGTTCGAGCGGCAAATGTGTCGGGGCACGCCGGTGTCGCCTATGCAATTACCGGACTGTTGCGCGGGTTGGCGATCCACAGGTCTCGCGGCCAGGTCTTTGTTCCTGAAGGACTGCTGGTCGAACATGGCCTGACGGTTGCTAAATTCCTGGCTGGTGACCGTAGTGAAACCATGAACCTTGTGCTGAGCGTCCTGCGGCAAGCCGCACGGTTCCACCTGGAGAAAGCGCGTTCCTTCGACGGTGATGTGTCGCTTGAGGCACTCCCGGCGTTTCTGCCGGTCAGCCTGTGCGAACTTTATCTCAGAGGTATGGAGAAGCCGGGTTTCGATCCGCTCAATTCGGTATGTGAGGTCCCCCAATGGCGCCGGCAACTGCATCTCCTGAAGGCGTCATGGTGGAAGGAATTCTAGATACGGATAGTTTGCGGAGGGTACGAATATGACAGCTGGTGTGGGCGGTTCTTCGATTGCCGCGGAACTTGCCGCCCTGAAACCGATGCGTGACGGGATTTCGGCAATAAGCCTCGACGAACGCCATCGACGTATTGCCAATGCCCAATCCTTGATGGTGGGGCAGGGGGTGGATGCCCTCTATCTCGATGCGTCGACCAGCATGACCTATTTCACCGGGCTAGCCGTCCATGCCAGCGAGCGATTGCACGGCGCCGTCATTCCCGCCACCGGTGAAATCTCATACATCTGCCCGGCATTCGAGGAAGCCAAACTGGACAGTATGCTCCAGGTGAAAGGTGACATCAGAACCTGGCAGGAACATGAAGATCCGACCGCGCTGGTGGTGGATACCGTCCGGTCGTCAGGACACATGAGCGGCCGGCTGGCCCTCGACGAGGCAACCCCGTTCTTCACCTTCGACGGGTTGCGGCGGGCGGGCAATGCGTTTGAATTCGTCAACGGCGCAGAGGTCACAGCTGCCTGCCGCATGGTCAAGTCCAGCAACGAACTCGCCCTCATGCAAAAAGCCAAGGACATAACGCTTGAGGTGCAAAAGGCGTGCGCCAGAATCCTGTACGAAGGCATATCCACGACCGAGGTTGCTGAGTTCGTGACGGATGCCCACCGGATACTTGGAGCGGACGGGCCACCGACGTTCTGCATTGTCCTGTTCGGCGAACCGACCGCCTATCCCCACGGTGTCGACTATCCCCAGGTGCTTCGTGAGGGCGACATGGTGCTGATCGATACCGGGGCGCCGATCGAGGGATATCATTCCGACATCACGCGTTCCTATGTTTTCGGTGAGCCGAACCAGCGTCAACGCGACGTCTGGGAGCTTGAAAAGCAAGCCCAGTTGGCGGCATTCGATGCCGCCAGAGTCGGTGCGACCTGTGAAGACGTGGATCGTGCGGCGCGGCGCGTGGTCGAAGGCGGTGGATTCGGCCCAGGCTATGCGGTTCCCGGGTTGCCTCATCGAACCGGTCATGGAATCGGGCTCGATGTTCACGAACGGGAGTATCTCGTCGAAGGCAACAAGACAGTGCTTCAGCCAGGCATGTGTTTCTCAAACGAGCCGATGATCTGCATTTACGGTGAGTTCGGCGTCCGCCTCGAAGACCACTTTTACATGGGACAGAACCACGCGCACTGGTTCACCGAGCCCTGCCACAGTGTGGACGACCCATTTGGCTGCAAAAGCTGAAGCCATCCAGTTGACATCCGCGGCAATACGGTCAGTACCAGAACGGCCGCTGTCCTACGCCCGCGAGGATCACTTAGGCGCGGGGGTATCCTCGGTGCCTTGCACGGCAGGGCGCCGCAACTGGGGAAAGACAAGCTTCTGGTAGAGAAAGCCGATGCCCATCAAAACCAGGCCCAGCCCGATGAACGACAAGGCACGCAGAATTCCCGACAGGTTTGACATGTCAACAAGGAACACTTTTGCGACCGTCAGGACGATGACAGGCAGCGAGGCGTAGCGAAGAGACGCCTTGCCAAAAACCACGCCTGTGATCAGGAGGACCAGGCCAAACAGAAGCCAGACAGCGGAGTAGGTGTAGGATTCCAGATCGCTCGTCGGTCCTGTCGCCAGGGTGGCGCCGTGAAACATCGTCCTGACCTCCAACGACACAAAGGTAAAGATCATGAGCAACGCTGATCCGGCAAAGGCATATATGTAATAGATCGGACGTTTGTCTGCAGAAACCCTGACGATGATCGCACACAGGACGCCGGGAAGGGCGTAGCCGAGCAGCAGCAGGTTGACGTAAACATTGTTGCCAATCGGCTCATTCGTGAGCATGGGGTTTGCAAAACCGAGATGTCCGGCTATCAGCAGCACCAGGCCCGCCACACTGAGGAGGGCCGCCGCGTGCCCGGGAATCCTTCGTCCGGTTTTGTCATGGAGAAACTGGTAGCCCAGGGACAGACCCAGCATGGTCATGGTGTGAAGGCTGAGTTCGGCAAGTCTGATATTGGTGTCGAATATATCGCCGTCGTTCAGCAAATGGCGCACCTGCCACGTCACCAGAAGGACAGAAAACAGGATGGCGGCCGCTTCCAGCACGCCTGAGTGCAGATCGTCCTTGACGGACCGAAAAAGATAGGCCGCCCCGGCGAACGCCACTGCCGGCACACCGTAGCCGTACAACAGCCAGTTGAAGACCGGTGTTGTTCCCACATCAGTGCCCATGACCGCGGGATCAAGAACAGTGCGGGCGATGACAACGGCACCGATGACCGTTGTCACGTAGCGGAGAACAAAGATCTCCCGGCGCACGGAAATCCAGGCAATACCAGGCGCCGTCAGAGCCAGCGCAATGGTCAGCCAGCCGCGGTCGAGCAGAATGGTGAAGGACAGGGCAAGAGCCGCAACTGCTGCAACCGCATAGATCCCGACCACCAGATCCCGGTGGCGTGCCGTCAGGGAACGGTCGAACAGATCGCCGGCGAGTGTTGCCGCTGCCGCCAGCCCGATCCCTGCGAGCCCGAACGGGATGCTGTGCTGAAAACCGGTGGCCTGAAAATACGCATAGGCAAAAGCAACGATGGGTGTCAGGGCTGAAACCGCGGCCCAGAGATAATGTCTCTTGCCCGCTTTGAGCGCTACAAACCCGATTATGCCGAAGAACGCCGAGAATCCGCCACCGAAGACCAAAAACTGTTGCAGTGGCGGCGGGGCGATGGGGAACAGGTTCAGATGCTGCTTTACGAAATCGAACCGGGTATGTTCGATGATGCCTGGCAGATGCCAGGTAAGATAGGCGCCCGCGAAAAGTATCGCGGCAACCGGGGCAAGAACCAGCAGGCTCGGCCAGCGCCAGGCTGCCGCAACAAATCCAGCAACCGTCACTGCGATTACGGTCAAGGATACAGTGTCGTAGCCGGACATGCGCAACAACGCGAAGGCAAGCAACGAAATTCCTGTCAACAGGGCCACCAGTTGCCTGTCCGTCAGGTGCAGAGGGTCTATGTTCGCGCTGCCATCGGGCTCGTCGCCCTTTAAAATGAGACCGGCGAGGGCCAGCAGGGCAACAATGTAACCGGCCGTGGGCACGACATCATCGTACTGCCACGCCGTCGCGTACCAGACGAATCCCCACGCCACAGCGCCGACGGTGCCGCAAACGGCGAGCCAGAACCAGCCTCGAAGCCGGGCGGTCACATAGGTGGCGGCGGTCACGAATGCAAGATAGACAAACAAGGCAGTTGCATTGGGGTGGTCGGAGGCGACCAGGGCGGGCGTCGCATAGCTGCCAACGAGTCCCAGGGCTGCCAGCATCGGACCATGAAGGCTCGATCCGGCAAGCGCCGTCAGCGACACCAGACCCAACAGGATGAATGCGGAAAATGGGCCGAGGAAGCCGAAGAAGGCATAGGCCACGAATGTGGTGGCCAGTGCGGTCACAATGGCTGCGGCGGTAAGAATGCCCGGAATGTGGGCGCCGCGGACCCCGGCGATGGCCGACAGGTTTTCGCGCCGCCTTGCAAATTCACCGACGAGGGCCAGCGAATTGGCGAGAAAAGTTGCCATGGCAACCCGAATGGCTGGGGTGACCAGACCTTGCTCGATCGAGTAACGCACCAGGAAGACCCCGCCGAGTGCCAGGGCTATGCCGCCGGTCCACACCGACCACTTGGTTCCGACCTTCTCCTCCATGCTTTGCGACGGCGGCACAGGAGTTTGTTGAACGACGGGGCGCGTCAGTTGCGGGACATCGACCCGAGGGGGCTCAACATCTTGCGGCTTGTCAGGCCCATCTTCCGCGGAAACAGGTTTGCCCTGGGTCGGCACGGGTTCGGTTTCAAGCCTGGCTTCGCGCGCATCTGTCGAAGGGATTGCCCCCGAAGCGCTGTCGTCGAACTGGTCTTCGCCGGCGGTCTTGAACCCGGCCTTGATCTCAGACACTTCCTGCTTGAGCCCCGACACCGTCAAGCGCAGCGTCGTGACCTCCTGTTTGAGGCGGCGAGCCGTGGTCAGGGAAACGATGGCAAGAACAACCGGCGCAAGGAGCAGACCGATTGCGGCTATGGCGAGGAGTTCCATGTCTTGACTTGCCTCTCGGGGCTCGGGCGCCCTTGCGTTACTCCGCAGCCAAGTCGGTCAAACCCAGCCAGTCGCCAAAGTCGGCCAGCGCGCGGCCGGTATAGGCACGCTTGCGGGCTGGCGCTTTTTCCTTGCCGCGATGGCGCTTGCCATCTTCGCGCAATGGTACGTCGACCGGCGGAAACAGGCCAAAATTCACGTTCATGGGCTGGAAGGACCGCTTGCCGGTCGCATCGTCGGCAAGGTGGCCGCCGGTGAGGTGATGCAGCAGTGCGCCCATGGCGGTTGTCAGGGGCGGCGGCACAATGGCCTCACTGTTTCGGTCGGCAGCCGCGAACCGGCCGGCAAGCAGCCCGATCGCTGCACTTTCCACGTAGCCCTCGACCCCTGTGATCTGACCGGCAAAGCGCAACCGCGGACAGGCACGCAGCCTCAGCGTCTCGTCGAGAACCTTGGGACTGTTGAGAAACGTGTTGCGGTGAAGCCCGCCGAGTCGTGCGAAGCGGGCATTCTCCAGGCCGGGAATCATCTGAAATACCTCTGCCTGAATGCCGTGGCGCAGTTTGGTCTGGAAACCGACCATGTTGTAGAGCGTGCCCAGGGCGTTGTCCTGGCGCAACTGGACGATGGCATGAGACTTGACGTCCGGATCGCGCGGGTTTGTCAGGCCGACCGGCTTCATCGGGCCGTGGCGCAGGGTCTCGCGGCCGCGTTCCGCCATCACTTCGATCGGCAGGCAGCCATCGAAATAGGGTGTGTTGGCTTCCCATTCCTTGAAGTCCGTCTTTTCGTTCTCCAGGAGGGCATCGATGAAGGCGTTGTACTGGTCGGCATTCATGGGGCAGTTGATGTAGTCGGCACCGGTGCCGCCAGGGCCGACCTTGTCGTAGCGGGACTGGAACCAGCAGGTGTCGAAATCGATAGAGTCCTTGTAGATGATCGGCGCGATGGCATCGAAGAAGGCAAGATCGTCTTCACCGGTTAGCTCCGAGATAGCGCTGCCGAGGTCAGGCGATGTCAGCGGGCCGGTGGCCACGATAACGCTTTCCCAGTCTTCGGGCGGCAGGCCGGCTACTTCACCGCGGTCGATCGAGATCAGCGGGTGGGCGTTCAATGCTTTAGTGACCGCGTCCGAGAAACCATCGCGGTCCACCGCCAGTGCACCGCCAGCGGGCAGTTTGTGCCGGTCGGCCGCCGTCAAAATCAATGAACCTGCCCGGCGCATTTCCTCGTGCAGCAATCCGACCGCGTTGTGCTGATGATCGTCGGACCGGAAGGAATTCGAGCACACCAGTTCCGCCAGACCGTCGGTCTTGTGGGCTTCGGTTTCCCTGACCGGACGCATTTCGTGGATGATCACGTTGACACCTGCATGTGCCAGTTGCCAGGCGGCCTCGGAACCGGCAAGGCCGCCGCCGATGATGTGAATGGGCGATTGTGTCATGCGGTTTCCCGAACAGAGCCAGAAGGATTTCGTGGTGCGCGTGTCATATCCGCTATTGCCCGGACAATCCAGCGTAACCCGGCACAATCAGCCGCTGCGCTTGTCCGTCAGTGCGACTTCCAGGGGCGAACCGCCCTTCCAGTTGATGTCGCGTTGGGGGAAGGGGAATTCAATATCGTTGTCGCGAAATTTTTCCCAGACCTTTATGAGAACGTCGCTTGTGACGTTGGCGATGCCGTTCTGTGGGTCGCTGACCCAGAAGCGTGCCTGGAGATCGATCGAATTGTCGCCGAAACCTATTAGATGGCAGGCGGCCGGCGGCACGTCCACGACGCGTTTGATTTCGTTGCAGGCCTCAACCACAAGTGCTCGGGCCTTGAGAACGTCGCAGTGATAGGCGATGCCGATGCTGGCCTTGATGCGAACATCGGTGTCAGAGTACGCCCAGTTAATGACCTGCTCGGTAATGAACAGTTCGTTGGGAATCAGGTATTCCGTGCCGTCGCGGGTGGCAACTGCCGTGTGACGGGCGCCGAGATTGCTGACCCGGCCATAGGTACCGCCAACTTCGATGACATCGCCGGGTTTTATCGAACGATCAAGCAGGAGAATAATACCGCTGATGAAGTTGGAGACGATCTTCTGCAGGCCAAAACCTATTCCGATGCCGAGGGCGCCGGAGAACACGGCCAGAACGGTTAGGTCGATGCCAACCGTGTTCATGGCAACAACAATTGCGAGCAGTACAAAACTGATGCGGCAGATCTGAACGATCAGGGACCGTACGGAAGGTGTCAGATTGGGAACCGTCTCAATGCGCGTCTGCAGCAAACGCGAGGCTGCAAAAGCGATCCAGAGCAGGGTGCTGCCCACAAGCACGGTCTTGAGAACGAGCAAGGGTGTCAAACGGGTCTTGCCGAGCGTGATACCGATGCTGTCGAGCGCCGCGATGAGCGGCTCGAGGACTTCCAGGATGCTGAGGGCTGCCACCGTCCAGGCAACCGTGGCAAATACCCTTGACCAGAACCGGCTTGGAAACAGGCTCGAGAACAGGCGAATGAAGATCCAGGCATTCAGCAAGTTGGCGGCAATGCGGACGAAATCCGATCGGATCCCCTGAGAATCAAGCGCGTACACGCCCGTCCACAACAACACCACAAGAAACACCGGCATGACCAGAATGGAGAGTGTTTCGCCGACACGCTTCAGGCGTCTGATACCGACGCGTTTTTCGAAGAACCGGTCGAGCCTCGCCCGAACCGGTCTGGCCAACAGATGTGCGATCAGGACGGCAAGGGCGATTGCCGCAAACTGGTAGAGCGTGACACGGGTAAATACCTGGTCGCGAAACCAGTCGGGCAGCGTGCCGAGGTACTGCAGCAGGGGCTCAACAGCGAGACTCAATTCGTTCATCGGTCAATTAACGCATTAACGAACCGTGTCTGCAATATGCTCGCGCATCTTGTGCCGAATACAGTTCATGGATAGTCAGTGCCCGGAGAGGCAAACACTTCAACCGACCGCGAGACGCCTTTGAGGGCATGTTCACCGAGGGAGATCAGCTCGATGTCGGCGTTTTCCTTGAAATCCTGGGACACGATCAACGGAATGTTCAATTCACGGGTCAGCGATTCCAGGCGCGCCGTCAGGTTGACGGCCGGCCCGATCACCGTGAAATCGAGCCGGCCTGCAGTGCCGATATTGCCGTAGACCACCTCGCCGACATGAAGGGCGGCCCCGAACGGTATCGGATCGGTCAATGCGGCACAGTCTTCCAGGGCCTGTGTGATGGCATCGTGGGCGGCCTGGCATTGCGGGCCCACCGGGGTGTCGTCGGTAATCGGGAAGATCGCCAGAACCGCATCGCCGATGAATTTGAGGATTTCGCCGCCGTGCTCAAGGATCGGTTTTCCGACCAGGTCAAAATACCTGTTCAGATAGCCAATCAGCTTGTCGCCCGACAGGCGCTCGCTGACGGCGGTGAAATCGTGAAGGTCGGTCATGAGAATGACGGCGCTGATGGTCTTGCCGCTGCCGCGCGTGATCGACCCTTTCAGGATCTCCGC
>JAJFHD010000123.1 GCA_021775805.1 Alphaproteobacteria bacterium | reverse complement strand
CGATCGTTGCCCCGGAAGGAGAACGACAGGTTGGAGACGCCGCCCGAGATGTGGACGCCGGGGCAGCGGGCCTTGATCTCCCGGGTCGCTGCGATGAACGCCTTGGCGTAGTCCGCATGCTCTTCGATGCCGGTGGCGATGGCCAGGATGTTCGGGTCGAAGATGATGTCTTCGGCCGGGAAGTTCGCCTCCTGGGTCAGCAAACGATAGGCGCGCTCGCAGATGGCGATCTTGCGCTCGGCCGTATCGGCCTGGCCGGTTTCGTCGAAGGCCATGACGACGGCTGCGGCGCCGTAGCGTCGAATGAGTCGCGCCTTGCGAAGGAAATCTTCCTCGCCTTCCTTCAGGGAAATCGAGTTCACGACGCTCTTGCCCTGGCAGCATTGAAGGCCAGCCTCGAGGACCTCCCATTTCGAGCTGTCGATCACGACAGGGATGCGCGCAATCTCCGGCTCCGAGGCGATCAGGTTGAGGAAGGTGCGCATGCACGCGACCGAATCGAGCAGACCCTCATCCATGTTCACATCGAGCAGGTTCGCGCCGCCGCGCACCTGGTCGAGGGCAACCTCGAGTGCTGTCTCGTGATCTTCGCTCTTGATCAGACGGCGAAAGCGGGCTGAGCCCGTGACGTTCGTGCGCTCGCCGATCATCTGGAAGTTCGAATCGGGGCGAATCGTCAGGGTTTCGAGCCCGGAAAGTTCGGTGAGCCGATCACGGGCGTCCGGGATCGGCCGCGGCGGAACGTCCTTGACCGCATCGGCAATCGCGCGGATGTGTTCCGGTGTGGTGCCACAGCAACCGCCGAGCAGGTTCACGAACCCGCTCTCGGCAAACTCCTTCACCAGGCCGCTCATCACCTCCGGTGTCTCGTCGTACTCGCCAAAGGCATTGGGCAAGCCTGCGTTCGGGTAGCAGGACACAGGGCTTCGGGCGATGGCCGCAAGCGCCGCCATGTGGCCGCGCATTTCGCCCGCACCGAGTGAGCAGTTGAGCCCGACGGCCAACGGGTCCGCGTGTCGAATCGAGTGGTAGAAGGCATCCAGGGTCTGGCCCGAGAGTGTCCGGCCGCTGGCATCGGTGATCGCCACGGAGACGATCAAGGGCACACGTTCGCCGCGCGCCTCGAAGATCTCCTCGATCGCGAACAGGGCAGCCTTCGCGTTCAGGGTGTCGAAGATGGTCTCGACGACCAGCAGGTCGACGCCTCCATCGAGAAGCCCTGTCACTTGTTCCCGGTAGGCCAGAAGCAGCTCTTGCCATGTGATCGCCCGGAAGGCCGGGTCGTTCACGTCCGGCGAGAGCGAGAGCGTCCTATTGGTCGGACCGATTGAGCCGGCCACGAAGCGGGGCTTGTCCGGTGTTCGCTCGGTGAAACGGTCGGCCGCGGTTCTGGCCAGCTCCGCCGAGCGTCGGCTGATTTCCTCTGCGAGCGCTTCCGTTCCGTAGTCCGCCTGGGAGATCGCGGTGGCATTGAACGAAGTCGTTCCGAGAACGTCTGCGCCGGCTTCGAGGAACTCCTCGTGGAGTTCGATGATCAACTCCGGCTGGGTCAACACGAGCAGGTCGTTGTTTCCCTTGAGCTCATTCGGATGATCACGAAAACGCTCGCCGCGCCAATCCTCTTCACTGACTTCGCGACCCTGGATCATGGTTCCCATCGCGCCATCCTTGATCAGGATGCGCTCGGCCATCAGCTCTTGAAGGCGGTGTGCGGAGTTGCTCATGCAGGGGTCTTTCTTGGCGGGCGGCTGGCGCTCGATTTTTCGGGCCGACTTGCGCTCGCGATGAAGGTCTCGGGGAGGTCCGCGCCTCGGGAGGCAGCGGGCTGTACATCGACATGGACGTCCTCGAGACCGGCGGCCTCCAGGGACGCCTGGATTTCTTCCGGCGGGAAGCCGAGCCATTGGACACCCAGCTCGTCGCGCATCCATTCGCGATCGTGGCGGACGAAGTCGATCACGACCACGCGTCCTCCTGGCGAGGTCACCCGCGCCATCTCGGCCACGGCTTCGCCGGGCGAGGCCAGGTATTGAAGCACCATATGGGCGAAGGCCGCATCGACTTCACCATCCTCGAGGGGCAGATCGGAAGCGTCGCCAACGCGCAGCTCGATGGATGTGGCGCCCAGCTCATCGAACTTGCCGCGGGCCGCTTCGAGCATCGCTGCCGAGTGATCGATGGCGACGACATCGAGGCCCGCCTCGGCGAGCTCCAGCGCGAAGACGCCCGTTCCCGTTCCGACATCCGCCACCCGAAGCCCCTTCGGAACGAGCCGCGTCAACGCCCGGGCGCGCAGTAGCTCGTCTCCCCAGACCTTCCGCAACGCGTCCCATTCGGGTCCGACCGAATCGAAGAAGGAACGGCTTCGAGCCGCCCGGGCTTCCAGCACTCGCGCGACCGCGAGGCCGTCCCTGCGCGCCGCCGGATCGTCCCGGAGCGCTCTTTCGACGAGCCCCCAGGCATCCCGCCAGGCCGGGGCCTCGGGCTCTTTGAAGCGGTAGAAGACGAATGTGCCGTCTCGTCGATCCGAGAGCAGGCCGGCTTCCCGGAGGATCCCGAGATGCCGCGAGACCCGCGACTGGGCCATTCCGAGCACCTCCATCAGCTCCTGGACGGCGAGCTCCTCCCGGGCAAGGAGCGCCAGGATGCGCACCCGGGTGGGGTCAGAGAGGGTCTTGAAGACCTTCTGGAGGCTGTCGCTGCTCATCAGGGATCCGATCGGAAGGACGGGAAAGGCTCTTTATCCGTCCATCAGGATAAACGGATATGAGAGATTTCGGAACCCCCGGCGGCTCTAGCCCGGATTCAGCTGTGAGGGGAGATCGATCTCAGTGGATATCGATCTCTCAGTGGATTTCGATCTGCGGCGCATTAGCCGTGCCGCCCAACGAGATCTCCGCTTCTCCGCTGGCGTCCAGTCGGAAGCCCTGGCTTTCTGCCATCCCTCGCAGGGAGGGGTCAACGCCCCAAACGCGGATCTCCAGATCCAGGGCGCCTGGCCGGCCGGCTGGGTCGAGGGCCACCGTCCCCTCCGCATCAAAGGACGCCATGGGCCCTTCGAACCGAACGCTGTCGAGCTCTACCCCCGTCTCTTCTTCCAGGCGGAGATCGGCCGCGAACTCATCGAAGGGAAGGGCGATCGGTAGCCCGGGCAGGACCAGGCTGCCGTCTGTCCCCAGGATCGACACATCGCCGGCCCAGCGGTTTTCTTGTTGTCGCACGTCCGCGTCGCCGGACAATGAGCCGTCGAGCGGCAGATTCGAGAGGTCGAGCGCCCCGGGCAGGTCCGCCGTGTAGATGTCTTCGAAGCTTCCGGAGAACCCCGCAGCTCCCGCGGGCCAGACGGTTCCGCGCACCTGCCCCTCGCCAAGCGAAAATTCGATCGCAAGGGCTGGCTCACCCTCGAACCAGGAGGCCGAGAGGGCGGGGCGCACGCGCAGACGATCGATCTCGAGGGGAGCTTCGCCAGGCATGTGAAGGACGAGCCCTTGCAGATCTGCGGCCGGCCCACCCATCGCCCAGCCGCTTCCGAGCTGAGCCACCTCGAGGCGAGCGCCGGTGGCCTGCTCCACCTGGCCGACCAGCCAAGGCGTGAGCCGATCCCAGGGGAATTGGAGGGCTGCAAAGACCATGGTCAGCAGCAGACATCCCAGGCCGATACCAAGACCGCGCATCAGCCTGCCGCGTTCGGCGGGAAGGGCGGCCGAAGTCACGACTGGATGCGCTCGAAGGACGAGACCGTGAAGGTGACGTCCAGCAGTTCCGGCTTGTCCGCGCGGGTGCGGATGCGCAGCGTCTTGATCGAAAGCAGGTGGGCTGCGGATTCAATGCGGTGCAGGTAGTTGACGACCTGCGCAAGGGTCTGGCTCTTGAGCACGACCTGAACCTTGGTTTCTTCGTAGGCATCACTGGCCGACGAGGTGCGTGGCTCCATGGAAGCGACCTTCACCGCGCTCTCCCGGGCCAGTTCTTCGAGGGTGGTGAAGATCTCACCCTGGGCACCGCCGCTGATCCGCTCGCGAACCTTGCGCAGCGGAGCGTCGATCAAATCGTATCTTGCGCGCAGGGCCTGTACGGCGCGGAGTTGTTCTTCCGCAGCAACGGCGCGCTGCCGAGCGTCCGCTGCGAAATCGAGTGCCGGGCCGATGATGGCCAGGTAGAAGAGCGCGATGGCCAGGGCAACACCGGCGCCGCCTACCAACGTGCGCTCGCGCGCGCTGAGTTCGCCCCAGGCATCGACCAGGCGGTTCCACAAGAGTTTCATTGCGCGCTCTCCGGAGGTGCGAGTGAGATGCGCACGCTGAAGGTGGTGCCGCCGCGTCGGGTATCGCCGGTGATATCGCCGACGGTGAGAGAGCGGAAGAGCGGAGCTTGGGTGAGGGCCTTCTCCAGCCGGTCCACCCCGCCGTACTCGGGCAGGTGTCCCTTGATCTGGATCACCTGGCGGTCGATCGAGAGTTGCTCGAAGACCACGCCCAGATCCGGGGGCACACGCTGGGAGAGTTCCGTCAGGATATCGAGGGCCGAGAGGTGGCCGCCGAACACACCCAGGGTGTCGGCTTCTTTTTCCGCGTCGCGCAATGCCGTCTGCATCGCGGCCACCAGATTGCCCGGTACCGGACCGGGCAGGATCTGGCTGTAGATCTCCTCGGCCGCGACCTCCGCGCGCTTGGCGCGTTGGCCTTGGAGGAATGCGTCGGTCCCCAGGGATGCACCGCCGAGCAGCAGGACAAGGCCAACGAGCATCGCGGTCGGCCGGAGATCGCGGCTCACCTGCCGCAGATCGACTCGCTTCGCGAACTCGTCCTTGCGGAAATTCATGCGCGAGACGGCCTGGGCACTGCCGCGGAGTGCGAGAGCGGTCGCCGGCCCGAAGACCATCGGATCTCCGCCGGCCAGCAGGGCGGCGCCCATCTCACCCTTGGGCAGGGGCAGGCGTATGGCTTGCACCGACGTGCGCTCGGAGAGGTAGCGATCCAGTTCGTGGAGGCGGGCCGAGCCGCCCATCAACACGATCTGGGGCGGCGGGAGGTTGTCTCCGGCCTGATCGAGAAGCTCTTCTGCCGAGCCGAGGGTGCGCAGCATCTCGCGGGCCAGGCGATCGATGACTTCGACTGCCTTGAGACATTCGGGGCGACCGGCGCCGCCGAAGATGCCCTGCTCGATCTTGAGCCGTTCGGCCTCGATCTCGCCGAGGCCCCGATCCTTCGCAACGGCCCGGGTGATCGCCTCGCCTCCGACGGGCAGGGTGCGTGCGGCGATGCCGTGGCCATCGAGACACAGGCAT
>JAJFHD010000122.1 GCA_021775805.1 Alphaproteobacteria bacterium | reverse complement strand
CCGCCGACAATCAGCGCGCGCAAATTCGGATGCGCCTTTTGCGCCGCCGTCAGGCTTTTGGCGAAATGATCAATGCCTTTTTCAAGCACAAGCCGCCCGACGAAAAGCACCGCAATATCGTCATCGCCAAGACCGACAGATCGGCGCCATTCCATGTCGCGCTTTGCCGGGTTGAACAGCACGCTATCGACGCCGCGGGTCCAAAGCCGCATCTCGCGGCCAATGCCCTCGCTGAGAAGTTCGTCGGCCATGGATTGCGACGGCGGGTAAACATGCTCGCAGCGTCCGTAAAAATATCGCATGTATTTGGTCAGGTATTTTTCCGCCCAAGCCGCGCCGTAATAACGCGGATAGGTGTCGAAGCGCGTATGAAACGATGCAACGGCGGGAATTTTATGCTTGCGCGCGTAATTAAGGGCTCCGAGCCCGCCGAGATCGGGCGCGGCGACATGAATGAGGGTTGGCGAGAACTCAGCGAGGCGTTTTTTCGCCGCGCCTTGAAGGCCAATCGCAATCCGATATTCCGGTCGCCGCGGCGCGGGGCAGGATGGCAACGACACCAGCTCGCCAGCATGATCGAGATAGCTGGTCTTTGACGTCGGCGCGAAGACTAGAACTTCGTGGCCGCGCTTTTCCAGATGCGCCACGAGTTTGTTCAGGGCGCGAACCGGGCCGTCCATGACATAATTATAATTGCCGGAGAAGAGCGCAACGCGCAGCTTGTCCGTCGGAGCGTTACTCGACATGACGCCTCGCTGAAATGAAACAGCGCCGCATCCGGACGTCGGAATGGAATACGGCGCGTTCAATCATTTTTCCAGTCGTCCCTCGACCCAGTCCCACAACAGCGCGGAAATGTCCGCGCCGCCAAAATTGCGGACTTCCTGAACGCCGGTCGGGGAGGTGACGTTAATTTCCGTCAGATAGTCGCCGATGACGTCGATGCCGGCGAAAACAAGACCGCGTTCTTTCAGGGCCGGTCCGATCGCATCGCAGATTTCCTGATCGCGCGCATTCATTTCCACCGCTTCAGCTCGTCCGCCCACATGCATATTGGATCGGGTTTCGCCTTTCGCAGGCACGCGATTGATTGCCCCAACCGCCTCGCCATCGAGGAGGATGATACGTTTGTCGCCTTGCGACACGGCCGGGATAAACTTCTGTGCAATCATCGGTTCGTGATAAGTCAGTGCAAAGAGTTCTAACAACGCATTGAAATTTCCGTCATCCGGCTTCACTCGAAACACGCCTTCACCGCCATTGCCGTAAAGGGGCTTCAAGATGACATCGCCATGTTCGCGCCGGAAATCTCTGACCGAGTTCATATCACGGGTGATCATCGTCGGCGGCGTCAGGCCTTCAAATTCTGTTACGAAAAGTTTCTCCGGCGCGTCGCGAATAGCCCGTGGATCGTTAAGAACCAAGGTTTCTGGAACAAGCCTCTCCAAAATTTGAGCGGCCGTGATGTAGGCCATATTGAACGGCGGGTCCTGACGAATGAGGACGACATCGACTTCGCGCAGATCTTCCAGGGCTGGTTCCGAAAGGTTAACGTGTTCGCCCTGGACGCGTTGGATGGCGTTGATGCGCTGCGTGCGCGCCCGCACGGCGCCATCATAAAGATAGAGTGAGTCCGGTCCGTAGACCGAGATCTGATGGCCGCGTCCGAAGGCTTCGAGCGCCATGTCGAACGTCGTGTCCGCGTTGACATCGACATGTTCGATCGGGTCCATCTGGATAGCGATTTTCAACATGGCCGCAGGTTCCTTGCGCGTTCTTTTCTAGATTTCAGATGCCGTTCGAACAGCGATTATTGCGTATTACCAGGCGCGCGGACGACGACGTGGCTGAATACGTTGTCGACGCCGCCAATGGTGCGCGCCAGCGAGACGGCCATGTCGTGTTCGGCTTCGGTTTTCGCCGCGCCAATCAGGTAGACGGCGCCGCGCGAGACGGAGACTTTGTATCGGGTCGAGATCACGTCCTCATCTGCAATGAATTTCGCCTTCAGCGTCTGATCGATACGCGTATCGGCGAGACCTTGTGCGAACGACGTTTTTTCCGCGATCAGGACTTCGTCAATCACCTGCTCGACGCCATCGGCCTTCCAGGCGTTTTCCATCAGCTTGGCGCGCCCTTCTTGCGTGCGCATCGTTCCGGTCAGCATCAGCCGGCCTTCGAACAGCGTGATGTCGATATCGCCGTAGTCGTGATTGCGGTCGGTAAAGAGGACGCCTTTCAGTTCGGCGTTGCCGGCGATATCTGAGAAGCTGTCGTCCAGGGATCGGCTGGAGGCGCAGGCGCCGACGGCAAGGAGCGTCAGAACAGCAAGCGTCAATCGGAGCGGGGTCTTTAACATTTTGTCACCTTTGGTCTTTTGTGTCTCGAAACGGCAATAGCTTCGTGCGCCGGTTCGCCGGCCGGGAATACAGCGCTACTCCCCGAGACGCCACGCGCCGCGCAGATGCTGAAAGCGCCATGGCGCGATCGCGATGATATCGTATCGAAAATCGCATTCGGCAAGGTGGTGATGGCGCGCGGCGAACATATCGGCGGCCCGTTCGATGCGTCGACGCGCCTTTGCGGTCACTGCGCCGAGCGCGTCATCAAGGACTGCGCGACGTTTGACTTCAATGAACGCCAGGATGCGGCCGCGCCGGGCGATCAGGTCAATCTCACCGCTTTGGGCGCGAAAGCGGCGCGCCACGATACGGTACCCTTTCAATCGCAAAATAAGAGCGGCGGCCCATTCCGAACGGCGCCCGGCCCGTTCAGCGCGTCGCCGCGCCGTTTTTCGACTCTGCGCGCCGGTGCTCACGATTTCTTTCGCAGTTTTAATGCGCGCTCATAGGCAAGACGCCGCGGCACGCCGAGTTTTTCCGCTGCGGCGGACGCTGCTTCTTTAATACTCATTTTCGCGAGTGCGGTCTCCAGAAAAGCATCGACGTCCTTGTCGTCAACGGCCGCCGCAATCTTTGGATAGACGAGAACGACGATCTCGCCTTTTGGCGGTGCGCTTGCATACTCCTCCGCGAGCGCGGTCAGTGCGCCGCGATGAAACGTTTCATGAATTTTCGTCAATTCGCGCGCGATGATCGCGTCGCGGTCGCCAAAAGCGGCCGCCATAGCGGCGAGACTGTCGCCCAATCGATTGCCCGTTTCATAAAAAATCAGAACGCCTGGCGCGCTGGCAAAGTCTTCCAGAAATTTCAGCCGTGCACCGGTTTTCGCCGGCGGAAAGCCGCCGAAGGTGAACCTGTCGGACGGCGCGCCGGACGCGCTCAACGCCGCGATTATTGCTGACGGGCCGGGTACGGGGAATACATCGACGCCGGCCTCGCGGGCTTCGCGCACCAGTTTGAAGCCCGGGTCGGCAATAAGCGGCGTGCCGGCGTCGGAGACACGGCAGATCGCAGCGCCGTTTTTCAGCCGATCCAGGATTTCCGGCCGAACGCGCGCCGCATTATGGTCCTGATAAGCGGTGCGCGGCGTCCGAATAACATAGGCCGCGCAGAGTTTTGCGGTCTGGCGCGTATCCTCGCACAAAATGAGATCGGCGCTCTTCATCA
>JAJFHD010000121.1 GCA_021775805.1 Alphaproteobacteria bacterium | reverse complement strand
GGCGTCGTCGTCATCGCTGTCTTCGGTCAGAAGACCGTCGCTGCTGTCGTCGGACAGCAGGGCGTCGTCAGAGCTTTGGGCAAGCCGGATCGCCGGCTTCGGCGCCTGATTTGCACCGGTATGCAGTTTGTCGGCGCCGTGCACCTGGCGCAGGAAACTCGCAAGACTCTCAGGCGTCCCGGCACTGTCGCCATGAACCGCCTGCGGCGCGGCTTGCGCCCGCGGACCGGTCTCGGCCGCAGCAGGCTGCAACAACACCGCGCCTAACGAAAGCACTCCGGTCAGAATGCTCGCAATGGATGAAAGCCGCATACTGGAAACATTCAGTGACATCGCCTCAATCTCCTTCGTCTCCCAATTCCTGACGCATTTCATTATTGATTTATCTCGACCTGTCAAAAAGTAAACACGCTGACCGAAATTTGCCGCAATTCCGGACGGTGGACTCTCTTTTTCTTCAAAATTGGCAACGGTTTGGCAAAGCGTATTACGCCTGCATTACAATACCTTGTCGAAAACCTGCCCAGCGAACGGTCGACTGGCACAGTAATCTTTGGTTAACGATGTGTACGGAATTTCCAGTTTCCGGAATTGCATTCTCCCGATCCAACTCAGCCAGCCAGCCGTGACTCCAGACGTATCGCGTGGCGGGGCGAACGGGTGCGGTTGAGAGAAAATTTTTCAATATTCCTCTGGACGCTGTATCCTTTGGCTTCCTTTGACGGCGGAATCCTCATCAATGCGACAGTCGCTTCAATCTTATCTGATGACGGTCATGGACCAGCCGGACGACGTGCCGGCAGCCGAGCTTATCCAGCGGATTACCATCGCGCGGGATCTGTCGCGGACAGAGCACGTGCTGCGCGAGTTTCTGCTGAACCGGTATGGCGTGGCCGATCTCGGCCAGCTGTCGCGCGAGAACCTGCGCCAGGTCTGGAAGGTGGTGCAGGGCTGGGCCTATATGTGGATTTCCCACGACAGGTTCTCGATCTTCGACGCCCAGGTGCCGGACCTCGACGTCCTGCGGGGCGGGAGGGGCGGCCGATGACCCGGGTCAAGGCGAGGTCACTGGAAACCGAATGCGACGGGTTTCTGCAGGCCGCCCATCAGCGGTTCCAGATCAGCGGCGGGCACGTCGACGGCTTCATGGACCGGACCTTTTCGCCCTTTATCCAGGTGCTGTACGACGACGGCGAACCGATACCGTCCTATGTCTATGTGGGCCCGCGCGGCCTGATGACACGGTTCTACGGCCAATCGGCGGTGGACGGTGCGCCAGGAACACGCGGCCTGCCCGACCGCAAGTTCGGCCGCAGTTGTGCCGGGCGCTACGCGGAAGTGCGGTGGACCCGGGCTCCCGCCCTTGACCGGGTGTCGGGGAAAACCCAAGGGTTGTGGGTCGAGTACGACCGGCTGATCCTGCCCTGTACGCTTGGCGGCCGGATGCCTACTTTCGTTGTTTTTCTGCATCTGCAACGTACACTTCGTGCCCAAGACGCATCATGTGCTCGAGATCTTCGAGCTCGTTCCACAACAGCGAATAGCTGGGCGAATAGTTAGGCGGCAGTTCCTGCCATTCGACCACGTGGGGCGAGCCATGGACATAGCCCTTGCGGTCCCTGAAACCGTTCAGCACGAGGTGGCGGTTGGTCAGGCCGTAGACCGCATTGGGCTTCCATTCGATCAGCGCAATGGCCTGGGCGATGCGCGCCAGGAGCGGGCCTATCTGGCGCGCGCGGACGCGTTTGGCGAGCACCATTTCGCCATGATAGACGACCGTGCCGGTTATCCGACGTGGCCCGGGCGCTGCCGACTTGATGACGCCGCCGTTGAGACGGGCCAGATGGGCCTTGAGGAATTCTTCCAGGGTGGTCGCGCCCAGTTCATCCTTGCGCATGGCCTGGACGGCAACAATCTTGCCGTCGTCGTCGCGGCAGTGCATCCAGAACGCCCGCTCGGACAGCAGATCCATGTAGGCGGGATCGAAATGTTCCGACACGCCCCCCTTGAGCTTTGTCGCCACCTTCTTCAGCTTGTCGAAATCGTTGCTCAGCCCGATGTGGTTGATGCCCTCGGCTTCGGCCAGGCGGATGCCGTCGGCAATGAACCGGCAGGCGTCAAGATTGGTCTGCAGACGCAATTTCGTTCTTGTCATTACTCAGCCTGCCTGACCATTCGTCACTTCAAGCCCTCCTGGCGTCAATTGGCCTCAACACACGCATCGCACAAAGCGGTTGGTGTCGCCGGATCGGTGTATTTCCGCTCGACCGACGGCACGGTTGCCAGCGATAATCGGGGAGTCTAGTTTGTGTTGCAGTGAAAGATATTCGGGACTTGGCATGGGGGACGGCATGGAACACAAAACTATATCTCTTCACAAAACCAAACATTCCGACGATCTGGTCGAGTACAACCGCCAGGTAATGCTGTTTCTCGAGGAAATCTGCTGCGACCTGTGCAAGTACCGTCACATCGTTGAAGAAGCATACCCGGCAAGCGTCGTAAAAGTACATCGGGAAGTGCAAATATCACCAGATTCCGAACGGTTCGGTGACGTTCGTGTGTACATCAAGAAGGACACCGGGCGGGAGTCCTACTTTCTCGAGGTTGTTTACGGTTACCATCCCGAAAAGATCGTCGGAACCGTCGCCTACAAATATGGAAAAGGCGTAAATATAGATTCCATATGCAATAAACTCATCATTCTCACCAGCAGGCTGGAAGAAAGCGAAATTTCGACGCTTAAAAAGAAGCTGGAAGAAATACTAAACCCGGGACTGTCGATTGAAATCTGGGACGAGATGCACTTTATCGGCATGATCAACAAGTATTTTGACGTCGGCATCGAAAACATATCCGAAAAAGAGCTTCTCACGGTCCGAAGCGCGATAGACGACGCCAAGTGGCGATTCACCTTTGGCGAGGACAACGCAAACCATCACCACGCGGCGCATCTGATGTGGCACTTCGGAAACTGGGACCTGCGGCGGTTTCACCAGGAATTCAACTACCAACCCGAAGATATCCTGAAGCCGAACATGTACGAACAGGTGGTCATCCTGATGGCCGACCTGAGCGGCTTTTCAAGCTACGTCCGCAATACACCCGACCAGTTTGTCAGCAGAGACAGCCTGTCGAAATTCTATTCCGCAGCGCGCTACGCCATCCACAATTCCGGAGGGATGCTCTATCAGTTTGTCGGCGATGAGGTGGTCGGCATTTTCGGCGTCCCGGTCACCGACGGCGACTATGTGGAGAATGCTGTCGATTGCGCCGAAGCCCTGATCGAAATCGGCAAGTCGGTATCATCGGACTGGCAACGGGAGATCGATCATGCGATGGACGCCTCCGGTGTTCATATCGGCATTGCGATGGGCAACCTGAACCTGCTTCGGTTGCGGCCGTTTTCGACCCATCACATCGGGTTCTTCGGCGATTCCATCAATCTTACGGCCCGCCTGATGAACGAAGCCGCCCAGAACGAAATTGTCGTCAGTAATGTCTTTCACAGACAGTTGGATCACAGCTACGCCCGGAAATTCTCGACCATGGACCCGATAAAGGCGAAAAACATCGGCGACATCCTGTGCTGGAAGCTTTCTGAAAAGGCCGGTGGCGCCTGAGCGGTCCAGCCGCCGGCCCCGACGGCCAAACACACCAAAGGACCCGAGCCATGAGACTTGAAAACAAAACTGCCCTCGTAACCGGTGGCACAAGCGGCATCGGGCGCTGTGTGGTCGAACGGTTTCGGGCCGAGGGTGCCGACGTGGTCTTCACCGGACGCCGGACGGGTCTCGGCCACGACATCGCCGGCACCACCGGCGCCAGGTTCATCGAGGCCGATGCCGGCAGCGAAGCGGACGCGGAACGCACAGTCGGGGAAACCCTTGGCACCCATGGGCGCATCGACATCCTGATGAACAATGCCGGGGCACCGGCGCCGGCGGGTCGGCTGGAAGAACTGCCGCTCGACGGCTTTGACCAGGCGATCCAGGTCCACGTGCGCGGCGCTCTGGCACATATGAAATATGCGGCACCGGCGATGCGGGCGCAGGGTTCGGGCAGTATCATCAACGTGGGGTCGGTTGCGGGGCACCGGGCGGGGTACAGTTCGTCCATGATCTACGCGATCGCGAAATCTGCGGTCATCCACATGACCCGGTGCGCAGCTATGGAGCTGGGGGAGGATGGTGTGCGCGTTAATTCAATTTCGCCTGGCGGCATCGCTACCGGGATCTTTGCCAAATCGCTCGGCATGGACACCGAAGAAGCGGATTCCACGACGGAGAAAGTCAAGGGCGCGCTGGCGACAATCCAGGCGATTCCCAGGGCCGGACTGACCGACGACATTGCGTCGGCCGCGGTTTATCTGGGCAGCGACGAGGCCGGTTTCGTCAACGGCGAGGACATGGTCATTGACGGCGGACTGATCTGGGGCCGGCGGCACTCCGAGGTCATGAAGGGCGGCGGCACCTGGAGCCATCTGTTCGAATGAGAGGAATGAGACCGGCAGGCGGTGCCCCGGACGGGCCCGTTTACCTTGTGATGTCGGCGACGTCGACAATGCCAATGGTCGAATCCCACAAGGCAATGGCGAGACGCTCGCCTGTGCTGGAAAATGACAGGGACTGAATGACAAGGCCGGTGCGGGCCTCGAACAGCCTTTCCCCGGTCCGGGCATCCCACAGCCTCAAAAGCCCGTTCTCGTCGCCGGTGGCCAGCAGCCTGCCATCGGGGGACGCCGCAATGCCGCGCACCCAGTATGACTCAAACCCGCTCTGCTGCCAGACCGCATCGCCGGTGTCGGCCGATACTCCGAGCAGGCCGGCCTTGGCGTCGGCCTGCGATCCGGCGATGAGTGTTGTCGAACGCGGCGGAAACACCATCTTCCACAGGCCTGCGACGACGGCGGGATCGTCGAGCGCCAGGGCCGGCGTGACGTTCAGGTCATGGGCTACTTCGTAGACATCGAGCCGGGTGCTGTGACCCTCGTCGCTGCTGTAGGTCCCCTGGGCCGCCGCGATGAACCGGCCGTCGCCGGAGATCGCCAGCCCGTTGCGAACCGGCATTGGCGTGTCGATCGTCACTTCACGCACCGACAGCATCGCGCTCCAGACGTCGACCGAACGCGAGCCTTGATTGGCAAGGGCGAACCGGGAGCAGTCGCTGTTCCAGGCCACATGATCAAAGGCGCCGGCAGCGATCCGGCGGGCGCCGCGGGTTGCCGGGTCGGCATCGCGCGCAAGGTTGAGGATGGAAACCCGGTTCTCCTTGGCGATGATCAGGGCGGCCTGGGACCGGCAATATCCGAACAGCGAATCCGTGTAGGCAATGACTTCCGGGCTCGTGTCCTTCAGATTCCACAACACCACGTCGCCATTCTCCTGACGCGACACGATCCTGCCGTTGTCCTCATCGAAGACGATCTCCACGGGCAGCGTGGGAAGGCGGCCGTTGGGGGTGTGGTTGCCGGGCGTGCCAAGCAGCGCCGCAAACCGGAGTGCCGGCACCGATGCCTGGGTGGATGACACGTAGGCAATAACCGGAACCGCTACTGCAACGACCAGTGCCAGAGCACCAGCCAATAAAATAAGCCTGCTTTTCACGAACCGGGTACTCCACGCTACGCAACCGACGCCACTCTTACCATAACGCCGGACAATCACACAGGACGGTGAACGAATTATTGCCATAACGAATTTTGCGCCGCAACATTATTATGTTGCAATGCACCTAAACCACTCTATGGTCGCCGCACACAGACCTTTCAACTCCCGAAAACGGATATTCAATACGTGACCAGGCAAACGCTTGCGGCCTTTGTTGACCGCATTTCCTTCGCCGACCGCCACAGTGCCGGTCTCACCAGCTTCACACCTGACCGAATCAAAACCGAGCTGCTTTCGGGCCTTACCGTGGCGCTCGCGCTGGTACCCGAGGCCGTGGCGTTCTCGTTCGTGGCCGGCGTCCATCCCCTGGTCGGTCTTTATGCAGCCTTCATGGTCGGGCTGATCACGGCGGTCATCGGCGGCCGGCCGGGCATGATTTCCGGTGCGACCGGCGCCCTGGCCGTGGTGATGGTGTCGCTGGTCGCGGCCCACGGCGTTCAGTACCTTTTCGCCACTGTTATTCTCATGGGCGTGTTCCAGGTTCTGGCGGGGGTGTTCCGGCTGGGCAAGTTCATCCGGCTGGTGCCGCATCCGGTCATGCTGGGATTCGTCAACGGCCTGGCGATCGTCATCTTCACGGCGCAGCTCACTCAGTTCCAGATTACCGGTCCGGACGGGGCAAAGGTCTGGATGACCGATTGGCCGCTGGTCACCATGCTGGGCCTGGTGGCCCTGACCATGGCAATCATCTGGGTGATGCCAAAGATCACTGCTGCCATCCCCGCCCCGCTCGCTGGCATCGCGATTGTTGCGGCCCTTGTAATCGGTTTTGGCATTGATGTGCCGCGCGTCGGCGACCTGGCGTCAATCAAGGGCGGACTGCCGCTGTTCCATGTCCCCATGGTCCCCGTCACCCTCGAAACCCTGCAGATCATCCTGCCTTATGCCCTGATTCTGGCAGCCATCGGCCTGATCGAAAGTCTTCTGACACTCAACCTGGTGGGCGAAGTCACGCGCAAGCGCGGCGGCGCATCGCAGGAATGCATCGCTCAAGGCCTTGCCAACACGGTGACCGGCTTTTTCGGCGGCATGGGCGGTTGTGCCATGATCGGGCAGTCCATGATCAACGTGAAGTCGGGTGGGCGCACGCGCCTGTCGGGCATCGCGGCGGCCCTGTTCCTGCTCGGATTCATCCTGGTCGGCTCCAGCCTGATCGAACAGATTCCCCTGGCAGCCCTGGTCGGCGTCATGTTCATGGTCGTGGTCGGCACATTCGCCTGGCAAAGCCTGACAATCCTGCGCCGCATACCCCTAACCGATGCTCTGGTCATGGTGCTGGTGACCGCCGTCACTGTTATGAGCGATCTGGCGATTGCAGTTGTTGTCGGCGTTATCGTCTCGGCGCTGGCCTATGCCTGGAACAACGCCACCCGGATCCGTGCCAACACGCATGTGACGGCTGAAGGCGCAAAAGTCTACCAGATCGAGGGGCCGCTGTTCTTCGGTTCGGCAGACGGTTTTGCTGAAATTTTCCACCCGGAGGCGGACCCGGACGAGGTGGTTGTCGACTTCATGAACAGCCGGGTGGTCGACCAGTCCGCCCTGCAGGCGGTCGAGGCCATCGCTGTAAAGTACGAGGCCGTGGGCAAGACCCTGCAACTGCGCCATCTTTCCCACGACTGCCACCGGCTCCTGAACCGTGCCGGACAGCTGATCGTCGATGCCGACGACGATCCCGACTATGGGCTGGCGGTGGACTATTCGATCCGTACCGGAATGCTGAACGGCGGGCATTAAGCGAACAACCCTAAACGATCCGAGTCCCGGACACGCGAAGCATGAGCCGGAACCGCGTGGAACGCTGCCGTTTGCGCGTGGAACGATCCCAGCCCTGCGCCGTCGCCCTGGCCCGCTTTGACGGGTGTCAGAAACATAATCGTACGCCATGGAACTTTGCGGGCAATCGGGATAAAGTCCGCAGCCGTTCATAAACCCGTCACAAAAGTCAAAAGCGAGGCGGCAACCGCCGTCGATCGAAACAGCCATGCAACAGGGCCTGAAACACAAACTGATCCTTGCCGTGTGCGGCGTCGCCCATGGGGTGCAGGATGGCATCAGCGCCGCCCTGTATGTGCTGCTGCCGATCCTGGCCCAGGCTTTCGGACTGAGTTATCTTCAAACCGGCATTGTGCGCGCAACCCATGTGGGGGCGATGACGCTGTTTGAATTGCCGTCGGGAGTTGTTTCGGAGTGGTTTGGAGAACGCCGGCTGCTGGCCTTTGGGCTGGTGTGCGCCGGCAGCGGTTTTATCTATCTGTCCTTTGCCGACGGTCTATGGATCGTGCTTTTCGCCCTGGCCATCGCCGGTATGGGCGGCGGATTCCAGCATGCTCTGTGTTCCTCGATTATCAGCAAGACTTTCGAGGCCCGTGGGCAGCATACAGCGCTCGGGCTCTACAATTCTTCGGGCGACGCGGGCAAACTCGCGTTTACCGGTCTGATCAGCCTTGCGATCGGGCTGGGGCTTGCCTGGCAAACTGTGGTTACCGGCTTCGGACTGGTCGCCATAGCCGCCGGTATTGTGGTGCTGGTGGCCTTGCGCGGCCTGCGGGCCGGATACAGCAACCGGCCCCAGGTCAAGACCTCGCCAGAACAGGCCAGCATCGGATGGGGCATGCGCAATCCAACCGGCTTTTCCTGGCTTTGTGCAATCGTCTTTCTGGACACGGCGGTACAAGCCGGGTTCTTCACCTTCATCGCCTTCCTGATTCTCGATCGCGGCCTGCCCCAGGAACTGGCGTTCACCGGACTCGTGCTGACGCTGGTAGGCGGCATGTTCGGCAAGGCGGGATGCGGCTATCTGGCAGACCGGATCGGCCCCAAGTTTGCCTTTGCGCTGGTCCAGTGCGCGGCCGCGGCGGCGCTCATGGCTCTGGTGGTGGCCCCGGCTACCTTGATGTTCCTGCTTTTGCCCCTGCTTGGTATTTTTCTGCAGGGGTCCACGTCGATCACCTATGGTTCGGTCGGCGGTTATTTTCACAACGACAGGAAATCCCGCGGTTTTGCGCTGATCTATACGGTGTCGAGCCTGTCGGCGATCGCCGGTCCGGTGCTGTTCGGCCTTATCGGCGACCATTTCGGGTTGTCGGCTTCCATGACCGTCATGGCGGTCGTGTCGGTGATGGCCGTCGTTCCCTCTTTGCTGTCGAGAAGCCGGCAAACCGCACACAGCATCTGCTGACAACAACCAGACGATCAAGTAACGGAAAAGCATGGCAGAGTTTGTGATCATCGGAGGCGGGGTATACGGCGCAGGCGTTGCATGGTGGCTTGCCGAACAGGGTGCCGAGGTGGTGTTGCTCGAAGCCCGCAAGATCGGCAATGGCGCGTCCGCCGGCCCGGGCAGACGAGGCACGCGGGCAAACGGGCGCGACATGCGGGAACTGCCGCTGGTGAAGCGCGCCCACGAGATGTGGCCGTCACTGCATGAACGTCTTGGCGCAGCGCAGTTCTTCGAACGGTTGGGGCATCTGCTGCTGATCGAGCGCGATCAGGATCTCAGTACGTGCGCGGCACGGGCCCTGCTGCAGAACCAGCACGGGACCGAAACCCACATGCTGGACCAGGTTCAGGTTCGTGACCGCGAACCGCATGTTTCAGACAAGGTTATCGGGGCATTGTATTGCCCGCTCGACGGTGTGTCGGACCACACTGCCGTGACGGGAGCCTTTGCCACTGCCGGCCGGCGTGCGGGAGCCACGATCCGGGAAGACACTGGCGTTGATCGGCTGGAAATCGAGCGCGGGCGGGCGTCGGCCGTGATCACGACGCAGGGCGAACGAATCGAGGTTGGCCGCACTCTCTTTGTTCTGGCGAATGCCGGCGTCGAGGCGCTGGTGGCCGACCGGATATCGCTGCCGGTCTGGAGCCGGGCGTTCCAGGTGATGCTAACGGTACCGATGGAGACAGTGCCGCTCAACCACCTCATCGGTCATGTCAGCCGCACACTTGCAATCAAGGCGGAAGCCGGCAACCGGCTCATGATATCAGGCGGCTATCCCGGGAATTGGGATGCCGAGCGTGAGACCGGCACCGCCATCGAAACGTATGTGCAGGCGAATCTTGCCGATGCAGTGGCGGTCTTTCCGGGGCTGGAAGGTTTAAAAATTGAATCGACGGACGCCGACCACCTGGAGTCCGTATCGGTCGACGATATCCCCGTCATCGACCTGGTACCCGGGACAGAGAACGCGCTCTACGCCCATGCCTGGTGCGGTCACGGCTGGGCGATAGCACCAGCGGTGACGAAGATGCTGGCCGAATGGGGCATGAGGGGTCGGCGGCCGGCGTTGCTTGCCCCGTTTTCTCACGCGCGTTTCAGCGGTTGAGACCGGGACAGGCTTTAACCAATAGCTTCTGAACCCAGAATCTTGCCGAGAAGGTTGTCGAGGGTACGAGCCTCGCCGGCAGTCAATTTGTCGCCGACCGCCGCACCGATGGCGCCGGCATAAACCGGCCACATTTTTGCGCGCAAGACCCGCCCTGCCCTGGTGACAACGATCATCTGGCCGCGACCGTCATTCGAACAGGTCCTGCGCTCCAGGTACCCGGCTGCCTCAATCCGGTCCAGCAACCGGGAGATGCTGTATTGCGGCAAAAGCATACGGGGCTCCAATTCCACCGGCCGCAGGCCCCCGTCGCCTGCGCGCTCCAACTCCAGCAATACGTCATACCAGGACAGCGGCGGCAGGCCGACTGTCCTGAGAGCGTCCTCGATGCCCGACAGAGCCTTGTGCTGGGCGCGTTGAAGCCTGGCCCAGGTGCGTATAACGGTGTCATTCGGCGGCGGGTTCATTCGGCACTGTTGCATATTCATGCAAAGGCATCAAGATTGACAATCATGCAATTGCATTTATATTTTCATGCATATGCATTTAAATCTCTTGCAAAAGGAACCCCTACGATGTTTCAGAACGTTCAACAAAGGCCGGCCGAAAACCGTGAAACTGCTGCCCCGCAACCTTTAACACTGATCAGCCACCCCTTGTGCCCCTACGTGCAGCGGGCTGTCATATCCCTGACGGAAAAGTCCGTCGGCTTCAGACGCGTCGACATCGATCTGGCCAACAAGCCCGACTGGTTTCTGGCGCTTTCGCCGCTTGGCAAAACGCCGGTCCTTCAGGTTGGCGACAGGGCGGTCTTCGAGTCAGCGGTCATCCTGGAATACCTTGAAGAGACACAGGCCAACCCACTGCATCCCGCCGACCCTCTGGACCGGGCCGAACACCGCTCCTGGATCGAGTTCGGATCTTCCCTGCTCAATGACATTGCAGGCCTCTACAATGCGCCAGACGAAACAACGTTCACCCTCAAAGCCGAAGTGATCGGGCGCAAATTCGAAACCGTGGAAAAACGCCTTGACGAGGAACCCTTTTTCGCCGGCAAAACATTCTCGCTAGTAGATGCGGCCTTCGGACCTGTCTTCCGTTACTTCGACGTATTCGACCGGATCGGCACCTTCGACACGTTTGACCACACGCCAAAAGTTTCGCTCTGGCGCGGAACCGTGTCGAATCGTCGATCCGTAAAACGCGCCGTTTCGAGCGATTACCAAGAACGGCTATGGCGGTTCTTGTTAGATCGGAGGTCTCATCTGTCTCTCATGATGGCCGACCGGCGACTTTGAGTACCCCAGCAACGGTCCTGTCGACGGCAACAGGTGATTCGGGCAAAATTCTGTACGGCCTCAAAGCCGGTTCCGGGATTATTCCAACAAGATCTCCGTATCGCTTGAAACACGCGAATATTTTCGGTAATTATCGTTTGGCTTCGATAATTTTCGTATTTGAGCGGAATGCCGCTATTTTGCCGCCGAAGGGAACATTGTGCGTACGGGCCCATACGATATCGCAATTGTTGGCGGGGGCATAAACGGTTGCGGGATTGCCCGGGATGCCGCCGGCCGTGGACTGTCCGTTCTGCTGGTGGAGAAGGACGATCTGGCGAGTGGCACATCGTCGGCCTCGACCAAGCTGGTTCACGGCGGGTTGCGGTATCTGGAACATTATGAATTCAAGCTCGTGCGTCATTCGCTCAGCGAACGCGAGGTCCTGTGGGCCATGGCGCCCCACATCATCAAACCGCTGCGCTTCGTTCTGCCTCACCACAGGGGATTGAGGCCGGCATGGCTGATACGCCTCGGACTGTTTCTCTACGACCATATCGGCGGACGCAAACGCCTGCCGCCAGCCCGTGTCCTGGCGTTGCGCAACGACCCGGCCGGCACACCTCTCAAGGCCGAATTCACACGCGGCTTCGAGTATTCCGACTGCTGGGTTGACGATGCCCGTCTGGTCGTCCTCAATGCCATGGACGCAGCCAAAAGGGGTGCAGACATACGCGTCCGTACCGAACTCACTGCGGCCCGCAGGCAAACTGACGACTGGGAACTAACGCTCGCGGACCGCCGGACCGGCGAGACCGAGAACGCAAGAGCCCGGATCCTGATCAATGCCGGCGGACCGTGGGTCTCGGAGGTCCTTGCCAACCGGGCGGGCCTCAACGGCCGGTCGGCCGTGCGCCTGGTCAAGGGCAGTCACATCGTCGTGCCCCGGTTGTTCGAGCATGACAGGGCCTACATTTTTCAGAACGCAGACAACCGGATCATTTTTGCCATCCCCTACGAGCAGGACTTCACATTGATTGGCACAACCGATGTGGACTTCGAGGGTGACCCGACCGATGTCAAGATCGATCAAGGCGAAATCACCTATCTATGTGCCGCCTCCAGCGAGTATTTCGCCACAGCCGTCAGCAAGGAAGACGTGGTGTGGACATACTCCGGCGTGCGCCCGCTTTACGACGACGGCGACAGCTCGGCCCAGACGGCAACCCGGGACTATGTGCTTGAACTGGATGGCTCGGAGGACAAACCTGCCCTCCTGAGCATCTTCGGCGGCAAGATAACCACCTTCAGGCATCTGGCGGAAGAAGTTCTGGACAAACTCGAACCCCATCTCCCTGCCTCCGGAAAGCCCTGGACGCGGGGGGCAGGTCTTCCCGGCGGTGACTTTGCGTTTGACGGCTTTGACAATCTGGCCGCACAGCTGGCGGACGAGTTTCCTCATGTGGCCAAGCCACTGATGTACAGGCTTGCAAGCGCCTATGGCACGTGCACGCGCCAGGTATTGAAAGACACCGCAACGCCTGAGGACCTGGGCGTGCTGTTCGGGCATGACCTTTACCAGTGCGAGGTCGAATATCTTGTGCGGTTCGAATGGGCGATCGACGTTCAGGATATCGTCTGGCGACGATCCAAACTGGGTCTGCGGCTGTCGATGGTTGAGATCGACCGGCTTGATCGCTGGCTTCGCGAAAACAGGCAACGGCTGCTGTCGGAGCGGGCGTGACGACGCGGTGCAGCAATGTTTGGCGAATTCTCTGCGTCGTTTCCGGGATCTCACAGGTTTGATGGTGACAAGCATCGCTGATATCGTCCAAACCGGCGCCAGGCGCTGCCCGCACGCACGCAGCAAAAGATAGACAGGGACGGTTCCATGGATTTGACCGAGTTTCCGCGCGTACATCTCGCCCAGTTGCCGACACCCCTGGAGCCGCTGAAGTCTTTGAGCCGGGAACTGGACGGCCCCGACATTTATGTCAAACGCGATGACTGCACGGGACTGGCTGGTGGCGGCAACAAGACACGAAAGCTGGAATTCCTGGTCGCTGACGCGATTCGGCAAGGCGCCGATACGCTGGTGACCGTGGGAGCGACGCAATCCAACCATGTCCGGCAGAGCATCGCGGCGGCGGCAAAAACCGGACTGCGCATCGAGGTGCTGCTGGAACAGCGCATGCTTCGCGACGACGACTATGCCGCGAACGGCAATGTCATGCTTGATCATCTCATGGGTGGCATCGTCCATCACTGCGGCATGGTCGAGGATCTCAATGTCGCAGGCGAGGAACTGGCCAGCACGCTGCGCGTTGCCGGTCGCCAAGTCTATTTCATTCCCGCCGGTGGATCGTCGGTCGTTGGAACCCTGGGGTACTCGGGTTGTGCGACGGAAATACTGGCGCAGGCCGATGACATGGGTCTGCAAATCGACACAATCGTGGTCGCCAGCGGCAGCCAGGGAACACAGGCGGGCCTGCTGGTTGGTTTGGCGAATTCAAACGCTGCCATCCCGGTCCACGGCATCAGTGTCGGCCGCACGCGCGATGAGTTGGAGAGCAAAGTCTTCGCTCTCGCCCGGGACACCGCTGAGTTCGCACGCGTTACGGCACCGATCAACCGTGAAACAGTGATTTGCGACGACAGCGTCGTCGGAGAAGGCTACGGCCAGCCAACCGATGCCATGATCGAAGCGGTCACCCTGTGCGCCCGTCTGGAAGGCCTTTTGCTGGATCCGGTTTATACCGGCAAGGCGATGTCCGGTCTGATCGCGAAAATCCGTGCCGGCCTCTACAAGAAAGGACAATCCGTCGTCTTCGTGCATACCGGCGGGCAACCCGCGTTGCATGCCTATCGGACAACTTTCGACGGACAGTGATCGCGTTTCAGCGACCGCTGCTTGCCAGCCCCTGCCCCCTGTTAAAATCGATCTGCCTGCCCAAGAGCGCTCGCCGGACGCGGAACCCGGGTTGTGACATGCAGGTCTGACTGGCTCAACGCCTGCTTGTCACATCACCTACAACAAAACTGTTGACCGATCGGCCCCGCCGCCCAATTGTTCTGGTTGCTGAATGATTTTTGCTGCGGAACCGTCAAGCCACCATGGACGCTGCACCCGATACAGAACACCTGCGCACGTGGGTCGGCCGGACCCTGTCCGCAACCGATACAATCGAGATCAAACCGGTGCGGGCACTGGCGGCCACCCTGGACCGGGATCCCGATGCATTTGCCAATGGACAGCCGCTGCCTGTGGCCTGGCACTGGCTTTACTTTCACGACGTGCGTCGGCAGTGCGAACTTGGCCGCGACGGACACCCGGCTCTGGGCGGGTTCCTGCCGCCCGTTACTCTGCCGCGCCGGATGTGGGCCGGCGGCCGGCTGGAGGTTGGCCGGCCGCTAACCATTGGCGAAACCGTTTCAAAGGACTCGACGATCCTGGCGGTCGACGCAAAACAAGGCCGCAGTGGTGCGCTGGTGTTTGTCACGGTCCGTCACCTGTTCACCGGCGACAAGGGCGGGTCCATGGTCGAGGAACACGACATCGTCTATCGCGACAGACCGAGCCGAGACGACGGCAAGCGGCCGGCGCCAAGCTTCCCAAACCGCGACGCACAGTGGACGCAGACGCATACGCCGACGCCTGTGTTGCTCTTCCGCTATTCGGCCCTGACGTTCAACGGTCACCGGATCCACTACGACGTCGATTTCTGCCGCAACGAGGAAGGCTACGATGGCCTGGTGGTTCATGGCCCCCTGATTGCCACGAACCTGCTCGCTCTGTTGCACGACAACCTGCCTGGCAAGACGGTCAGCCGGTTTCAGTTCAAGGCCGTCAGCCCGATCTTCGATACAGGCCCCTATTCGGTTTGCGGCCGGGTTGACGCGGGCCAGGTCACGTTGTGGGCCTGTAACACATCGGGCGAACTGGCCATGACTGCGGACGCCGGGATACGCGATGACTGAGGTCCAATGTGGCGGCCGGTTTGGCGATGCCCTGGACCGGCTGGGCCGCTGGGTGGCGCAACCGGGCGGATCGTTCCCGTCCACGGCAACAGCGCTTGCCACAAATGCGTTCATAGATACGGTTGCCTGCATGATCGCCGGCGCGCAGGAACCGGCACCCGTCCGTGCCGCCCGCGCCTTGTCGGCCTGGTCGGGCCGGGGCTCGACCCTGGTCACGGGCGGCCGCGACAGCCCGCCGAACGCCGCCCTGATCAACGCAACCGCTGGCCATGCGCTCGACTTCGACGATTTCGACGCGCCCTCGGTCAGCCATCCGAGTGTGTGTCTGGTGCCGGCCATTCTGGCGCTGGGGGAAGAGATCTCGGCCAGTGGTCGCGCCTGTGTCGAGGCGTATGTCATCGGGCTTGAAGTGATGGATCGGTTCGGGCTTCTGATCAATCCGGTTCACTACGACGTTGGCTGGCACGCCACGCCGACGCTCGGCAGTCTTGGTGCGGCGGCCGCCTGTGCCAGGCTTCTGGAACTCTCGGCCGACCAGAGCCTCCACGCTATTGCCATGAGTACGAGCATGGCCGGCGGCCTGAAGGCCCAGTTCGGTTCCGACACCAAGCCGCTGCACGCGGGCTTTGCAGCGCGAAATGGCGTCCTTGCCGCCCGCCTTGCAGCCGAGGGCCTGACCGCATCGGGCAAGGCCCTTCTCGGAAGGGAGAGTTTCACGGCCCTGTTTGCCGCGAGTTCGGAGTCTCAGGTTACCAAGACCATCGATCGCATGGGAGACCCGACGGCACTGGAAGAATACGGCCTGTTCGTCAAGCGCTATCCCTGCTGCGGCTATCTCGCCCGGCCTCTCGACGGTGTGCTCACCCTGCGCCGCGACCATGACCTGACGCCGGACGATATCGGCCATGTGACCTTGAACATGCCGCCCCGCAACGGCGGCATCCTCGGTTTCCGGTTTCCCCGGACACCGAACGAGGCACGGTTCAGCGCGACATACTGTACGGCGGTTGCCCTGTGCGACGGCGACGTGACACTCGGCGCGTTTTCGCCGGAAGCCATCGCCAACCCGAGATACACGTCTCTCATCGACCGGATCGACCTGGTCTTGCGCGACAGCAGCGTCAGCGAAGAGGACCTGTCGCCGGACGATCCCGATCACGTTACGATCGACCTCAAGGACGGCAGATCCCATAGCACTACCGTCCGGGTTGCCGAAGGATCACCGTCCAAGCCACTGGACCGGGCGGCGCTCTTTGCCAAGCTGGATGCGTGCGCTCAAGGCCGGATTGATGACGCCCGGTTGGCGGCACTCGGGCAAAGGCTGGACGCGCTTCCAGATCTGGAGACTGTCGCGGAGATACCGAATCTGATGTCCGGTGACCCACGGAACGACTTGATGAACAACTCCGGCGCCTGACACGCGGCGGCTCTTGCGCGTCTTTTGCAGAGCCGTCTTTCATGGATACCGGCGAATACGGGGCTCGAGCCCTGAACGGACATCCGACACAGACCGTCTGATGACACTCTCGGCCCAAAGCCGACCTTCAAGTCACAACAGAATGCTGCCGCGCAACAACGAAAAGCGGATGGGGTGGATGGCTCCTGCTCCACCGGCGTCGCAACCGCGGGCGACGGCCGTCTGTTCCGGAACGGTCGAGAGTTCGCGGCCTGGCTTGGTCTGACACCTTTGAATCGATCAAGCGGAGGTAAGGAACGACTCGGGCGTATCTCAAAGATGGGCGATCGATACGTCAGGCGATTGTTGGTGACAGGTATGACCGCTCGTCTCAGGCAGATGAAGGTCAATCCCGATCGTGTCGATCCATGGGCAGTTGCGCTGCTGGAACGCAAATCTCCACGACTGGCGACGGTCGCGATAGCGAACAAGACAGCACGCATCGTCTGGGCCGTCCTGACACGCAACGAACGCTACAGACCTCACACAGCATAACTGGAAGGACAGAACATCACAGACGCAAGACCATTGAGATGATGGAGCAATGTCAGCCCGCCAGCCGAGACACCCCGTCGAATGTCAGGGACACCTTGTTGTCCGCTAACCGGTTTGGGACTTGGCCAGCGGAAACCATCAGGGCCAGCGGCCGCGTGTGCCGCGCAAACAGGCCGGACACACGACCGTATCTGACAACGCGACAATCAGCTCAAAAATGTCTTGCTTTGCAGGAGCCATCCACACAAGTCATTCAGCATTGATCTGGATTGGAGGTAACCTAAAGGCTGCTATGCGGACAAAGTGAACCTTTGATACCGGATTACTGAGGTTCGCATTCGGGAAAAGCGCTAGCCTAATTGCAGCTCACTACCAAGTCCCATTAGGTCGTGTCTTATCTCTAGTTTCTGTCGACATGATTCCGCCTATTTGGGCAGACACTTGTTCTTGTTCATGGTCCGAGCAGCATCACCTGCGGAGTTTATCGGACGGGTTCAATCAACAGTTCGCTTGTACTGCCAGTAAAGTTTGTCGCTTAAATTCTCTGACGAACTCGTTCAATGATTCCAGTGTCTTTTTGGAAGATGGGACGGAGAAAATCCTGCGGCAACCAGGTGCAAAATAACTCCTACGCAGCGTCTCCAAATCCTCAATAGAAACTTTTATTCCACCGTCACCTTTGGAGAAGCGTACGCCCGGTTCATCATTCTCTCCAACTATCTCATATTTGTTCGAGTTAAACGCACGCGAGAAAAAAACCACTCGAATCTCTGTACCATCTATACTCTTTAGAAACTCCATATTGTCCTTTGTACGTTCGTTCCATCCGGCAATATTTTCGCCGCCCTCCTGAAAGCAAGAATAATGCATGATCAAAACGGAGGGGATCGTATCGTCGGAACTCCAAATGCGGGTTTTGTATCCGTCCCTCCAGTCTTCAGGCAACGATGTAGAAAACCGCCACCGAAAATTCGAATTTTTTGTAAGATCATCCAAATGTTTCTGCATTTCTACATATTCCTCAAATTTGTAGAAATCGGTATCACACTGAACCAGAACGACATCATCCCTCGTCTCAATGGATGAGACGCGAACACGATCAGGGTAAAGCTCTTTATACCAACTCGTCAGCAGTTTATGGCCTGCCCAGCGATCATCCGGCACGACCACACTATTATGATCACCCCAAAGCCCTTTAACCCGATTACAAAGGAATTCGACGTCTCTCTTTTCTACTACTATCGATCGTAAACGTGCCGGGCCCACAGTCGGTCGTGTTTCGAATGCGCAATAGCTTGGGATATCTTCCATATAGTGATTTTCGCGCCAGGCGTCTCTTAGTTTGTTCAGAAAACTGCTCTGAGCCTCAACGATTTTCCCATGATCGTTTCTCCGATATTGTACTTTGAACAGTTGCACCATATCGTCAAGCGACTCGCTACTGGTAAATCGCGAAAGCCAATTAGCAAGCCGGCTTCCGCCTGTCGGTGTTGCAAATGTGAAAATCGCCTGAGTTCGGCCTGCTAATTGTCTGCTTTGATTGATGGCGTTTCGTACAATCAACCCGCCCATGCTGTGGGCAACAAAAAGCAGTTTCTGGTAGCGCAATGTGCCATCTTCCCGTTCGCTCAGTAACTTTCTGCTTACTATTTCATGTTTTACAAATTCCTCAGTAAGCTGTTGAATGCTTGGGCTGTCGCTCCATTTTGTGGAAAAGTAATTGATTACCAATATGTCTGCGTCATCGAATATTCGATCTGTGGCGACGAGTTCTGGCCACTTGGTAATTTGTCCTTCGACGGATCCACTCCAAGTTTCAGCAGCGGTTCCGTCAATTCCGTGAACAAAGATAATTAGTTTTGATGAGCTCAGATCATTTCGAATCCAACAAGTTTCCTTGTAGTTAATCGATTTGCAAGATTGCGCATGCAAATTTGTATTCCACAGAGAAACGATTATGAACGCCAAAAAAAACCTGATTATCGACACAATAAAACATCCTTATCTGAGGTGTTATCCAAAAACCAAAGAAAATTGGTAAGAATTATTCGCATCACAGTGATGCGTCGACCGTACAATATTCAAAATTTTACCGCAATAAGGTGGCTCAATCACAAAATGGTCATTTGAGTGGGCTGATGACTTGTGGTTTCCACAAACGACCCCGTCCTCTTGGCTAAGCGGAGGGTTGTACTTTGGGAGACACGCTTGCGCCTTCTTTGGTGCACCTTGCAGCACCCAGGGCCCACGGCCTAGCATGCGGGCATTGGTCACACGGCATTAACCGGTCAAAAGGGCTCAGAGCGCCAATTGCCAGTTCTGGAAGTCTGTAGGCACTGATGTCCGCTTCGGAGAATTGGAACAGATTGTTCGCACGAGCAGCGAAGGTCCGCTTTCCCCCCATAAAGCCATCAACGGCCAACAAGGTTCTGGCAGCTTGTCCGCACTCCCGTAATTAGCGCCAGACTGCCCCAAGGTCGGCATTCTTTGATTCGCACACCTGACAGGTAAAACCGTTGCAAACGGAAAGGTTACTGACGGAAGGGCCGGAGTTTCACCTTGGTTCGATGCGGCGGGTCGATGTCGGCGGCCTCTTCCGGGCCGCGGAAATAATTTCTTTGCCACTTCTGCCGCCGGGCCTCGGACCCTTCGACCTTTAGGTCGGCGTTGAAGGCGTTCCGGCTCGCCCGGTAGGTCCTGAAGGCTTCGGCCAGATCGGGCTTTTCATCGATCGGCCGGAACTGCGGATCGAACCGCTCAATCAGGCCTCGGGGGAGCGGGTGAATCATGCAGAACGGCTCGTCCTTGTGAAACCGGACAGGAAAGTTGGGGGTGGTCATCAGCCAGTTCATGGTGAAGGTGAATTCCAGCCAGTCGGTTTCGATGATACCGGTCAGGGCATAGGCGTGTTTCTTCGGGCGGTTGACGGGACCGCCGGCCCACAGATCAAAACCCGGCTCTGTGCGGAACAACCCGCGCACGGAAAACGTCAGAACACCATGGCCGAAATGGCTCATGGCGGCCTGCGGCGCGTCTTCGTCGTCATGGGCGACGGTTATGTCCTCAACCCGCGGACCGCCGTTCCAGATGGCGGTGACCCCCGAGGGCGACAGCAGCTCCCAGCCGTAGGCATTGGCAATGTTGAGCGGCAGGCAGCGATAGGCGAACTGGTCATTGGTGGCTTCCATCCACTCCCGGCCGAGCGGCGCCGGCGCAATGTCGAGCTGCTGTTCGCGCTCCATGAAACAATCGAGCTGAAGGGCTGCAGGCCCGGCGGCTTGACCTTTCAGCGGCAGACGCCGGGCGGCAATCACCGAAAATCCGTCTGCGTCCTGACTGCCGCGATGAAGCGCGACCTGGCATCCGGCGGCACTGACATTGGCGATGAGATCCAGAACCCCTCGATCGCCGTCCGCCGCGTGAGACACGACCACAACCGCGCCGGCTTGCTTCACATGTTCGAAGCTGCCCGCGATCTCTTCAGAATTTGCAAGCCCGCCACCGGGCCCGGAACACCAGATCACGACATCGAATGGTTCGGCTTGTGAAGGTGTCTTCGGTAACCCGGTTTCCAGAGACCCGACCAACGGGGCGATTGCCTGGGTCAGTTCATCGTCTGCCCGCATCAGGCACACTTTTGAATTCACCGACAGTTCCGGCACTTCAAACAGAGCTTCGACGAGCGGGTCAAGGACACCGGCCCCGTCTGCTTTCCGTTCGCCTTGATCGGGCATGATGCCTCCCGGAATATCGTACTATGCGTGTTTTTCGACCCAACCGGTCAAACGGCCCATGGCCTCCTCCAAACTGTCTTTGGAACGGGCAAAGCACAACCGGAAGAATTGTTCCCCGCCGGGGCCGAAAGCCGTGCCCGGCGCCAATCCGACGGCAACATCGTCGATTATTTTCCGGGCGGCCGCAACCGTGTCGTCAATGCCGTCAATCTGAAAAAACAGATAAAAAGCGCCTTGGGGCTTGTGAAACCGGAAACGGCCGGATCCGGCCAGTGCGTTGCAAACCAGTTCGCGGCCCTCGAGTGCCCGGGCCACCTGGTCATTGACGAAACTCTCTCCTTGAGTGATGGCCGTGTGGCAGGCCCGTTGATTGAAGGCTGGCACGCCCGAGGTGTTGTACTGGACCAGGTTTTCGATCACCTGGCCGATCGCCCGCGGCGCAATCATCCAGCCGACGCGCCAGCCGGTCATGGCCCAGTTCTTGGAGAACGTGTTTATGCACATGACCTGCTCCTCGACATCGCAGATGTCGAGGATCGACGGCGCACGCGCCGACCCTACAGCTCCTTCAGGATAGTAGTATCGTGCATAAACCTCGTCGGAGATCAGCCAGATGCCATGCTTGCGGGCGAAGTCGCGTACCGCGATCAACTCATCCTGGGAAAGCACGGTCCCAAGGGGATTGCTTGGCGAATTGACAAAAATTGCCTTGGTGTTTGGTGTCAGCGCCCCGAACAGGCGGTCGATATCGAACACCCACTTGCCGTTGGCAAAATTCATCGGCACTTCGACGGGGCGGGCGCCGTTGATGCGCATGGCGGCGGGATAATTGGGCCATGCCGGTGACGGCACGATGATCTCGTCACCGGTGCCGGCAACACATTGCACGGCATTCATGATCGCCTGCATGCCGGAGCCGGTGACAAAGAAGTTTTCAACGTCGAACGCCCGTCCGTAAAGGGTGTCGTGGTAGTCGACCAGAGCCTGGCGAAGCTCAGGCAGTCCGCGCTGATAGGTGTAGAACGTCTCGCCCGCCTTCAGAGAGTCGTAGGCGGCATCACAGATGAAGCCTGGCGTCGGCAGGTCGCCTTCGCCGACCCACAACGGTATGAGTCCCTCGCGATGACGGCCATAGTTGAATATCTGGATGATGCCGCTCTCGGGTTCAGCACCGACATTGGCACGCAAGGTTGCGGTCAGGTTGGCGGCGTCATTCATGGGCGGCTCTCCGGGTCCGGTTGATCCGGACAGCAACAATAAAAAAACACGCTCGGCGAAACACCCTGGTGCGCGTGGTGAACTGGCCAGTCCGATTGAACGTGGGTTACATCAAGCAAGGCGATCTTACAAAGAAAAATGCTCCTGCCGGGACCATCAAATCTGGGCGCGGCAGGAGCACAGTCGAAAGCTTCAGCGCGGCACCGTTGGCGCCGGCCGGCGTTCAGTCCTTTTTGACCAGGGCGTCGCGGATTTCCTCAAGAAGAACTTCAGAGCGGGGCGGTGCGGCCGGCTCTTCCGGTGCCGCAACCTCTTCTTCTTCCATTTCCTTCTTGATGCGGTTCATCGCCTTGACCAGAAGGAAGACGCAGTAAGCGACGATCAGGAACGTGATGACGGTGTTCAGAAAGACACCGATGTTCATGGTCACCGCTCCGGCCTCCTTGGCCGCGGCCAGGCTGTCGTAGGTTTCGCCCTTGAGTGTCAGGAAGACGTTCGTGAAGTCGATCCCGCCCATAAGCAAGCCGATGGGCGGCATGATGACATCGGCCACCAGCGATTTGACGATAGTGCCG
>JAJFHD010000013.1 GCA_021775805.1 Alphaproteobacteria bacterium | reverse complement strand
AGTTCCGATGACATTGGCCTGCTCGATGACTGTTTTGAAAATTCGGTTTGCCGCTTGCGAACGTCCGGTGATCGCCGGCTGGTAAAGGGGTGGCTGCCGGTAACGGGCGTTGCGCGCCCGTGATAGCCGACAGCGGGCTTGCGCGCAATGGGTGATTGCCTGAAAACCGGGAGCCGAACCGAGGCCGGTCAGCCCGTGAGACGCTCGATCCTGGCGCCGCAGGCACCCAGTTTCTTCTCGATGCGCTCGAAACCGCGGTCGAGATGGTAGACCCGGTTGATGATGGTATCGCCTTCGGCCACGAGGCCGGCGATGACCAGCGACACCGATGCCCGCAGATCGGTTGCCATGACCTGCGCGCCCTTCAGGCTGTCGACACCGTGAACCGTGGCGCGGTCGCCATCGAGCGTCACGTCTGCCCCCAGACGGGCCAGCTCCTGGACATGCATGAAGCGGTTTTCGAATATGGTCTCGGTGATCTCGGAATCGCCGTCGGCCATGGTCATGAGCGCCATCAGCTGGGCCTGCAGATCGGTCGGGAAACCCGGATAGGGCTCGGTCTCGGTCGTCACAGGCTGCAGCCGGGCGCCATTGCGGGCAACCTTGATGCCCTGGTTGGTGGCGGTCATCTCGACACCGGCCTGCGCCATGATCGGAAACAGGGAATCGAGCAGGTCGGCGCGGGCGCCGACCAGTTCGACCTCGCCACCGGTCATGGCAACCGCCATGGCGTAGGTGCCGGTCTCGATGCGGTCGGGCAGCACCTTGTGGCAGGCGCCGTGCAGACGCTCGACGCCCCTGATCCGCAAGGTCGACGTGCCGATGCCCTCGATGTCGGCGCCCATCTTGACCAGGCAGGCGGCGACGTCGGCGACTTCGGGCTCGCGCGCGGCATTTTCGAGAATGGTTTCGCCCTTGGCCAGGGTCGCGGCCATCATGACGTTGTGGGTCGCCCCCACGGAGACTTTCGGGAACACGATGTGGGCCCCGGTCAGCCCGTCCGGGGCGCTTGCCAGGACGTAGCCGTCTTCGAGCTGGATGTTGGCGCCGAGTTTCTCGAAACCCATCAGGTGCAGGTCGACGGGTCTCGTGCCAATGGCGCAGCCGCCGGGCAAAGACACTTTGGTTTCGCGGCAGCGGGCCAGCAGCGGGCCCAGCACCCAAAAACTGGCGCGCATGCGCGAGACCAGGTCGTAAGGGGCGGTGGTGTCGACGATCGTGCGGGCGGTCAGGTGAAGCGTGTCGCCGTCATCGCCGTTGGCGCCGGCACGCTTGCCGTCGACGCTCATGTCGACACCGTGATTGCCGAGGATGCGCGTCAGCATGGCAACGTCGGCAAGCCTGGGCACATTGCGCAGGGTGAGCGTCTCGTCGCTCAGGAGACTGGCGATCATGAGCGGCAGGGCTGCATTCTTGGCGCCGCTGATGGCGATCGACCCGTTGAGCCGTTCACCGCCGGTGATCTTGATTCTGTCCATAACCCCTCCGCAGACACGTATTCCCCCGGCGCGCTCTTCGCGACGCGGCCAGACGTTGAACCCCGGTGTTCCACGCCCTGATGCATGTTGGTGCCTGTATGGCCTGTTTCAAGCACAAGCAGGCAGTGTATTGCAACCGCAGAACCGGACTATGCTTAAAGCCAGTGCGAGGCACCGCTTCAGACATAACGTCCCCGAATCGTGGACCCGGAGACACTTAACAAAAAGCGCCGGAAGCGGTGCTGACGATGACACAGACACTGACGGGTCATTATGGCTGGAGAATGACCGGCGCCGCCGGCCCGGACAGGTGGAAATCAGATGTCGCCGTCTTCTGTGTTTTCTTTTTGACCTTGCGCCTTTTCGGCAACATATGCGGCACGCTGACCGCGCGACTGATCCTTGCGCCGGCGCAGATTGGCACGCAAGGCTCCCGCCAGCCGCTCGGCCCGGGCATCGGCTTTCGATTTTTCGGTCTTGTCGCTCACTCAGCCGCTCCACGATCGTGCCACTTGGCCCCGGACACTTACCGGGATGGGGTGTTGGTTAGCGCAGTTCGCCGCGGAATCCAAGCACCGGCGTGCCGAACAAGGCCTCTACGGAGGGCTCAACGCCGCCGCGCGATTATAGCGCTTGAAAACCTGCAGTTTTCAGGGCATACCATCGCTGCCCCGCCCACGTAGCTCAGGGGTAGAGCACTCCCTTGGTAAGGGGGCAAACGGTGCGGCAAAATACTATACAATTCAAATAGTTACGCAATGTTTGGAAATCTACTGCACGGATATTCCACACTTTTTGCCACGGGATGACGCATTGTCACTAAAACTTGGGACACTCCGAATGCTTCCGTAGTCGGATGATCAACGGACGTAACATCATCTAGCCGCGCACGGAGATTTTGTGCCAATAAGAGACTCTCACCAGTTACATCTAGACCGTAGCTTTTGAAGCCTATTGTCTCTAACGTTTCAGCTAGGAGGAACCGCGCGTGGAACGAAGGCTGTGTGCCATACTTGCCGCTGATGTCGTTGGCTATTCCAAGCTGATGGGTGAAGATGAAGAGGCAACGCTGACTCACCTAAAAGCACATAGATCTGAGTTGTTTGAACCGTGTGTTGTCGAGCACAGTGGCCGCATTATCAAACTGATGGGTGACGGTACGCTGGTAGAGTTTTCCAGTGTCGTCGAAGCGGTGAAATGTGCGGTCGCCATTCAATCAGCACAGGCCATCGCCGATGGCCCGATCCGACTACGCATAGGCATTAATCTCGGCGACATCATTGTCGAAGGTGACGACATCTATGGGGACGGCGTCAATATAGCTGCGAGAATTGAACCCCTCGCCGACCCGGGCGGCATTGTGTTGAGCGCGTTCGCCTACCAGCAGGTTGAGCGCAAAGTAGATTTTGCCTTCGAAGACGCAGGCGAGCATCGCCTGAAGAACATTGATAGCCCGATTCAGGTTTACCGGGTTGCCCTGGATACTGGCGAAAACAGGCAGACAGAGGAACTTGAGGCCCCTGTACAAACCAATCGACCTTCCATTGCGGTTTTGGCGTTCGACAACATGTCTGATGATCCTGAGCAGGAGTATTTTTCAGATGGAATCAGCGAGGACATTATCACCGAGCTGAGCCGCTTTCAGGACCTCTTTGTGATCGCGCGCAATTCCTCATTCTCTTACAAGGGAACATCGACGAAGGTTCAGGAGATCGGCGAGAATCTTGGCGTTGAATATGTGGTCGAGGGAAGCGTCCGCAAGGCCGGAAACAGGATCCGCGTGACTGTGCAGCTCGTGGAGGCAGCGACGGGAAATCACATATGGGCCGAGCGTTACGACCGGGAACTGGAGGACATTTTCGACCTTCAAGACGAGATCACACAGGCCATCGTGACGATGCTCCCATTTCGCCTGCGCACGATGCTGGCTGAGAATGTCAGAACCAAACGGAGCGACAACCTGACAGCGGTCGATTGCTTTATGCGGGCACGCTGGTTAGGTCATAAGACCGCAGAGGGGGTCCGTGACGAAGTGCTGGATCTTCTTTCCCGGGCGATTGCAATTGACCCCGATTATGCGCCTGCTTATGCGCTGATGGCCGATTTACATGCTTACAGCGTTTATACGTTCAGCCCCCTTGGCGACGACCCAACCATCGCAGCGCGTCAATACATTGAACAAGCGCTCAAGTTAGGGGGAGATGATCATTATGTCCACGCCAAGGCAGCCCACGTTTACCTAAGCTGCGGTCTGCACGATCACGCTCAGACCCATGCAGAACGGGCAGTGGCGCTTAACCCAAACGAAATTGAAGGACTGCTAGTCCGAGGCTTCGTCACAAGCTATACAGGTGATCCCGGTCAAGGGGTCATACTTTTGAAGCAGGCGCTTGACCACAATCCCCTCGCACCAGACTCAGACTACGAAATGCTTGCGGAAACATATTACCTTCTTGGTGAGTATGACGGAGCCATTAAGCTTTACCAGCGTTGGCGGGACCCACCCATACACATGTACACTCACCTGGCGGCCTGCCATGCCCAACTGGGCCAGTTGGAAGCCATGCGCCATGCTGCAACGATATTCAACAAAAGGCGCCCTGAGGGTTCCGATTTCTCGTTCTATGCTTCGGCCCATGCGCGGCTCTGCAAACAGCCAGTACAGGCCGACCACTGGCTTGATGGGTATCGGAAGGCTGGCCTGATTGATTGAACGAAATGGAGAACAATGTCCGCAGCGGGTCA
>JAJFHD010000120.1 GCA_021775805.1 Alphaproteobacteria bacterium | reverse complement strand
GTCTTTCAAGGAGAGCGCAATGGGCAGAATTTTCCTGATGGCGGCTGTTTTCCTGTTCCTGGCAGCGCCTTTGGGTGCGCAGGAGAAGAAAGAACGGCTCGACTTCGGCGGCGACAGTTTTCTGGCCGGCGGCACGGTGGTGTTCGACGCGGACGGCGTCGACGATCTGTTCATGGCAGGCGAAACCGTGCGCGGCAAACGCGCAATCGCAGGCTCCGCCCATCTGGCCGGGCGCAAGGTGTCGATGACCGGTGCGGTCGGCGGCGACGCCTATCTGGCCGGCATGGACGTGGCGCTGGAGGGCCGGGTCGCCGGCGACGCGACCCTGGCGGGCTACACCGTCCGTGTCGGTGAAGTGGCCGGCGACCTGCGGGTCTCGGGCGCCAATCTGGTTCTTGCCGGGCCGGTCGCGGGCTATGCGCTGGTGGCCGGCGACGAGGTGGCCTTCGAGTCCACCATCGCCGGCGACGTCAGCCTCACCGCCCGGGAGGTGACGTTTGCCGACGGCGCCCGGATCGGCGGCAAGCTGACCCTCTACGAGGAGAAACCGGGCGCGCTTGAGGTGCCTGCCCGCGTGGTGCCCGAGGACCGCATCGAACGGCGCAAAGCCTCGGAATGGTCGGAAGCCACCCAGGACCTGGAAGTCTGGAGTATCCAGCGGGCCTTCGGCCGGTTCCTGATCGGCATCGTCATCGTCGCCGCGATCGCGGCGGCGATCGCGGCGGTCATCCCGGAGAAACTCGCCGACCTGCGCCGGGCCATTCTCCAGCGGCCGTGGCGCAGCCTCCTCGTCGGGTTCCTGGCGCAATCGGCGGTCATCGGGTCGACCGTCATCCTGATGCTGACGATTGTCGGCCTGCTGCTGGCGCCCGCAGCGGTACTGGTGGCCCTGGTGGCTGCGTTTGCGGGCTATGTGGTCGCGGCCTACGCCGTGGGTGTGGGCCTGTTGCTGCTGATCGGACGGCCCGAGCCCGACAGCATCGCCACCCGGGCCCTGGCCGCCGGCACGGGCGCCCTGGCGGTCGGGATTGTTGCCCTGATCCCGTTTCTGGGCTGGCTGTTCGTTCTGGCGCTGGCGCTGACGGGGATCGGGGCGATTGTGGTCAAGGTGTTCCGGCCGGGGTTGTTTGCGGCGGCGTGACCTGGGGGAATCCCATTTCGGTTCCCGGGGAAGGCCGGCTGTTTGCGGTTGATCCACGTCAACGCCCTGCATGACCCATACAGTCTATAAACACGATCAGTGGCGTTGTTCCCTTCAGCCATGCGCCGCGACGGATGAAGGGATGACCGACACCAAACCGCCCAGCAAAGGAGACTGCCAATGATCCGGACCATCGTGACACCGATCGACGGCTCAGTGCATGCGCAAATGGCCCTGGACATGAGCACAGACCTTGCCGCGAGATACGATGCTGAACTGGTTCTGCTGAATATCGGTGTCCGCGACGACAATGTGCCCGACGAGCTTTACAACGCCGCGGCGCGCGCGCTCAAGGATGCCGAAAGCAGCGGCCAGGACACCGGCGTGCCGCCGCACCAGTCGCACCGCCTTCGCGTGCTGGGGTACCTGGGGCACATGCTCTTAGGGCAAGCCCGGCGGCAGGCCGAAAGCCGGGGCGTGAAACGCGTCGAGACCGTCATCGATCTTGGCGATGCGGGCGAGCGTATTCTCCATCATGCAAAGGAACGGTCTGCAGATCTCATCGTCATGGGCAGCCGCGGATTCGGCGAACTCAAGGGGCTCGTTCTGGGCAGTGTGTCGCACAAGGTGTTCCACCTCGCGCCGTGTTCCTGCGTGACGGTGCACCGGAAGGACGGGCAACCGGCTCTGGAAGGCATCAAGACCATCCTGGTGCCAACCGACGGTTCCGATCAGGCAGACAGGGCGGTCGATCTCGCAAGCGACATTGCCGCCAGAATCGGGGCAAAGCTGATTCTCATGTACGTGATGTGGCGCGGCCCGTCGCTCGAAAAGCTCCGCGCCTCGATCGACATGGATCGACTCAGCGAGAGCGCGCGCAAGGAACTCGACCCGGCGCTGCATCCGATCGCGGAGCATGTGAGCAGTGCTTTCATTCCGCCGGTTGTCGCCAAGGACGCGCTCAAGGAAATCGGCGAACAGGTTCTGGCACGCGGCAAAAGAACCGCCGAGGCAAAAGGTGTTGAAATTGCCGACCTGATCGTGATCGACGGCGATCCGGCGCGCAAGATCGTCCAGATCGCCAGTCACGAGAAGGCGGACCTGATCGCCATAGGCAGCCGTGGCCTAGGCGGGGCTGAAGGGCTGCTCGCCGGCAGCGTGTCGTACAAGGTGAACCACACGAGCCCCTGCAGTTGCATGGTGGTTCGCTGACGCCCGGTCGTGGCGGTCCAGTGCGGGGGCTTCCCGGTTATGCTGGCGCCCGCAGCGGTCCTGGTGGCCCTGGTCGCCGCGTTTGCGGGCTATGTGGTCGCGGCCTACGCCGTGGGCGTGGGCCTGTTGCTGCTGATTGGACGGTCTGAGCCCGACAGCGTCGCCACCAGAGCCCTGGCCGCCGGCACGGGCGCCCTGGCGGTCGGGATTGTTGCGCTCGTCCCGTTTCTCGGCTGGCTGTTCGTTCTGGCGCTGACGGGGATCGGAGCGATTGTGATCAGGGTGTTTCGGCCGGGGCTGTTTGCGGTGGCTTGATTGTCAACCTAGTCCCGCTCGGGCCGCTCGACAGGCACTACAACACGCCCAACCTGCTGTCGTACGCGTTCGCCCGGTTTGATGTGACGCTCAACGCGTACTATAATGTCTTCGTTCAGACTCTAACGTCATCGATGTGTCTCTGTATTTTCTGCATCGTTGCGGCAATTCCACCTAACTCACAATTCTTGGCCACCCGATATACGAACGACCCAAATGTAATCGAACCAAACGAATATCGACTCTTCATATAATGGAAAATCATCAACAAACTAAATTTACCACAAGTCACCGCGTCAGTATCGCTTCCCATGTACTCTGGGATTAAGTCTGCAATTGCCCCACGCGAAATCTCTGTTTTCCTCAGAGCGCGCGACCTCTTATTAATCCTTAGCCTGTATTTCTCCAATGCGGCATGGTCCAGTTTCCACCGTTGATTAGCCATACAAAATTTTTCTGGCCTTTCGCTTGTATTCTTAACATCAATATTGAACTTCTGAACAAAATAAAAAAATGCAAATATTTCGAACACATCTTTTTGAATCTGGTCCATAACGACATCAAGATTTAATCTCTTAGTAATTTCCGCAACGCCGTTCTTGGGACTTGTCTCTACTGTCACCTCAATCAATGCTTGTTTTTCCATTACATAATTTTCAATAGCAAATAGCTCCAAATAAAACAGATTGTCCAAAATTACTACTTGGTCTAATAAATCATCAAAATCTTTATCGACGATATATATTCTAATTTTAGTTTCGTCTCCTGCGTATTTCTGTGAATGTTTTATCACTTGCATTTTTCCACCAAGTGGAAATATCTTGCTAACTGAGACATCTGGAAAATATTTACTGATTATCAAGTAATAAAAATTCTCCTGATCGTCATCTTCAACATAAAAATTTACGTCGTTAAATTCATCATAAAATACATCCAAAGCAGCACGAGCACCGTCACTTCGCGAAGGAACATCACGGGACCCAACCATGCCTACTGACTTCCCCTCAAAACTATGCAGGCATCCTTGTGATTTGCGACAATCTCAGGTGAATGTGTGGCAAATAGAAGTTGCGTGTCTTGCGGACAAATTGACAAAAATGTATCCATAAACCCCTCCTGCCACTTAGGATGCAACGATAACTCAGGCTCATCAACAATAAAAATGGAGCCAGATCCTGTCGAAAAAGCAATGAACGCAAACAATATTAAAATTTGTTTTTCACCAGATGACAAATTTGAAATGTCATTTAGCTCTTCAGTTTTATTAGTTTTAAAAAAAATACTAGATGTACTTTCATCAAATAGCATACTCTTGTTGCTATCACCTAAAAATAGGTTTACACACTCAAGAAATTTTCTGATGCTGCTGAATGCAGTTTTATTCTTTTTTTCAAAATCATTAAACAATTTAGCCAGATTGTGTATCCTTGCATATTGAGATCTCGCAATTATTTGATAATACTTTTGTTTATTTGTAGTGTTTTTTTGCTCGATCACAGCGTCTTTAAATTCATTGAAAAATTCTATTACTTTGTTTTCTACCTTACCTTTACCAAATGTATTTGATAAATATTCTATTACCGTATTTTTTAAGCCATCTATTTCATCTATTGTTAACCTATGTTTTTTGTCAAAAATTACAGAATCTTCAATACTTTGTTCTTGCAATGCAGATAATATTATTTCTGATTTCAAATTATTGTCGTTTTCTATGAACAATTTTCTATATTCAGAATAACTTTCAAATGTTACTTTTCTTACTAAATCAGTTGGCGTTCCACTTGTCTTTCTGACAATCCGTCTAGAATCGGATTCGTAAACATTTGCCTCCAATTCAACCGTTATTCGTCTATCCAAATTTATCACTGTCATCGTTGGCAGTGTTCCGAGAAATTCCCAAAGCGGCGTTTCATTATTATCCGGTGCCAGCTGATCGTAATATTCAGGTCCGGTTGACTCTAACCGAGCCTTATTTAAAAGCTTCACGTGTATCTGGTGAAATTTTTTACTTCTTCCTTGATATAGATTTATCGTCATATCATTGTTTTTTTTCTTAGCTACTAACCTATACATCTTTTTTTCATGTTCAAACTTGATAGATAACTCCGTAAATTTGTTTATTGCGAGATTTTTTATGTCCTTATTTAGGAGCCATTCAATCGAATTCAGGGCGCTTGTTTTACCGCTGCCATTTATGCCGACCAAAAGATTTAGACTCTTAAACATCATAATGTTTAAGTCGAGCGAGCCATGGAGCTTTTTTGTCACTAATTGAATTAGTCTCATTTGTGAACTCACGAATTGGCAGTATGTAAGTACCAGTGTTTTAATTTTCGTTTCTGCGCCTTACGCAACCAGTGTCATAGCTGGTTGAGCGTTGCTTTATCCACAATACCATAGGTATCTGATCGGGCAATTGGCTTTTGCTATCGGTGCTTTGTATCAAAATATCTTGAATGTCGGTCTACCACGCGTAGTGGCATACGGGATGGCGTTTGCTGGTGAAAGTCTAGTTGTGCGCGACATCCAATTTCGCCAACGGCGAACAAACTTGGTCCGCCGAGGGTCACCGCTCGTCGTTGAGACTTCTGGATTGTCGCTGCATTGGAGATTTGGTTTTGTCGATGAATAGAGACGGCCATTTGCGATGCAGTCACCGAGTTGAGTGGAGTCCACAACCGGGACAATGCTACGCCACCGTAGATCCCGCCGCGCATTTCGACGGATAGAGCATAAATTCAGAATGCCGCCAAGCCAGAAGGGGACCTTAAAGCAGTATGTACCAAACGGTATTTGCTCGATGTCCCCGCCTGGCAAAGAAGGTTCTGTTGTGTGAAAGATGGGTAAAGCCTCAGCAACACACCCCAAAAACACCAAGCCCCACCGGCAAAAGGGGATATGCCGGCGGGGCGGTTTGGACTCATTGTCCGCCCGGAGGGGAAATCCGGGCCTAGCTGGCGGTGCTAAGGGTTGCGGCAAGCGGATGCACCGCCTCATATATACGCATTTACTTCAAAGGTTTGGGATGACGGCCCCTCGGGCCAAAGCGTTGCCGCTTTCGGTCGTCAGGACCGGGGCCTCGCTCGATCACGAAGCCCGTCGGTTATGCCAGGTGGTTCCATGCACATGGTGCACCTCCCTGCTTGACTAAGCCTCCAAGCCGTATGCTTTACCCCCCAGCCTGTATCAGAGAGAAAAGCATACAACATGTGTAGTGAATTCCTGTTGGGCGGGTTTGTCAAGGGGTGTTGGGGAAAAGCGCGCAGCGTCCCGGGCGCGATGCGGCGCGTAGTGCCGCTTTGCAGAACCGGGAGCGTGGCAGAACGCTGACGCCGGTGTTTGGTACGGCCCCGTCTCTGCAAGGCAGCATTTCATGCTGCATCGCGTACGGGGAACGGTTTTATTGCCGGATCTGGTGCGGGGAACAACAGTCGTTTCCCGGGCACGATGCGGCGCGTTAGTGCTGCTTCGCTGAACCGGGAGCGTACCGAGCGCAGACGCCGGTGTTTGGTACGGCCCCGTCTCTGCGAGGCAGCATTGCATGCTGCATCGCGTACGGGGAACGGTTTTATTGCCGGATCTGCTGGCGGGAAACAACGGTCGTTTCCTGGGCGCGATGCGGCACGTTAGTGCTGCTTCGCAGAACCGGGAGCGTACCAATCGCATGCGTCGGTGTTTGGTACGGCTTCGGGTCGAGTCCGGGGAACGGCTATCTAACCGGATGTTGTGGCGATGTGGATTGGGCCCCGGATCAAGTCCGGGGAACGCATATGTTATTGTTTTATATTCCTTTGGGCCGAGGAACCACCCGTTCCCCGGACTTGATCCGGGGCCTAATCCAGCTATCGGCGCGTTGCCACTCCCCTACCCTCAACGCATCCGCGCGTGGCGGCTGGGCGGGGCGCCGAAGCGGGCGCGGTAGGCTTTGGTGAAGCCGGCGTGGGAGCGGAAGCCGCAGGCGATCGCCGCCTCTAGCACGCCGAGTTTCGTGTCGCGCAGCAGGTGGTAGGCGTGGTCGAGGCGCAGGCGCTGGTAGAACAGCCTTGGGGTCGTGGCGAAGTCGGCCTGGAACAGGCGTTCCATGTGGCGCACGGAAAGGCCGCCGATGCGCGCCAGCTGAGTGTTGGTCAGCGGGTCCTCCATGTGGCCTTCCATGGCCTCGACGATCTGGGCGACGCGGGCATTGGTGATCTGCAGTCTTGTGCCCACCGGCAGTTGCGTGCCGGCAACGCCTGCAAATCTCGGGTGCAGCAGCTGGTCGGCGACGGCGACCGCCAGGTCGCGGCCGTGGCCGGCCTCGATGAGGTCGAGCATCATGTCGAGGGCCGCCGCCCCGCCCGAACAGGTGATGCGGTCGCGGTCGATCTCGTAGAGCGCGTTGGTGGTCTCGATGTGGGGGAAACTTTCGCGGAAGGCGGCCGCACTTTCCCAGTGGACCGCCACCCGGCGGCCTTCCAGCAGGCCGGCCCTTGCCAGCACGAAGGGGCCGGTGTCCATGGCCGCCAACACCGTGCCGCGACGGGCGAGCGCGCGCAAGGGATTGAGAATGCCCGGCACCAGATGCCGCTGGTGCTCCCAGCTCGAGCAGATCACCGCCATGTCGGGGGCGCCCGCCGCTTTCGCCGCGCTGTCGCCCGGCACGCCGGGCACAATGTCGTTCAGCCGCTGCGACGCCTGTACGGGGATCTCGTTTGAAGCAACCACCGCCGCCCCTTCCTGGGAGACGAAACGCCACGAGAATGTGCCCGGACGGTAGTTGTTGGCGACCCGCAACGGTTCCAGCGCTGCCATCAGGCCGATCATGGAAAACCGCGGCAACAGCACGAAGGCGATGTCGCGCAGGTCGGCGGACAACGACGCCGCCGTCCTTGCCGTTCCCGATGTTCCCGATGTTCCCAAGGTTTCAAGCGCCGGCCTGGAAGCAGAGTCGGTTGAAGGGGTTGGGTCCGGTTTGTTCATCTGATTCATGAACCTGGTTTAGCGGCCTGCGCTCATCTATACAATGGCGAAAGGCGACAAGTTTTTGGCGATCCGGGACAAACACGCCGATCCGTGCAGGAATAGCGTCATAGTCCGGCACCACGACCTTCGCCCAAAATGCAACGCCTGAACGACGCGCTCACAGTTTGACCTTTGAGCCGACACACAAAAGCCAAACGTGTCTTTGAAAAGACCAAATCCTCGAGGAGACGAAACCCCATGAACCCCAAAGTGATCCTGACCTGCGCCATTACCGGCGCCGGCGATACCGTCGACAGGCACCCCGCCATTCCGGTCAGCCCGGAGCAGATCGCCAATTCAGCCCTTGAGGCCGCCGATGCGGGCGCGGCCATCGTCCACTGCCATGTGCGCAACCTGGAGACCGGCAAGGGCACCCGCGACGTGGCGCTTTATGCGGAAGTCATGGAGCGCATCCGGGACAAAAACAGGAACGTCATCATCAACCTGACCGCCGGCATGGGCGGCGATCTCGATATCGGGGCCGGCGAAGACGCCATGGCGTTCGGACCGGATACCGATCTGGTCGGCCCGGCCGAGCGGTTGGCGCACGTGACCTCGCTCAAGCCTGAGATCTGCACCCTCGACTGCGGCTCGCTCAATTTCGGCGACGGCAACGGCATCGTCGTCCAGACACCCAACCAGTTGCGGGCCCAAGCCAAGATCATCCAGGAAACCGGCGTCAAGCCCGAGATGGAGATTTTCGACACCGGCAACCTGTGGTTCGCCAAGCAGCTCGTCACCGAAGGTCTGATCGACGGAAAGCCTATGTTCCAGCTGTGCCTGGGCATTCCGTGGGGCTCGCCATGCGACACCGCCAGCATGCAGCACATGGTCAACATGCTGCCCGACAACGCGGTGTGGGCAGGGTTCGGCATCGGCCGCATGCAGATGCCGATGGTGGCGCAAGCCGTGATCCTGGGCGGCCATGTGCGCGTCGGCCTCGAGGACAACCTGTATATCGAACGCGGTGTCTATGCCTCCAACGGCACGCTCACCGACAAGGCGGTGAAGATCATCGAACTGCTGGGAACTGCAGTGGCAAGTCCCGACGAGGCACGCGGCATTCTGGGGCTCTGACGGGTCGACACACTGAACGAAGGCAACAACCACCATGCGTGACATCAAGACAGTGGGGATCGTCGGCACCGGCGTCATCGGCGCCGGCTGGGCGGCACGGTTTCTGGCGCGCGGCGTCGACATCATCGCCACCGACCCGAGCCCCGGCGCGGAAGCGGCCATGCGCGAGACCATCGAGCTGGCCTTCCCGGCCATGCAGAAGCTCAGCCTGGCGCCGTTCGGCGAACGCGGGACGTTCTCCTTCACCACATCTCTAGAGGAAGTCGCAATGACGGCCGACTTCATCCAGGAAAACGTGCCCGACAACGAGGCCCTGAAATGCAAGGTGATGGGTCAGATCGCGGAACATGCACCGGCTGACGTCATCCTGGCGTCAAGCTCGTCCGGGCTCCTGCCGTCGGTCATCCAGGCCGCGTGCCGCCACCCTGAGCGCTTGCTGATCGGTCATCCGTTCAACCCGGTCTACCTGCTGCCGCTGGTGGAAGTCATGGGCGGCGACAAGACCTCCGAAGACGCGATCGCGCATGCAACGGCTTTTTACGATTCCATGGGCATGCAGCCTCTGCGCGTGCGCAGCGAAATCGAGGGTTATATCTCCGACCGCCTGCAGGAGGCGCTGTGGCGCGAGGCCCTGCACATGGTGGCCGAAGGGGTCGCCACCACCGGCGAAATCGACGATGCGGTGATCTACGGGCCGGGCCTGCGCTGGGCGATCATGGGCACGTGCCTCACTTTCCACCTGGCCGGCGGCGAACAGGGCATGCGCCACATGCTGGAGCATTTCGGCCCTGCCCTGGAGCTGCCCTGGACCAAGCTCAAGGCGCCGGAACTGACGGAAGAGCTGATCGACCGCATGGTCGAGGGCACGCAAGCGCAAGCCGACGGACGCTCGATCCGCGATCTCGAACGCCTGCGCAACGACTGTCTCGTCGGCATCATGCAGGTGCTGAAGCAGAACCAGACCAGTGCCGGGACCACCATCGCGCGCGACGAGGCCCGGCGCTATACCGCCCGCGGTCATGCGCGCTGGCAGGCGGGCGACGCGGTGGCAGCGCCGCTCAAGCTCTATGAGTGCACGGTGGCGCCGGAATGGGTCGACTATAACGGGCACATGAGCGAGAGCTGCTTCCTGCAGGCCTTTGGCGACGCCTCCGACGCGCTCTTTCGGTATGTGGGCATCGACGAGGACTACCGGGCGGCCGGGCACTCGCTGTTTACCGTCGAGACCCACCTGAACTATCTGGCCGAGGCCCGGGTGGGCGAGCCGCTGACCTTTACCACCCAGCTGCTGGGCCTCGATGCCAAGCGCGTACACCTGTTCCACTCCATGCACCACGGCACGACTGGCGACCTGTTGTGCACCACCGAGCAGATGCTGTTGCATGTGGACACGGGCGCCGAACGCACTGCGCCCATGACGGGCCCCGTGTTCGACGCCCTGTCGGCGGTCTGGGCCGCCCATGCCGCCCTGCCAGCTCCCGAACAGAAAGGCCGGGTCATGGACGTGCCGGGACAAGTGTCATGAGCGGGGGTCTGCATCAGGGCAAGCGCGTGCTGGTGACGGCGGGTGCTGCCGGCATCGGGCGCGCGATCGCCCGGGCGTTTTCGGACCAGGGCGCCTACGTCCATGTCTGCGATATCGACGAGGCGGCGATTGCGGCATTGGCGCAGGAGAGCCCGGCGATTACCGCGACCCACGCGGATGTGGCCAACGAGGACGATGTGGCGCGCGTCTTCCAGGATTTTGCCGGCGGCTATCAGGCCCTCGACGTGCTGGTGAATAACGCCGGGATTGCCGGTCCCACCGGGCCGGTGGAGAGCCTCAAGCTCGACGACTGGCGCGCCTGCATCGCGGTCAACCTCGACGCCACCTTCCTGTTCACGCGGCTGGCCGTGCCCAAGATGAAAGAAGCCGGTTCCGGCGTCATTCTGAACCTGTCGTCGACGGCCGGCATCATGGGCTATCCCGGCCGCACCCCCTACGCGTCCGCCAAGTGGGCGGTGATCGGGCTGACCAAGTCGCTGGCCATGGAGCTTGGTCCCCACGGGGTCCGGGTCAACGCCATCTGTCCCGGTGCGATCTCGGGCGAGCGAATGGACCGGGTGATCGCCGCCGAGGCCCACGCCACCGGCAAGGCGCCCCAGGACATCCGCGACGGCTACACGCAAGCCGTCTCGCTCAGAACCTTCATCGAGGCCGAGGACATTGCCGCGACAGCGGTTTTCCTGGCCTCGGATGCGGCCTCCAAGATCACCGGCCAGGCGCTGCCGGTAGACGGTCACACGGAAGCCCTAAGCGGCTGATATTATACAAGGATTTCAAGTCATGGACTTTGCCCTGAGCGACGAACAGAAGATGATCATGGAGACCGCAAGGGCCTTCGTGGAAGCCGAACTCTACCCCTATGAAGACGAAGTAGAGCGCACCGGCGAAGTCCGCCCCGACCTGGCCGAACAAATCAGATCGAAGTCCCTCGAAGTCGGCCTCTACGCCGCCAACATACCCGAAGAATTCGGCGGCGGCGGCCTCGACAACCTGACCATGGCAATGCTCGACCGGGAACTGGGCAAGGCCAACTACGGCCTCCACTACACGGTCGCCAGACCCAGCAACATCCTGCAGGCCTGCGACCCCGAACAGGCCGAGCGCTACTTCTACCCGTGCGTGCGCGGCGAGAAGATCGACTGCATCGCCATGACCGAACCGGGTGCCGGATCGGATCTGAAATCCATGCGCACGTCCGCCGTCCAGGACGGCGACGACTGGATCCTCAACGGCGAAAAGCATTTTATCTCCCACGCCGACCTCGCCGACTTCGCGATCGTGTTCGCGGCCAGCGGCGTCGAGGAGTCGGACCGCGGCCCGCGCAAGAAGATCACCTCGTTCTTCGTCGACAAGGGCACGCCCGGCTTTGAAGTCCGCAAGGGCTACAACTCGGTCTCCCACCGCGGCTACCACAACTGCATCCTGACCTTCAACGACTGCCGCCTGCCCGCCTCCCAGGTGCTGGGCGAACCGCACACCGGTTTCGATGTGGCCAACGAATGGCTAGGGGCGACAAGGCTGCAGGTGGCGGGGACCTGCCTTGGCCGGGCTGACCGGGCGCTGGCGTTGGCGCTCGACTGGGCGGTCAACCGCAAGCAGTTCAACCAGCAGATCTCGAAATTCCAGGGCGTGTCGTTCAAGTTCGCCGACATGCAGATGGAGCTCAAGTCGGCCGAATTGCTGACCTATGAAGCCGCCTGGAAGTGCGACCAGGGTGCGATGACCGACATGGATGCGGCCATGGCCAAGCTCAAGACCACAGAGATGCTGGCCATGGTCACCGACCAGGCGATCCAGATCTACGGCGGCATGGGACTGATGGACGAGTTGCCGCTCGAGCGTCTGTGGCGCGACGCCCGGGTCGAGCGGATCTGGGAAGGCACCAGCGAGATCCAGCGCCATATCATCTCGCGCTCCCTGCTGCGTCCGCTTGGAGGCTGAGTTCTTGAAGCCCCTGTACCGCGTATTGAAAGCACAGAGTGCGGCGGTCGTCGGTGGCCGTGAGGCCGCTGTCGTGATCCGTCAGTTGAAGACCCTGAAGTTTGCCGGTGACATCTGGCCGGTTAATCCCAAGCGCGATGAGATCGAAGGCATTGCCTGTTTCAAGTCGATCGCCGACCTGCCCGATGCACCGGACACGGCATTTGTGGCCGTGCCACGGGACCGAAGCGTCGAAATCGTCCGGCAACTGAGCGACCGTGGCGCCGGCGGGGCGGTATGTTACGCGTCGGGCTTTGCCGAGGTCGGCGCGGAAGGTGCGGCCTTCGAGAGCGATCTGGTAGAAGCAGCCGGCGACATGCCGCTGATCGGTCCCAACTGTTACGGATTTCTCAACTATCTCGACCGCGTCGCCATGTGGCCGGACGAGCATGGCGGCGAACCGGTCGACCGGGGCGTCGCAATCGTCACCCAGAGCGGCAATATGGGCATGACGATCACCATGCAGCAACGCGGCATGCCGCTGGCCGGCCTCTATACGTTAGGCAACCAGGCCGATATCGGCATCGCGCACATGGTCGACACGCTTGCCAAGGACGAACGGGTGACCGCCATCGGGCTCCATGTGGAGGGGCTGGCGGACATCGACATTTTTGCCCAGGCCGCCACCATCGCCCGGCTGCACAACACACCGATCGTGGTTCTGAAAACCGGGCGGTCCCAGGCGGCGGCGCGCATTACCGAAAGCCACACCAGTTCGCTTGCCGGACCCGACCGGCTCTATGACGCTTTGTTCGAGAAGTACGGTGTCGCCCGGGTCAACACGCTGACCGAGCTGTTGGAGACACTCAAGTTCCTCCACTTTGCCGGACCGCTCGACGGCACGCGGATCGCGTCCATGAGTTGTTCTGGCGGCGAGGCAGCGCTTGTCGCCGACATGGCCGAGGATCGCGGTCTGGAATTCCCTGCCATGACGCCAGAGCATGCCGACAGGGTGCGTGCCACGCTCAGCGAGTTTGTGGATGTGGCCAACCCTCTCGATTACCACACCTTCATCTGGGGCAACGCAAAGGCAACGACGGACTGTTTCACGGCCATGCTGAGCGGCGGCTACGACGCGTCCATGCTGATCATCGATTTTCCCAACAAGCTCGGTCTCGACCCGGCGGCATGGTACACGACCATCCGTTCGCTGGAGGCCGCTGCCAAGGCGACCAAGGCCTGTGCTGTTGTCGTGGCGACCCTGCCCGAATGCCTGCCCGCAACCGCCCGCAAGATCCTGTGCGATGCCGGTATCGCGCCCATGGTCGGCCTCGACGATTGCCTTTGCGCCATTGCGGCGGCGGCCCGGATCAAGGTGGGATGGTCCAAGCCCCTGGCGCCTGCGGTTGGACTGATGTCCGCGCCGCCGGCCGACGCGCCGGGCCAGGCGCTTGACGAACAACAGGCCAAATCATGGCTCAACGACTACGGCCTGCCCATCCCCAAGCATATCGTCTGTACCGAGGCGGGAGCCGTGTCGGCGGCGCGTGGGATTGGCTATCCCGTGGTGCTGAAGGCGGTGAGTGCCGACCTCACCCACAAATCTGAAGCCGGCGGCGTGGCTGTCGGCCTGACCGACGATGAGTCTGTGACAGCAGCGGTTGAGCGCATGAAAGGCCTCAGCGACACCTTCATGGTGGAAGAGATGATCTATGACGGGATCGCCGAATTCATCGTCGGTGTCCAGACCGACGCGCAGTTCGGCCCGTCGCTTCTGATTGGTGCGGGCGGCGTGCTGACCGAACTATTGCGCGACAGCGTGCCCGTGTTGCTGCCGTGCACAAAAGCCGAAATCCGCAGTGCTCTGTTCTCATTGAAGGCGTCTGTGTTGCTTAAAGGCTTCCGCGGTCTGCCCGAAGGCGATGTCGACGCGTTGGTCGACGCCATGGCCGCCGTCGCCAACTTTGCAGTGGAGCGCCATGACATTCTGCTCGGGCTTGACGTCAACCCAATCATCGTGCGGCCCAAGGGTCAGGGGGTTTGCGCGGTGGACGCTTGGGTAAAGGTGACCGAGGCGACGGTACCATCGTAGGTTATCCGTCCCGTTCGATTTCGATTTACGCAGCCTCCATCAGACTATTTTTGCACATCTTTTGAAACCAATTTTTCGCGGAATCAATTTTTCTTCGATTTGCACGAAGTATCACTTCGTACTCATTGCAACTCAATCAAACAATGGCCAACTGAACGCACATTTCTCATACTCAAAATCAACTCTATTCGAACACCTGGGAAGCCATTCAACACCAATACATAAATCTTGTTTGACGCTTGTCTCATATTTGTTCATGCTAACGAAAAACCGGAGGTTAGTATGTTCAGTTTGACGGAAGAATCTGTGAAAAGAATGTGGCAGAGGTGCAATTTTCCGATCCCTGACCATGACATGATTTTTTTTGGTGTACGGGGGTTGTTGCCCGTCAATCAAAGTGGAACCGACTTCGCTGACAGCCACGTCGTGAGCGTCGAGACCCCAGATTACAAACATATGAGATGTACCATTGGACAGTGGAAACCTGGGCACGGTATCGCCCTTTTCCCAGGCAGCACCGTACCCAGTAACAACGCATCAAATGATCACGTGACCAGCGCGATGAACAAAGGTGGATTTGGTGCCAACCAACTCATGCTTGGCCGATACAGCCATCGGAAAGGTAAGCACGGCCTGAATCGGAAGTCCGGTCACAAAGCATTCCGTCAGGCTGAATGGTTTCCTGTATGGCGTACGAAAGACGATCTCGACTACGATCTTGAGGACTTTGTGGATATGAATCTACTTGGCCGGAATGCCCGTCCCATCGTTTGGGACAATATCCATTGCGGCTGGAGCCAGGGACCGGAAAACCCGGACTACACAAGTGCAGGATGCCAGGTTGTCGCGGGTTTCCCTAAGTGTGAAAAGCGTGGCACCAAACCCAACGCAGGCCCATGGAAGAAGTTCTACAACAATGCATATAATATCGAACAGAAACTATTTCACTATGGCCTTTTTGCCGGCAATGAAGCTCTGCGGATCGCTTCAGGCGACACAGAATACTCCCAAAGCCTTAGATTCAATTCCTACGGTGATCTTGTAAAAAAAGCTCAGGAATTGTTGAACGAACGAGGCTTTGACGTTGGAACCCCGGACAGCAAGTTTGGCCCAAATACACTCGAAGGGTTGATGGCGTTCCAAAGAACTGCATTTGCTCCCAATAGAGATGATGGAATCCTCGGCCCTATGACAGCAGAAGCGCTCGGTTTGCCACTACCAAGAGTGGGGCAAACCCTAGATGACATATCTGATGAAATAGTCCCGGTTGATCCCGACGAGAACGACGCCGGTATCTCCGACGTACTAAGGCCCGACAGTTCCGACCTTGACGACGACGGCCCTGTCGCGGCGACAGCGAGTGAAGTTGTTGACGCGAAAGAAATACAGATTTCCTCCAAGACCGAGAACGGTTGGAAGTTCTATTTTGCAACCGACGAAAACGATCAAAAAATATCGGTTGGACGGCGACTGAAATACGGCAACTACAAAGGTCTAGGCCTGAGAACGGCAGACGATGCAAAAGCCCTCCCGGGTGGAAAATACGACCCTGCCAACTATGTCGATGAGCATGGTTTGTGGGCATATTTCATTCAGCCTACCGTGGCCGGAGAATCATTTGGAGGGTACTTCAATTGCTTCAACTGTTACGATCGCGCAAAATTCACTTACGGTTTCTATCAACTTGCAGCCCACACTCCTAACGAAAATCTGATCATGTTCTTCCGTCGCATATTGCGATTGCCTGATGCCCAGAGGTTCTTTCCAGATCTGGAACTCGTAGGCGGCAAGGTCCACCGGGTTTCTGGAGGATCCACCAAAAGTCTGGAGAAGAAACATGATGATGGCCTCTTGCGTGACTTCATGAACTATCTCAATCCACGCGCCTACCATGTAGACGACGAAGAAGCTGTAAATGTTGCAAGGCTGATTTACTGGTCGGAAGAAAATGACGCCTTCAACAACATTCAAGTTGGATTGAGCATCGATATTGCGAAAGCCAAACTCAAACGCGCTATCAGCAAAGGCGTGCCCATCGAAGGGCGTCCGATCTGGCACGCTATCTGGGTAAACGACAATCTACACCAAGGACGGGCAAAATACACTCAACTGAAGAGCGCGCTGAACAAATCTGACGTAGATTCGGCGATGACCACTGTTGGAATATCCGAAAACTACCCTGGGAGAATCAAAACCGTCCGCCGTTGGATTAAGAAGTTGAATACCGACAACGTCTTCGACGGTATGCAATTTGGCGACGGACCTTTTGAAATCTAGTGCATCAGTCTCCAGGATAAACAGAACGTTAAGAATCAATCTGAACGGGGCTATTGGCAAGAAAGGATACTGACATCTGTCTGGCGTGCGCGCCCGGTTAGCTTCCAGAAAGATTGACGCTCCATCTCAGGAAATGAAATCCAAGTCACGATCTGATCCTCAAAGAGTGGAATCCTTCCGACAATTCTCAACCCGCCTGTGATCTACATCACAGGCAGCTTGACACAACCGGGTTATCCTTGACTCAATGGAGGACAGGATGACATTTGGACGCGGAATTCGTCGGTATGTTTCCGCATTCACTTTGCTCACAGTATTGGAAATGTTTGGGCTGGCTGTCGTCCTGATTGGACTCCTGGCTTTTGCCATAGGATTTGGATAACCCATACATGCGATCGGCACCAACGCCCTGAGCTTCGGAGAAAGTTTGGGTCGGTCCGCTATCCTCCGCTTGCGAACATTTCTAATCCTGCAAATCGTCTAAAGTTGAGCGATTTTTCTCTCGGCGTCCGGGTTAAGATTTGTCTTGACCAAGTCGGCGCGCATATTTCATGTGAACAGCCAAACAATCTCTCAGAATCAAGCGCCATGACAGGACACTAGTCAGTATTGCGCCGGCCCCAGGAGACCAAAACACCATGACGACCACCGTCTACGAAGTCGGCCGGATTATTACCATGGACCCGGCGCGTCCGTTCGCGACGCATGTTGCGGTGCGCGACGGACGCATTCTCGCTGTGGGCAATCACAACGAGGTTACCGGCTGGGGCGAACATGATTACGACGCGCGGTTTTCCGACAAGATCATGATGCCGGGGTTTGTCGAGGGTCATGCCCACATGATGGCGGGCGGCATCTGGCGGTACACTTATGCGGGATATCACGACCGGCTCGATCCGGATGGGGGGCTCTGGAAGGGCTTGCAGGATATCGATACGGTCATTTTGCGATTGCGCGAAGCGGAGGCGAAGCTGGCGCCGGATGTGCCTCTGGTTGCCTGGGGCTTCGATCCGATTTTCCTGGACACCGAACGGCTGAACCGGCGCCATCTGGATGAGGTCTCCCAGACCCGGCCGATCGCGGTCATCCATTCCAACTTTCACCTGTTGACGGCCAATTCCGTGGCCCTGGCGAAGGCGCAATTCTCGTCTGAAACCAACATCGAGGGCGTCCACATGGGCGACGACGGTGAGCCCAGCGGCGAATTGCAGGAGTTCGCCGCCATGTTTCCGGTCATGCGGCGCCTGAAGATCGATTTTGGCGATCTGGCGCGCACCGACCAGGGCGTCGTCGACTATGGCAAGGTAGCGAACCGTTGCGGCGTGACCACGGCGACCGATCTTTATAACGACCTGCCGGACGCGGAAGTCGATCTGATCGAGACCGTGACGTCACGCGACGACTACCCCTTGCGCGTCGTGCCGAAACTCAACGCCTCCACCGGCACGCCGGCGGAGGTCGCCGCCCGTGCCCTGGCCCTGCGGGCCCGCAGCACCGAGCGCATGCGGCTGGGCGGTGTGAAGGTGATGACCGACGGGTCGATCCAGGCTTTTACCGCGCGAATTCGGTGGCCGGGCTACTATCGTGGACCCGACCACGGGACCTGGAACATCGCGCCGGAACAGCTCACCGATCTGATCGATACCCTCAATCGCGAGGGCATTCACATCCATATTCATGTCAACGGCGACGAGGCCTCCCAAGTGGCAATCGAGGCGTTCCAGGTAGCTCTCGCCCGGCATCCCAATCCGGACCACCGCCACGTGATGCAACATTGCCAGATGGCCGATGCCGCCCAGTTTCGCCAGATTAAGGCGCTGGGTCTGTGCGCCAACCTGTTTGCCAATCACCTGTATTATTTCGGCGACAAGCACTACGAGGTGACTGTGGGTCCGGACCGGGCTGAGAAACTCGATGCCTGCGGCACCGCCCTTCGCCTCGGTGTGCCGCTGGCGATCCATTCGGACGCACCCGTGACGCCCATGGGGCCGCTGTTCACCGCCTGGTGTGCGGTCAACCGGAAAACCGAAAGCGGCCGTGTCCTCGGCAAAGGTGAATGCATCAGCGTGGAACAGGCTTTGCGCGCGATCACGGTCGGGGCGGCCTACACGCTCCACATGGACAATGAAGTGGGCTCGATCGAAGTGGGCAAGAGCGCCGACTTCGCCATCCTCGACCAGGATCCGCTGACGGTTGGCGCGGACGGGCTGAAGGACGTGACCGTCTGGGGAACCGTGCTTGCAGGGCGCGTGTTTCCGGTTCCATGACTCCGGGACAGCCACCGTTGCCTCTCACAATCGTGACAGGATATCTGGGCGCCGGTAAAACCACACTCGTCAATCACCTGCTCGGCCATGCAGACGATCGCCGGATCATGGTGCTGGTCAACGACTTTGGCGAAATCGCGATCGATGCCGACCTGATCGTGGCGCGCGATGCCGATACCCTGACGCTGGCCAACGGCTGCGTGTGCTGTTCGATCGGCGGCGATCTCTTTCGCGCGTTCGCGATGGCACTCGACCGCACGCCACGGCCAGACCACCTGGTGATCGAGGCGAGCGGGGTCGCCGATGCCGCCCGGCTTGCCGACATTGCACGGGCTGAGCCGGATATGCGGCTGGATTGCGTGGTTACCGTCGCCGACGCGGAAACAGTGCGCGAGCGTTGCCTGGACCCATACGTGGGCGAAACAGTCGCCGGGCAATTGCACGCCGCTGATCTGATCGTCGTCAACAAGATTGACTACACCGAACCGGCCGGCCTGCAGGCGGTCACCGACTGGCTCGGCACCTCTATTCCTGAGACTCCCGTTGTTTTAACGTCCCATTGCCTAGTTGATGCCGACGTTGTGCTGGGTCCAACTGCAGGGTCGGTGGAACAGAGAGGCATGCGCGAAGGGGATCACAGCAACGATGCGGACCACGGTCGTCACAACGGTCACGAGGACACCTATGTTCGGTGGCTGTCCAGACCCAACCTGTCATTTACGCGCGCTGGCCTGGACACTGTCCTGCGTCGGTTGCCTGCGGGCCTTCTGCGATTGAAGGGCTTTGTCCGGATTACCGATGACGATCGGATGGTGGTTGTCCAGGTGGTCGGGACACGGGTTGAAGTCTCGGAACCGGCGCCACCATCGAAGACCTCACAGCTGACCGGCATCGGCCTGCGTGCCAACCTCGATACCGGTGCGCTCGACGCCCTATTCTCTCAGGCGTAATCTCCGGCTGCCGCGCAGACGTCTTGTCCATACAAACACCGCCGAAGAGACGACAGATCCCGCACCTCAACACCTTGTGAATTGTGGGTGATCCGTTGCGGCAGCATATCCCCGTAACCAGAACGCAGTCAGATGCATCAAAACACTAAGCGATTTGCATCAGTCCCAGCCGTCCATCGGTATGTCCGTCGAAACTGAAGAGGGGAAGTTCATGTCCACGATGGTTCCAGAATTCGTCATCCAGCTCATGATCGTGCTAGCCGTGCTGTTTCTGTTTGCGGTCGGCGTCGCTGCACTGGTTATTGTCTATATGTATGTGGTCGACGTCACCCAGACGACCCACGCCATCCGGCGCAACTTTCCCGTGGTCGGCCGGTTCAGGTACTTCTTCGAACACATGGGGGAGTTCTTCCGGCAGTACTTCTTCGCCATGGACAGGGAGGAAATGCCGTTCAACCGGGAACAGCGTTCCTATGTCTATCGCGCCGCCAAGAACGTCGACACGACAGTGGCCTTCGGCTCCACCCGCGACCTGCGCCCGGTGGGCACGGTCCTGTTCGTGAACTGCCCGTTTCCGACCCTCGAACGCGACGCCGAAAAGACGCCTCCTCTGGAGATCGGTCCCTATTGCGAAACGCCCTTCCTTGCCAAAAGCGTCTTCAACATTTCCGGCATGAGTTTCGGCGCGATCTCCGTGCCGGCGGTCACCGCACTGTCGAACGGCGCTGCCAAGGCGGGCTGCTGGTACAACACCGGCGAAGGCGGCCTGTCGCCCTACCACCTCAAAGGTGGTTGCGACATCGTCTTCCAGATCGGCACGGCAAAATATGGCGTGCGCGATGACGATGCCAGTCTCAGTGACGACAAATTGCGCACCACCGCCGCCCACGACCAGGTCCGCATGTTCGAGATCAAGCTCAGCCAGGGCGCCAAGCCTGGCAAGGGTGGAATTTTGCCCGGGGCCAAGGTGACGCCCGAGATCGCCGGAATACGCGGCATCCCGGTGGGCGAGGACTCGATCAGCCCGAACCGCCATCCCGAAGTAGACAATGCAGCGGAACTGCTCGACTTCATCGGGCACGTTCGTGCCGTGACCGGCAAGCCCGTTGGCTTCAAGGCGGTTATCGGCGCTTATGGCTGGCTTGACGGATTCTTCGAGGAAATCAACCGCCGCGGTATCGAGAGTGCGCCCGACTTCATTACCATCGACAGTGCGGATGGCGGCACAGGTGCGGCCCCCACCAGCCTGATGGATTATGTGGGACTGCCGATCTGGGAAAGCCTGCCGATGGTGGTCGACCGGATCGTCGCTCACGGATTGCGCGACCGGATCAAGATCATTGCATCGGGCAAGATGATCACGCCCGCAGACGTTGCCTGGGCGCTGTGCATCGGTGCTGATTTCTGCGTGTCCGCTCGCGGTTTCATGATGTCGCTGGGCTGTATCCAGGCGCTGCAATGCAACAAGAACACCTGCCCGACCGGCATCACCACCCACGATCCGAAACTGCAAATCGGGCTGGACCCCACCGATAAAGCTGAGCGGGTCGCCCATTACGTGCTAAACTTGGTTCATGAGGTGGAAGTAATTGCACATTCGTGCGGGGTGCCTCATCCACGGTTGCTGAAACGTTATCACGCAAGGATCGTTCGTCCGGACGGTCGCTCCAAACAGTTGAGCGAGATCTATCCGGACCCTGAACCCGTGAGCGCAGCCGCACAATAGTGCGCGGGAAACATGCAAGGGGGGCACAAATTCATGACCGACTCGAAATCCAGTCTCACTGTCACGGCACCCTACGATGGGGCGGTCATCTCATCGCTTGAAACCAATGACGGATCGCAGATCGAGGCCATGCTCGGCACGGCGCATGCCTTGTATCGCAAGCGCTCGGGCTGGCTTGCCCTCCATGAACGCATCGAGATCCTGGAGCGTGCCGCCGGTCTGATGACCGAGCGTGCCGATGCGCTCGCCCTGCAGGCAGCGACCGAAGGCGGCAAGCCGCTGCCCGACTCGATCGTCGAAGTGACCCGGGCAATCGAGAGTGTGCGCCTGGCCGCCGACGTCGCGCGAACCGACACCGGCGAAGTCATCCCCATGGGAACCAACAAGGCATCGGCGGGTCGGCTGGCGTTCACACAGAAAGAACCGATCGGTGTCGTGGTCGCGGTCAGCGCCTTCAATCATCCGCTCAATCTGATTGCCCATCAGGTCGCTCCTGCGGTTGCGGCGGGCTGTCCGGTGGTGGTCAAGCCGTCGAACGACACGCCGCTCTCGTGCATCTCGTTTGTCGACATCCTTCACGAAGCCGGCCTGCCCAAACCGTGGTGCCAGGTTGTCCTGCCGGCAGGGCGGGACCTGTCGGAAAAGCTTGTGACGGATTCCAGAGTGGGCTTCTTCTCGTTCATCGGCAGCGCCGGTGTCGGCTGGCACCTGCGGTCCAAACTGGCGCCCGGCGCCCGCTGCGCCCTGGAACATGGTGGTGTCGCACCCGTCATCCTGTGCGACGATGCCAATCTCGACGACGTCGTGCCGACCCTGGCCAAGGGTGCGTTTTATCATGCCGGTCAGGTGTGCGTTTCGGTTCAGAGAATATTTGCCGCACCAGATGTGGCCGAGCAGTTTGCCGAGTTGCTCGGCGCGGCGGCAAGCAAGATGACGGTCGGCGATCCAAGGCTCGCCGACACCGAAGTAGGCCCCCTGATCCGCAACCGGGAGGCCGACCGGGTTGAAGGGTGGATCGCAGACGCGGCATCCGGCGGGGCAAAGATTGTCAGCGGCGGCGAGCGCATCAGCGACAGCCTTTATCAGCCGACGGTCCTGTTCGACCCACCGCCCGACGCCACGATTTCAACTGCGGAAGTGTTCGGACCGGCGGCCTGCGTCTATCCGGTCGACACCATGGAAGAGGCGATCGAACGGGCCAACGCCCTGCCCTATTCGTTCCAGGCGTCGGTCTTCACGCGCGACATCGACCGGGCGCTTGGCGCCTACAAGAATCTCGATGCCAGCGCTGTCATGGTCAACGACCACACGGCCTTCCGGGTCGACTGGATGCCGTTCGCGGGCCTGCGTCAAAGCGGCCTGGGCGTGGGCGGCATTCCGCACACGTTGCATGACATGCAGATCGATAAGATGATGATGCTGAAGTCGGACCGTCTTTGACAGCCTGCAGCAGACAGAGTTCAATCGTGTACAACTGACCAGCGGGCGTCCGCGTCCAAAAAGAAAACAGAGGGAGACAGCCGGTGAAAGCATCCGATCTATTCGTAAAGAGCCTTGAGGCGGAAGGCGTTGAACGCATCTACGGTGTCCCGGGCGAGGAGAATGCGGATTTCATGCTGTCGCTCCTGGATTCCGATATCGACTTCGTTCTGTGCCGCCACGAACAGGCGGCGGCCTTCATGGCCGATGCCTATGGCCGGCTGACCGGCAAGGCCGGCGTCTGCCTGGCAACGCTTGGGCCGGGCGCCACCAATCTCGTGACCGGGATAGCGGACGCAAACATGGACCGGGCGCCGCTGGTCGCGATCATCGGGCAAGGTTCGACCGCGCGCCTGCACAAGGAAAGCCACCAGAACATGGATGCCATCGCCATGTTCGCACCGATTTCAAAATGGTCCCATTCGATACAGAACGCCAAGACCATTCCCGAAGTCGTGCGCAAGGCCTTCAAGGTCGCGGAGATGGAAAAACCCGGCGCCACTATCATCGAACTGCCGGAAGACGTGGCCAAGGACGACGTCGACCTCCAGCCGATGACGCCCCTGAAGACCAGGCGACCGGCCGCCGACTGGAAGGCGGTCACCCAGGCTGTTGAGCTGATCGGCGAGGCCAAGTCGCCGCTGATCCTGGCCGGCAACGGCACCGTGCGCAAACGCGCCGCTCAGCAGCTCAGACGCCTGGCCGCCAAGACCGGCATTCCGGTGGTCAATACCTTCATGGGCAAGGGTGCTATTTCCATGGACGACCCTCATTGCCTTTACACCATCGGCCTGCAGGGCAAGGACCATGTGCTGAAAGCGTTCAAGAAAGCCGACCTGATCATCTCGGCGGGTTACGATCTTGTCGAATACGCGCCGGAGTTCTGGAACCCGGAGCGCGACAAGAAGATCATCCACATCGACTTCAGCCCGGCCGAAATCGATGAGGCCTACCCGGTGACGGTCGACATCGTTTCCGATACCGCCGACGCGCTGTGGCAGATCAACGAAAGGCTCAACGACAAGTTCGAGGGCAGTCTCCCGTTGCATGACATCGGCGACTGGGCGTCCTTGCGCCAGGATATCCACGACGACCTGACGGCGGAAGCCGCCGACGTCTCGTTCCCCATGAAGCCCCAGCGCATCATCAACGATATCCGGTCAGCGTTGGGCCCGTCCGACAGCCGGTTGTCTGACGTCGGCGCCCACAAGATGTGGGTCAGCCGCTACTACCAGTGCGTGGAGCCCAATACCTGCCTGATCTCAAACGGTTTCTGCTCCATGGGCTTTGCCCTGCCCGGCGCCATCGGTGCCAAGTTCGCGCACCCGGACAAGAAAGTCGTGGCGGTGTGCGGCGATGCAGGGTTCCTGATGAACGTGCAGGACCTGGAAACCGCCGTCAGGCGCAAGATCGCCTTCGTGTGCGTGGTCTGGCTCGACGGCGAATACGGCCTGATCAAGTGGAAGCAGCAGAACCATTTCGAAGGGCGTCACTCCGACCTGGCGTTCACAAACCCGGACATGGAAGGCCTTGCCAAGGCCTTCGGCATGTGGGGCAAGCGGGTGATGAGCGCGGAAGATTTTGCTCCAACCCTCGACGAGGCGCTGGCCCATGACGGTCCGGCGTTGATTGCGGTGGATGTGAACTACGACGAGAACCGGAAACTGACGAAGCGACTCGGGGAGATTGAGCTGCCGATCTAAGGGGGCGGCGGCCGGCTACAGCACGACATTAAAACCAATCGTCGATGGAGGGATGCCATCGGCGATCAGTGGTTGCTTTTGTCAATTGAAACACGGGCTGAGGGTCGCCGTTAGTCCAACGTCAAATACTCACGCTAAACTTGGGATCGACGAAGCGCGCCGCGCGGGCCGGGTCGATGCCTTGTTGCGGCGGCCAAACACGCGGGAAATATTCACAGTCCATGGCGTCGCCGAACTCAAGCCCGTGACCCTGGAAGTTGGGCCGCACCATGCCGGGGCGTTCGGCGAAGACCGCGTCGTCGCCCATCCAGAATGTCGAGACCGCGCGGCGCGCATGCGTGGCCGACGTGTTGCCCGGCGCGCCGTGCACGGTCAGGCCGTGAAACGCGATACAGTCGCCCGGCTCCATATCCCAAGACAGAATGTCATATTTGTCGCGCTCGGATTCGATGTCCGGCATGCGTTCATAAGCGCTTGTGTCGGCGTAAAGGTCCTGGCCCTTGCGTGAGAGCTCCGGCATGAACCAGCGGCCCCACCGGTGCGAACCCGCAATCAGTTCCAGGCAGGTTTCCTTCGAGACCGGATCGAGGGGGACCCAAAGAACGCAGAATTGTTCGCCATTGACCGGATAGTAGGGTTGATCCTGATGCCAGCGCGTGCGCTTGGGTGTTCCCCTGCCCTTCGCCCAAAGCGCGTCATAGAAAAAATTGGTTTTACCTGAACGCAGCAGTCCGCCGACAATTTCAGCGGCCGGAGACTCCACGACGAAACGGCGCAGTTCCGGCAGGCGCTGGGCCAGACAAAAGTCTGTGAGAAAGAAGCCCTCGTCTTCGGCGCTTTGCTGCATCGTGTGAAGCGGACCCGGCTCCGCGATATCCTTGTCCACTCCTTTTGAGAGCACTTCGATCGTATCGGGGCTGAGAACCTGGCGCAGGCAAACCGCCCCGTTCTCGTGAAACTCCTCCACTTGCTGTGCTGTTGGTCGGTGTGTCGAGTTCATAACGCATCACCATTTCTAAAACGGACAAGCTTGAATTGACTGTCCCGGGCACACGCTCACGACTTGACCGTTTTGTACGTCTCTGTCTCACAACAAACCGTCGTGTGACGTTGACGCCTGACCCCATGCCTACAGAGTGTACAGACAATGCGGAAAAATCAAGGGCCTCCGACGGGCTCCGTGCCAGGGTTTGCCCGGAAATTCGGTAACAGTTCATTCCAGGGCGAACACTGAGCACAACTTCACAGTCTTCCATGACCCGGCTCAGGATACAGCCTCCACAGCACTTTTCCCTTCGTTTGTTTCCCGTTCGTTCATTCCGCCGCCTCACTGCTCTGCCCCAAACGGGTTTCCTTGTGGGCGACGTCAACCAATTCCCTCGTGCCTGCCGCCGCGTCATAACAATAGAACGAGTTCATCGCGCGGCCGTAGAGGTGCAGGCTGACGCAGCGAGGCAGGTGGTCGGGGCAGCCGGTCCGGTGGATGTGATCGGGGTTGGGCACGAAGGTCGAGACCGAGCCCGGCGAGAGCAGCACTAGGCCGCCGCGGTGCAGATCGATGCCGGTGTGGCGGTCGGCGGACTGTTCGGGGTCGGTGCGCATGTAACTCTGTTCTTCAAGCTGGCCCTCGATGACCCCGACCACACCCCAGGTGCCGTGGTCATGGACCGGTGTCCACTGTCCGGGCCGCCAGACCAGCGTGTAGAGCGACAATCCGGCATCTTCGGCGGCGTAGACCAGGTTGCGGGCGTAATGACCGGCTTCGGATTGAAAATGGTCGGGCTTCAGGAAGTCGCGCGGACTGGACAACAGCCGGTACATCAGTGGCGTGATGGCACGAACGGTGTCCGCCAGTTCAGAATGTGCAGCGGCCTCGGCTTCACTGTCTTGAATGAACTCTTGAAGAGTGTACTCGCTCATATTGCCAAACTCCTGTCACGTTGCTGCGCTTGCTCATTGAGGTCAACTGTACACACCATCGCCCCGAAGGTCGTGGCTTTATCAGGACGCTCAGGGCGAAAGTGAATTTACAACTCTCGGCATTCAGTTCGGCATTCAGTAGCGCACGGCGACGAGAACAACGGTCAACCCTCCGCTGTTCCGGTCAATGAGGGCCAGATGCCCGAAACCCGGCCCACGCTGATCGCAATCGTCATCAATGGTTCCCGATTCGCGACTCTTATGCCACTATCGGATACGACTAACAGCTACAGTTGGAGCATGTCGTTTGAGGGATTGGGGCGCATTGGCCATCAATCAAAACAATAAGAGCTGGGGAAAATTAGAATGAAAAAGTTGGGAAAAACATCCGTCTGCGCTGCTGTTGCCGGCGTTGTCATGTGCGGAGGCGTTGCAGTTGCCGGCGAAACCTACGACGCGAAAGGCGTTGGCGTCGGTGAGGCAAAGAGCACGGTCTTTCCCATAAGCAAAGACCACGTCGTCGTGCTGAATTCATCGGAGTTTGCGTCCTTCACGGTGGAACAGTCCGGCAATCCGTTTAACGGGGCGAAGGGACCTTGCTTTGGCCTGATCGAGATAAAATCGGGGTCAACCACCGGTGGCGGCAGGTGCATACTTGCCGACCAGGCCGGCGCACAAATTCTGATCACATGGACCGCGATGGAAACCGCTGCCGACGGGACCGCGACCGGCGTGTGGAATTTTGCCGGCGGCACCGGCAAGTGGAAAACCGCCACCGGCGGCGGTCGCTACTCGGCCGAAACCGACACAGAGAAAAAAACCGTAACGAATTCCATTACCGATTCGTTCCAGCTCGACTGAAGCGATCGGCAACCGGACAACTGCAGAACCAGCCACCATCGGGCAGGTTCTGCGTTGTTGCGGCATTTCGCGAAGGGGTCTTTTGCCGCCAGCCCGGCAGTCCGTTCAAATCCTGCCGTAGCTTGTTATGCCAGTCCGGCTTCCCGCTCCGCAGCGACGGGTATCGTTCCAACTCTCGCCAGCAATGCAAACGCTGGCGGCACGAAGTAGAACGACACGATCGTCGACAACAGCACGCCGCCGGCAATCGACATGGCAAACGGAGGCCAGAAGCCGCCGCCTTCGAGAATCAGAGGCAGGAAGCCGCCGAAGGTGGTGAGCGTGGTCGAGACGATGTGGCGGCTCTGGGCCATCACGACGGCGGCGATCTCGCCGGTATCACCGGCCATGGCGCGCGGGTTCGCCTGCAGCGCTGTCATGATGATGATCGCAGCATTGATGGAGACGCCGATCGAGCCGATGACGCCGATGACAGCCTGAATGCCGAACGGATACTGGAAGATCGCGAGAGCCAGCAAGCTCAGGCCCATTGACAGGATCGCAACGACACCGGTGACGAGGGCAAGACGGTAGGAGCCGAATGTGAGCACGATCGCCGTGATCGTCAGGGCGATGATCAGGCCGATCGGGGCCAGCAGGTTTCGCAGGGTTTCGTCGCGGGCATCGGAGTCGCCGCCGAGTTCAAGCCGGTAGCCGGGCGGCAGGACAAGGCCGCTGCGGACTATCTCCTGCCGAACCAGCTTCAGCGCCTGTTCGGGCAGAACGTCACGCTCGACGAAAGCCTTGACCGTATTCACGCGCAGTCCGTTGCGCCGGTAGATCGGCGTCTTGGCGGGGACGATCTTGAGATCGCCGAGGGCGGTGATGGGCAGTCCGGGATAGGCCCCGGTCAGCGCCGAGTCCTGCCCCTGCGGTATCACCAGATTCAGATCGGCTACCGCGTCGACCGACGCTCTCGATGCCCCCGGCACCCTAACGCGGACCGGCAACTCTTCGCTGGCTTCAATGACCGAACCGCCGGTTGCGCCTTCAAGCTGGGCTTCAAGCTGGCGGGCGACCTGACCCAGGTCGAGCCCGGTCAGGTTTACCTTCTCCTCGCTGAGTTCGACCATCAGTTTCGGCGGTCCTGCGTTCAGGTCGGTCTGGGTCACGGTGATGCCGGGCACGCCCTGCATCAGCCGTTGGATGTTCTCGCCGAGCGTGCGCAAGGTGTTCAAGTTGTCGCCGACAATGCGGATTTCCACCGGTGCCGTCACCGGCGGGCCCTGCACCAGGCCGCGCACGGTGACGCGGGCTTCCGGTACGGCCATGTCGAGGGTGCGCTGGAGCGGATCGAGGATCGCTTCCGTCACCCGGGCAGAACGGGTGGTGACGAGCGCTTCGGCAAAACTCGAAACCCCGTCCTGGTTGGCGATCATGTTGTAGTAGAATGCCGGGGCGCTTTCGCCGATGACCCAGGTCACACCGGTCACACCGTCCTGGTTGTGGAGAACGGCGCCGACCTTTTGGGCAACACCTTGGGTCTGGGCAATGGACGATCCGTCCGCCAGCTTGACCTGCACATAAAACTGGTTGCGGTCGACGCCGGGAAAGAACTGGGGTTTCAGGGTTGCGAACGACCCAAAGCCGATGGCCGGCAGCATCAGGGCACCGATGATCGCGACACCGGGATGCCGGACGGCGAGACGCAGGGTTGCGCCGAAGGCCCTGCCAATCAACCCGAACAGTGTCCTGCTTGCCGAACGCCCCGGGACATCGGGATCGCTGTTCCCGGACAAGAGCCATCCGGCCAGCGCGGGCGTCACCGTGACGGCAAGCACCAGGGAGACGCCCAACATAATGATAACGGCGATTGCGATCGCGCCGACAAAGTCGCCGGCAGGACCAGGCAGGAGCGCCATAGGCATGAACGCCAGCACGGTCGTGATCGTCGAGGCGATCAGGGGAACCGTGAGCCTTCTCACCGCCTGATCGACGGCGTCGAGCCTCGCGGCACCGGCGGCCAGGCGTTTCCGGATGTCGTCGGTCATGACAATGGCGCCATCGACCAGCAACCCCAGCGCCACGATCAAACCGGTGATCGACATCTGGTGGATCGGGATGCCCATGGCCTGCAGCCCGGCAATCGAGACGATGCTGGCAAGCGGGATGACCAGGGCGACGACAACAGCGGCACGCCAGCCCAGGGTTACCAGCAGCACGGCAATGACGATGGTGACGCCGGCCGCCATGTTCTTCGCGACGCCGACAAGGCGATCGCCGGTGTAACCGGCCTGGTCGAACAGTTGCGTCAGTTTCATGCCCGCCGGCAAGGCCGCCGCGAATTCATCTGCCGCCGCCTTGGTCTTGGCCGACCAGGCGTCGACCTGCAGGTCGTCTTCCATGCGCGCCGCGACCAGAACCGCAGCACGGTTGTTGATCCGCGCCAGGCTGGTTGCGGGCTGGCGCATGCCGCGGCGCACCGTCGCCACGTCACCGACGCGCACCATTTGACCGTCCGTACCGTTGACGATGGGAATCGACCTGATCCGGTCGAGATCCTTGAGCTCACCGGCGACCTCGACGAGCAGATCGGTGTTTGCTCCGCGAACCTGGCCGGCTCGAACCTTGGCATCGCCCTGGGCAATGGCGCTTGAGACAGCACTGGTGTTGAGCCCCAGGGACGCCAAACGGTCACGATGAACGGATACGGTTATTTCCTCGTCGCCCGCCCCGTAGACCTCCACCAACCGGGTGCCGGCAACACTGCGCAGGCGATCCTGCAAAGACTCCGCCAGACGCTTGGCAAGGCCCGGGCTGAAAGTCCCGGCAGTGCCGGACTGCAGCGCGAAGATTGCGGTGAAGGCTCCTACCCGGTCGTTGTCGAAGCCCGGCTGCGCTACACCCGCCGGAAAATTCTTTGCGGCATCCGACAAGGCGTCGCGGATCTCAGACCAGGACTGTTCTATCTCCTGATCGGAAATAAACTGGGAGAGCTTGATCTGGATGACCGAAATACCCAGACGCGACACCGACGTTATTTCGTCGATCTCGGAAATTTCCTTCAGTTCGGTCTCTATTTTTTCAGTAACCAGGGCCTCCACGCGTGCCGGATCGGCACCCGGATAAGGCGTAACCACGGTCGCGAACAGATTGGTGATTGTCGGGTCTTCCTGGCGGCCAATGGTTAGGAGTGCCGAGAGGCCGCTGGCAACCATCATCAGAATTGCCAGGGCAAAGACGCGCTTGTTGCGATAAAACAGCGTTGTCATGACTAGTGACCCCTAAGGGCAATGCGCTGGCCCTTGATGACACGGTGGGTCCCATTGACGACCACGCGGGCACCATCGTTCAGGGTGCCGCGGACATAGACCTGCTCGTCCCTGACATGCAGAACCTCGACCAGTTCGCTTTGAATTTCGGGACGCGACGGGCCGCCGCCCACGACCATGACCGACCACAGACCTTTGCGGTCTTCCTTGAGCGACGTCATCGGCAGCCAGGTTCCGCGCTCGTCGACCTGGCTTTCGACCACAAGCGTGACGATCTCGTTGAAGGGCATTGAGTTGGCGCCGTTCACATCAAACAGGGCCGTCACGGTGCGGGTTCCGGTTTGCAGATCCGGCCGCCGCGACGCCAGACGGGCGGGAAACGATCCTGTGTCCGTCCTGATCACGTAGGTGCGGTCTGGAGAAAGCGACGCCGCGGCATGAGGCGGCAGGCCTATACGTGCCTGCGGCCTGCTTGTTTCGAGAAGCGACACGACCGTCGTGCCACCGGTAACGACCGCGCCTTCGTCGATTGCCCGGGCGCCTATGACACCGTCGTAGGGGGCCTCCAAAACGGATTTTCCGAGATCTATATTGGTCAGGTCGATCTGAGCCGAAACCTGATCGATCGCCGCCGTCAGGCGGGCAACACTGGTGGTTGCTTCATCTTCGCGCTGTTGAGGCGTCCAGCCTTTCCTGCGCAGGTCCTTCTGGCGGGTCAGGGTCAACCGTGCGAGCTTGCGTTCCGCGATCAATTCGCGTTTGCGGGCTTCCAGTTGGCGTCGGGAGGCCTCGAGGCGGCTGGTATCAAGCCGGGCAATCACGTCTCCCTTGCGGATGTGTGCGCCTTCTTCCGGGGCGACCTCGGTCACCAGCCCTGCCCGCTCGAAAGCCAGGTCTGTCCGCCGCGCCGGCTCCAACCGGCCAACGTAGCTGGTGGTGACCGTGTAGCTGTTCTGGAAGGCGGCCGTCTCGGTGGATACCGTGATCGGCGGATGCGGTCGGGCAGATGTTTCCTGGCTTGCCCGGGCCTGCAGGGCAACAATGCCGCCAACCGCCAGCCCGACAAAACCGAGCGCCACACCACCGGCCAATGCGGCCCTCGCGACACGGCGCTTCAGGATTGTCCTGGGGGTCGGGTTTTCTTGCGGAACTTGGCTGTGATTGCGGTCTGTCTGTGCGGTCATGATCGGTTCCCAATAGTCACGGCATTGAAAGTTACTCGCACTAACATATGTTAGGATGGCTAACTTTCAAACAAAAAGTTAGTGCGCCTAACATAAATTCGCTATATTTACGAAATTCGCAGTGGAAAAGACGCATGAGCACAAACGGCACATCGGCAACAATCAAGGCCAAATCGGCCTATCACCATGGTGACCTGAAGGAGGCCATGGTGCAGGCGTCCTATGATCTGCTGTCGAAGAACGGTGCCGACAAGTTTTCCCTGGCCGACGTCTGCCGGTGCGCCGGGGTGTCGACGGCCGCCCCCTACAAGCATTTTCGCGACCGCAATGAAGTGCTTGAGATTGTGGTCGCCCTGGCGTTCGACGAAATGGGACGGCGCTCGATCGAAGCTGTGGAGAAAAACGGTGTCGGAACGCTTGGCGGCATCATCGCCTTGGGACACGCCTATGTGCATTTCGCCGTCGACGAACAGCACCTCTTCCGTCTGATGTTCGGGCAGCATCCGATTTTGAAGAAAGCCGCCGGTGTCGAGGAAGACGGCCGCAAGTGTTTCAGCAACGTCATCGAACAGGTGGCGACATACTGCGAACGCAACGATGTTTCCGGCGATCCGCGCGCAATCGCGATCCGCTTGTGGACCTTCGTCCACGGTGCCGCCTCGCTTCTGATCGACGAGGACTACGCCAAGGTCGCTCCGGGGCTGGACGTGGACGCATTGATCGCCGACACGACGCCTCATCTGCTGACCACCGAGCTGCCCGGCAGCAGCTGAAGCGTGTCGCAATCTATGGGATTCATTCCTGGTACTGATCGGCATTGCACAGCCAGAGCATTGGCTTTACCGACCTCCCTCTTTGTCGTCCTCGTACGCCGGCACGAGGACCTCCGGCGTTGAAACTTTGGGGTTGCACGTGTCAAGCACGTGCATGACAGTTTTTAAGGACATCGAGCAGCCGTGAAGTCTGTTGATGCGCACAATCAAACGCGAAACGCTTCAGCCTTGCTCGGACGCCTCTCTCCTATCTGGCTCAACCGATTTGCTGTTTCAGATTCACCATGCAACCATGCATGGGCTGACGACTACAAAAAACAATCTGGGGAGAGGCAATCACGTACGCACGCATAACAACCTATCAGGGCGACGTCGCAAAACTCGATGAAATGGTGGCGAACGTCGAGGGCCTGAAGTCGCAAATCAAGGCGATTGCCGGCGTCGTCGATATCTACAATGCCTGGCGTCCCGACGGACAGGGCGTGACGGTGGCGATCTACGAAAGCCAGGCTGCGGCCGAGGCTGCATCGCCTCACATTCAGTCTATCTGGGGCGGGTTGGCGCAGTACCTCACCGGCGCGCCGCAGACCGAAGTCTACGAGAACGTCGATCGCATGACCGGCTGACGCTTGTCGCGGGTTTGCCGCAATCGCTGAAGCGGGATTTTTCTGCGGCAATGACGGTCGAACGCATCGCCGGATGACAGCGCACATCCGCAATGCGAACGGCGGCGGCTCGGGCGCGTCCCGGTCCGGGATCCTTTTTTGGCGGGCTCATTAACATTCTGATTCACGTGTGGTTTCGGCCTCGCGGCCTGACGCTTGGTGGATGCCCCGGTGCAGCCGACATTAGGCCGCGTGGCAACTGATGTGCATCGCCAAGAACCAATCGGACGTTTGATGATCAGTCCCAAGACGGCAGGAAATTGCCCGACCGGATCACTGTTGAAGCAACCATAGCGACCGTTGCCACACATCGGCACGTTAGGTGTTCCTTAGTTGCCTTGATGTAGTCTCGGTGCCCAGCATTTCCGTTTGATGATCCGCTGTGCACAAAAGACGGATGGATGCGATTGCGTATTGTCGGGAAGCAGAATGGACAAAAATTTGTCGCCCGTTGGATGGTATGTGACCAGCTATGTCTTGAGGTTTGTTGCGCTTGCTGATGATGACAACGACGATCCGGACGCGCGTTTCCTGACTTGGGAAAATACAATAATCGTCAAGGCCAAGGATCTGGACGAGGCGTACGACAAAACAGTCGCAATCGCCACAGACGCGACCGAGCCTTATAAAGGAGGGCCTGAAGGCGTTGATGTGCAGTGGATCTTTGAGGGGCTGACGGAACTGCTGCCGATTTACGAGCCGCTTGAGGACGGCGCCGAGATCATGTGGGCTGAACACCGGCCTCGAAAACTGAAAAACATACGAAGACAGGTGCGGCAGAAGGACGATCTGATGCCAACAGACGCAAGGTTGTCTGCCGATGAGAAGCGTCGGACGGATAGATAAGCATGGCTGGTTTCATTCGTCGCTCCACTCCCAAAGTTGTTGATGGTCGTGTGCAAAAAAAGAACCGTCATGCACCAACGGAAAACTACTGGAACACCAGTCAACCGTTGCCAGTGGTTGATAAAGAGCGGCCGGGACGTGGGTATAAGCATCTCTTATCAAAGGCCGACATTCACGAGTTCATCGAGATCATTCCCGAATGGAATTTGCTTGCAGATGGGCTCGATGCAGTTCTGCTGGCGGCAGGTGATGACGGCTGTGATGGCTGGTACAACTACTTAGGTATCATTGCCTTGTGTGCCTGGGAGCGCGATCTCTGGAAGCTCGGACACAAAAGTTATTACGTCGAGCATCAATCTCTCTTCCAACGGCTTGGGATTCCGTGCGAACGACGCGGTCAAGACTACCTTTGCAAGTTCACCGTCGGAACCGCCCGAGCCTATCAGCTGTTACATGTCTTCCTGCATGAGTTAGGCCATCACAACGACCTGATGACGTCACGCAGTCAGAACCAATGCGGCCGTGGAGTATCCTATGCTGAAGACTGGGCGTTCAAGTATGAAGCAATCGTCTGGGACAGGTATCTTGAGAAATTCGGCCTCAGTTGACAAACCGTAGAAATTCGCGACAGGTCCGCCCCTCCCTTCGGAACACCGATTGCGCGCCTGAGTGTACGATCGGCTCAACAGCTGAATTACCGTTCTCACAGGCAAAAGCGCTGTTCCAACTTCCAACAGAGTGGCTGCACAGCTACCATTGGAGCTGATTCGGGTGCCTATTCTTGAGGGGGCTTGATCTGGCTGGGCCTGGAGCGTTGATCGGAACAGAGGGGAATTTGCCTGCATGATAGGATCGATCCGCGGAGCCTTTGGCCTGTTGGGCGGTACCCTGCGTGACCTCGCTCCGATCTTGGTAATCATCACGTTCTTTCAGGTTATCGTGCTCCGTCAGCCGGTGGATGATCTGGCCGGTATTGCGGTCGGGTTCGTCTTCGTATTGCTGGGCCTTACGATCTTCGTCCAGGGGCTCGAAATGGCGTTGTTTCCGCTTGGCGAGACGCTGGCCAACGCCTTCGCCAGAAAGGGCTCCCTGTTCTGGCTTCTGGCTTTTGCGTTTGCGCTCGGCTTCGGGACGACGGTGGCCGAACCGGCGCTGATTGCCGTTGGCGCGGAAGCAGCCGAGGTGATGGCGGCAGCCGGTTTCATCGCCGCCGGCGAGGATTCCGAAAGATATTATGCCCAGGCCCTGCGCTACACCGTGGCCTTCTCTGTGGGTACTTCTCTGGTCGTCGGCGTCGTGCGCATCCTCAAGGGCTGGCCGATCCAGTGGCTGATCATCGCCGGCTATGTCGCAGTGCTGCTGCTGACGGCGGTGGCTCCGGAGGAAATTATCGGGGTTGCCTTTGACAGTGGCGGTGTGACCACGTCGACCATCACAGTCCCGCTCGTGACCGCCCTTGGCGTTGGGCTCGCCAGCGTCATCAAGGGGCGTAACCCCATGATTGACGGATTTGGCCTGATCGCGTTTGCGAGCCTCATGCCGATCATCTTCGTGCTGGTTTTCGGCGTGACGATCAGCATATGAGCACCGGCCTGGCATATGAACTTGCAGCCACCATCGGCTCGACTGTGCTCGACGTGCTGCCGATTGCCGCGATCCTCATCGGCTTTCAGGTTGGCGTGCTGCGCCAGACCATACCTCACCTGAAAAGGGTCATGATCGGTACGGTCTATGTCGTCCTCGGTCTGAGTTTCTTCCTGTTCGGGCTTGAACAGGCCCTGTTCCCCCTCGGCAAGACCATGGCCCGGCAGCTCACCGATCCGGCCTTTATCGGCGCCGGCATCGATGCGGCGCAGCTCACCTGGCATGACTATTACTGGGTCTATATCTTTGCCTTCGCCATCGGCTTTTCGACCACGATCGCCGAACCTTCCCTGATCGCCGTGGCGATCAAGGCGCGCGAGGTCTCGGGCGGAGCGGTTGGCGCGTGGGGATTGCGCATCGCCGTTGCGCTCGGTGTCGCCCTTTCACTTGCGGTAGGAACCTTGCGGATCGTTACCGGCACACCGCTCTATTTCTACATGATCGCCGGCTATGTGATCGTCGTCGTGCAGACCATGCTGGCGCCGCGCATGATCATTCCGCTGGCCTATGATTCCGGAGGCGTGACCACGTCGACCGTCACCGTACCGCTGGTCGCCGCCCTCGGGCTGGGCCTCGCATCCAATGTGCCCGGCCGCAGCATCCTGCTCGACGGCTTCGGCCTGATTGCGCTGGCCAGCCTGTTTCCCATATCGACGGTCATGGGCTATGCGCAGGTGACCGGCTGGCTGGATAAACGGCGAAAGAACAGAAAAATTCCATCGGCTTCAAAAACGGGAGATTTCAGTCAATGAAGTTCAAGCTTCTTGTGGTCATGACCGAGGACGAACTCACCGACAAGGCAATCGAGACCGCCCGTGCCCACGGCGCGACCGGCTGCTCGGTCATTACCAACGTACGCGGAGAAGGCCTGAAGCCGGCACAGACATTTCTGGGGCTGACGGTGACCGGCCAGCGGGACATCGTCCTGTTTCTGGTTGAAGAGCACCATAGCCGCGAGATAATGGAATCCATCGCAAGAGCCTGCGGGTTCGATACCAAGCCGGGCGCCGGGGTCGTGTTTCAAATTGACATCGACGATGCAATCGGCCTGCACGAGCAGATCACCGTCATCGAGCAGGAGATCAGTGAGGAGGATTTGTGATGGAACGCACAATTGTCAGAGTCTCGGATGTGATGCGTACGTCGCTGCACATGGTAAGCGGTCTTGCAAGCGTGCACGATGCAATCGCGGAAATGAACCGGCTCAAGGTCAGCTCACTCATCATCGAGCGGCGCGACAGCAATGACGAGTACGGCGTCATTACCGTGCAGAACATCGCTTCGAAGGTCGTGGCTGTGAACAAATCGACCGAACGCACCAGTGTTTATGAAGTCATGACCAAACCGGCGCTGTCGCTCGATTCCGAAATGAATGTAAAATACGCAATCCGGCTGCTCTCAAGATTTCGCCTGTCACGCGCTTTGGTGATCCATGGCCAGGAACTTCTCGGCATCGTCACGTTGCGCGACATGGTGCTCGGCTATGTCGATTCGGATCAGTTGGAGCAGGATGCGGGAGGGTAGAACGGACAGTTCGCCGAGACACCTGCGAGCAGATGGGTCTCGGCGACACTGTTGTTTTGTGTTCCAACAACCTACACCCAGCACAACTGCTGGGCGTTCCTCATCAGCGGCCCACATTGGATTCGGGCATTGAGTCACCGCGCAATCAGCATCGTGGACCGGGCCTTGTTGTCGTCTAAAGCGCTTCGCGATCTATGGGATTCATTCTTGACGCTGATCGGCATTGCAGCACCAGAGTGGTGGCTTGACCGCCCTTCTTGATTGTCGTCCTCGTGCGCCGACACGAGGACCTCCGGTGTTGCAATTCTGGAGGTGCACGTGTCAAGCACGTGCATGACAGTTTTGAGGGCATTGTGCAGCCGTGAATTGTGTTGATGAGTACGATCAAACGTGAAGCGCTTTAGTCCTTGAGTTTGGTCATCCGCAAATAGGGCAACACGGTTTCGAACTCGCCGAATTTTTCCTTGGCGTCCTCGTCGTTGACCGCGGTCGGGATGACCACGTCATCGCCAACGTTCCAGTTCGCAGGGGTTGCGACACCCTGGCTGGCTGCGGTCTGCAGACCATCCAGCGCACGAAGAACCTCGGCAAAGTTGCGGCCCACGTTCATCGGGTAAGTCATGGACAGTTTCATGTTCTTGTCGGGTCCGATGATAAACACCGACCGCACGGTGGCGCTGTCGTTGGGAGTGCGGCCATCCGGCAGGTAGGCTTCGGCCGGCAGCATGTCGAAGGCCTTGGAGACGGCCAGTCCGTCGTCCGCAATGATCGGGAATCCGGCAGACGCGCCGCCAACTTTCTCGATGTCAGCCTTCCATTTCTTGTGATCCTCGACCCCGTCGACGGAGACGCCGATCACCTTGGTGCCGCGTTTGGCCCACTCGTCGGACAATTGTGCGACGACGCCGAATTCCGTCGTGCAGACGGGGGTAAAGTCTTTCGGATGCGAAAACAGGATCGCCCAGCTGTCACCAATCCAGTCATGCAGTTTGAAAGTGCCCTGGTCGGTTTCGACTTCCAGATTCGGGATCGTGTCGTTTATGCGCAAGCTCATGGTGTGGCTCCTTTGGTTGGTGGAATAGCTATTGTTAACCCGTCTTTCAGCGGGTAGCGGGACATGACGGTCAAATCAAGCGTGTCATCCGGGCTTTGGCAAGAGTTTGTTCGGTGCTCAAAGTCGCACCCGGAAGTGTCGCCGGTAGTGGCAGTATCACCCGTCGCGTCAGTAACGCAGGCGGGCGGACGCCGAAGCGTGTAGAACACCGGACTTCACCACATCAGGAACACTTTTGCCATCCCGCATAAACCGAAAACCGATAATAATTCTTGTCGACCCTCATTTGGCATGTGCGTGGCGAACGCAAGGAAAATCTTGACGGGCGCGCAGACCTCGGATCGCGCTGCGTTTGTCCGGGAAACAGTGACGGCCGCAATCAAACCAATCTTCGCGCTCAACGACTCAGGCTTTTCCTGTTTCTTGACGGCCCGTAAAGCGCTATTACTGCAGATTATAGACAAACATGCATTTCAAGACAGGATCGCTCCATGCCTGAATATCGCTCACGCACCACCACACACGGACGCAACATGGCCGGCGCCCGCGGCCTCTGGCGCGCAACCGGCATGAAGGACGGCGATTTCGGCAAGCCGATTATCGCTGTATCAAACTCGTTCACCCAGTTCGTCCCCGGGCATGTGCACCTGAAGGACATGGGTCAGATGGTTGCTCGCGAGATCGAAGCCGCCGGCGGGGTTGCCAAGGAATTCAATACCATTGCGGTCGATGACGGCATCGCCATGGGTCACGACGGCATGCTCTATTCGCTGCCGTCGCGTGAACTGATCGCGGACTCGGTCGAATACATGTGCAATGCCCACTGCGCCGATGCCATGATCTGCATATCCAATTGCGACAAGATCACGCCCGGCATGCTGATGGCGGCCATGCGTCTCAACATTCCGGCAATCTTCGTCTCCGGCGGTCCGATGGAGGCTGGCAAGGTCATCCTCGAAGACGGCAAGGAGAAGAAGGTCGACCTGATCGATGCCATGGTCGAGGCCGCCAATCCGGCAACATCCGACAAGGATGCAGCGGCCTACGAGCGTTCGGCGTGCCCGACCTGCGGATCGTGTTCGGGCATGTTCACGGCCAATTCCATGAACTGCCTGGCGGAAGTGCTGGGGCTCGCCCTGCCCGGCAACGGTTCGATGCTGGCGACCCATGCCTACCGCAAGGATCTGTTTCTGGAAGCCGGCCGCACCATCGTTTCTCTGACGCGTCGGTATTACGAGGACGGCGACATCACCGCCCTGCCCCGCGAAATTGCCAACTTCAAGAGTTTTGAAAATGCCATGGCGCTCGACATTGCCATGGGCGGATCGACCAACACCGTGCTGCACCTGCTGGCCATGGCGCGCGAAGGCGAGATCGATTTCACCATGTCGGACATCGACCGGATGAGCCGGCGCGTGCCGCACCTGTCAAAACTGTCGCCGTCGACATCGCTCTATCACATGGAAGACGTTCACCGGGCCGGCGGCATCTTCAGCATCCTGGGCGAACTCGACCGGCTCGGCCTGATCCACCGGGAACGGCCGACGGTGCACACACCGACCATCGGCGAGGCGATCGAGACCTACGACATCATGCGCGACCCGTCGCCGGAAGTTGAAAAGTTCTTCGGTGCAGCCCCCGGCGGCGTGCGCACGACGGAGGCGTTCAGCCAGGAGCGAATATGGGACAGCCTCGATCGCGATCGTGAGAACGGCTGTATCCGCAATGGCGAAAATGCCTACAGCCAGGACGGCGGGCTTGCGGTCCTCTACGGCAACATCGCAACCGACGGCTGCATTGTGAAGACAGCCGGCGTTCCGGAGGAATGCCTGGTCTTCAAGGGGACAGCCCGGGTGTTTGAATCCCAGGACTCATCGGTTCAGGCAATCCTCAAGAAGGATGTCAAGGCGGGCGACGTGGTGGTTGTCCGTTATGAAGGGCCCAAGGGCGGTCCGGGCATGCAGGAAATGCTCTACCCGACCAGCTACATCAAGAGCATGGGCCTCGGCAAGGACTGCGCGCTGATCACGGACGGACGGTTCTCAGGCGGCTCGTCCGGCCTGAGCGTCGGCCATGTGTCGCCTGAAGCCGCGCGCGGCGGCGCGATCGGTCTGGTCGAGGACGGCGATATCATCGAGTTCGATATCCCGAACCGCCGGGTGCATCTGGCCGTCGACGACGCGGCGCTGCAGAACCGCCGGATCGCCATGGTAGCCAAGGGCCATGGGGCCTGGAAGCCGGTTGAAGTGCGGACCCGCAACGTGACACCGGCGCTGCGGGCCTATGCAGCGTTTGCAACCTCTGCATCCGAAGGCGCCGTGCGTGACGTCGACCAGGTCGAACGGGAGTTGCAGCAGGCGGCAGAGTGATCTGAGCCATCCAGCACGTTACCCGGGCCAACCTGATGGATCGCCGACCTTTGCGCATCGTAAGGGCTGACGACTGCCGGACGATGACATGGAAGAATGGCGGCGGCACAACCACGGAAATCGCAACTGAACCGGAAAATGCCAAAGGTCACGACTACTTGTGGCGTGTCAGCATCGCCGATGTTGCGCGCGACGGTCCTTTTTCGCGGTTCCCGGGCTTCGACCGTGTCAGCATGATGATTTCAGGGAACGGTCTCGTCCTCGATGCCGGTGCGAACGGTACCGTAAGCCTGGAAACACTGTTTCAGCCCGCCGCCTATAGCGGCGACTGGATGGTCGACGGCCGATTGACCGACGGCCCGATCGGGAATTTCAACGTGATATACAACCCAAGCAAGGTGTCCGTCATCGTGGACGTTGTCGACCTGACGCGATCAACACCACACGAGACCCGGCGATCATATTCTTCGACAACGACACTTCTTCAGGGAGATCCGATCACCGTCGATGACGGCCGTCAGACTTATGAGCTTGGCATCGGCGACACCCTGATCTCGAAGGGATACCCTGACCATCTCGAGTTTCGTGGCCCTGCCGCCCCGGCACAAATGTGTCGTGCCGTTGTTGTCGAGTTCCGCGATCCCTCGCCGCTCTGACGATTGTCCGTTTAGACAGGCCACGCATGAAAAACACAAAAACCAGCGCTTTCACCGGCCTATGTTTCATTTTGATGATGATCACCGTCACGTTGTTCGCCAATCCGGCCGCGGCGGACGCGACACGCAAGGCTCTGCCCGTGGACCAGGCATACAAGGATCCATCGTTCCTGCGTTTTCGAACGCGATTGCTCGATGCGATTGCCCGTCGGGACGTGGAGTTTGTAGTTTCTCAGGCGTCCTTGGACATCCATCTGAGTTTCGGAGGGCACAGTGGCCGCGACGATTTTCGAAAGTTTCTGACACTTTCCGAAAAGGACATGGCGGAAGAGTACAAACATCAGGCAACGAAACAGCGGGAAGACTATTGGGACGCCCTGGAGACGGTCCTTCGCCTGGGCGGCCGTTTTGCCAGCAAGAACGAATTTCACGCGCCTTACACATGGACAGTCCCTCTGAAGCCAGACGACGATGTCTTTGCCACAAGGTTTGTTGTAGGGACCTCCGTCGCCTTGCGGCAGCGACCAAGCCTATACGGCCGGGTGCTGGCACGCCTTTCCCACGATATCGTCACTGTTCTGGAAGGTGGAGACGGTACGCGCTTTACGAAAATCAAGCTGGCTTCCGGCAAAACCGGTTTTGTCCATGAAGACTTTCTGCGCAGTGCTGTGGACTATCGCGCCCACTTTGTAAGACACGATGGCACATGGGCCATGACAGTGTTTCTCGCTGGAGACTGAATAACCCGCAGCCAGACGGCCGGCAGAGCACACCTATAGCTGGGCCAAGGCCGTATTCACACTCGTCAACGGAGTTGCTTTACGGCACAAACTTGCTGCTGGCGCCATCGATGCTTGAGCCAGGGCAATAGTGACGTTTCCACTAGCCAAACGGTCGGCGGCCTCGGCGATCGCTTCAAAGTAGGCCTGTGTGTCGCCGCGTTCAAAATGAGCCCAGGCACCATCGATCAGTTTGACATCAACAGCGACGCCGGTACCGGCCGAGACGTCTTCAAACAGATCGCTTGTGGGACCGAGCGTCGAAGGTACCGTGCAGAGGGCCTTGACGGGCTTGCCGGCAGCAACGGCTGCTTCCGCCAGGGCCCGGTCGACTCGCTTGATGCACGGGTCACCCAGATCATCTGCGGCAGGTCCGAGGGTAGAACAGGTGACAAGCACGATATCGGCGTCTTCCGCCTGCCCGCTCAGAAGCGCTCTCGTTTCCTCACGAATTTCCAAAGTCAGGAACCCTGCGTCCACGGCGCGTGCCAGAAGATCGTCGCGCACAAGATGGCTGCGCACCAGAGGTAGGTCACGGGCAGCACTCTCGAAGAGATCCGCATTCGACTGCGCGGTGTGAAGAAAGGCAATTGTACGCGTCATGTGGTCGAGTCTCCATCGGCATTTCAGAGCGCAATCGGTTCGACGTCAGTCACGGCGAAGTTCGCTACCGCACTCTGCCGCCCGCATCCTCGTTTGAGCATGGGAATGCCATGTTTGCGGCAATTGATCAAAACCTTAAGCGGAAGTGCGGTCAATTGAGCCGACCGGTTACCAGTGTTCAAGAAAATTGGACATTTTTTTGCCTGAAATCGGCTTGAAGGCAAACTTTCTCGGCACGACCATCCAGAGAAAACAATTCCAAATGGAGCAAATGAATTGATCCAATGTTACTTATGATCATGAATTAGTTATCCAAATGGAGTATACTTGCACGATACTCTGTCGGGCTGGCGGACGTACGAATATAGAATTTTCTATATTTCGGAGGAGGTTAGCTATGCCCGAAAAGAAAAGCTCAGTGCCTGTCTGGATGTCAGGGGTCACGCTTGGCGTTGGTGCGGCGTTGCTTGCTGTTTCCATTTATCTGTTCAAAGAAAAGGCTCTGCTGACGGCCGATGTCCGGCTGTTGTTCTGCGGCGGGCTCGGCCTCATTTTTGCCGCGTTGGGTACACGGGTCAGCGGCAAATGGCTTAGCTGGTCGGTTTCCGGATCAGGCGGTGTCGCGATTGTTTTGTTCCTGATCCTGACCAAGGTCGCACCGCCTCCCGAACCCCCGGCCGTGCAAGTTGTCGAAGGGCTCATTCAGGGTGAATTCAAGGAAAAGACCAATATCGTCGTGAGAGCCGAGTCGGCGCTGTTTCACCGCTGGGACGTTGTCAACAAAACCTACCGGTTCAAGATATCGAAGGAGGACGTGAAACAGATCGGCTGCCTGACCGTCGAATTGGATCCGCTGGAAGGTTCTGCCACCACGACGGAAGCACCGGTGATACAGGTCCATTACCGCCATGTGCTCGAGTATTTCGACAATGAAGGCAACGGCAAGGAGTTCGACTGGTGGTACGATCCGGACGACCCCAAGGCGATCTACCATGCCAGCAACAAGGACGAGCCCATAGGGCAGGTCTTTTGTGGCGGTCCCACCGGCTTTCATGCGGTTCCTGAGACAACCCGGTTTTCGATCCGGCAAGGAAACATTGGACCATGGAAGTTTGCCGGTCTGGTTCCAGGCGCAAAAGCCGCAAACCGGACCTATCCGATCGAATTCTGGATAAAGGGCCTGGCGTCCGATGACGTGGTGTTGCGGCGGGGGTCCCGTTCGGCTCTGGGGAATTTCGGCACTGCAGCGGTACCGCCCCTCATGAAGGTGTTTCGCGAGCGAAAATCGGCTTACCGGATTGCTCTTGGCACCACGGTTGCCTTGTGGAACATGCTCAATGAGGGGAGATCCAGTGCCAAGGAACTCCAGGGTCTGCTAAGTGACAAGGACGTAGCCGCCTTGACCCGGCTCGTCGGTCACCGCGACAAGACAATGAGGATACACGCGACCAACCTCGCGGTGGCGCTGCTCGATCCAAGAGCCGTGTCGACAGTGCTCGATGTGCTCAAGTCCTCGCGAAACGACAACGGCAAATACAATGCCGCCCTGACGCTGGAAGCACTCTTTGGACGTCTTGACAAACAGGCACAGGCATCGACTTCACAGCGACTCAAAGCGATCTATCCGGCATTGGGCTCCAAGACGCAGAAAATACTGATGCCATTCGTGAAGGAGATATCACGCGCCACCCAGGGTTCCGAAGGCTGGGTCTACGTGGGATCGCACTTCGGCAAAACCTGGAAAGAAAAGTTCTTCGATGTACGAGGCAAACCCGATAGCGAACAACCCAAAACCGGTGACATTCTTGTCGCCAATGCCAGTGTCAATATCCGCAAGCAGCCGATCCGGTACGTGAAGGGAGAAGGCTGGGTGAACGCCGATGTTACGGGCCAGCTCAAAGCCGGTGACGCTGTCGATACCCTTGAGGTCCGCAACATTGCATCGGGCTTCTATTGGGTCCGGTTCAGGAGAAAATAAAGCCTGGAGAGGCTCTGCAAGGTCTCAGGGCCATTTTCGAACTGCCTTTCAGTTGCCCACGTTCTCATGACACTTCGGGTGCACTTTCCGCCCTTGCCGGTTTGCGTCGCACGTGTTCATCATAACGTGGTTGCGAGATTTGGCGCCATCGAGGGGACACCATGTTTGAAGGATTCGATCACAGACGAATTGTGACCGCTGGCGCGGAAATCAATCTGCGCGTGGCGGGGTCGGGGCCGCCGCTCCTGCTCCTGCACGGATACCCCCAGACCCACGCCATGTGGCACAAGGTGGCGCCCGCGTTGAGCGAGAGCCACACTGTGGTGGCAGCCGACCTGCGTGGTTATGGCGATTCCTCGAAACCTGAAACCGATGCCGAACATGCGCCCTACTCCAAGCGTGCCATGGCGCAAGACATGGTCGAAGTGATGGACGCCCTCGGGTTTCAACGGTACTTTCTTGCCGGACATGACCGGGGCGGCCGGGTTGCACACCGGTTGGCCATCGACCATCCCGACCGTGTTGAAAAACTCTGTGTGCTGGATATCGCCCCGACCTACGAAATGTATCGCCGAACGACAGAGAGTTTCGCTCATGCCTACTGGCACTGGTTCTTCCTGACCCTGCCCGCACCGTTCCCGGAACAACTGATCGGATCGGATGCAACGCGCCACCTCTATCTGCAGATGAAGATCGGCAGCGGCAGTGCTGGCACCTCTGCCTTCACGGATGAAGCCCTTGCGGAATATGAACGTTGCTTTGCCGACCCTGCCATGGTGCATGCAAGTTGCGAGGATTACCGGGCAGCGGCCTCCATCGACATGCGCCACGACGAGGCCGACGACGGCCGGAAGATCGACTGCCCCCTTCTTGCCTTGTGGGGAGCCAATGGTGTCATCGAGCGTTGTTTCGATGCGCTCGATCTATGGCGAATGCGCGCCCACAACGTCAGCGGACGCGCCTTGCCCGGCGGTCATTATCTTGCTGAGGAGTTGCCTGAAGAAATCCTCCAGGCGTTCAAGGCTTTTTTCCGTGCATGATTATTGCGATTCCCGCACGGATCGGAAGCCGCGCAATTCATGCTGCCAAAACATGAGCTTTGCGATATGGTCGGGGCCACAATTTGAGGGAACGGACCAGTGACAATTAGGGGAATCCTGTTCGACAAGGACGGAACGCTGCTCGACTACTACGCGACATGGATGCCGCTCAACCGGATCATCGCGCTTGAGGTGGCCGGCGGCGATCAGACTCTGGCGGACGACCTTCTGGCTGTCGGCGGCTTTGACCATGAAACCGGCAAGGTCGGTTCGGGATCCTTGCTTGCGGCTGGAAACAATGCGGAGATCGCGACCGCCTGGCATGCCCATCTGGGCGACCGCGCGTCGGCCGTGGACGCGATCATCGACCAGGTCAACGCCTGTTTCGAAAATGGCGGCGGTGCCTATACGACACCGGTGACCGATCTGCCGGTGCTGCTGCAGCGGCTGAAATCGCGCGGTCTGAAACTCGGGGTCGCGACCGCCGACTCGGAACGCGGCGCCCATGAAACGCTCGGCCCCTTCGGTATCCTCGAACTGTTCGATTTTGTTGCCGGGTACGATTCCGGTCACGGCGCAAAGCCCGGTCCAGGGTTGGTGAATGGATTTATGGCGACAACGGGGCTGCGGGAACATGAGGTCATGGTGGTGGGCGATAACCTTCACGACCTTCACATGGGCCGGTCGGCCAATGCCGGTTGTGTCATCGGTGTCCTGACGGGCACCAGCGAGCGGCAGCATCTCACGCCTCACGCCGACTATGTGCTCGGCGACATTACCGAGATCGAAGCAGTGTTGGACAGTCTGTCATGAAGATGTTCATCACCGCGGATTCGCCCTACGCCAGGATTGCACGGGTCGCGGCAATCGAAATCGGATTGGCGGAGCGGATCGAGCACATCTATGTGAGCAATCGTTCGCCTGACAATCCATTGCTCGATTTCAGCCCGGTTTGCCGGGTGCCGACACTGGTCTTCGGCGATCTCGTGATTTCCGAGGCCCGCCATATCTGCGTCTATTTCGACGAGTTCATGGGGCTGAAACGGTTTTTCCCGGCCAGGCATGTGGACAAGTGGCAGGAGATCGGCCTTGAGGGCACCATTACCGGATTTCTCGACGGACTGGCGGTCTGGGCCAGGGAGAACCGCAGACTGCCGGAAGAACGCTCGCCGTTGCTGCTCGAAGTCGAAGCGGCCCGGGCCGAACGTTGTCTCGACTGGCTTGAGATCCGCGTCCAGAATGCTGTCCTGCACAGCCAGAGATGGGACTTTTCAGCGATCGTGCTCGCGTGTGCCCTGGGCCTGGCTGACCACGCGCTTGACGATCTCGACTGGCGCCGGGGCCACCCCGGACTTGACGCCTGGTACGGCGCCCGCACCCAGATGAGCGCTTTGATAAAGACGATGCCCGTAGGCGAATAATCTCAGGGAACGGCTGTCGCGGAGCGAACATCACCCCGCCCGCAAGACTTCAGCAATGGCCCGGCCGCATTCCTGAGTCGTTGCCCGACCGCCCATGTCGGCTGTTCTGGAAGCCTCGTCTTCGAATACGGTCTCGATGGCGGCCTCAATGGCACTGGCAGCTTCGGCTTCGCCAAGATGTTCGAGCATCATCGCCGCCGACCAGATCATGGCGACCGGATTGGCGATGCCCTTGCCGGCTATGTCGGGGGCCGACCCGTGGACCGGTTCAAACATCGAGGGATAGTCCCGTTCGGGGTTAATGTTGGCCGATGGAGCGATCCCTATGCTGCCGGCGACCGCGGGACCCAGATCAGACAGGATATCGCCGAACAGGTTCGATCCGACGACGACATCGAACCAGTCGGGATTCTGAACGAACTGTGCTGTCAGGATATCAATGTGGAACTGAGCGGTTTCCACATCCGGATAGTTGGCCGACATGGCTGCGAACCGCTCGTCCCAATAGGGCATGGTGTGGATGATGCCGTTGGATTTTGTCGCGGACGTGACATGACGTCGGGGGCGTGTCTGAGCCACTTCGAAGGCGTATTTCAGAATTCGGTCGACGCCACGGCGCGTGAAAACCGATTGCTGTACGACGACCTCGTCCTCGGTCCCTTCGTAAAGCCTGCCGCCTATTTCGGAATACTCGCCTTCGTTGTTCTCGCGCACGATGATCATGTTGATATCGTCGGCACCGCGGCCCGCCAGCGGTGAACTGGTCCCGCGCAACAGGCGAACCGGGCGCAGATTGACGTATTGCTTGAGGTCCCGGCGCAATGGAATGAGCAGACCCCAAAGCGATACGTGATCGGGAACCCCCGGAAATCCGACCGCGCCAAGAAGGATCGCATCCATTGCCTTGACATGGTCGACGCCGCCGTCCGGCATCATCTTGCCGGTTTTGGTGTAGTGACGGCAACTCCAGGGAAACTCCTCGAAGGAGCATTCAAAGCCGAAACGGGCTCCGGCCGCCTCCAGGACGCTGAGCGCCTCGGGCATGACTTCAGTCCCGATGCCGTCTCCGGGAATCAGGGCAATTTCAAACCGTTTCGACTGTGACATGCTTTCGTTTTTCCCCAATTCCGGTGAACCCGGATAGTGTTTACGGCACCGCCCGCCGCAACGCAATTGCCATCCAAGCCGTGTCCGGCGTCATGAAAAATCCGATATTTACATTTTTCACGTAAAATGCTACACATGAAGCACGTAATACATCTGTAAAAAGTGCGTAAAATGAACAAACCTGACTTCGACCCTGCGTTAAGATTACGTTCTTTGCGTGAACGGGCGCGGTTTTCCAGGGACAAACTTGCACCTCTCCTCGATTTTTCCAAGGGATCGTCCGTGCAGCGGTACGAATTGTCCGAAAACTACGGGAGACGGTTCTTGCCGCTTGATCTGGTCACAAAACTCGTGCCGATTTTCGAAGGACTCGGCACTCCGCCGATCACGAAAGCCGAAATTCTCGCTTTGGCTGGCGTAGATACGATTGCTTCCGTTGACTCCGACCAACACTTCGAAAACACCTTCAGGGCTGCGGAAAGCATGCTTAAGACATTGATAGACAACGGTTTTCTCCACCTTACAGCAGACAAGGTGACGCCCATCGCCCTGGGCATCGCAAGGCGTTCAAGCACTTTGGAAACAGATTCTTCAAAAGAATTCGACGATGTAATGAATTATATACGAGATCTTCAGAAAATAGGTGAATAGTACGTGGCATATGGCAAAATGCTCAAGAGTCTGAGATGAATCGTGGCGGCATTGGGAATCACGTCTATGGATAGAAACACAATGATCGGGCTCGAACTGGCCCGAACCAGACTTTTGAATGGGTATTCAATCGACCAATTGTCAAAGATGGTCGAGATTTCTCCGGCAACAATCGAGAAGATCGAGATTGGCGACATAGACGGGCTTTACATGGAAATCGTTTCCCTGGCACTGGTGCTCAACGTGGATTTGCCAACTTTGTTCGGCGGCCAGATGAAGCCTGCCGAACAGGAAGCCCAGCGCACCTTCACGATCGCCAAGCAAATGAGCCGGATGCTCGCCGGCTAGTATCATGCTCGCTCTGGACCGATCCCTTCACATACCGCATGGAACCTGGTGGCTCGACCGGGGGATCGTTCTGACTCTGCCAAAGACATCGGGCATGCACCCTTTCAGCGACCTTGACCTCCCGTTCAGGACGTTCGGGCTCATGTATGTGCGCCATACAAAATCCGGATCCCTCATCAAGTGGGATGTGGAGAAGGCCAATGCGGTGTCGCTGGCGATCGTGCTGGATTATCTGGATGAACTGACGGCGCCATTCCGCATTGAATTCTACAAGTCGGGGTGGGCGTTCGAAGACTACCGCAGCCCCGAAGAAGCCAAGATCCGGATCAAGGAGCTCCAGAGTTCCCGCGGATCGTCGATCAAATCCACCGTTTTCGTGGAACGCCGCGATATCCGCCAGACCGAAGACATGGCGCCCCTGATCCGCAAGGCGCTCGAAGCGCCGTTGAGCGAGATCCGCCAGCATCAGCTTCTTTATGAATACGACTCGGCCAAAGACACGTTCGTGATGATCGACGCCGGTCCCCACGCCGGACTGGTGCAGGTCATGGGCGAGGACTGGATGAAAAAGGCGATCGGAACATCGACCACGCCGCATCAGGACAGCGACTACGATCGTCTCGTGGTGCCGCCCTATTTCGAGGTATTGAGCACTGGTGTGCCCTATTACGACTTCGTGGTGGCGTCCGTCAGCACGCCTAATGAAGGCGTCATGTGGACGCCCTATCAGCGGATCATTCAGCCCTTGTGTTCGGGCCCGCAACCGATTGGCGTTACGGTGACTTCGCAGCTTGTTCCGAGTGTTGTGCCGCTGGATCCCGCGTAACGACACTGTCGGACTGAACCGCTGTAACCAACCTCGGTTCCTGTGAGAACGACCGTGTCGACCAGTCGTTGATATTGTCGCCTTCAAAGTCGGCCAGGAACGCCAGATCGCGGTTTTCGCAGCACGACATGGTTTCGTTCTTCGATGCCCCCTGCGGTTCATGCTGCCACATCAGGCCGGATGGCTGCTGCGCGGTGTAGCCCATACGGATGGCGCCGCCACGGGCTGCAAAATCGTCATCCACCAGCCCCCAAACGTAGTCCGGATTCCAGCGAACATAAACAAGCAACAGACAAAGCCTTGGCAGAACACCGAGCAGATTGCCGCCTTTGCGGCCACGATAGTCCTGATCCAGCCAGAATTCGCCGTGGTAGACCACGTTGTCCTTCATCTTCTCGGCGATCGAATTGTGCATGGACCGGTAGCTCGCCGGTTCCACCACGTCGCCCCTCATCTTGTAGAGCGACGACATCCAGGGCATCACCCAGGAGGCGAGATTTGAATCGATCCAGTCCATTCGCGCCGCCTGCATCGTCAGTGTCCGGCCATCCGGGTCGACACCATGCAGCCAGATCGCCCGCCCCTCGCTCAGATCATGGGTACAGTCCGGGTCGAACATCGCGGAGACCTTCTCACCGGGACGCGCAGCGTCTCTGGTCTCGACGAATTTGCGGAAATCAGTCTCCAGGCTCAGGCGCATTCCTGCTTCCTGCGCCCGTCGTTCAAGACTGATAATGGCACGTGCCGCTGTCAGTGGATTTTCAATGCAACGGATCATCTGCCCCTCATTTGGTCCGCCTTTCACCGCCAAAAATCGATCATGTAAAAAGAATCGGCCTTGGTCACGAAATATTAACTTTTATGGTAAACGCGTAATCGCTGGATTAAAGCACCAAGTCGGATGCCTCCGCGAGTCTTTTGATAAATCGCCGCTTCCGCGTAACCTGTTACGCGTACAAATGTATTTCTACGCGCCTTGAAAGTTATCCACAGACGCCAAAATTTGGCCACATGATTATTGCCGCGCGGGCGCAAAGGTGGAACACTTGCCGCGTCAGGGTGAGAGGCCAAGAACCTGGACGAATACAACAATAAGCGGCGGCCAATTGTATTTCAGCCGGACAGTCCGGCTAGTAAATTAGTCAAGTATTTCAGTACAGTAAGCGTAAACACTGCGGCTTAGGCCGTGCGTTCACATACGTGTCTTCATGCCTTCCCGTATGGTCGGCAAGCCTGAGGTATATGGGTAATTTGGGGCAGGATGCGGTTGCAACCCGAAAATCTTCGCGGAATTGATCGGGAAATTAGTTAGCCCAGGGTGAGTTGGGGGGCCATGTTCGGTTTGTATAACAGTATCAGGGCGTTATGCCTGAAGGTAGCGTTTCTGAGTTTAATGCTTGCTGTGTCTGGCTGCATGCTTGGACCACTACGTTTTGCGGGGTCGGGAACGTCCGCCGACACGCCTGCCGATATAATTCCTGTTTCAAGCGAAGCCCATGACAAGGGCGTGCGCCATTTCCAGAGCGGCGACTACGGCCTGTCCGAAAGGGCCTTTCGGGACGCTTTGGCGGAAAATCCCACTAATGCCGACACATGGCTTGGCCTCGCGGCTTCATATGACCGGTTGTCGCGCTTCGACGAGGCCGACAAGGCCTATCGCCGCGCAATCAGACTGGCGCCAAAGTCGCCGGTTGTCTGGAACAATCTTGGGTTCTCCTACATCCTGCGCGGCAAGCTGAACAAGGCCGACAAGACGCTGCAGAAGGCCAGTCGTCTCGACGACGCGGACCCAAGAATACAAAGTAACATTGCCCTGCTGGCGGCCGTGCGCAGCACGGGTGGAAAACGGGGCGGATAGGTGCTCGATGTGACCAAACTGATCCCAAACATCGTTCGCCGCATGTGCGCCTGGAAACATTTCCTTGGGGCCATAATATTGCTGGCCGGTCTGACGTCGACAGGTCTGGTTGATCTGGCCCACGCCAAAATGAAAGTCTGGCGGCTGACCAACGTGGAGCGGGTGGGCGAACTGATTGTGTCGATCGGAAAATCCGAGACCATCAAGTTCGACAAGGAAATTGCAGAGGCGGTGGTTGGATCGTCCGACATTGTCGATGTCATCCCCATGACGAGCAAGGTGGTCTATGTGCTCGGCAAGAAAATCGGCACAACAAACCTTTCGCTTTACGATGCCAACAAGGAACTTGTCGGCGTCGTGGATATCGTGGTCTCCCACAACATGAAGGGGCTCCAGGACAAGCTCAACGAAGTCATCCCCGACGAAACCATCATCGTCAAGAACCTGAACGGAAGAGTGATGCTGACCGGCAGCGTTGCCGACGCCGTGACACTGAAAAACGCGCTTACCGTGGCCCGTCAGTACGCGCCGGGCGCGGTGACCAACAGTATTACGGTCCGGTCGCCACAACAGGTTCTGCTTGAGGTTCGGTTTGTTGAAGCGACCCGGACGGCGAGCAAGGAGCTTGGGCTAAACCTGTCCCGAACAACCAAAAATTCGACGCTCACAACCGGCATCGGTCTGGTCACGGGCACCGTGCCGTTTGGCACGCTTCTGACGCGCCTTGCGGGTGCCGGCGTCAATACGCTTGATGTAACCATCCGTGCGCTCGAAAGGGACGGCGTCGTCCGTATTCTGGCCGAGCCCAATCTCGTCGCCCTTTCCGGCGATACCGCAAGTTTCCTTGCCGGCGGTGAATTCCCCTTCCCCGTCGCCTCTCAGGACAACACGATTACCATTGAATTCAAGAAGTTCGGCGTCGGACTGCTGTTCACCCCGACCGTCCTGAAGGGTGGAATGGTGAACCTCGAAATCGAACCAGAGGTTAGCCAGCTTGACAGCACGCGGGTCGTCAGGGTTGCCAACACGGAAATTCCCAGCTTGATCGTACGCCGCGCCAAAACCACAATTGAGTTGAGGGACGGCCAGAGCTTTGCGATGGCGGGCCTGCTCCAGACCAACAATACAAAGAACCTTTCGCAACTGCCCTGGGTCGCCGATGTTCCGGTGCTGGGCGCTCTGTTTCGCAGTGCTCAATATCAGAAGAACGAGACCGATCTGGTGATCATCGTGACACCACGGCTTGTGAAACCCCTGGACTCGCCAGAGAAACTCGCCACACCGTTCGACGATAACAAATCCGGCAACGATTTCGACCTGTTCCTCAACGGCCAGTTCGAGGTTCCCACGACAGTGATCGAATACATGAACCAGCAGGGCTACAAGATCGACAATGTCGGTCATATCGTCCGGTAAGGGGCAAAAATGACGGCAATCAGATCTTATTCCGTGAAGCCGGTTCTGCTGGTGGCAGGCCTGGCTGTGCTGTTGACCGGATGCTCTAGAGGCCTCTATCGGGAGGATGTGATCGCCCGGGATGCCGGCAACTCGAGTGCCACCAACCAGGCCAAAATGGCCGCATCCATGACGCCACCCGCGGCGCGCCGGACCGACTTGACGATTGATGGCCAACGCATGTCTGACGCAATCTCGGTCTACCGCTCGAGCAAAGGCGCCACCACACCGGAGACCGCGGCGGGGCCGTCCTCTGATGCGCCCCAGCAGGACCGGGGCCTGGTTGACGAACTTTAAGGCGACTCGACTGCTCTCAAGTGCGTTGCGGACAATTTTACACAAATTTTATTATAAATAGACTTGCAATATATATTCTCGATAAACTGGTTATTTTCGCTATTCCAACAATTCATGTGGAATTAATGGAATAAACACCCGGTTATTGGATAACTCTAAGGCAGATAAAAGAACATTGTCGGGCTAGAGGGATTCATGAAAGCACGTCCATACGCTTCTACATCGGCGCGGCGCCTGCGCATGACAAGACTGCTGGTCCTGTATGTTAGCCTCGGGACTGCTGCCGGTACGGCAATTCTCGCCAGCCGATACCTCGACACGAGCGAGCCCCGGGTTGCTGTCAAACAGGAAGCGCCCAAACCCAAAATTCAGACCGTGAACGTGCTGGTCGCCGCCGTGAACGTCAACCCGGGCAAGCGCCTCACAAAAAAATCGTTGGTCTGGAAGGAATGGCCCGCGGAACTGGTCGGCCCCAGCTTCGTGACCGAGGACAAGGCACCTGACGCGCTCGCCGCCTTTACCGGTCAGCTTGTCCGCAGTCCGATCGATGCCGGCGAGCCGATCACCGACCGCAAGCTCCACAGCAAGAAGCCCGGCGGCATCATGTCGGCCTCGCTTGGACAGGGCATGCGGGCCTACAGCGTCAGCATTTCTCCCGAGACCAGCGCCGGCGGCTTCATTCTTCCCCAGGACCGTGTCGACGTGATGCTCACGTGGAAGGAACAGAAACGGGAACAAAACGAGAGTGTCCTGACGTTCTCCAGCAAGATGATTCTGACCAATGTGCGGGTCCTGGCGATCGACCAGAATTCGAAACGCAAGGATGCCGAGAAGCCAAGCAATGTCGCCGTCGGCAAGACAGCGACGCTGGAACTGAGCATTCCACAGACGGAGATCCTTGCCCAATCGCAACTCAGGGGCGAAATCAGCCTGATCCTTCGCGGCATGGCGGAGACCGACAACGGCCCGATCGCCGCCGCGCCGGCAATCACGTCGATGACGGTTCACTCGCCCGGCAAAGGCGCCATGAATGTGGTGCGCCATACGATTTCGGTAGCGGCCGCGGCCTTCCTTCCCTCAGCGCCAAAGCAGGCGCCTGCCACGCATGATCGTTCCGGTTCGGAACAACGCCGTCTGACCGCCTATGAGCAGCTGAAATAGGATTGTCGGTACCCAACCGGTTTCGACGTCGGCGGCAGCCTTGAACCTTTCATAATCGCGCTTGCTCCTTACCGCTGAACGCGTTAGAACGGCGCCGCCATGCACGGTCAAGCCGTTGGGGCGTCGTATAATGGCATTACGTTCGGTTCTGGTCCGAGATATCGGGGTTCGAATCCCTGCGCCCCAGCCAGCTTGCATCGATTGGTCAGGCAAGGCGACCCGCCTTTTCACATCCACCTGTACTCTTGGTTTTCCGCAGCGTTCCCGGCCATAAGGCTTGACGAAACCGGGGAATTCTTTCAGACACTCGCTTCAGGCTGGCCAACCGGCCAATCCGGGTTTCAGGAGCGACAGTCCATGCACGACAGCGATACGGAAAACGACGAGGGCTTGCGCGATTTTGTCCGCGAGGTCGTCCGCGCCGATCTTGATGCCGGACGGACGCAAAGCGTTGTCACCCGGTTTCCGCCTGAACCCAACGGCTATCTCCATATCGGCCATGCCAAGTCGATCTGCCTGAACTTCGGGGTGGCGGAAGAATTTGGCGGACGCTGCAATCTGCGCTTCGACGACACCAACCCGACCAAGGAAGAGCAGGAATACATCGACTCCATACAAGAAGACGTGCGTTGGCTGGGTTTTGACTGGGGCGAGCACCTGTATTTCGCATCCGACAATTTCGAGAAGCTTTACGAGTGGGCGGTTCACCTGATCTCGAACGGCAAGGCCTATGTGGACGACCTGTCGGCGGAAGAGATCCGCAATTACCGCGGCACCCTGACGGAACCTGGCAAGGACAGCCCCTTCCGCGACCGCCCCACCGATGAAAGCCTTGATCTGTTCGCGCGCATGCGGGCCGGCGAGTTCGAGGAAGGCGCTCGCGTCCTGCGGGCCAAGATCGACATGGCCTCGGGCAACATCAACATGCGCGACCCGGTGATCTACCGCATCCTCCATGCCAGTCATCCGCGCACCGGCGACAGCTGGCACATCTATCCGACCTATGATTTTGCCCATGGCCAGAGTGACGCGATCGAGGGTGTGACACATTCGATCTGTACCCTCGAATTCGAAGATCACCGACCACTTTACGACTGGCTGGTGGAAAATCTGCCGGTGCCGTCGCGGCCACGCCAGTACGAGTTTGCCCGTCTCAACCTGTCCCACACGGTGCTGTCCAAGCGCCGCCTGATCCAGTTCGTCGAGGAGAAGCATGTCAGCGGCTGGGACGACCCGCGCATGCCGACCCTCTCCGGCCTGAGGCGGCGCGGCATTCCGCCCGAAGCCCTGCGTGATTTTGCCAAGCGGATCGGCGTTACCAAGAACGACTCGGTCGTGGAGATGTCGCTGCTCGAACACTGCGTGCGCGAGCATCTGAACAAGACAGCCGACCGGCGCATGGCCGTGCTCAATCCGCTCAAAGTGGTGATCGAGAACTATCCGGAAGGTTCCTCGGAGGAACTCGACGCGATCAACAACCCGGAAGACGACGATGCCGGCAGCCGCAAGGTGCCGTTCTCGCGCGAGCTTTACATCGAGCGTGAAGACTTCATGGAAGACCCGCCGAAAAAATTCTTCAGGCTGGCGCCGGGCCGCGAAGTCCGTCTGCGCTATGCCTACTTCCTGACCTGCACCGATGTCGTCAAGGATGACGCCGGCGAGATCGTCGAACTGCGGTGCAATTACGACCCGGCAACAAAAGGCGGCACGGCGCCAGACGGGCGCAAGGTCAAGGCGACTTTGCACTGGGTATCCGCAGCCCACTCCATCCCGGCAGAGGTGAGGCTCTATGACTATCTGTTCACGCGTGCCGACCCCGGTGCCGACGGCGACATTCTCGACGACCTCAATCCGGACTCGCTGACGCTTCTCGACGGTTGCAGGGTCGAACCGTCGCTCGCCGACAGCAAGACATCCGGAACGATCCAGTTCGAGCGTCAGGGGTATTTCTGTATCGATCGCGACTCCACCGCTGACGAGCTCGTCTTCAACCGCACGGTTGCCTTGCGCGACACTTGGGCCAAGATTCAAGCCAAATCCGGCTAGAACCCGATGACCCCCTGGTCCAGGACATCCCGGTCGTCGCGCCATGCCGCCCTATAGCGTCGCCATCGCCGGATGCGGACCCTCCGGACTTGCCACTGCTCTGTTTCTGAACCGCCGGGGGCACAGGGTTACGCTTTTCGAGCGTTTCACCGAACCCAAACCGGTCGGTTCAGGTCTTTTGCTCCAGCCGTCGGGGCTATCGGTCCTGGACGCGCTCGGTCTCAAGGACACGGTTGTCCGCCAGGGTGCCCGCATCGACAGGTTGCTGGGACGCACGGTCCCTGCCGGTGCCGTGGCGCTCGATGTCAGCTATGCCGCCTTGAAACCGGACATGCACGGTGTTGCCGTGCATCGCTCGACACTGTTCAGGGCCCTGTTCGACGCGGTCGGCCATTCGAACGCGGTTATCGAGACAGGCATCGAGGTGACCGGGGTCCGCTATGACGCCGGCGCGCTGCCGATCCTGAACGACGCAACCGGACAAACCCACGGCCCATATGACCTAGTCGTCGATGCCACCGGTGCCCGGACACAACTCCACGATCTGGCTCATAGACCGGTGAAGTGCAGGGATCTGGATTACGGGGCGCTGTGGGCAACCTTGCCCTGGCAGGACGGTGTGTCCACGGCTAACCGTCTTGAGCAGCGCTACAGAGCGGCGACCCACATGATCGGTGTCCTGCCGATCGGGCAGCCAGACGGATTTGGTCACAGACAAGCCGCATTCTTCTGGAGCCTCAAGGCCTCGGAACACAAGCGATGGCAGCAACGGGGGCTTTCTGCGTGGAAAGATGAAGTTCTGGGACTGTGGCCAGAGACAAGCCCGCTTCTCGACGAGATCCTTGAACCGGAACAATTGACTTTCGCGCAATACGGCCATCACACCTTGAAAGCCCCTTACGGTCGGCGCCTTGCGTTTATCGGCGATGCTGCCCATTCCACCAGCCCGCAATTGGGTCAGGGTGCCAACATGGGTCTAATAGACGCCCAAGTTCTTGTGCACTGTTTGTCGGTTTCCCACGATCTTCAGCAGGCTCTGGCGCGATACGCCAAGGCGCGCCGGCTGCACGTGCGGCTTTACCAGATGCTGAGCCTGGCCTTCACGCCGTTCTTCCAGTCCGACAACCATATCTTGCCTGTGCTGCGTGACGTTCTTGTTGGCCGCGCAGGGCGATTGCCGCTGTTGAGGTCCATGCTTGCACGGACAGTCGCCGGTGCGTTGATTGATCCTTTCAAGGGTGTGGACGTTGATTGACATTGATGCCAAAGAACCTGTGCCCTCCATTTTGCCAATGGCTTAGACGGTTGTCTTGAGGAATTGATTCAGTCTGATTTGGAGTTGAAGGCTGGGAAATTCCAATTGGGTCAGCGCTGATCGGGAATCCGAACCGCTGTCCCAACGATGCGCCGAAAGCACAAAAACGACATTAACGATTGTCGATTTCAGACGCGACAGGCGGTTGCTGTTTGCGTCAAAATTGTGACTGAAGGCAACTTGTCGGGTTCCACTTTGCGGGGGCAGCCATGGCGCAGGCTATCAATACAGCAACCACATCGATCACGGCATCGAGCCAGGCGGAAAACAGCCGCCATGGCATCTTCCTGTTGTGCGGGGGCATGTTCATCTTTTCGTTCCAGGATGTGATGATCAAGCTGCTGAGTGATACCTATCCGGTTCATGAGATTGTTTTCATCCGCGGCCTGGTTGCATTGCCACTCCTGTTCGTAGTGGTGCATTTCGATTCAGGCTTCGGATCCTTCAAGTCAAACCATGTCTGGCAGCACGCCGTGCGCTCCATACTGATGTTCGGCGGTTACTTCTTTTTCTATCTTGCCGCGGCCGCCATTCCGCTTAGTACCGCCATTGCGCTGTTCTTCGTCTCTCCGCTCATGATCACCGTGTTGTCGATTCCGTTGCTGGGGGAAAAGGTTGGGATCCGCCGGTGGATCGGCATTACGGTCGGGCTCCTGGGTGCTGTAATCATGATACGACCCGGCTTTGCCGCTCTGGAACCGGCCATGCTCCTGCCGCTGATTGCAGCACTTTGTTATTCGATCGCCATGATCATGGCGCGCAAGATGGGGGCGACCGGTTCCGCCTCCGTGATGGCATTTTATTCCGCAATGGCCTTCATGTATTTTGGCGCCTTCATGGGCGTCGGTTTCAGTTTGATCGATACAGATCCTGCGACCCACCCGACCATGGCCTTTCTGCTGCGCGACTGGGTCATGCCCAACGCCATCGAGCTGGCCATGTTGGCCACCATCGGGGTGATTTCGGCCATGGGATTTTATCTGATAACCCAGGCCTACAGACTGGGCGAAGCGACCGTGGTGGCACCGTTTGAGTACATCTACATACCCATCGCCCTGATCCACACGATCGTCATCTGGGGCGATTTGCCCGACGTCTTCACTCTGGTCGGTGTCAGCCTGATTCTCGGCAGCGGCATTTACGTGCTTCGCCGTGAAGGCGGGCGCGGACCCAAGCCGTTCAGGGGCAAAGGGCTTTACAGGGGACGCTGACGGGACTAGCGAAGATCTTCAGTTGTTCGCATCGCGGCGCAGCAACCGGCCCGGCCTGTTTCCGGTCGACCGGCCGGCATCCCATACTGTAGTGCCGTTGACCCAGACCGAACGGATGCCGTGGGAGGGCACGCTGGGCGCCTCGAACGTGGCCGCATCTGCCACCGTCGCCGGGTCGAACAGCACCAGATCGGCGAACTTGCCCGGTGCGATGCTGCCCCGGCCCTTGAAGCCGAACCGGGCTGCCGGCAACGATGTCATCTTGCGGATGGCCTCGGCCATGGAAAACAGCCCAACCTCACGGGCGTAATGTCCCAGCACCCTGGTGAAACTTCCCCAAAGGCGTGGGTGGGGATGGGCATCGTGGGGCAGGCCGTCCGATCCGATCATGGTATGCGGATAGGCCAGGATGCGGCGGACGTCGGCCTCGTCCATGGCAAAGTAGACGGCGCCGGCCGGCTGAAGTCGCTCTGCGGCCTGGTGGCGGCTCAAACCCCAGTCAGCCGCAATCGCGTCAAGGTCCCGGCCGGCCTGGTCGGGGTGGCTCTTGGACCAGGTTATCAGGACCCGCAGCGACTCGTTCACGTAGTCAGGCTTCAAGACCGTGGACGATGCCGCGTAAGGGTAGGCATCAAGACCCAGGGGTTGTTTGAGGCGGGCCTCTTCAAACGCTGCCAGGTTCGCCTCGGCGCGTCCGAAGTTTTTCTTGCCGGAGCATTTGAAGTGGGAAATGACGACCGGGACGTCTGCGGTCCGTCCGATTGTGAAGGCCTCGTCCATGGCCGCGATGATGTGCTCGCCCTCGTGGCGCATGTGGGTCGCGTGCATGGCACCGGCGGGTTTGAGAACCGTGCTGAGCGCCTGGATTTCAGACGTCGGCGCCGCTGCTGCCGGCGCATAGTCGAGCCCGGTCGACAGGCCGATCGAACCGGCGTCGAGCGATTGTCCGAGACGTTCACGCATGACCGCGATTTCATCGCCGGTCGCTTCCCGGTCGAGATTGTCCATGACACTGAAACGCAATGTTGAATGACCGACCAGACAGCCTGCGTTGACGGCAGCGCCGTCCCTGGCCAACTGGTCTGCATAGCTTTGGAATGTGGGAAAGGCATAGTCCTCGCGCGCACCGATCAGGTCCAGCGGCGGCGGTGGTGCTGCACCGGGCACCAGGGGCGACAGCGATATGCCGCAGTTGCCGGCGACCACCGACGTCACGCCCTGGCTGGTCTTTGCCGACATGTCGGTTGCCAGAAGTGCCCGGTCGTCATGGGTGTGCGCATCGATGAAGCCGGGGGCCAGAGCCAGGCCGTTTGCCTCGATCGTATCGTGCGCCCCGCCCTGCCCGACATCCCCGACCGCTGCGATGCGATCGCCGGCGACAGCGACATCTCCGTCCGCCGGCTGAGACCCGCTGCCGTCGAAGATCGAAACGTTGCGAATGATGAAATCGTAGTCGGTCATAGTTCTTCCCGCGGCGGGTTAAGGAGGCATGGTCATTGCTTTCCCCGACTATGCCTGCCCCGCGACGGTTCTGTCCATGGTCTAGGCAGAACAGGCGGTCTTCTTGGTCACCGGGACTCTAATCCGTCTACGGATGCCTCATTTGACTGGATTCAGAGGCAAATTCCCGGCATCATTCGAGCGCCCTGGCCTCAAACGAGAATCATGCATGCCGGGGAAAAAACAAGGGAGGATAGGATGAGAGTTTTATTCGGTGTAATCATGACCTGGGCGCTGCTTGCGTTGAGCCCGGCAGCCCTTGCGGAAGACTGTCCGCGTGGCACCCTCGACAAGCAATATTGCGACCGCAACAACGACCTTGTCGCGGACCTGCCGCTGGACGACTCCAAGTGGGTCGATCCCAGCACGATCATATTCTCCTATACGCCGGTCGAAGACCCGGCGGTTTACGCGAAAGTGTGGGACGGCTTTGTCAAACACATGGCCGAGGTCACGGGCAAAAAGGTTGTGTTTTTCCCGGTACAATCCTATGCGGCTCAATACGAAGCAATGCGGTCCGGGCGGCTTCACATCGCCGGCGTCAACACCGGCGGCAACCCGGTTGCCGTATCCTGTGCAGGCCTGGTTCCGTTTGCCATGATGGCCGCCAAGGACGGCTCGTTCGGCTACGAAATGGAGATCATCGTTCCCGCCGACAGCCCACTGCAGGCGCCCGGCGACCTGAAGGGCAAGACGCTGGCGTTTACGTCACCCACGTCGAACTCCGGCTTCAAGGCACCCTCGGCGATTCTCAAGAGCGCGTTCGGCCTGGTGGCAGACACCGACTTCAAGACCACGTTTTCCGGCAAACACGACAACTCAATCCTCGGTGTCGCCAACAAGGACTATGAAGCGGCCGCCATCGCCAACTCCGTCCTCAAGCGCATGATCACCCGCGAGGCGGTCGATCCGGCGAGCATCCGCTCGATCTACAAGTCACAGACGTTCCCGACCACCGGTTATGGCCACGCGCACAATCTGCACCCGGCGGTTGCCGCCAAGATCAAGCAGGCGTTCTTCACCTTCAAGTGGGAGGGATCCGAGCTTCAGAAGGAGTTCAAGAAGGAAGGCCGCTTCGTCTCCATCCACCACAAGAGCGACTGGGCGGTGATCCGCCAGATCGATGCCGCCAACGGCGTCAGCTACGGCTGCAAGTAGATCTTTAGGCTCATGACAAAATCGACAATTGCCGGTTCCCAAGCGGGACCGGCAATGCAATTGCAGACGGCCTGATCATGCTGCGTCTTGAAAACCTCTGCAAGCGTTATCCGACGGGTGACGAAGCGCTCAAATCGGTCAATCTGGAAGTCCCCGACGGTCAGGTCATGGCGCTTATCGGACCATCGGGTGCGGGCAAATCGACCCTGATCCGGTGTGTCAACCGGCTTGTGGAACCGACATCGGGATCCACCCGGCTCAACGATCTCGAACTCACGGGCCTGTCTCGCCGGCGCTTGCGTGAAGCGCGGTGCCGGATGGGCATGATCTTTCAGGAATACGCCCTGGTCGAACGCCTGACCGTGATGGAAAACGTGCTGTCGGGTCGTTTGGGCTATGTGGGGTTCTGGCAAAGCTGGTTCCGCAAGTTTCCAGCCAAAGACGTCAGTGAAGCGTTCCGGCTGCTTGATCGCGTCGGCCTGTTCGATATGGCGGACAAACGCGCCGACGAATTGTCGGGCGGGCAACGACAGCGCGTCGGCATTGCCCGCGCCCTGATTCAGAACCCGGAATTGCTGCTGGTCGATGAACCCACGGCAAGCCTCGACCCCAAGACGTCCCGGCAGATCATGAGACTGGTCTGCGAGTTGTGCAAGGAGCGGGGACTGGCGGCTATTATCAACATTCACGATGTGCTTCTGGCCCAGATGTTTGCCGAACGGATCGTCGGCCTGCGACTCGGGGAAATCGTTTATGACGGCCCACCCGATGGCCTGACGCCCGATGTCCTGACGGACATCTACGGTGAAGAAGACTGGTCGGAGACGATCAGGGCGGTCGACGATGACGAAAAAGAAAACGGCAAGACCGGTATTCTCGCCCTGGACCCTGTGAAAGAGCCCACTCAACAGACGCCGACGCAGGTCTAGATGGCCGACCTCGTCACAAGGCCCTATCCGGACAAGTGGAAGAAGCCGCCACTCATCACCAGCACCTGGCTGCGCTGGGCGCTGTGGCTGGGTGCGGCGGTCTATCTCTCGCTGGCTCTGGGAACCATGGAGGTCAACTGGACCCGGGTGGCAGAAGGACTGCCGCGGGGGCAAAAGTTCATTGCAGCATTCTTTCCGCCCGATTTCGTCACGCGCTGGGATTCGATCATTGACGGCATTCTGGAAAGCGTCTGGATGACGGTCATCGCCACGGTTGCCGGTATCGGCCTGTCTATCCCGGTCGGCTTGGGGGCCGCGAGAAACCTGGCGCCGGTTCCGGTATATCTGTTCTGCCGCGGTGTCATTGCCCTGTCCCGGACCTTTCCGGAAATCATCCTGGCGATCTTCGCCGTCAAGCTGTTCGGATTCGGCCCGTTTGCCGGATTTCTGGCCCTGTCGATTGCCACAATCGGCTTTTACGGCAAGCTGCTTGCCGAGGACATAGAGAACATGGATCCGGGTCAGGCCGAGGCCGTCAAGGCCACCGGTGCCGGCTGGTTCCAGTGGGTCAACTATGCGGTTCAGCCGCAGGTCATGCCCAGGATGATCGGGCTTGCGGTCTACCGGCTCGATATCAACTTTCGCGAGTCCGCCGTGGTCGGAATCGTCGGCGGCGGCGGCATCGGTGCCACCCTGCTTACATCTTTTGACCGGTACGAATTCGACTCCGCCGCGGCAATCCTGCTGATCATCATCGGCGTGGTCATGGGGCTGGAGTACACATCGGGCTACCTGCGCAGGTGGGTACAGTAATGCCGGTTTCCCACACGGCGAGCGAACCGGCCTGGAAGCGCCGGACAACCTCCACACAGTGGACGATCTGGGCCGGTTGGCTGGTCGGTGTTGCCATCGTCGGCTATTGCTGGAAACTCGTGTCGGACAGGACCGTGTGGTTTTTCGTAACCGATGCCGGATCGCAGGCCCTCGACATGGCGGCCCGGATGGTGCCGCCAAAATGGTCCTACATGGAGGTGCTGTGGTGGCCGGTGTGGGACACGCTCAACATCGCAACATTGGGTACTCTGCTCGCGCTGATCGTGGCGTTTCCGATCGCCTTTCTGGCGGCGAACAACACGACACCGAACAAGGCTGTAAGGGCTGGCGCCCTATTTGTGATCGTCTCGTCGCGATCGATCAACTCCCTGATTTGGGCCCTGATGCTGGTGGCGATCATCGGTCCGGGGGTTTTTGCCGGCGTCCTGGCAATCGCTCTGCGGTCCGTGGGCTTTTGCGCCAAGCTGCTCTACGAGGCAATCGAGGAAATTGATGCCAAGCAGGTCGAAGCCATCGAGGCAACCGGCGCGAACAGCGCCCAGAAACTGGCCTATGGCATCGTACCGCAGATTCTGCCCGCGTTCGCCGGCATTTCCGTGTTCAGGTGGGACATCAACATTCGCGAGTCCACAGTTCTGGGACTTGTGGGCGCCGGCGGCATCGGCATCCAGCTCGACGCCTCCATCTCCACGCTGACATGGACGCAAGTTTCCCTGATTCTGCTCGTGATCCTCGCAACCGTGGTCCTCAGCGAATGGGTATCGGCAAAAGTCCGCCACGCGATAATCTGAAGCATTTCGCAATTTTGTGTTTCATAATCTTTCGATCGTCTGAGTACAGATTGGTTCCCTACAAAGGCATATGATACCAAAGGAAGTAACTATTGACCCATTTCACCGCGGCATTTTTGGTCATCCGGCGAGGCGCGTTTCGTGCTGGAGTGTGGTGCACTCCAAGCGGAACGCAACGATGTCCGGGGGCCAAAAATGCCCGGCCTTCGGTGAGTTAATCCTGCCCACCGGGTGCGTTGTGGCGCGTGACCGATGCACCGCATCGCTCTGCGCACCACGCCTGCCCGGATGAACAGGCTTAACTCATGAAATGAGTCAATAGTTACTTCCTTTGGTATGACAAGGGAAAGGATGGATTGCCACTCTTTCTGTCGTCGTCCTCGCTCGCGTTAAACGTGAGCGAGGATCCATTCGCCGCGGCCACAGTCCGCAGAAATGCCCATGGATCCTCAGCCCCGCCTACGGCGCGACCAAGGATGACACGCTTCAATTGCTTTCAACCTGGGCAGATATCGTGAGCTGGCTCAAGTTCTCAAAAGCATGGTTGGATGAAGGCCAAATGCGGTAGCGATGCAACACCGCCAAATGGCTCATTTCGTGAGGACGACAAAGTCCGTGCCGGGACCTGTCTCGCGGCTCATGCCCTGATCGGAAATCACCAGGGAAGTGCCCGGCGTCAGCAGGCGCGATATGCGCTGGCGGATATCGTCTGGGATCTGAACCCGGCTCAGGGCCGCCAGGGCCGGTGCCGGGTCGGCGACCGGCGCGTCTTCCTTGGTGGCCGTCTCCTCGCCTCCCAGCAGTTCACCATGGCTGTCAGATGCGGCTTTGAGCGTCACGGCCATCCAGTTCACCTGCTTGGCGTCCTTGACAAAGTGCTTGGCCGTGAACAAATGGGTTCCGATGGGCATGTCCTCGTCGGCAATCGAAACCGGTGCATCGAAGATTTCGCGGAAACTCTGGCGGACATAGATCCGGCCGGTCGGAACCTCACCAATGCCGGCTTCCCGGTAAAGTGCTGTCACCAGTTGCTCGGTCGTCATGCCGGTAACCGGCATCCGGGCGTATTCCTCGAACTCCTTGATCGCTGCCCGTGTGGCGCGGCCGGCGACCCCATCGATGGGACCGGGGTCAAAGCCCAGGCGCACGAGCATTTTCTGAATGTCCTTGATCCGCTCAGGACCGGTGCGCGGCGCGATGAGGATACGCAGCGGCGCGCTTGACCGTTTTACCTTCTTTACGGGCGGCGTATCACGGGTCTCAATTTCGGCCTGCTTCATGGCCGCTACCAGAATGGCGGAAGACGCCTCGCCCTGAGAACCGCGCAAGGCGACGGAAGCAGACGCGGGGATGAGTTTCGCAACACCCTCCGGCTCGTTAGCCGGATCCTCCAACGCCATCGGCTGGAACAGATTGGCATGTTCAATGTCGACGGGCGCCGCATTGTGGTCGGTGACAACCACATGGGCACCGCGCCTGCTAAAACGAAACAGGTCCCTGGCAAATTTGTGCGGCAGCCGGACGCAACCGTGAGAGGCCGGGTAACGCGGCACATGACCCGAACCGTGCAGGGCAATACCGGACCATGTCAGGCGCTGCATATAGGGCATCGGCGCGCTGTCATATAAATTGGAGTAGTGACGCTTTTTTCTCTGAAGGATGCTGAAGACACCTGCAGGCGTGCTGTAGCCCTTCTTGCCGGTGGAGACCGGCGATGAGGTCACCATCTCGCCATTCTTGTAGACCCGGACACGTTGCTCAGGCAGTGACACGATCATCTGCACGGGGCCGTCGGGAACCGACTTTGCCCAAACTGGCGCCGGCACTGTCCGGACCTTGCGCCTGACGCGCCGCTTTTTCAGTTTCCGGCGATTGTAGCGTTTCTTGTAACGGACCTTCTGACGCTTCAGCCTGCGCTTCTTGTAACGAGGCGTACTGCTGGAAAACAGCTGCAGAAAAAAGTTCGAAGAACCGACCGCCTTCGCCCGCCGTTTCTTGCCTGCCTCCGCCGTATCAAACGCGAAGACAATCAACAATGCAGAGAATACAATGCACATCGCGGCTCTTACTCTGAACCGCGACCCCTCATACGCAACATACGCTTTACTATACACTTACCCAACCCCAGCCACGACTAACACACTAGACCAAGCTACAGGAAGATTACTTCAATCGCTTAAACGCCGTCGAACGTTTTCTGATAGTGGTTAACGATTAACTCTGGTTGTGACACCCATTTGCCACAGTGCCGCCGCGCGCCCAATTGCTGGAAACCGCGGCTCCGGAACCTGGAAACGGGCCGGTTCGGCGTTTTTGCAACAAGGATCGTGTACAGGCAATACACTTCGAGAACGTCGTTCTGAGGACCGCAAACGCCGCGTGAAACCGCGCCACTTCGGGTAACACCAACCCGTGAAACCTAATCGGTTTCCCGCAGTTCCTCGTATGAAACCATGACATGGTCCTGGAATGCAGCGCGTGTCGTCAACCTGTCATAGTACCGGCGAAGCGCCGGCAGTTCGGTACGGTCGATATCAATATCGTAATAGCGGTACAAGCAGTGTCCGAACTGAACGTCAGCCAGCGTGAAATGATTGCCACCAAGAAACGGCAGCACCTCGAGACGTGCTGCCGCAATCGCCAGAAACCGTTCCAGCACCTGCAATGCAACGGCGATGGCTTCGGGGTCGCGTTTTGAAAGCGGCGTGCGCACCACCCGCCAGAAAACCGGCGCCGTGAATTTCTGGGCGATGTTGATTTTGGACCACTCCGCCCACCGGTCGACATCCGCCCTCAACACAGGATCGGGCGGCCAGAACCCATCCAGCCCACTGCTGCTGGCGTACACGTTGGCCAGATAGCGCAGAATGGCGCCGGCCTCCCACAACGGCGGATTGTCGCCGTCCTTCAAGGTGGGCACAGTGCCGTTGGGATTGATTGCGAGATATCCGGGCGTATCAACGACGCCGTAGTTCAATCCTGCATCGACCCGCTCGTGAGCAAGCCCCAGCTCGCCCACGCACCACATCACCGCCTGGACATTGGATGACGATTTCCGGCCCCAGATCTTGAGCATCGGCACTTCCCTTGTTGTGTCCGCTTTGCGGACCGTCGTGCGTTATCGTTTGACATTCAACATACACCACGAACGACACCGCGACGGCAAATGCTATACTGATTGTTGGCATTGGCGTTCAATGAGGCACCCGATGACGAGACTGGGAAGACGCGCGTTTGTAACCGGCAGTTTGGCCGCAACGACCCTGCCCTTTATCTCGAGCCCCATTTACGCGGCTGACTTTGACGTTGTTGTCGTTGGCGCAGGTGCTGCCGGGCTTGCCGCGACGGACACGCTGAGACGGATGAAGAAAAACGTAGTCTGTATTGAAGCCGCCGGGCGGATCGGCGGCCGTATTCATACCGACCAGTCGATCTTCGGCGTGCCCTACGACATGGGCGCGCATTGGCTGCACAATGCCGCAACCAATCCCTTTGTCTCCCATGGGCAGGATAACGGCTTCGACCTATACCGTGCCCCAGACGAGGATGTCCTGTATGTGGGCGACCGGCTTGCCGGGAGCGACGAGCGGGATGCCTTTGAAACTGCTCGACGGGAGACGTACGCGGCCATTTACAAGGCCGGTGCCGCCGGACGCGACGTGGCACCCACCAAGGTTGTCGAAACGTCCGGCGAATGGGCCGGGACCGCGCACCAGTTGATCGGTCCCTATGAAATGGGAAAGGACTTTTCGCAGTTTTCATGTGTCGACTGGTACAACTCAAAGGACGGAACCGACTGGTTTTGCCGCCAGGGGTTTGGCGCGGTCTTTGCCCATCGCTGGCGCGACCTTGCGGTGGAAACCGGCACCGTGGCCAGGCGTGTCTCGTGGGGCGGCAAAGGCGTCGAGATTGAAACCAACAAGGGCACCCTGTCAGCCAAAAACTGTATCGTTACGGTTTCAACCGGCGTTCTGGCCGCCAACAGAATTCGGTTCGACCCGGCATTGCCCGACTGGAAACAAGCGGCGTTCGAAGGCATTTCCATGGGGCTCTACAACCATGTTGCTCTCCAGTTTCGTGACAATTTTTTCGGCATCGGTGACGATGGATATGTGATCTACCGGCTCGACGGCGCCGATGCCATGTCGCCGCGCGGCGTCGGCTTGCTGGTCAATGTCGGCGGCACCAACCTGTCGCTTGCCGATCTTGGAGGATCGCTTGCCAGGGAGCTTGAAAGCGAAGGCCAACAGGCGGCAACCGACTTTGCCCTGGGGCAGCTGCGGTCAATCTTCGGGGCGGATGTGGACAAAGGACTGATCAAGGCACACGCCACCGCCTGGGGGCGCAACCCGCACGTCCTGGGGTCATTCGCCTCGGCGGAACCGGGCCGCTTCGAAGATCGCGAGGCCCTGCGAAGGCCGGTTGGCAAACGGCTCTTCTTCGCTGGAGAAGCCACCAGCGAAACCGAGTGGGCCACAGTTGCCGGCGCTCACAAGGAGGGCGTAAGAGTGGCCGCCCGTGTCGCCAGACTGGTTTGATTTCCTGTAGAGAGATTGCCGTGACATTCGGACGATGCCGGTGGTGCCGGCGGATCCAATATTGCCCGATCAACACGGGAAATCATAAGGCAAGCGTGTCGCAATTCATGTGACTCATTCCTGGTATTGATCGGCTTTGCACCGCCAAAACTTTGGCTTTCCCGCCCTCCCTGATTGTCGTCCTCGTGCGCCGACACGAGGACCTCCAGCGTTGCAGCTCTGGAGATGCACGCGTCAAGCACGTGCATGACAGTTTTTAAGGACATCGCGTAGCCGCGAAGTCAGTTGATGCGCACAATCAAACGCGAAACGCTTCAACAATGATAGCGGTGCTTGATGTTCTTCAGTCCGACCAGCCAATAGACGGCGTTGGGCACCGCCTGGGTTTCCGCCACCTCTTCGAAACTGATATGGTCCGATCCGTCTTCGCCGATGATCGTCACGACATCGCCCAACTCGGCGTCGGGAACATTCGACAGGTCGATCGTGACATATTCCGCCGTGACGAGAAGAACCTCGCAGCGCGCGCCTCTGCACAGCACTGTCGCCGTCTTGCCCGGTGTTGCCGGCCGATACCCGTTGTCCATGCCGAGGAGAGTGATCCCGGCTTTGCCATCCTGGCTCAAGCCGTCCGGACCGGTTCCGCAAAGGTCATCTCCCCGGCGTCGCTCCCCGACATGGATGAGCCGTGACCGCAGTGACCGCAGTGCCCGGCGCAAACCGAAATCACCAACCTGCAGTTCCGGGATCGGTGACAGTCCATATACCAGGTGTCCCGGCGACAGGGTGTTGAGACTATCGGGGAAAGACCTGATGAAGACTGCACTGGCCGCGCCCTGGGTAAAGCGAATTCTGATGCCATTGTCGCTCTCAATCCTGGCGACAAGCTCTGCAAATGCCGCCAGTCGCCGCCGCGACCAGGCTTCGCCGTCCGCGTCGCCAAAGGGGATGTGCGTGTAGAGGCCTTCGAGTTCCAGACCGGGGCGTGCCAGCACGTCCCGGACGAAGGCTTCCGCCTCGTCGAGACGGACGCCGATCCGCCCGAAGCCGGAGTCTACCTTGACATGGACATTGATGTCCTGGCCGGTGCGTTCTGCCAGTGCGGCCAGGGCATCCACACCCGCCCGTGAATAGACGGTAGGTGTCAGGTCATGCTCCAGGAGAAATTCGTTGCCGTCCGGCAACTGCGCCCCGTAGAGCACGATCGGCAGCCGGACACCGGCCTGCCGCACGGCGACCGCGTCATCGGCGTTGGCCGTGGCAATGCCCTCGACCCCGATGCGTTCCAGGTGCCGGGCCACCTCGACAATGCCATGGCCGTAGGCGTTGGCCTTTACGGGCACGATCAGCTGGACCGGCCGCCCGGCCATCTTCCTGATCACCTCAATGTTGTGCGTGATCGCGCCCAGGTCGATATCGGACCAAAGCGGCCGCGCCAGCGCATGAAGGTCTGCCGGCGCGCAGTCCAGACCAGATCCGGCCGGCACGCCGGCGGGGAGTGCCTCAAGGGCCTCGACGTCACGGTCGTCGGGGACGATGTGATCGGGCCGGACACTGCGGCGCGTCGCCTTGTTCGACATGGCGTTGTAGGTGAGCGTGATCATGCGTCGCGGAAAGGGCGACATGTTTCCCGTGGAGCCATGCAGGGTATTGACGTTCATGAAGATGACGGATCCGCGCGGGCCCGTGGGCGCGGCAATGCCGGCCCGGCGGACTTCGGTTTCGATGACATCGCGGGTCGCGTAACGAAACTCGTACGACGTTCCGCCGTCGGACTGTTCGGGAACATCGACGTTCAATTCATGGGAACCGGGCACCAGCATCAGCGGCCCGTTGAGCGTGTTGACCTCATCGAGGAAGATCAGGGCATTGACCATGCGAGGCTCGGGAATGTGATCGTCCTTGTAATAGGCCGGATAGTCCTGATGCCAAAACCAGGCGTCGCCGCTGAAAGCCATTTTGCAGTTGACCGCCATCTGCCATGCATAGACGGGTTCGCCGACGAGTTCCTCGACCGCCGCAAGCAGTTTTGGATTGCGTACCAGTTGCGCGAAGAGATCGTTCCACAGTTGCGGATTGACCACGGAGCGCACAGTCCGGCCGTCTTTCTCGCGAATGAATTTGGTGCCGTCGTCCGGTTGCTCCAGAAGCCGGTCAATTTCGTCATTAAGAACCCCGACCTCCTCGGTATGAAGCAGGGCCGAACGAAATGCAAAACCCTGTCTTTTGTATTCCTCAATCATGGTTTCCTCCCCAATTGAGTCTTCACATTAACCGTCTTCGGCATCGTCTGGAGATTAGTTCTAACGCAAGTCCAGAGGACATGTCCTTGCGGATTCGCCCAGTTGTGTCGTAGTTTTGCGCAATTATTGCTACTTTGAGTCTCAACAGGTTGCTGGATATGCCAAGATTGACAATTGATCGATATGATCTGAAGATTCTCGAAGCGCTTCAGGAGGATGCCCTGATGTCCAATGTGGCGCTATCGGAACGCATCGCGCTTTCGCCGTCGCCATGCCTGAGACGGGTGCGCAGATTGAAGGAATTCGGGGTCATACAGTCCACTCTGACCGTCGTCTCTCCAGACTCGGTCGGGTATGATATCCAGGCCCTCATTCAGGTCAGGACGGAGCGATACGGCGAAGGCGAACCCGTGCCCTTCGAACAGGCAGTTGTGAACATGCCCGAAGTTCTGTCGTGTTTCGAAACGTCCGGCGCAACCGACTACATCGTGCACGCCGTTGCGCGAAACATGCCGAGCTACTCGAAACTCGCCAGAAAGGTCGGCGGCATCGAAGGCGTCAAGGACATCCAGAGCAGCATAGTGGGCCAGACCATAAAGCCCTGGTCGATCCTGCCTCTAAAGCACCTGGCCGTGGAATCTGACCCGGGTTAGACGTCCACCGGGCTGCGGTGTTTGATGGCGACCTACGTCAAGGCCTTCTCAGCGGTCGGGATGTAGACCGCGAGCAACGCGCCGTCCTTCGCGTGAGAGGAGTGCTGGGTTCCCTGCTTCAGCCACACCAGGTCGCCTGCCCGGTAGACATATCCGTCATTGTCGACGACTTCGCCTTCCAGAACGAGGAACTCCTCGTCGCCGGTATGGACATGGGGCGTGGTGGTCGTGCCCGGCGCCATACGGTAGACGTGAAATCCGACGCCGGTCTGGTTGTGCGGGTTGACCTGGAGAACGTCCTCGCCGGTTGCCGGTTGGCCGTCGCCGTAAAACGGCGTGTATGGTTCAGTATGGATGTTGGCGACACGCCGCTCGCCCGGTTCAAACTTCCGCATTGAATTCTCCTGTCCTCGTTCTGGATCGGGTCCCGTCTCCGATTTTACCCGACTGCAGGCAAAATACCTGGAAAAATCGGCACCCAACCGAGATATGCCCTGACCCCTTCACCGCTTATTTGCTGACTGAGCATCGAGCCGGTTGCCCATGCATCATCGACGACTTCGCCACCGGCGCGAACGCATGGCAGCGCCTCCAGCTCAAGAGCGTTGGCCGATGGTTTCCGCCACAGAGCCGGCGCCGAAAACGCTTGACATGATACCTTTTGGTGTTATTAATCGCAATACTAAAAGGTATTATATTGGATGAATCATGCGACGCTCAAACCTCGCCTTCCAGACTGACAACAAAGCCGAACAACATAGTGAGGTCCTCGAATGATTACCGCCGAGCACGGTGCGTTCAGAGCGCTTGCGGATCCGACCAGGCGTCAGATCCTCAGGCACCTGAGCGCAGGAGACATGACGATTGGCGCGGTTTGCGCGCGCTTCGACATGACCCGCGGCGCGATCAAGAAACACCTGACCATTCTGGAGGAAGGCGCCCTGATCTCGGTGCACACCAGGGGCCGTGAGCGCATCAACCGGCTTGAACCTGCCGGCCTGAAGTCCGCCGCCGAGTGGCTGGCCTATTTCGACCGGTTCTGGGACGAACGCCTTGCCGGACTGGGCGACGCAATTGAAAACCACACTGAAAACAAACAACAGGAAAAACAACAGAATGACCGATGACACCCTCGCCAAAACCGCTTTCTTTGCTGCTTCTCGTGAAACCGTGTGGTCGTTCCTCACGGAAAAGGACAAACTGGGCCTGTGGTTTCACCCGGCCGACGCCGATCTTGAGGACGGCAAGCCTTACGCGCTGATCAAGACACAGGAAGACGGTTCAACCGCAAAAATCTGCTGGGGCACGGTCCTGCACATGGTCAGACCATCTCTGCTTGTCTGGTCCTTTACGGTCAAGCCGCTCGATGGCGCCATGACGACGGTAACCTGGAAACTGGAAGAGGTTCATGGCGGGACAAGGCTTTCACTGACGCATGAGGGCGTGGGAGCCGCCGCGAGTGGCGCGGCACTCGGCCTCCTGATGTCGCTCGATTCCGGTTGGGATGAACACCTCGCGAGCCTGCGCGCGGCGATGGCCTGACAGTAAATTCAGACGGTGCGCGAATCCATCACCAACGGAAACTCAAGCCTGACATCCGGACACTCTCCCGGCTGTCAGGCTGCAGCGCAGCTTTGAGGGCAATGTGCAGCCTTGCATTGTGTTCATGCATACGATCAAACGCGAAGCGCTTTGAACGCTGGTCAAGTCGAGCCGCCGGCCGGCTTTCTGCCTGCCGCCGGCGATGGCAAGCCGGTTGCCCTGGAGATGGCCGCAAGATCGAGGCAGCCACTTTTCAGGGCCGGCAGAACCAGCCACGCGCCCGCACGATAGAGTTGCCTGACGTAACCGGATCCGGTGCTCGAGACCACCAGCACATGCCGGCCGCTGCGCACAAACTTGATGTCGGGAGATAACCTGCCCAGGGTTCTGACATCGGGAACGATGGCCAGTGCCGCAGGCGCGATGTCGGTGACCAGCATGACGCCCGCCATCGTGCCGAACCAGCCGACGACCAAAGCCGACAGCACGCCCGCTCCCCGCAAAAGCCTGCTCAATAGCGGACCACTGCCTCGGGCGCGTTCAATAGTCATAGATGTGCTCAAGCGCCTGATCGTTTGTCTGGAGTTCGCGCAACAGGGGCGCCAGATCTTTAACCTTCACGCCGACGAGAATGCGGCTGTCGTCATAGCCATCCCGACCGACCGTCGAGATCCGCGTCCCGTGTTTCAGCGTCAATGGTCCGGTTCCAGGTGCTGCGATGACGGACAGCATGATGTCGTCATTGCCGGCAATTTCAACCACCTGCCCGCCGTCCGCGGCAATCTTTTGCAGGATATGGGTGAACCTGCGATAGCGCGGCGTTTCGATAACAACCTGATCCTGCGCCGCCGTCACGACATCGACCTCCGGCATCGCCGCGAGCACTTCCGGCGACAGTCCTTCCACGACCGTCCGGATGCGGGTCTGAGCCACACCGGTTGCGGCAACCGCGCCGGCTATGATTTTCGCATAACCGGCCTTTGCCTTCCACTCGCCGGCGAGAGCCAGCCTGCGTTCCCAGCCGCGCACCGGGTCGGCGAGCGGCCGTTTCCACAATTCGGCGACAGCGTTGTTGAAATCGTACTTGTACCAGGGCACCTGCTGCAGAAACGTCGCATAGTCCGCCGCCATCTCGGCGGCATAGGCGTCCTGCGGGCTCTTTTCGGGGCCGCGCACGATTGCAAACAGGCGGCCGACGGTTTCCTCGTAAAGCCCCTTCATGATCATTTCGAGGGTAAAACTCACGCCGATGGTGTGGATCGTCACGCGCGTCTCGAAGTCTCCGCCGCCATGTCTGTTGGCCATGCGATTCAGATCGCAGAAGGCACTCCAGAAATCATGCACGCTGGAGACATAGCCAAAGGCATGCTCATCGCCGGTCTCCAGCACTTTCGCCAGTCCTTCGTAAGCGTAGACGATGTGCCACTCGGGATAGGTCAGATAGCTGTTGGCTTCGGCGCGCTGGAACTTCTTGTCGGTAATGACCGGCCGGTAGTCGGCCTGAGCCGGTTCCTGACGGCACGCGGCCTCGATGTAGGCAATGGGCAGCGCCGATACGACGATCAGAAGCACGGTGGCCGTCACGCCCCACTTTATCAGACGCCATATCAACCGCACGGTCAGGCCTCCTTGCCGAACAAATATACCGATGCCATGGCAAATCCGCCCAGGGCCAGATGCGGCAGGTTGGCCATGACCTTGAAGACGAACGGCAGATCGAGAACGCCATAATTGATTATGCCCAGATCGAGATATCCCGAGCCAGTGACCAGCCCCATCAAACCGTCTGCGAAATACAGGATGCCGAAATAGAGCAGGAAGACACGCGACGCCCGGTGAGACAGAAAGGCGGCGACACAGGCCCAAACCGCAGATGCCACATGCAGCAGGTCGTCAAAAATATCGAGCGCAAAGATGCCGAATGCCCGGCCCTCGGCATCGGTCAGGCCGGGAATGTAATTGAGGCTGGCGGCGGCGAGCAGCGCGAATGCGTAGCCAACGGCAATCCATCGCAGTGTGGTCATGGTGGTGGTCCCCCGGTTTACAGTTTTGCCATGTAGCGGTCCCACAGCGCGTTGCGGAAAACCAGCCCGGGGTCGAGCGCGCGTTTGCGGCTGACGAACTCCGGGGCGCGGCTGTAGGCGCGCTGAAACTGAGCATCGGTGGCATGCAGGCGATAGGGCAGATAGTATGAGCCGTCCAGTTCCAGGGTGCGATCTATGAGTGCCTGGGTCATGCGCGCCATATCGTGTTCTCCGCGCACGGACATTTCCTGGGAGAACAGCATAACCGCCGCGATGCGGGGCTCGCCGGCATAAGCCAGGACGCTGTCCTTGTCGGTGTCGACATAGCGAAGCGTGATGTTCAGCAACTGCTGATAGGACGACGGAATGACGTCCTGGCAGGCCTCGATAAAGCCGGCAAACCGATAGGGCGACACAAAATACTCATGCAGGATATCGGTCCGTTTGGGATCGCCGTCATCGAGGGTGGCCACCGGTTCGTTGATCAGGCTGTTGCGGGTGACGGCTTCGGGGGCAACCCGCGGTCCGATGTGTTTTTCAACATACCAGCGCAGACCCTTGACACGGTCGGACCCGACCTGCCGGCGGAAGACGTGGCCCGCGGCCTTGCTCAGAAAGCCGGAACCTGAGGCCGGCGGCAGTTCCTGCTGATCGGCGGACGGCGTGTACGTGATCATCAGGGCTTCATCGAAAAACCCGTCGATCGTCACGTCCAGGCGTCCATAGGCCATCTGGATTTTCGGATCGTCCTTGAGGGCGGCAACCAGCTTGATGCCAAAGCTCTTGGCCGGCATGATCTCGTATGTCGGTGTCAGCCGTGCATTGCGCTCCATCTCGACGTCAAGGTCGGTGATCACGCCCGTCAGGCCGTAGCCGCCCATGGTCATGGCAAAAAGGTCCGCATTCTCCGACCGCGAACAGGTTACCATCTCTCCATCTGCCTGCATCAGCCGAAGCGACCGGACAGTGCTGCCGAAGGCGCTCCAGGGCACGGGCCAGCCATGAGCGTTGACGGAAAACGTACTGGCGACACCGAAGTCGTTGTTCGACTGCATGACCTTGGGCGAGAACCCGATCTTGTCCAGCTGAGCGATCACCTGATTCCAGCGCATGCCGGCGGCGACCCGGTAGGTCCCGGACGCCGTATCCGGTTCAAGCCAGTTCTGGTCGAGCGTTACCGCAGATCCGCCCTCCGCAAGGCTCTGGGCCCCCATGGAATGACGTGCCGCACTGGCGACAAACGGGCGCCGGGCGGCCCTCGCCTCGTTCAGTTCCGACCTCAGGGCCGTCACAAGCTTTTCGCCGGGGTCGTCATTCACGACCAGGTGTTTGGCGACTTTTGTGGGATTCAACAGACTGGCGTCATTCAGAACGAGCTTCGATGGCGTATCTTCTGGTGATGGAAACCATCGGCCGTGAGGAATATCTTCGTTCGACAGATACCGCGATACGGCAACGCCCACGGACGCTCCGGTGCCAAGCAGCAATGACCTGCGGGTGAATTTCTTCAACGGACTCTCCTAGATACGGAATACGCGATACACAGGATTGACGAGCGGCTGTTTCGTCCAGATGGGGGGCGAATGTGGCCATTTTGGGATAACCGCCGGCTGCCCCGGCTGTACGACATTATCCTAAAGCGATTCAGGCCTTATGTGACACCATCGTGGACAATAATGTCTCTGGCAGGCCGTCACACCGGTTCTCTGAAAACAAACATCGGGCTTGACCACGCGTTGTAGCCGTCTTCAGTCGTTACCCGAATCCAGATCTGGTTATCCCCAAGGGCCTTCAAGGGCAATGACACGGAGGTCGAGATGGTTGACCGACTCTGCACATCCGGCAGACGGAAGATGCGGATCCTGCGGTCAAGGCCGCCGGCATCGAGGATGTGATCTTCCAGGCCAACCTTCTTGAGGTCAATTTTGCCGGACACATGTCCGGTCTCAATCCTCAGTTCCGCGTCAGGCCCTTCGTCCAGCCAGACATCGAAACCGCCAAAGTTTCCCGTTGTAATCGTGTCGAACGAAACGGCATCATCGCCTTCGAGAGCCAGGTGCCGCTCGGGATTCCAGGCGTTGACCTTTTCAAACCGGGTGACGGAGGCGCCGCTGAACCGGGCGTCGCCCCGCCACGATGTCTGGCGGCCGCGGCCACGGTACTCCGCCCCTTGCCAGATTACCCTGATGCGGTTGCCGAGTTCGGCCTCGTCATAGCCCCGCACTGTTGCAACGGTGTCGGCACCGTTGAGCACATCGATGCGCTCTACCGGGGCGTGGGCGACGACATTCACGTTCAACCCGATGCAATCGTCACCGGTTCGGGCAATGTCACCCATGATGATCTCTGCGACTTCGACCGGTTCCACGTCGTGGTGGCGCGGATCACGCGTATACAAGTATCCCACTCCTTTGAAACTCGCCCTGACATCCACGTGCATCCGGCATCCTGTGGTGCCGTAGTGATGGCGGCGACGAAGGCATTCGAAAATCGCGTCCCGGGAAAGCTCGCCGGTCAGAAAACAGGTCAGCCCGCCAAACGCGCCAAACTCGGAGGCACCGGGGTAACTGGCGCCGGGTCTGCCCTTATGTCCGTCGCTGTTGCAAACCAGCCCGACACGGTATCCAAGATCGAAGCTGTCCGTCATGATCCACTCGAAGGTGCCCCAATCGGAGTGAACCTCGACCGCCGTGCGCAGCAACGGATCGTGGGCGAGGGAGATGTCGGCAGGCCTGCCCCCGACATGGGCATAGACGACGCAGTCTTCCCCCTGCAACGCATCAAACAGTTGTCCGGACGTCGCCACATCGGTGCCGATGTCGCTCCGGTCGGCCAGAAGAGCGTGGGACGACCGCCTGATCTGGCGGTCTTCATGGCGAAAAAAAACGTTGTGATCGCCGCCTACCGGGGTATTGCCCGACCATTCGTAACCGGGGAAGACGACAAACTCGCCCGCAACGTCCAGTTTCCTCGACAGGGCGTTGATCTGAGACCAGAAACTGTTCTTGACCTGAAAGTCATTGGCCTGATGGCTGGTCACATCCAGAAATGCCAGGTCGCGGGCGAACTCGAAATACTCCCTGATCGGGTTGATCCCGACGGTCTCGCCGCTCTGGCCGTGCAGATCGCCCCAGAATGCCGAGACCGGCCCGTTCTGGATTACCAACGGATTGGAACATGCAAGCGTGTTGCGGTCCTGATCGAGAAGCCTGATTCGAACAACCCCTTCCCGATCGCACTTCAGACCGCCGATTGTCATCGCACGATTGCCGGCTACGGCGTCGACGAACTCCGGCTGTCCTTCGATGGCTTCAGAGGCCTCGAGCAACAAGCGGCCGTCGAATTCGCCGGTCGGGTTGCCCCACAGATCCTCGGCCTTGAGCCCCAGCGAAAAGGTCTCGCCCGGCCGCCGCAGGCTGGGCAGCACCGCTTTCCACAGATGAGGTTTTCCGGCAACCACCGAAATCGACGGAGACTGCGGCAGGGGCAGGAAATGGCCGGTTGCACAAGGATCGACAAGGACCTTGAAAACGAACGATGACTCGCAAAAAGTCTGCAACCTGTAGCCAGGCGACCCGCCCGACCGGTCGCCGTATACGATTGTTATGGTGTCGCCACAGCGCATGTAGCCGCCCTCGACACTCACCCTCAGTGCCTTGTTCCAGGGCCGCTGGTGACCGTAGGGTTCCCAGTAGAGCCGCAACCTCGCGCCGTTCGATGTGCTGGCGGTGACGTAGTTCATCGCCGACGGGTCGTCGAACTGAAGCCTGCCTCCGTCATTGGTGAAGTTATGGACGACCTTGATGGCACCGGTGTCATCGAGTCCGTACCCTCCGACTGTGTATGTGAGTGAAAACGTCTGGAAACTGCGGACAGCAAAAGCCCCAGCCGGCGAGAAACTGACCGAGCCGTAATCGGCGCCCTCGCTGCCAGGCACCGCCTGCGGCCACACGTCACCCATGACGTCTTCAGGAATTGCCATAGCGCCTCGGCCCCCTCGCCCGGTCTGGTCTTAGCGGCGCCGCAAACAGCGCCCGCCAGTTGATCCACGACTTGACAGTAAATCATTCAGACGCATTGAATCAAAGAACAGTCAGGGTTTCCTGAACTTTTCCGGCGGCTGGGGACTGTTTGCCGGATTGGTGTCGTAGCGGTCCAGGGTCGCCACGACCGATCCGCCCACCAGGGGTCCAAGATCGGCCATCAATGCATCCGCCTTTTCCCTCGAGTAGACCTGATCTCCATCAACATAGAGGGTGAACGACTTGGTGTATTTCTCCTGCTTGGCCGGATCCTCGATCGTTGCCCGGGTCCATTCATAAAGCGGGTACCCGTCGACACCCTCGATTTCTGCTTCCGCAACATAATCCGCAAATGCGTCGAACTGGCATTTCAGCGTCGCGTCATGCTTCCTCAGGATTTCCGGGAGCGGTTCGAGGTTGGCGTCTTCGGGATTCTGCCGTGCGTGCCGGGCGAATTCCGGCTCCATCGATATCCGCAACTGGTACTGAAGCTCTTTTGTCATGACGGCGGTTGTACCTCGTTATTCACAGGGTTACTCGGTGAATATTGGGTTTCGGCCGGCCCACGGCAAGCACCTCCATTCAATGGAATGAGTTCGGCGAATCTGGGGCGAAGCAAAGCCCTTCGTTTGATCGTCGACGCCGCCGATTTGATATTTGTTAACAAATCGTTAATAATTGTTCTGCGGCACATGGAGGCCCTGTTGAAAGGATCCCTCGTCCCATGAAGGAAGAGTCGGAAAATTTGTTCTGGCGGATTGTTCACTGGATTACCGCCAGACTTGAACCGGTTGCAGACAATGCCACCGCCCCAGTCGATACGAGCCGCCGTGTGTTTTTATCGGGCGGGTTGGTCGCAGCAGCGGCTGTTGTGGCGGGTCTGAGCCTCACGTCACCGGCGGAAGCCACATTTGGGCCTCGCAAGCCACCGCGCCGCGAACCGCCCCGCCGAAAACCGCGGCGGCGCAAGCCATCTCACCACCGGCCCCGCTACAGGAAACGCAGATATCGCAAAGCCCGATTTTCCAAACGCCGGCACCACCGGTCCCGGTACCGCCGGAAGGATCGGCACCGGAAAGCGCGGTATCACAAGCCAAGGCGCCATGACAGGCGGCGCCACGTCAGACGCAACCGCAGGCGTCATTGAGTAACCGCCAGGGTTTGTTGAAAACAGAGGGCCGGGCGGGGCCCGGTCCTCTGTCTGACCTGGTCGAGCCGTAATTCCGCAGGCAGCTACGGAGGCAAGTCTTGTCCGGCGATCTGGAAGAACGGTTGGACGCAGTCTACCATTCCGGTGGCGACCGCGGGAAACTCGACACGATCTACGACGATTGGGCCAGAGACTACGACCAGAACCTGTGGGCGTCGGGGAACCCCTATATCGCCCTCATGATCGGCATGGTCGGGCGCCATGTGCCCGACCCCCGTGCCCGGATTCTGGATGGCGGTTGCGGCACGGGCAATCTGGCACAGATCATGAGCCTGCTCGGCCATTCGAACATCGTCGGTATCGATCCGTCCGACGGCATGCTGGAAATCGCAAGGTCGAAGAACTGTTACGCAGAGCTTCACAACATGCTGCTCGGGTCCACAATCAATCTGCCCGAAGAGAGCTTCGACGCCGTAACGGCAGCCGGCGTCCTGACCCATGGCCACGCACCGCCCGAATCCCTCGACGGCATGCTGACGCTGGCAAAACCCGGCGCTCCGATCATCTTTTCTATCTCCCAGATCGCAATCGACGAGAGCGGTTTCGGGGAGAAGATTGCATCGCTCGAGCGCAGCCGTGCATGGGTGCTGAAGGAAAAGACCGAGCCATTCAGGACCTACCCATTCTCCGAACAGTACGCCAGCCTGCGCCACTGGATATGCGTCTACACAAAAACATGAACATCGCCTGTTGACGCGACCCCCTTGCTGCCCTGTTCTTCAAAACACGTTTGAGTGGTGCGCAGGTAACGATTCCTGTACGCTTTGAACCTGATCTTGGGGAGGAACATGCCCGGTGGATAAAGCCAGAGCCAGCCGTCGCCTTGCCGCTATCCTGGCGGCCGACATGGTTGGTTACAGCCGCCTGATGGGCCTGGATGAAGTCGGCACGATTTCCCGGCTGCGGGAAAGCCTCGACGATGTTTTCAATCCAAAGATCGAGGAGTATGGCGGCCGTGTGGTCAAACTGATGGGCGATGGCATCCTGGTCGAGTTCGCCAGCGCCGTCGATGCCGTTCTCTGCGCGATCGATGTGCAGAATGCCATCAACGAGCGAGCCTCGTCCTCACCGTCCGACGAGCGAATTGCCTATCGCATTGGCGTGAATCTTGGCGACATCGTGATTGACGGCGAAGACATTCTGGGTGACGGCGTCAACATCGCTGCACGGCTTGAAGGCCTGGCGGAACCCGGCGGCATCTGCATTTCGGGCAAGGTACACGATGAGGTAAGCGACAAGCTCGATCTGACTTTTCTTGAAATAGGCGAACAGCAGGTCAAGAACATCGCACGCCCGGTTCGTGCCTACTTCATCGACCTTCAGGACAGGCCTTCGATGCCGGTTGCCGAAAACCGCAACAACACGCAGCCCGCAGTTGCCGTCCTGCCGTTCGACAATCTGTCGCAAGACCCCGAACAGCAATATTTTAGCGATGGCCTTAGCGAGGATATAATCACCTTGCTGTCGGCCTGGCGTTCATTCCCCGTGATTGCGCGCAATTCAAGTTTTGCCTACAGGGGGCAGTCCCGTGATGTGCGTGAGATCGCAAGAGAACTTTCAGCCCGCTATATAATTGAAGGCAGCGTTCGCAAAAGCGGAAATCGTGTGCGTGTCACGTCTCAGCTGAGCGATGCCGAGTCCGGCCATCATCTGTGGGCCGACAAATTTGACGGCTCGCTTGACGATATCTTCCAGATCCAGGATGACATTACCCGGCAGATTGTAACGCTCGTCGAACCGGAGATGGAGAAGGCGGAGCGCAACAAGGCGGAAACCGAACGGTCCTCGAACCTCAGTGCATGGGATTATTATTTGCGGGCCAGAGCCTTGTCTCATCTGCTGACACCCGACGACAACAAGCGTGCCCGTGAATTGTATCAGAAGGCAATCGAACTCGATGCCAATTATGGCGACGCCTACGCCGGACTGTCTCTTACGTACCAGCGGGAGATGCTTTTCGATTTTGCCGGAGACCGAGCCAATTTGGAGCAAGACTCTCTATCAACCGCCCGAAAGGCAGTTGACCTCGACGACAGTTCAGCACTGGCTCACCTGGCCCTGGGCGGTGCGTATATCTGGCTGAATCAACACGAGTTATCTATTGCGGCAACGCGGACAGCGACAGAACTCAACCCGAGCAACGTTCAGGCACGATTTGCTCTTGGCAATCGTCTCGACATCGTCGGCTCGCCAACCGAAGGCATTCCACTTCTTGAATCGTCCCTTGAACTCAACCCGCGCGACCCGCACGCTCACATCTACTTTGTCCAGCTGGCACGGGCGTATGTAAACGCACGGGATTATGACAAGGCGATGGGTTACCTGCGGGAGTCCATCCGCCGCAAACCGGATCATCCACACACTTACCATGTACTGGCGATCTGCCTGGGACACCTCGACCGGGTTGAGGAGGCGTGTGAAGCGGCCCGCCAGTGTGATGCATTGCACCCCGGCTTCATGGAAAAGCGAACGCACTGGAACATCTATGTGGATCCGGCGTCAAACGAACACCTGACCGAGGGACTTCGGAAAGCCGGATTGGTGCAGTGAATGTTGTGCGCCATCAACCGCTGGTGACAGACCCCCTGTCTCCTACCGTCGCCTTGACCGCACCGAACGCGGTAAGCAGTGCTCCGACAAAATAGAGCGCGAGGCCAATGAGGGTCGCTGGTGCGTATTCGACGCGACCCTCGATAATCTGGAGGCCGAAGATCACGAACGGCCCCAATGCCGTCAGGGCGCTGATTGTCATGGTGGAGACCAGTGAAACCGCCTTCTGCAGGGCGTAAAGCGGCGGGACGGTCAGGGCCAACCCGAAGGCCACGAAGATTGCAATATCAGATGTTGAGAGAGCGGCTTTCTGGCCGATTCCGACAGCGGCAATCGTGCCAGTGAACAAGACGTACAGGGGAAACCTTAAGCCGAAGACGGCACCGGGGCTGACGCCCGCCCGGTTCAATCTCTGGCAGTAGATCAGCACCCAGGTGAACAGTACGCCGTCGGTGATGGCAAGTGCCACACCCATAAACGCAACACTCGTGTCGCCGCGCACGAATCCCGACAACCCGGAGAGTGTGACGGCGGCAAGATAAACCACGCCGGCAAACAGAAACAGATTGCCGAGGGCTTCAGTCGCATTGCGCATCGGTTCGCCTTCACGGACCCCGAAGCGGTAGGCCAGATAGGCGGTCACGGGCATCATGCCCGATGAGATCGTGTAGGCGGCCGCCGGCTCGATCAATTGAACCGACATCAGATAGGCGCCGACCGCAAGTGTCGCACAGACATTGACGGCAATCAGGGAGCCAGGATTGGCAAAGGCGATCTTCAGTTGTTCGGGGGTCCTTGCCGCCGCCCAGCCGACAAACACAAGGGTTATGATTCCGAAAACCAGAAACCCGAAAACAAACGAACTCATGAGCTGAAAAAGGCCGCCGAAGTAAACGAACTGGGTGGCTTCCAGCAACACGAAAGCCAGTCCCCAGATGACTCCAATTGCCGACTTGCTCACAAGATCTTCTCTTCCCGTCGTGGCATTCGCGATGTTCGAACTGGTGCAGACCCGGTCCCACAGTAACAAATGGTCAGGCAGACGCAATCGGCGTGGGACAGACAAACGGACCCAACTGCCGGTTCACAGATCCTTCTCGAAGTAGTAACGCCGGACCCCGCCTCCAATTGTCTTGTTGGTGGCCTGCGCCGCCACCTCCTCCCGGACCAGGCGATACTCCGCGTTTCGATAAAATGTCAAAGCCGCCTGTTGCAGTTCCGACGTCGAGAGTTCCAGTGTGGCAAACCCGTGAACGCGGCAGTTATCTTCTGCCGACTGCAGCAGTCGTCCGGCAATGCCACGTCGCCTCCAGGCGGGGTCCACATACATGCGCCGCAACTCCATGGATCTCTCACTGCGGCGCTCCAGCCCATACATACCAACAATCCTGTCGCCCACCTCCGCCACCCAGAAACTGCCTCCGTGTTCAGCATAGTATTCTGGTATCCGTGCTATTTCGTCTGCGAGCGACTGCTCGATATAGTGCTCGAACACGGATGCCAGTTCGGGCGGGGCAAGCAACCGGTTTACAGCGATGAAAAGCTCACGCACCTGGTCCTCATCTCCGTCGGCGTACCGGCGGACAGCCATTGCATCTGTCGTCGAATTGACCGTCACGTCTGGGCTCCCCGCGATTCTCGGTAAGCCTGGGTCATGATCTGGATCGCCGATGACAGAAACAGCCCTGCCATGATAGTTGCGACGATGAGATCAGGCCAGCCGGTCGCCGTCCCCCAGACGCCCAGGGCTGCAATCATGACAGCGACATTGCCGATGGCATCGTTTCGCGAGCATAACCAGACCGAGCGGACGTTGGCATCGCCGTCCTTGTAGCGGACCAGCAACAAGACACTGGCCAGGTTGGCGGCCAGAGCCAGAAATCCGATGACACCCATGACTTCCGCCTGGGGAACGCCGGCCACAAACACCTGGTAGACGGTCGAACCAAACACCCACAGTCCCATCAGGAGCAGGCTTATGCCCTTTGCAAGGGCTGCCCGTGTTCTGATTGCAACCGAAGCACCGATGACGGCAAGCGATATGCCGTAGGTCAGGGCGTCGCCGAAAAAATCCAGGGCGTCGGCCTGCAGCGCCTGGGACTGTGCGAGCCTGCCCGCCGTCATTTCAACGGCGAACATGCCGGCATTCAGGGCGATGACCACCCACAAGCGCCGCTTGTAGTCATCGGACACGCCGTCAAAGGATCCGTGGTGATGGCCGCAGGATGCGCTCATGTCTTTGCCTCTTGTTCCGCTTCTCAACAATATATAGTCTCTCTAGTAACTAGAGGTTCAAGAGGTTTCTTTCGATGCTCTCCATTGGCGATCTGTCTCGGCGCACGGGCGTCAAAATTCCCACCATCCGTTATTACGAACAGATGGGGCTGATCGATGAACCGGAACGCTCAGCGGGCAATCAGCGGCGCTATACGAACCAGCAGCTTGAGCGCCTGTCATTCATCAAACATGCCCGCGACCTGGGGCTTTCCATCAAGGCGGTACGAGAGTTGACGGAACTGAGCGCGCACCCCGAGCAACCCTGTCGTAACGCCCACCGGATCGCCAAGGAACACCTGGCCTCGGTGCGCGCCCGGATCGCCAAGCTCAAACGGCTTGAGACCGAGTTGAAGCGGATTGAGTCCGGCTGTGAGACAGGCCACATAGACAATTGTCACGTGATACAGGCCCTGTCCGATCATTCCCTTTGCGATTCCGAGCACTAGGGAACATCATGAAATTCGACGTTGTGCTCATCGGCGGCGGCATCATGGGCAGTGCGGCGGCCTATTTTCTGGCGCTCAGCGGCATGGCCGGCGATATTGCCGTCATCGAACCGGACCCGACTTACACTCAGGCGGCAACACCGGCCGGGGCCGGTGGTGTGCGACGTCTCATGTGCCGCCCCGAGAACATTCGCATGTCCCAGTTCAGCCTGGATTTCTACGCCGGCTTCCACGAGACCATGGCAACGCCGGACAACCCCGCCGACATCAGGTTCCGCCGCCAGGGCTATCTGTTTCTGACCAACAGGGATGGTGTCGGCGATCTGACCGACAATTTCCGGACACAGTCGGGCGAAGGCGTGCCGGCAGAACTGCTCGACGTTTCGGCGTTGCAAGCGCGCTTCCCCTCGGTCGGTGTCGCGGATGTGGCGCTGGCCTGCCACTCGCCAGAAGATGGCTGGATCGATCCCTACAGCGCGTTGATCGGGTTCCGCAAAAAGGCCGAGAGCCTTGGTGTGCGGTATGTGAAGGACAGGGTCACGGGAATTGAGGCCGCCGGCAACAAAGTGACCCACGCGGCACTTGCCGCTGGTGGGACAGTCAAAGCCGAAACATTTGTCAACGTTGCCGGAGCCTGGGCAGGCGACGTGGCCGCCATGACAGGTGCCCGTCTGCCCGTCGTGCCCATGTGCCGGGTCCAGCATTTCTGGCATTGCGCCCACGAAATCGAGGATCTGCCTCTGATCAAGGACGACAGTGGAGCGTTCTTCCGGCCCGAAGGCGACGGTTTTGCCGGCGGACGGCCAAGCTGGGACATCGAGCCGGGATTCATCTGGGACATCGACCGGGGTTACTTTGCCAACTATTTCGAAGACACGGTCTGGGAACTGGTTGCCACCATGGTGCCCAAGTTTGAAACTCTCAAACTGGAACGCAGCTGGGGCGGGCACTACGCGCAGAACCTGTTTGACGGCAACATGATCATCGGCAGGTATTCAAGAGGCCACGACAACATTTACACGGCCTGCGGATTTTCAGGACACGGCATCATGCACGCGCCCGCGGTCGGCCGGGCCTTGTCGGAGCTTGTGCTCCACGGCGACTTCAAGACACTCGACCTGGGCGCCATGGGCTTCCAGCGCTTGATTGACGACAAGCCGTACGGGGAAATCGGCATCCGATAGGGACCCAGCAGCCCGCCCCGTCACCTCAGCGCAGCAGCCATATTGCCACCGTCCACAGTTTCGATGTGGCCGGTGGTTTTTCGTGCCAACGCCAGCGAAACAAAAGCCCGGGCGACATCGTCGGCCGTGACTTCGCGGCCCAGCAGGTTGCCGCCCAGATAATCGGCTTCCGACACACCACGGGCGCTGGCCCGCTCGGCAATCAAGGTGTCGGTCAGAAGGCCGGAACGGATCCGGTCGGCGTTGACGCCGCACGACCGGATGCCGTCGGCGGCATGGTCCAGCGCATACTGGCGCACGAGGGACATGAGGGCCGCTTTCGGCAAGCCGTAGGGTCCGAAATCAAGACCCGGATTGACCGCCTGCTTCGAGACGTTGAACAACAAGGTGCCACCGGTGCCTTGCGCCTTCATGATCGCGACGGCGGCCTGGGCGACGCTCTGGTGGGCAAAAAAGTTGAGCTCAAAACTCCGGCGTAGGAGTTCATCGGAGACGTCGCCGATCTTGCCCTGCCAGGCAGCACCCGCGTTGGAGACGACAATATCGACACCGCCGAAGGCACGGCAGACTTGATTGAGAGCCCCGTCGACGCTTGCCCGATTCGTGACGTCGCAGGCAAGACCAAGCCCGCCAGCGGCGGAGGCGGTTTCGGCGGCGGCCTCGCCGTCGAGGTCGAGCACCGCCACATCGGCGCCTTGTGCCTTCAAGGCAGCAGCGGTCGCGGCCCCGATTGTACCGGCACCGCCCGTAACAACAGCCACGTGGCGTGAAAGAGGCGGTTCCACGCCCTTGCCCAGCTTGGCCTGTTCCAGGCTCCAGTGCTCCATTTCGAACAGCTCTTGTTCTGGCAGCGGTTCGAACGTCCCGAGCGCCTGCGCATCCAGCGTCACGCGAATGGCATTTTCTGCGATGTCGGCGGCGATGCCTGCATCCTTGGCCGTCTTGCCCAGTCCGAACATGCCCAGTCCGGGCACAAGAACCACCCGTGGCATGGGATCAAGCCGGGTCTTGGGTGTCCGGCCGTTGGGATTGTGTTTGTCGAAATATGCCCTGTAGTCGGTGACAAACTGCGCAACGGCGTCTTGTGTGGCCTGGGCAAAACGGTCCAGGCCGCCAACCGCAGGCGCCGGCAGCAGCAGCGGCACGTTCTTGGTACGGATGATGTGATCGGGCGTCACGACGCCACGCTGGCTGTAGCCGGCAAGGTCCGTCCCGTTGACATAGGCCAGTATCCTGTCATCCGACCGAAAGGCCATGACAAGCCGCCGGGGCTCGCCGTCTCGCCCCTCGCCCGGTTCGGCACAGGCACCGCGAATGATCGGGGCGACGTCAGAAACATCCGCCAGGTCGTCAGGCAAGATAGCCGCAGAAGGCCAGACGTTTCCGCCCGACGGCAGTTGTGCCTCCGCCAATGTGACCATCTCGATCATATGTTCGTAGGCCTCACGGGCGGTCTCCGCGAAAGTGAAGATGCCGTGCTTGTGCAGGATCAGGCCGTTCGCTTGCGGCTCGGCGTCATACATTTCGGCCGCAAGCTTGGCCAGATCGAAGCCCGGCATGACGTAGGGCACGACGACCATGCGGTCGCCGTAAAGCGCCTTGGCACGGGCCTCGCCGTCGGGCTGATCGATCACGCTCAGAACGGCAGTGGAGTGTGTGTGATCGACATACTTGTGCGGCAGGAAGGCGTGCAGAAGGGTCTCGACCGAAGGGTTGGGCGAGGCACTGTCGAGCAGATTGAGGCGCTGAAAGTTGACCATGTCCTCGTCCGACATGCGGTCGAGCGTCCGGGCCTTCTGCAAGGCCCTAAGCTTGACGGCGGGCAGCCCTGCCGGTTCGATCTCTCCCATGTCCCAGCCGGAGCCCTTGACACACAGCACATCGTGCTCCTCGCCCAGGATATCGCGGTGCCGGGTCTTGACCGAGGTATTGCCACCGCCGTGAAGCACAAGCAGGGGATCGCGCCCGAGCAGACGGGTGGTGTAGACCCGCAGGGCGAGGTCTTCCGACACGCCTTGTTCCCGGTAATGAGCGACGGCCTCGCGTGCTGCCTCATCAGACCATTGGGATTGCATCGTGATCCGCTCCGTGATTTTACCGTTTCAGCGTCAGCATATTACGCGTTCAGATTGAACCGTTTATGTGCCATTTGGCCACGGACTGCCAATGAGTCTCCGTCAGGTTGTGGACTCGACATTTCCGAAAGCCGAAGCGCAGCAGCCCTATTTCCCGCGAACTGCCGGCACCACGAACTCGGCAATCACCTTGACGGGCACCTTCCAGGCATCGGGCTTGTTGTAGTTGCCGGCGAACACGGCCACGACCAACTCCCCGTTCGGACTGACCATGAGTCGCTGACCGCCATTGCCGATGCCGGCCACCCAGGTCGGCGGCGAACCCTCGGGGGCGAGCCACCAGAAAAAGCCGTAGCGGATGCCGCTGTGCAGGTGGGCGTGGGGCGTGAACGAGACCTTGAGCCAGTCGGCGGGAACAATCCGCCTGCCGTGCCAAACACCATCGTTTAGGACCAAGCGGCCGATCTTGGCCAGGTCATGGATGTTCATTCTCAGGCCGGAGGCTGTCGACGGCACACCGTCGCCGCCCTTGATCCACTCGAATTTTTCGATGCCGAGCGGCGCAAACAGCTTGCGCTTGGCATACTCGTCGATCGGCATCTTCGCACCCTTGGCGATCAGACGTCCGATGATCGCCGTGGCCCCACCATTGTAATCCCACCAGTTGCCCGGTTCCTTGACCATTGGGCGGTCGAGCACGAAGCGGTAGCGGTCGCTGGATCTTTCCATGGCAATTTCGCTGTTGCGCGGATCTGTGTAGGGCAAATCCTCGTTCCACTCCGTGCCCAGCTTCATGGACAGGGCGTGACGGACCAGCATTCTGCCGCGGGCCGGGTCGGCGGCGAGGTCCGGATATTCAGGGAATTGTGCGACCAGGCTTTGGTCGATGCCTGGAACCAGCCCTTCGGAAAGCGCTATACCGTAGAGCAGGCCGGTTATGCTCTTGGTGACGGAACGCAGATCATGAAGGCTCGCGGCATCGGGTTGCCTGACGCCAAGATGCGCGCCCCAGCGCTCGTCCTTGCCTGGGTAATAGCGTTCAGCAAGAGTTTTACCCCTGTGCAGAACGAGAACGCTGTGCAACCCATCCAGTTCGCCGGCCTTAAAGGCTTCATCCAGGTCATTTTCCAATTGTCTATCCTTTGCCAGACTTTGGAACGGAGCAACCAGAATGCACGCCACCAAGGCACCGCAAACCAGACGCGAGCCGACTTTGAAACACTGTGAAACATTCATGTTGTAGCCTCGTGCAAAACAGGACAATGTACTTGGAATTATGTCGAAAATTCAAACGGCCTTCGATTCCCATCTTCGCTTGAATGAATCAAACGGTCTGAATTCTCAGCCACTAGCAAATCGGACGGCGTAGGATGTCTTGATTCGATGACATTCAGGATACAGCGCCATTGGCGGCCGGTTCTCGACGTCCAAATAACAACGTGACAGGAACACCGCGTTCGTCGTCTAAATTGACATCAGGCAGGGCATCTATGGTGGGGCACGTGACACATCCGGTCGACGATTATGAGTATTCAGCATTCATCAGTTACCGCCATTTGGCGACCGACCGAAAGTGGGCGACCTGGCTGCTAACGGCGCTCGAGACATACCGCACGCCCAAGCCTTTGCAACGAGACGGGGTTCCGTCAAAACTTGGCAAGGCATTTCGAGACGAGGATGAGATCCCGGCATCCTCCGATCTTTCCTCCGAAATCAAAACAGCGCTGGAGAAATCACAATTTCTCATCGTGATTTGTTCCAAGGAAACGCCGGCTTCAAGCTGGATAGCCGAGGAAATCAGAACCTTCCATGCGCTTGGGCGCAGTGATCGGATCATTGCACTTCTGGTTGATGGTGAACCGGGCGATGCCTTCCCCGAACTGCTCCTGAAGGTGCCGGAAAGCGTATCCGAAGACGGGGAAATCGTCTGGTCGGACGAGGTACGCGAACCTATTGCTGCCGACGTCAGGCCACGCGACGACACCAGCGATCGGGTGCTCAAACATTCGGCTCTATTGAGAATTGCGGCATCGATCCTTGGCGTGAGATTCGATGACCTGAAACGGCGTGAAACGGAACGCAGGCGGCGCAAAATGCGGACCGTTGCCACCACCTGCCTGTTTGCGGTGGCGCTTTCGACGGGGTTGATCTGGTATGCGCTGGACCAAAGGCAGGCGGCACACGAGCGCTTTTTGCAAACACAAATCGAGCAAACCCGCTTCCTGATCAATGCGGCCCAAGCCTATGTCCAGGACGGGAAATATGCAGATGCCGTCGCCCTGTTGCTGGAGGGCCTGCCCAGGAGCGCCACTTTCGACGACCGTCCCCTGGACCCGAAAGCCCTGGAACTGATGAACACCGCATCGCTTCTCAACAGGGAGCGCAGCGTAATTAGAATTCCCGGCAAGGCCATTTCAGATGCCGCATTTGACCCTAAGGGCGGGCACCTGATCACCGGCGCGACGGATTACAAGTCCGAAATTTCGACGTCGGGTATCTGGGATCTGAACACCGGCAAGCCGGTGACGCGACTGGCGGGGCACACCGACATGATCGCAAGCTCTGCAATCAACTTCGAAAACCAAATTGCCGTCACTGGTTCTGTGGACAAGACTGCGCGGATCTGGAAGTTGAGTGACGGAAGTCAAATCGGCGAACCGATCTCTCACGGCGACACCGTTTGGCGGGTCGCGATAACGCCGGACGGCAAGTATGTGGCGACAGCCGCGCGGGACTCGACGGCAAAAATTTCCCGGGTTTCGGACGGTGAGACAATTGCTGTTCTGCATGGACATACCGGGGCTGTTTCAGACATCGTATTCAGTCCGGACAGCAAGAGAATCCTTACGGGGTCGGGCGACAAGACGGCCCGGTTGTGGAGCGTGCCCGAAGGAGAACTCCAGATGATCTTCAAAGGTCATACGGATGTCATTACCAGCGTCGACTTCAGTCCGACAAACGACGCTGTTGTAACCGGGTCCCATGATGAAACCGCGCGGCTTTGGGATCTGGGAAACAGTGAATCGTCAGCCGTGCTGACGGGACACACGGATTCTGTGATCGAAGTTGAATTCAGCCCGAGCGGAAGAGTCGTGTTCACCGGTTCGCGCGACAACACCGGCCGCCTGTGGAGTGTGAAGTCGGGCGACACCATTGTTGAACTGAAAGGGCACACCGGCGACGTCACCTCGGTTGCATTCAGCCCGAACGCGCCGCATCTGGTCACAGGTTCAGACGATGGAACTGCCAGGCTCTGGGGTGCCACGGACAAGCCTGCGATCGCTGTGCTGAACGGCCACGACGAAGACATACGGGACGTTGGATTCAGTGCAGACGGCGCCCTGATTGCGACGGCATCCAGCGACGCGTCCGTACGGACCTGGCACGCTGGAAGAAGTGCGGCCTCAAAGGAGTTTCGCCCATACGCGGCAGTGGCAACCCGCCTGGCCATCAGCCACAGTGGCACGCAACTGGCCGTGGGGTCGGCGGATGGTTCGATAAGGATTTTAGCGACGGATGACCTGACGGAGACTACCACATGGTACGGGCACAAGGGGATCGTCTTGAGCCTGGCATTCAGTTCCGATGGCCGGTGGTTGTTGACCGGCGCTGAAAACGGCGAAGCCAAATTGTGGGACGTGGAAACGGGCAAGCTGGTTTACCAACTGGAGGGACATGTGGGCGATGTGACGCTGGCCGCCATTAGCCCGGATGGCGCATTTCTTGCCACATCCTCAGTGGCGAAGTCAGCGCTCATCGACGGAAAGCTCACTCTTGTTGGGCCGCCATCAACACGGATATGGAACCGGGCCACCGCAGAAGAGGTTCGTCTACTGACTGACGAAACGGTCACCGGATTGGCATTCACTGCTGACAGCAAATCGATCTGGACGGCTGCGGGGGCCTCCAGCATGCTGGTTCTCAGGAAAGTTGACGACGGATCGGAACTCAAACGGATGGGGCCCTATCCAGATGCGATCATAAGCATGCGGCTGAGTCACAAGGGCGACAAACTGGCGCTGGGATATGTTGCCAGTGAACCGAAAGTAATCGGGCTCGACGGCACTCAGTCCGATTTCAGTTTACCGGAATTCGGCAGTACCATACTCAAGCTGAGCTTCAGCACAGACGGTGCAAGATTGGTTACGGTTGCCGATGGAAAACCGCCGGTTCTTTGGCAGCTCGACGCCCGGATGGCAACCGCACGATACAGTGGACTCAAAGCAGCCACAGACGCTGTGTTCACCGCCGACGGGCAACACCTGATATTTGTCGATACGACCGGAAACGTGAGCAAATGGCCAACCGTCGACGGCATCAGCACGTCAATTGCGAAAAACAGAAACTACGTAGAAGCTACCGATCCGTTGTCAAAAAAACAGAAGTGCGACCATTTTATTGTCGACAGGGAATCATGTCAGAATGGTAGCCTCACGAATGGCAATTGATTGTGTTTATCATTCCATGCGCCGGACGTATTCGTGGACGACAGTTCGATTTTGTACAAGCTATCGCCCTGCATTCCCGGTAAATTGATCTATCGGGGACGCATGATAAAATTGCCGAATCGGATCCAGGTAGCGTTAATTCGTTCCTGCGAGACGCTGGCAGCAAACGAAAGAGACCCCTGTGATGAGCGATCATGTGTACTGGATACTCGAAGTTTCCATCAAAGATGGTCAGGCCGACGCCTTCAAGGCCTTGATGGAGGAGATGGTGACAGCCACCAAGGCTGATGAGCCCGGCGCCCTGAATTATGAATGGTCGCTCGGGGATGACGGCTCGTCGTGCCATATCTATGAACGCTACGACAGCTCGGACTCGACCATGGTGCATCTGGGCAATTTCGGCACCAAGTTTGCCGGCCGCTTCATGGAATGCGCCCAGCCAACCAAATTCACGATCTATGGCGCACCGGACGACACCGTGAAAAAGGCGCTTCAACCGATGGGCGCCAGATACATGGCCGATTTTGGCGGATTTCACAGACAATAGAATTCTGCCGTGCGCGGCAACGGGCAACTGGATCTGAGTCAGCTTGGCAATGTGGTGTCAGAAAATGAAGCGACGAGGGATTTCGGTGGCCGTGCTGTCGACCGGGTTGCTTGCCGTTGTTGTGTTCGAAGCGCGCGGCGATAAGCCGTCAGCCCAGACCAAATGCGAGACGGCCTGGACGACCTATCACAAGGCCAGATCGACGTTCGCAGCAGCGTCCGGGCAATACTGGAAGCTGATCGACGAAAAAAGAAAGAAACGCACTGCCAAGTTGCGAAAGAAGATAGGCCTCGCTGCAGATGACTATGTCCTCTCGCATCCGCCGGCGTACTCGGGTCCGTCGAGACCAAAATGCCCTGATCCGAAAGCGAAACCTTCAACAGGCCAGAAAAAGGCCAAGCCCAAGCCCAATCCGATTCCCGTTGAAGCTGACTTCCTGCGTGCAGCAAAAAAGCTCTACGGCTTCGAACCACAGCGCGTGAGCGAGAATACATTCTTGAGGCGATATGCCAGACAGGCGCTGAAGGCCGGTTTCACGTCGAAGCAGGTTGTCGGCATCTATGCGCTCGAGACCGGCGGACTGGGCCCCTACAACCGCCAGTCGGGCATATTCAACATCAACAATGACTGCAAGCCGATACCGCCCAAAGGCAGGGCGGCCTCGACTGCGATCGGATACGCGCAGCTGATCGCGCCAAACTCCGCAGTAGTTGCCGACGTCAACGGCGAGGCTTTTGCCAAGCAGCTGGAAAAACGCGCCTCCCGGCTGAGCGGAAAAGCGGCTGTCCTTTTGCGCAAAAAGGCTTCCGTTCTGCGCCGGATGGTGCGGGACGTGCGTTCTGCAATCGACAAGAGCAAGAACGAGATTCATTGGGCTCAGTATGTGGCCTATTCAAAGACGCAAAAGGGATTTGCAGTTCATGCGCTCAACCTGGACGGTGACATAGGCCCGATGCTGCAGGTCCAGAAGCTCCTGAAGATCAAAAGCGTCGCCGAGCGCAAGGGGCACAGGAATGCCAGTGCGGCGAAGCTCGAACTCATGAATCTGGTCGGCTATGGCCGTGGGCTGGAAATGCTGCGGCCGCCTGCACGCAACGTCCCGACGGCGAACTTCCTGTCCCACGGGGGATATCAGCGCAATCCGGTGGCGAAAAACAAGACGTCAGCAGGGCTGTTGCAGAGCCTCGACGAGATTATCAAGCGTAATCTCAACAGGTGCGGGTCTATCCAGTTCCTCCGGGCATTTGCTGCTGAAAAAGCCCGCCTATGACGACGAGAGTTGGCGCGCTACACGGCCCGCTTGAACATGTTAACAGCAAGCAGCAAGTCTGGTCTGGCAATCAATCCGGCAGGCCGGCTTGGCGGAATAGGTTCCAAATGTGTTGACGCTCTGTTGGATCTTGAAACGGGGAGTTGCGCATGTGAGTCGAAAGTGTGAATTGGGGATCACGCTCAATAATCTCCAAAGCATAGCGCTTGGCCTCGGTCCACTGACCAAGTTGACCATGCGCAGCGATCAGAACACGGCGAATGGAAGCACTGGTCTTGTAGACCGCCAGGGCCTTCTTGCTCTCAATGATCGCACGTTCATTTTCGCCGGCCACAGCATAGACGAATCCGGCATTCCATTCGTACCAAGCTGGATGGAGCGGGTTTTGAAGCATGGCCTTCTCGATCCATTCAATCGCCTCGACATCCCGGTTCATGAAGCCGAGTAGCGTGCCCATCCGGACCATGAGGTCGGCCTCGTTTGGGTTGATCTTGAGCGCTTTGGTAATTGAGGCCAGAGCCTGAGCATGGTCTTTATCGGCGTATAGGTAAATCAGACTCAGTACCTGGTGGCTCGAATAACTGTTGTTGTCGAGTTCGATGGCTCGCGTTGCGGCGCTTCGCGCTTTGCGCAGCACCTCGTCAGGATCATCCGCCAGGGAATGGCGCCATAACAGAAGGTAGCTGTTGGCCAATTGAGCATGGGCTCCCGGAGAACTGGGATCAAGCTTGATCGCCTTCTCGATCAACCCGAGCGATTCAATGAGCGCGCTCTTCTCAACCTTGACATTTGAGGCACGCAGAACGAGTTCATAGGCATTCAGATCGGTGGGATTGGCAGACCGGACTTGACGAACCGTGGCAGAGTCAACCCGTTGGACAAGTGTGCCGGCAATCTTGGCACTCAGTTTGTTCTGCATTTCGAATATGTCAGCCCTCGGTGCCTCGTATCGTTCCGCCCATAGTGATTTACCGTTACTCACATCCGTCAGCTGAGCATTGATGATCAACTTATCTTGACCCGGCTGCACATCCCCAGTCAGCAGGTAGCGCACACCAAGTTCGCGGGCGATTTCAGCTGGAAGTTTTTTGCTGTTCCGGTATTTGAACGCCGAAAAACTGGAGACAACGAACAGATCTTCAAATCTCGAAATGTTTGTGGTGATTGCCTTGGTAAATCCATCCGTAAAATAGGCCTGGCTGTTGTCACCGCCGATATTGTCAAAAGGCAGGACGGCGATTGTCGCACCGGCCTTGCCGGATTTTGAGAATTCCAGAAATTCCCATGCGGCAGCAAGTGCCACGGCAATCACGAACACGACGATGCCTAGAGCAAGAAACTTTCTCCCGGGCGAGACTGACGCGGGTGGGCTGACGGGCCGCGGGACAACGATTTTGTATCCCTTCTTGGGAACTGTCTGGACGATGTTGCGTCCATCTTCACCGATGACGCGGCGAATGTCAGCGATGCACTGGATCAAACTGTCGTCCGTAACATTGACGGAGCCCCAGACCTCGGCGATGAGCTCTTCGCGGTTAACCAGCTTCCCGTTCCTGGCAATGAGTGCCGCCAGAACGGACAGAGATTGAGGCCGAAGAGCAACCCGTCTGCCCTGATGATCGGTCAGGGCTTGAGTTTTGCAATCAAAATGCAACGCCCCCAACTTAACAATTGCCTCTTGTTTGTCATTCATCTTCGCACCGCCATCGTCTGTTGATTATCGCACAAACTCAACGGTTTCAGGAATTTTCGTAAAATTTCACCGTGATTTTCAGGACTTCCATTGATCAATCAGACAACGCTCTGCCCTGTGAAACCCAGGAGCAATCCTGAGAACCATTAAGGAAGGAAACCAACTATGAAGAAATTGCATTTCATCCTCGCGCTGGCCTTGCTGCCCTCAACCATTTCGGCGGTTTCGGCGGGAGAAAAATTTGCCGCGACCAATTACTACGTAACGGATACAAAAACATGGCTAACCGGTGAGAAAACCGGCTACTGGATGGCCAGGTTCAGTGGTGTCAGCCAAGTGCAACACGGTCCAGTTGATACGCTTGCCGTTGAATGCAACGGCGCTGGCTATTGGGGCGCTGACGGTGTTTCGGGCAATGGAATTTGTGTCCATGGAACCGGCGACGATACGTTCGTGCTGCGTTTTGAGGCCCGGCCAGGTTCCAAGGCGAATTCCTGGAGAATCCTGAGCGGCCGGGGAAAATACCAAGGACTCACTGGCGAGGGAACGGCAACAACGAACAAGCTGCCCGGCAATCGACGGGTTTCCAAACTGATAGGCGAGATGGAGCTTCGAAAGTAAATCCACATGACACTGCAGAGGGGGCTACACAACCTGATTGTAACTGGTTTGTTGGCCCCCTCTGCCAATCAAGGTTGTGTGTCACAGAACAACCCACCAGCCTCGGCTACACCCCGGCCCGCCTCAGATCCAATCCCGCATGGGCAAAGACCGCTGTGAGCACGATTGCGCCGCCGATCATACTGGCGACCGGCGGCAACTCTGCGAGAATGATCCAGGCAAAGATCGGCGCAAGCGGTGCTTCGGTGGAACTCAGCAGACCGGTTTCCGCAGCGGGGATCAGCCTCGTGCCTTCGGTCAGCAAGACAAGCGCCACGGCAAAGACGATCCCGAAGCCGACCAACAACACCGCGTCGCGGAAGTTTACCGCGAGAGGATCGATGACAAACCAACCCAGGATGAACAGCTGAATTGCCGAGGCGGCGCCGGCAAGCACGGCAGGCGTGTTGTGGAAGGTGCGTATCAGAACCATGTAGAGCGCCATGCCCATTGTCATCAGGAGCGCCAGACCGTCACCAAACAAGGTCGCCGATCCGATACCGCCCGACACCATCACCACGACGCCGATCAACGAGACGGCGGCGGCCAACAGGGTGGCCGGCCGGATGGCCTGGCCGCGCAATCCCCATTCCATGACGGCGGCGACGAACGGAACCGTGGCATATATGACCGTCACGTTCGCCACATAGGAATGCTTGAACGCTGAGATGAAAGCCAGGCTCGACAAACTGCCGACCATCGCCAGCAACCACCCCCGCCAACCAAGTCCGGACAGGACGCTCACAGACCAGCGCCCGCGCCTCCACATCAAGTAGACCACCATCACTGCGGCGCCGCACAGCCCCCGCCAGCAGGCGATCGTCCAGGCATCGCTTTCGATTAGTTTGGTGAAGACGCCGGCCAGCGAAAACACGACTGCAGATGCGACGACGAGCACAGTTCCGAGCAACCTGGCGTGTTGTTTCTGCGATTGGATGACCATCCGTGGCCCTGACAATGGGTTGCGACGATCCAATCCGTAGCAGCATGGGAGTCCCGTTCCTGTCAGCAGCGTGGCTGCAACCGCCGGTTCCCGAATTCTCTCTTTTCAGCCGGCGTAAGGGCAATGGAAGGAAAAGGTCCACTAACATTATTGTTGTACAATCGTTCAACAAGCGCTACGATGTCTCCTGGAGTTTGACCAGCCGGTTCCGTCAACACACGCAATATTGGGAGGCGTTCCAATGCCGAAGAAACCGAACAATAACCCTTTTGAAAAACTTGTTTGCGATGCACGCCTGGGCCGTGTCAGCCGCCGCCGGTTCATGGAGTACGTGATTGCGACCGGAGTTACCGTGCCCGTGGCGACAAGCCTGTGGTCCACTCACGTTGCCGCCGCCACGCCAAAGAAGGGCGGCACATTCAGAGTTGGCCTGCATGACGGCAATACGTCCGACAGCCTGGATCCGGCGACCACGGAAAGCGTCTACATGATCCAGACGAACCATGCGATCCGCAGCTACCTGACGGAGATCACTGAGAAAAATACGCTTGGCCCCGATGCCGCGACCTCGTGGGAGGCCTCGGACGATGCCTCGGAGTGGACGTTCAAACTTGCCAAAGGCGTAGAGTTCCACAACGGCAAGTCGTTTACGGCAAGGGATGCCGTCGCGTCGCTCAACTATCACCGTGGCGACGACTCAAAGTCCGCGGCCAAGTCGCTCCTGGCAGACGTGAAGGAAATCAAGGCGGATGACGACCACACGCTGGTCATCAAAATGGCGGGCGGCAATGCCGACCTGCCCTATCTGATGTCCGACTATCACCTCGTCATGATGCCGTCCGACGGCGAAGGCAAGGTCGACATCAGCGGTGTTGGCACCGGCCCCTACAAGATCGACAAACACGACGCCGGCGTCTCATCGACAATGTCGCGCCATGCCAACTATCACCGGTCCGGTCTGGCCCATTTCGACGGGCTGAATTTTCTCGTTTTGAACGACATCAACGCCCGCCAGACCGCTCTGACAACCGGTGAAGTCGACGCGGTCAGCGAAATTGACGTCAAGACCGCGCATCTGCTCGGCCGGCATCCCGACATTGAACTGGACGAGGTCGCCAGCGGATATCACATCACGATCCCGATGTTCGTCGATGTGGCACCGTTCGACAATCTCGACGTCAGACTGGCGTTGAAATACGCAATTGACCGCCAGGAACTCGTCGACAAGGTGCTGCTTAAACACGGCAGCTTGGGCAACGACCATCCGATCGCGCCGTCCCTGCCGTTCTGGGCCGACCTGCCGCAACGGGAACACGACATCGACAAGGCAAAGTTCCACCTCAAGAAGGCCGGCGCAGAAGGTCTCAAGGTTTCGCTGTCGACATCCGAGGCGGCGTTCGGCGGTGCCACGGACATGGCGCTTCTGTTCCAGGCGAGTGCCGCCAAGGCCGGAATCACCATCGACGTCAAGCGCGAGCCAAGCGACGGATACTGGTCAAACGTGTGGTTGAAAAAGCCCTTCACCGTGGTTGCCTGGGGTGCCCGGCCGACACCGGACGTGATGTTCTCACTGGCCTACAAGGACGATGCCGACTGGAACGAAAGCCACTGGAAAGACCCGGCGTTCAACAAGATCCTGCGCGAAGCAAAATCGGAACTGAACTCCGAACGGCGTGCTGAGATGTACAAGCAGATGCAGTTGCTGTGCCGTGACGAAGGTGGAACGATCGTGCCGATGTTCCGCAACTACGTCTACGGCCACCGCAAGACTGTGCGCCACGGGCCGGATCTCGCCGGCAACTGGACACTGGATGGTGCCCGTGCCTATCAACGCTGGTGGTTCGACTCCTGACCGCCACTCCCGGGGGTACGACTGCCGCGCTGGCTGCAGGCGTTACCCCGATGCCCGTTGAAGAATTGCTAACTGTCGGCGCGAACCACGAGTCCCATTACATTGGCAACGATTCGCGCCGCCGTCAGGGCGCCGATCTGATCGATGTCCATGTCGGGCACAAACTCGACGATATCAAAAGCGGAAATATTTCCCTTGTCGGCAACGCCATGAATCAGATCAAGCGTCTGCCAGTAAGTCAGGCCGCCCGGTGCACGGCCAATGACGCCCGGGATCACCGACGGGTCGAGACCGTCACAATCAAGGGCAACGATAACGTTTGCACCCTGTGGGATCAAGTCCAGCACCGGATCGACCCCAAATTTGTGAACATCCCTGGCGGTTACGAATTTGACACCCCACGCCTCGGCATCACGCACATCTGCTGGACGAGCAGAACCCAAACCGCGCTGCCCCACCTGAATGATGTTTTCGATATGCGGCATTTCCGATGCCCGCCGCATTGTCGACGACAGCCCCCAGTGCTCGCCACCGACCTCTTCACGCCAGTCGATGTGCGCGTCGATCTGCAATATGGTGAACCGGCCACGTCCCTCGAACGCCTGGATCATCGGGATCGGGATTGAGTCGTCACCACCCAGAACAATGGGCACGGCCCCTTTGTCCAGGATCTTCGCGACAGTCGCGCGTATCCGGTTCCGGTTGGCTTCGTGATCGTCTTCATCAAACCCGAGATTTCCGCAGTCCACGGCGCCGGTCGTACCGTCGGGCAGCAATGGGCCGCCCAGATCGAAATCAAAATGCCCCACATTTGGCGCATAGTGTCCGATCGACGCCCTGATGGCGTCCGGCGCCTCGGAGCAATAGGGACCGACAGATGCGTAAGGGGTTGCGCAGGGCACACCGAGGATAGCGGCCTTTGCATCGAGACCGTCAAGATCGGGACAGGACGCAATGCCCAGAAAAGTCTCAACCGTCTGCGCCCCGAACATCATGCCAATGTTTCGTTTTTCCAACATGTCGTCCCCTCGATCAATTTGTTCCGACCCAGTCTATTGGTTCAGGGAAATCAAATGCAACCGAATGTCACGAAACAATTCCCTTGACCGCAAAAAAGAAGCACTATCGAAGCCAAAACAGCCGCGCGAACTGTTCATACAAGGGAAAGGTTGCAAGTAATGATCTCGAACATCCTGATCGCCGTGGACGGCTCCAAACATTCAATGAAGGGCATCGACATCGGATCGCAAATCGCCGCCGGTCTCGACGCAAAGCTTGTGTTGCTTCATGTGGTCAAGGAGGAGAAAATCCCTGAAGCGATGCGCGAGTTTGCCAAGGCGGAGCATCTTGAAATGATGGATGTCGACATCCGCAAGCGTGGCGCACAGCACATGCTGGCCAAGGCTGTCGACAAAGTACGCGCCAATGGTGTCAACGAGGTCGATATCGAGGTCGAGGAAGGCCCGATTGCCCGAATGATCGTGCGTCGCGCCGAGCAGAATGGCGCCGACCTGATCGTTGTCGGCTCTCGCGGCATGGGCGACATTGAGGGTCTTTTGCGCGGCGGTGTCTCCCACCGGGTCGAGACGTTGGCCAAGTGCCCGGTACTGGTGGTCAAGTAGCACCATCCGGAACAAGGAAAGGGCCGTGCAGAGGCGTAGCGTTCACATTGACGCAACGCCGGCATTGCCTCACGATGGGCGCATGCGATTCAAAGACATAAGCCCGATGGCGGCGACCTGATGGACGCTGCCCAGGTCAAGGCCCTGACCAAAGAACTCGGTGCCGATCTCGTCGGCATAGCCTCGGCGGCGACGCTCAATGCGTTTCCGCCGGACCCCCGTTGGCCGCAAACACCAGATCGTGTTTCACCGCACTGCAAGAGCGTCATCGTCATTGTCAGCCGAATTCCCGTGGCGGCTTTCCGGGCCAAGTCGAACATCCCGGTGCAGTATCTCGACATGCTTGTGCTCAGGCGGATGGACCGGATCGCCCACAAGCTTACCGAGCACCTGGAACGGGAAGGACATCCGAGCTTCGTGACGGCGGCGCAGGAAACCGACTGGAACATGAAGAAGGCGAGCTACGGCCGGCTGTCGACCCGTCACATGGGAATCGAAGCCGGTCTCGGCACCTTCGGGCTTGAGGTCAACATCCTGACGCCCGAATTCGGGCCGCGTCTCTACCTGACCGGTGTGCTGACCGAGCTTGAGCTTGAGCCGGATGCGCCGATGACCGAGCAGGTCTGCATCGGGGAATCCTGTTCGCGTTGTCTCCATGCCTGCCCTACCGATGCCGTTCTCCACTTCGGCATCGACAAGCGCAACTGTGCGATCGAGGCCCAGGAATTCGGCTACATGACGGCCACCCAGTTCTTCGACGGCTACATCGACGCATCGCCGGCGAAGAAGAAGGAGATGCTCAAGGCGCGCGACGTTTTCGGCTTCTGGCAGGGTCTGCTGCGCGTGGTCGGTTCTTTCGGCGACTGTCCCCGCTGCCTGGCCGTCTGTCCGGTCGGCAACGACTATCACGCTCATCTGGCCGACGTTCAAAAGAAGATTCCCGAAAAGACGCCGGAGAAGGTCGCCAAGGCAAAGGCCTTCAAAAAGGCGCGGGTCGATGGCGATCCGGTGACCGGTCTCGACGACTGGAACATCCGGTGGGTCGGCACGGACGGTTACCAGGGAATTGTCGCGCGGCAATTGCAGGAATTCAAAAAGGCACAAGCTGAGCGGGCCGGCATGGACGAAGACGGGGAAGGCTAGAATCATGGTGGCAATCTATCAGGCAAACCTGAGTGCCGGCGACATCAAGGCCAAGGCCCGGGCGCTTGGCGTCGACCTGGTCGGTATCGCCGATGGCCAGACAATGAACGACAACCCGCCCGACCCCAAACGCCCCAAACGCCCAAGCGACATTACCGATCATGATGCCGACCGGGTGATTGTGCTCGGCAAACGCGTATCGGCCGGGACAACCCGGATTGCCGCCTGGAACGAGCGGCACAAATATTACAATGACGAGCTGTCCGTGACCTCCCTTGAAGAGGCGGCACTGGAGCTGGTGCTCTGGCTGGAAGACAACGGCTACCCTGCCCTGATCGTGCCCCCGACCCACGTCGATCCCATGCGTTACATGGATGATCCATCCGAACACATCGGGCCGATCCTCTCGCTGGACCACGCCGCGGTCGAAGCGGGCCTGGGAACGCTCGGCCTGAACGAGCAATTGCTGACCCCCGAATTCGGGCCCCGCGTTGTGCTCACAGCGGTGCTTTCATCGGTTCCGGTCGACTCCGACAGCCGAATGGCAACCGGTTTGTGCCTGGGCCCCGAATGCGGCCGCTGCCTGCGTGCCTGTCCGGGCGATGTCATCGGCCATTGGGAGCGCGACTGGAAGGCCTGCGACCGCTTCAGCTCACCGCACGGTTTTGCCCATCTCACAGAGTTTCTTGGCCAGGTCATCGACGAAACCGACCCGGCCGAGCAGAAAAAGATGCTGCGTTCCGAGGACAGTTTCAACCTCTGGCAAAGCATCCTGAGAGGCGCCGGCGTCATGACCGGCTGCCGTCGTTGCCATGATGTCTGCCCGGTCGGGGCAGATTACGACGCCTTGCTGAAAGACGCGCTCGATACCATCGCCGAAGACACCCCGGACAAAGGCGCGCGCCTGCAAACGATGGTCGAGCGGGAGGTTTCAGGCGACATGCCCGATGCCTTCAGACGGCAAGAGCGCTGGTTCGGTATCCGGCCTTCGTCCGATACCTGATGCGGTCTCAAGAACCCTGAACGAGGAACCGACACAATGCTGGAACTGCCAAAGTCACGCGAAGAGATCAAACGGCTTCAGCACGACCTCAAGATTACCGCCGTCAAACGGGCGAAACTGTCGCCGTTTCATGCCAAGCGGCTGGCGCATGTGGATCCAGCCCGGGTCAATGACCCGGACGAGTGGCGCAAGATTCCGATCCTGACGAAGGACGAATTGCGCACCATCGCCCCCGATCGCTTCTTCGATGATTTCTGCCTGGCGCCACGTCACGACATCGCGGAACTTTGGCGGTCTGGCGGGTCGACCGGCACACCGCTGTTCTATCCCCGTACCTTCGAAGATCTGGAGTGGGGGAGGCTTTCGTTTGCCCGAACCTTCATCGCCGCAGGCGCCGATGCCGGCGACACGGCGCATGTGTCATTTCCTCTTGGCATTCATCCGGTGGGCCATGTCTATGCCCGTGCCGCCCAGCATATCGGCATCGGCGTCAACTGGGCAGGTTCCGGTGCTTCGACACCGTCGCAACTTCAGATCGACCTGATCGACAAGCTGAAACCGACGATCTGGCTCGGCATGTCGAGCTACGGCATTCACCTGGCGAACATGGCGGAAGCCCGCGGCATCGACCTGGCGGATAATCCGGTCAAACTGGTGATGTGTTCGGCCGAACCCCTGTCCCAGGCCAAGCGCGACAAGATCGGGCGCATGTGGGGAGCCGACGTCCATGACAATTTCGGCATGACGGAAGCCGGCATGATGGGTAGTGAAAGCGAGGCGCGTGACGGCTTCCATATCTGGACCGACATGTATTTCATCGAAGTGCTCGACCTGGATACCGGCGAGCCGGTGGCTGAAGGCGAACAGGGCGGACTCGTGGTCACGCCTCTGCGCACCAACAATGCAACGCCGTTCCTGCGCTGGAGTTCGGGCGACGTGGTCGTCTACAAGGAACACGGCGACACCGCCGGCCCCCTCTCCGTCTTCCCGGTTGTCAGGCATGCCCACCGCACGGTCGGCTTTTTCAAGGTGCGCGGCGTCAACATCAACCACCAGGAATACGAAGACTTCATATTTGCCATGGCAGACGTGATCGACTTCAAGGCCGAACTGGTGACCCGCGATGCACTCGAAAACCTGGTTGTCTCGTGCGAAATCATTACCGGCGGCGATGCGGACGCCGTCCGGGAGCGGATCGCCCGCACCACCCGCGAAACATTCGAGATCACCCCGGAGGTCATCGTGCTTGAACGCGGGACGCTTGCCCGCGAGTTCGAAAGTGCGGTCAAGGCGCCCCGGTTCGTCGATCGGCGCGCGTGATCAGGCCTGCAGAGGCGCTATGGATTGTGGTACGGGGCACAGCCGGTCATAACTCCAACTGTAGGCAAAAGTGTAGATCACCACAATAAGGGTGACGGCAAAGTCCATGGCCAAAGCCTGCAGGATGGTCAGACCAAGCCACCACATGACGAGTGGCAGGGACGTCAGCACCAGACCGCACTCAAAACCCGCGGCGTGCAGGATCCGCCGGATAAAAGTTCGCTGCGTCGGGACCCGGCCGGCACGAGCGTCCCATCGGTCGAAGAACCAGTTGTAGATCAATCCGAACAGCATCGCCTTCAATGCCAGGAGGATGGCAAGGGCACCGACGTCGACAATCTGCTTTTCAAGGACAATCGCGCCCAGCGGAGCAAGCATGCCGATCAGAAGCAACTCGAAGACAATTGTGTAGCGTACGCGGTCGGTTCCGCTGCGGATGATGATTTGCTTCTGCATGGCCAGGGCCTCCTTGAATCAATGAACACAAACTATCGAATTTTCGCTTGTAGAAAAGTTAGTTTCTATCTGATAATCAGATAGATTGAGGAATGTTGAAAATGCACAGTATCGACCAGCTCCAGGCTTTCATTTACGCCGCCGAGGAAGGCTCCTTCTCGGCCGCTGCAAGGGCTCTAGGCAAGGCTCAGTCGGCGGTCAGTACCGCGGTCATCAACCTGGAGATCGACACCGGCGTTGAGCTGTTTGACCGCAGCGGGCGCAATCCTCGGTTGACGGAATCCGGCAGAGCACTCCTCGGTCATGCCCGGTCGGTGTTGCAGAGCAACCGGGAATTCATGGCCCAGGCGACCTCCTTGAGTGAAGGCATCGAAACGAGGATCTGCATCGCCATCGAGCAGGGCATATTCGTGCCCTCTCTGCTGGAGATCCTGGATGAGCTGGGTCAGCTCTATCCGTTTGTTGAAGTTGACCTGCTTGAGCCCGGCACCAACGATGTGGCGGGTCTGTTGAAACAAGGCCGCGCCGACATTGGGCTGATGATGGAACAGGAGGGTTATCCGCAAGGGTTCTTCTTCAGGGGCGTCGGGCACTCACGGTTGATTCCGGCGTGCGGGCGGGACCATCCGCTTGCAAGGTTCTCCCAGGTCTCCCATGCGGATCTGCGGCAACACCGGCAGTTGATCGCCCGGAGCCGATCGGCGGAGGACACCAGTCACCTGCGCGAGAGAAAAAGTACAAAGGTCTGGTACAGCGAAAGCCCTTACGTGATCCTGGACCTGCTGACCGCCGGTATGGGCTGGGCGTTGCTGCCACAGACGGTTCTGGCACGGCGCCTGGAACGTGGCGATCTGGTGCGCCTGCACTACAGCTTTCAACAGACCGAAATTCTGCAAGGCGTCGATGTGGTCTGGACCGAGCAGAGGGCATTGGGCAGCGTCGGGCAATGGCTGCTGGACAAATTGCTCGCTCTAACGCCTGAGTTGTGGTCGGCACCGCAGCAAAAGTGAGAGAATGACAGAGCCAGTCATTTAGACTGTGAATGAAAGTTGACGCCAATGGATCCTCGACCTCTATCGAGGTCAAGGACGGCAAATGTAGGCGCTGCCTGGATCACGCCCCAAGCGGCGTCACCCTTGCCGGAGCGACAGTGAGGGCGAGGGTCCAATCACTCAGATTGCTGGTGGAGGCCGACGCTACGGGATTCTCAACCTCTGCCACGATCAAGGATGACGTATCGCTGAGGTGTTCAATTTGAAGGTGTCTGCCGGCTGGGTCATCGCTGTCGATCACCGGCGGCGCCTTGCCATCACGCTCGCACAAACGGTCGAACAGGCGGCGCTGGACGTCAGAGCCAATTTCCCGGGCGTCGAACTCAGACCAGTTGCGATGACATGACGACAGAACTTTTGCCGGATCACGGTCTCACGAAAGTGAACCTGGGACCGTAAACGTCTCCCACTCACTACAATAACGCACAGAATCAACACACAGGGGACGTTGCGCATCGTCGCCGTCGTACCAGGCTTCGCCGAAGGGCTCGTGAAAACACGCCATGTCGCCGCGCAAGCGCATCATCCATTCGAATGACGTAGACGTGGAGCGGGGCGTGGCCCTGAGGACCAGTATCTCGTGCATGCTCGAGCCTTAGCTCTGCAATGTGGTGAGCAACCTCGCCTGCTCGCCGACCGGCGCCGCACCGAGAGACTTGAAGACCCGCCAGTACAGCGCAAAATCTGATGAAACGATAGGCTTGCCGATCACCGCTTCGAGGCCTCTCGCCACACTGACGGTACGTTGAGGAATGCCTTCCCCGTCACGCCAGTTCGGCATGCCGGTGACAACGATGGCGTCGGCTTGCGGCGCGCTCTCCGCAACTCTTGTCATGGATTGGGCTGCCAGACCGCCTGGAAATATCCAGGTACACTCATTGACCTCGTCTTGAGTGTCATAGAAACCCTGGTCGACAAAATTGCCGAAATAGACCACGTCGAATCCCGCCTGCTTGAGAAAACGGACGATGCCGTCGCGCCAGTCCGGCCAGAAATAGACCGCGTTGACCGCGATACGTTCAGCGTTGAGTTCCCGCAAACCTTCGACCAGACACATGCCCGCCATGTGAAACGGCGTCTGATAGGTATCGCCCATCCGATCGCAGAAAGCCCGGATGTCGTCGGGTGTCTTGCCGCCGGCATGCGACCAGTTTGTGCCGACCTGGCCGACCACATCGGCACCGGCATTGGCCATGCAGTGAACGACTTCCTCGAGCAGGTGAAAATTGTCGGTGCGCTGCTTCAGTTCGTGGGCATAAACCGGCAGATGGAGCAGCCGCCCATGAGCCCCGACACTGCGTGGCGCGATGCGGACAAAATCTGACGGTGCGGCATCGAAGTCGTGCGGCGGCCCGGTAAAGCCGACCTGATAGGGGAATATCTTCTTTGCCGGATCGAACCATCTTTCGGGTTTCATTGCCGTCTCCCCTCACCGATCAATTCAAAAGCACCGCAACATTCCGCTGCGTCGCTCCGCTTTTTGAACGGTCAGACTAACACCGGGCCACACAGGCCAGAATTGCTTTTTTCAGGCGGCACTTCATACCAATATTGGTATAGGAAACGGTCCGATCGCCATGCGGGGTTTCACGTCACGGCATCGCGCGTCCTGTGTCCTCGCGTGTCCGCAGCACCAAGAACGCCGACATGACGATTCCGGCCGATGCCGCACCGGTCAGGGTCGCCTGCAGGCCCAGTACATCGACCAGGGCACCGAGACCGATGGCGCCCAGCGCCGCACCGCCGATACCGACGACGGTCCACAGGCTCATGACACGCCCCCGGAAGCCGTCCTCGAGAGACAGTTGAACCGTAGACTGATAGCCTATCCCGACCATGGCGCCGGTGAACCCCATGCCGCAAACCGAAAACAGTGCGAGTGGCCAGTAGGCAACCAGCCCCAGTAGAGCAACAAGCGCAAAGCCTGCGAAGGCGGCGATGGTCGACACGGACGGCAACCCCCCTGCCCCGGTGGTGTGGCGATACGCCATGATGACCGACGACGCCAGTGCGCCGGCGCCGGCGGCGGCGAGGATCTGGCCGAGACCTACAGCGCCGCGCTGATAAACGCCGTCGGCGATCGCCGGCAGGATTTCCAGGGTCCCGCGAACGATGAACGAGAAGAGGCCGTTGAGGATCATGGCATGGAGAATGACAGTCTGACCGGCAACGTAGCTGGCACCGGCGGCAAGCTGACCCAGAAAAGTGCCGCCTTTTTGGACGGCAGCATCGCGCGGACGCAATTGCACAAAACCAAGGGCTCCCAGTAAAGGCAGGAAACACAGCACATTTACCAGCAGCGCCCAGGGCACACCGAAGCCGGAAATCAGCAACCCGCCCACAGCCGGTCCCATCAACCGCGCGAAGTTAAAGTTGATCGACACCAGGGCCACTGCGTTGGCCAGCGCTTCACGCGGCACAAGGCGCGGCACCATGGCCATGCGAATGGGGTGATGGGCACTGGTGATAACACCCGTGGCAACCGCCGTCGCGGCCAGGGTCCAGATGGTCAGCAAGCCGGCCAGAAAGAGCACCAACAGCACCACCGCCGTCAACGACAACAGGGACTGCGTAACCAGCGCGGCGCGCCGGACATCGACCCGGTCGGCGACAACGCCGAACAAGGGGCCGGATATCATGGTCGGCGCAAACATCAGAAAGGCGATGACGCCGACCCAGGACGCCTGCCCGGTCAGGTCCCAGCCCAGCCAGCCGACAACCACACGCTGGACCCAGAGGCCGTTCAACGCGAAGAAGTTGCCGAAAAGGTAGATTCGGAGATCTCTGGCTCTCAGCGCCGGGAATCTCATGGTGAGATGTTGACCTTCCTGGGGATTGGGACGTGGCGCGGGCCAGTGTAGCGCGATGAACCCTCCGCGCCCATGGGCATGAAGGGGGAAAACCACATCATCGTTCAAGCCTACCCGAACGCTGTCAGGCGCCGGTTCAAGACCAGCAATCGTTGAACGGTCTGTATCGCCAAACATACTTTCGTTTCCCGGACAAACGAAGCGCGATCCGGCGACCACTCGTCAACACCGCGGGACCGGTAACCGCGAGTAGGCTCCAGATCAAGTCAGGGGAACGAATACTCCGCATCTGGGACGGAGTGCTGGTCAGTTGTAGACCGTCCTGTCGTCGGTCGTATCGAGTGCTGCCAGACGGCGGGACAGGAAAGCTTGCTCGGCCTGGTTTTCGGTCAGTTCTATGGCGCGGCGATAGGCGATGACCGCTTCGGCATGCTGGCCGGCGCGCGCCAGAAACTCCGCGCAGGCCGCATGGTAGGGCTGGTAGGTGTCGAGCCCGCCGCCGCGGCCTGCTTCGCGCACGGCCGCCAGCCCCGCCTGCCAGCCCCGGGCGTTGCCCAACGCAACCGCTGCATTCAGTTGAACCACCGGGGACGGCTGCAACCGGTAAAGCGTGTCATAGACAAGGCGGATCTCCTCCCAGTCGGTCTCGTCATACGACGGCGCTGTCGCATGCAGGGCGCTGATTGCCGCCTGCAGTTGGTAGGGACCGACACGACCGGTTGCCAGAGTGCGACGCAACAGACGATCGCCCTCCTCGATCTTGCCGCGGTTGTAGAGACGGCGGTCCTGATCCTCGAGACTTACAAACGTGCCGTCTGCCTGTGAGCGCGCCGGTCTGCGGGCATCATGCAGCAGCATCAGGGCGAGCAGACCGGCGGTTTCGGGTTCATCCGAAATCAATTCATGGAGAATGCGTGCCAGCCGGATCGCTTCAAGACAAAGATCGGTGCGCGCGGGAGCCGCACCGGACGTTGCGGCATAGCCCTCGTTGAAGATCAGGTAAAGCACCGACAGCACAGATGAAAGGCGTTCGCGCCAGAGTTCCGGTGGCGGAACCCGGTAGGGGATGCCGGCCGCGCGGATCTTGTTTTTGGCACGCACGAGCCGCTGGGCCATGGTTGGCTCTGGAACCAGAAAGCCGCGCGCAATCTCAGCGGTCTTGAGGCCGCCGATGGTGCGCAGCGTCAACGCCACGCGGGCGTCACTGGCCAGGGCCGGATGGCAACAGGTGAAGATCAGGCTGAGCCGTTCATCAGGAATTGGCATGTTTGCCTCATCGGTATCGCCATCCGGTCCGTCAATTCCTGCCCCTTGCTGCTCGAGCGCGTTCAGGACGGCCAATTGGTCTCTCTTGGTTGCGAAATTGCGGTCGCGGCGGATGCGGTCAATCGCCTTGCGCCGGGCGGCCTGAAGCAACCAGGCATCGGGCCGGTCCGGCGTTCCGCGCCCGGGCCACACCGTCAGGGCTGTAACGCAAGCATCCTGCAGGGCGTCTTCGGCCAGTTGAAAATCACGCACGAGACCGACAAGGCTCGCCAGGACACGGGCCCAATGATGCCGGACGACGGCCTCGACCGCCGTCACGGCTATGTGATTCTGCGTGCGCGTCACATATCTCCCGGATCAATCCCAGATCATCACCGGACGCACTTCGACGGAGCCATAGGCAGCGGTGGGAATGCGGGCCGCATAGGCCAGAGCTTCATCGAGGTCCTTGCAGTCAAGCAGGTAGTAACCGCCGAGCTGTTCCTTGGTTTCCGCAAACGGCCCGTCGGTCGTTGCCGTCTCGCCGTTGCGCACGCGCACGGTGGTCGCCGTTTCGACGTCCTGCAACGCGTCGCCGGCAATCATGACACCCTTCTCCTTCATGTCTGCGGTCACATCCATGTAGCCTTGCATGAAGGGGCCGAATTCGGGGGAATCATGGGCTGGCTGGCCAGAGTCCTTGCCGTTGTAGATCAATAGCATGTACTGCATTTTCTTATCTCCTGTTGGTTGAATACGGGATGCTGTAGAGGTTCAGGCGGCCATCATGGAGTCGCCATAAGTCTTGTGCATTGAGGTATAGAACGACGCCGAGCGCAGCCGCTGGCGCCACGCACGGAGTGCCGGATAGGGCGACAGGTCAAGCCGTATATAGTCGTAAACACACCCTATTGCGTTGGCGCACAGCCGAACCTTGTTGGACGGTGTTGACAAGTCAAATCCGTATAGTTTCATCATTGGTGTCGAATCCTGTGACAGGGTTATCCAGAAGACGGTCGCAAAGCCTAACAGAAAATGCGGCCGTCATGGATAAGACGAACCAGACTCCGGATTTCGACAGGCCGCGACAAATAATTTGATTCTTTTGGCGGCCCGGCCGTGGAGGCAATCGGCCTCGGCGCGCCAACAGACCGCCCTGCATCTGCGGTTCCAAGCCACCCGCGTGATGCTGATTTCGGCCAATATTGCGTCATTTTTGCTACAATTCCGGCAAAATCGCACAATTTCGGCCGCAATCGATTGAATCCTGAATCTTGGGGTACTAGTGTCTTTTGCGGTTGGGGTGGCAGTGACTCTTTTCTCGGGGTGAGAGAATGAAAGCGTGCCAAATCTTTGCAAGAAGCCTTACAGGTCTCTCCATGTTCGGACTGCCATTGATGGGCATGCCGGCATGGGCCGCAGATCTGTACATCCCTGACGAAGACAACACCTACGAGCTGTCATCGCGATGCGCCGTCAGTGGCGTAAACGGAAAATTCGAGGCCGCCGGTGGCTATGTGGACACCCGCGGCGGCGATGGCGGACGGGTTCACGTTCTGGGTAGCGTGGCGGGCCCGATCGGATGTCAGCTCGGTTACCAGATCGACGCCGGGATCGGCGACTTTGCCGGATCGACGGCAGGCGGTATCGCGGGGCACCTGTTTCTGCGCGACCCGACCTCTCATCTGTTCGGCGTCTACGGCCAGTGGGGTGCGGTCGGCAGCAACGATGTCTGGCGGATCGGTGTCGAAGGCGAGAAGTATCTCGGCAATGTGTCGCTTGAAGGGCTGTTTGGCTATGAGGACACCGACCGGGCGAAGGGCGATGTGTTCATTGCCCTGGACGCCGCCTACTACAGTACGGAAGATCTGAGGCTGAACGTCGGCTATCACCGTTTTTTCAAGACCGATGCGGCCGCTGTCGGTCTGGAATGGCAGACAGATGGACTGGGCCTGAGCCGCCCGTTCTCGTTGTTTGTCAACGGCGCACTCGGCAACAAGGGCTATGGCACTGTGCTCGCCGGCGTGCGGTTTTATTTTGGCGGGCCTGACAAGAGCCTGATCCGGCGCCATCGCGAAGACGATCCGGGTGCCAAGGGCATTTTCCAGTTGCTGAGCGAGGACGCGTCAGGCGGTGGAACAATCATTACGCCTGTGGTGGTAAAGACCGACGAATAACGGCCTGACAGGCTTGGCCTTGACTTCCGGATGTCTCATCGCACACCTGGGAACCATCGATCTACACAGAAGAGATCAGACTGAATTTCCCGCCGGAAGTGCAGCCCACAGCTGGATCCTCCTGGCAGACAACGACGATTGCGTGTTTGAATTCGGAAGTTAGAAACCTGACGATGTCGGATTCCTTCACACGGCGTGCGCCTCGTGGGTAGCTATAGACGAAATTGATATGGCCGTCGTCGACCTGAAGCAGCCTCCAACGTGCGTCCGGGGCCAATACGTCCAGTGTTGATGTGATACGTCCCGGCAATAAAGTCATGACGCCCGTCCCTGCTAACAAGGTGTGCTCCGGCCGGTGAATATCGGCCTGCAGGCAAGGCAATGTGCGGCCGCACGAGCATGCCGATGACAATCGGGCCTTGTCTCCGGGTTGATAGCGGATCAGGGGAAATCCGTAATTGTAAAGCGGTGTCAGCGTCAGATGACCGGACTCGCCGATGTCGCACTGGCCGCCATCATCCCGCAGCACTTCCACCAGGCAGGATTCCTGTTGAATGTGATAGTCGCCCGACTCCGGGCATTGTGTGGCGACGAGGCCGCATTCCGCGGTGGCATAGTGATCGATGATCTCGCAACCAAGCTTCAGTCTGCAGGTCTCGCGCAGATCGGGGGATACCGGTTCGCCGGTCGAATGCACGGCCAGGATGTTTGTATCGGCGAAATCCGACTGAGCCGCCGATTCAAGGAGACGATGAAGATTCGACGGGTACGTCCTGAGATAGAACGGTTTTTCGAATGTCCCAAGCCATGCGGCTTGATCGGCACAGGAGGAGAATACCGAGTATCTGTGAAGGCGCCCGCGATCACAGTCAGGAACCCACGGATGGCCCCAGTGGTCCCGGTCGATGTGCCGCCCTTCTCGTCTTCTTGTGTAACCGGACGGCGCCATGATCTCGGCCATGTCCAACGAACAGTCGGTCTTGAAATTGTCGTAGTGGCGGAAGATGGCGGCGGCGTCGGCAATGTCCGTCATCGCCGTCCGCACAACGCGAAGCGGCGCACCGGCGGTGGCCGCTGTCATCACGATCCTTTGCTGGCCGTGCGACACGGGTATGTCCTGTGAAATGAAACCGGGCCAACAGCGCTCAACCCGAGCCCGGTCAATTGATTCAATTGACCGAAATCCATCCGGACCGATACGACCCGTGGTCTCAGTCAGGCCCGATAGATGTTCGCGGTAGAATGGTGTGGTTGCGGCGGCATGGGTCAGAAGTGCCTGTAAGGTCTGTTTCTGATGTAAAACCAGGTCGTCAAGCGGGGCCCGTTGCGACGCCAGCAGACTGTTGAACATCCGTTGCGTCAGGTGGGCGTTTTCCGGCAGATTATCCTGGGACATTATGAGAGCAAAAAATCATGGTCACCAATACAAGCCAACGATCCAGCAAAAGCATTCGCGACGTGGGACGCATAGTCCGATGACGCAAGACGGACGTCAGGCGAACGGCCTTGTCCTGTTCGGTATCGAAAACACCTACTTCTCTGATGTGGCGGATTCCGCATCGCGCGCCGATTTTAACATTCTCGCCGGAATAGTCACCGGACAACCGGACTCCAGTCTTGCTGGTGTTCCGGTTGTCCTGAACACCGAAGAAGTATCGCCGATGCTGCTGAAGTTTCCGTTCATGCCGGTTCATATCGGCCCGGCAGACAGGATGCGGAAGGTCGAAGAGGCACAGCGTCTGGGTTTCGAGAAGACAATGACGCTCATCGACCCGAGCAGCGTCGTCTCCCCCTCTGCAGCTCTGGAAGACGGCTGCTATGTCAACGCGCTAAGCGTGGTTGCCTCAGGTGCGGAGCTGTCCCGGTTCGTGTTTGTCGGCCGCAGCACCTCGATCGGTCACCACAGCCGCCTGGAGGCGTATAGTACGTTGGGACCAGGCGTCACCATTGCATCGCACTGCCACATCGATCGCGGAGTCATGATCGGCGCCGGCGCCACACTCGCCCCCAATGTAACCGTCGGTGCCAACGCCACGATCGGTGCGGGCACTGTCGTCATCAGGGACGTTCCCGCAGGTGTTACAGTGGTGGGCAATCCGGCCAGAATCATCCCGAACGCCTGACAAAGGTAATCCCCGGACCAGACCAGCCGGCAATGCCGGAGATCGATCCGGGGATTGGCGTTTGGGTCTTCAGGTTACGATGCGGCCGCCGGCTCCTCTTCGGAACCGCGCCGTTCGGGCCCTCTGAAATCCGGGTCATCCTGTTCGCGCCGGTTGCCGGCGCCTTCGCGGAGCCCCTTCAGGAAGCGCATCACTTCTGATTTCAGATGATCCGACTGTCTGGAGAGTTCGCCGGCGGCTGCGGTCACTTGTGTGGACGCCGATCCGGTTTCCTGCGAAGCCTGGCTGACGCCCTCGATGTTTTTCGTCACCTCCTGGGTGCCCTCCCCTGCCTCGTGAACATTGCGGGCGATTTCTTCTGTCGCTGCGCCCTGCTGCTCCATCGCCGCGGCAATCAGAGAAGAGATCTCGTCGACTTCCCTTATGACGTCGCCGATCTGCGTCATCGAGGCGACCGCGAGTTCGCTCGCCGCCTGGATATCCTGGATGTGACCGGTAATTTCCTCGGTCACTCTGGCGGTTTGGCTGGCGAGCTCCTTGACTTCGCCGGCGACAACCGCAAAGCCCTTGCCTGACTCTCCGGCCCGGGCGGATTCAATCGTGGCGTTGAGCGCCAACAGGTTGGTTTGATCGGCGATGTCCGAGATCATCGAAATCGCCTGCCCGACTTTTTCCGCGGTGTGCGTCAGGGCGGCCATCTGCGTGCCGGACTTGTCGACTTCGGCCACCGCCTTGGTCGACGACTGGGACGCTTCCCTGATCTTGTGGTTGATCTCGGCAATCGAATTGGACATCTCTTCGGTCGCTGCTGCGACGGCCTGGACATTCGCGGTGGCTTCCTCGGACGCGACGGCGACGGCACTGGCCTGGGTTGAAGCCTCCTCGGAAATGCTCGACATGGAAACCGCCGTGGCGTCGAGTTCCGCCGACGACGCCGATACCGATTCAATGATTTCCCCGACGCTTCCCTCGAACCGCTCGGCGATCTGGAGAAGAGATTGACGATTATCCTCCTCGGCTTTCTGTTTCAGGACTTCCTGTTCAGCCACCAGTTCATTATTGTGTACCGCGTTGTCCCTGAAAACCTGAACCGCCGCGGACATGGCTCCTATCTCGTCCTTGCGGTCCTGTGCCGGAATGTCAACCTGCAAATCGCCTTCTGCCAGAGACCCCATGGCGGCAGTCATCGATTTCAGCGGATTGATGATCGCGCGTGCCGTGAGATAGGCAATCGCGGCACCGAGACCAACGCCGAAGGCCAGAAGACTCCACTGAATAGTCAGGAACAGCGATGTCTTGTCGGCGCCATCCTTTGCGTCCTGAACCAGGAGATTTCGCTGGTTCGTCATCAAGCCGCCGTGCCGTGAGCCGTCTTCGCGTTTCGGGCCGGCCAAAACGTCAAGGATTTTGTTCGCCCTGGGCGCGGCTTCGGTAACCAGCAGGTAATTGGCGATGTTCCACTTCTTGGAACCACGTATTTCAAACATCACGGCCGGCAACGGTGCGAATTTTTCGCGCTCCTGGGAAAAGACTTCGAATGCTTGCCGTTGCGCCCCTGACATCGTTTCGGCCGAATTCCGGAGATCGCTGAACCGGCGTTCGTTCTTGGACCAGAGAGTATTGAATTTGGTCACGAACTTGGTGTCACCGGTGAGCAGGTAGGCCCGGATGTTAGCCAGGGCAAGTCCCAGTGTACCGCGAACATCTGCCATCATTCCGAGCGTTTGTACCCGGTTGTCCTGGACCACAGGACTGGAACGCTTTTCCAGTTCGAGATCGATAATTTCCGTGATCTTCGATGCCATGACGGCAGCGTGAGGGGCGGCCTCCCTTGTCAACATCTTGGTTGCCGGCTGCTCGTCCACGGACCTGGCGATTGTCTCAACCTGTTGCTGGGCGAGTTCGAACTCGTCGAGAACGGTTTTAAGCCGGGTCCACGCTTCGACATTTTCAGGATTGGTCCAGTGTGTCGACAAGCGATCCATCTCTTTTGAAATTTCTGCAATGTCGGCCCAGTCAGCAGCTCGCTCGGTCTTGAAAGCCGGATTTCCGGTCAGCATCCAACCTCTCAGTGCGGCCAATGACGCGTTGATCGCGGTCGTCAGGCTGCTGCTGGCCTGTGCGGTCGGTGTCCGAATTTCAACGATTTTTTCGGTCAGACGCTTCGTGTCGTTTACTTCGTATATGGTAATGAAATTGGACACCACAAATACACTCAGTATTGCAGAAAACCCCAAAACCAGTTTATGTGAAAGTTTATAGCTCGAGAATCGCAACAGAGTCATTTTTTGGCCCCCGGAAGATTAATGACAAAATTCCGCTCCAGCCGAACTTCAGTCGCGAATACGTGTTATACTGTAGTAAATAAATATATAGCGACTGGTTAACAATCTATTAACGCGGAACTATTGACAGATTTCAATCTAAAGTTGCATTAATTCAGTATACTCTCCGTATATAATGTATACTTTAACGTTAAATCACAGATCTCCCCATCCAGCAGGCGGCGTCTTGCCAGGGTGAACCGACCCGCAGGCTTTGCATGTACGCTGACTTTCATCGCCATAAAAGGCGTCAAACAAGGGTGGCAGGTCCTTCACGATATCCTTCACCTCAACTTCCACCCGGTGCACAAGAGCGCCGCAATCGAAGCAGAACCATTCGAATCCGTCCTTCATGCCGCCTGTCCGGGCGCCTTCGACGACAAGGCCGATCGACCCCGCCTGGGGCCTCTGCGGTGAGTGCCGGGCGTGCGGCGGCAACATGAAGACATCGCCTTCCCGGATCGGCACCTCGTAAATTTCGCCGGCTTCGGCAATCTTCAGCATCATGTCGCCCTTGAGCTGATAGAAGAATTCTTCCACCGGGTCGTCGTGAAAATCGACGCGCCGGTTCGGACCGCCGACGATCATGACGATCATGTCGGTCTTGTTGTCGAACAGCTGCTTGTTGCTGACCGGCGGCTTGAGCAGGTGCTGGTTCTGTTCGATCCAGGCGGGAAAGTTGAAGGGTTTGAAGCCGGGATGCTGGGCCATGTGAATCTCCCTTGTTTGCCGTGAGTCTAGGGTTCGGAGTTTGCGGCAGGCTTGAACGCCACCGCCTTGATTTCAATCAGCAGATGCGGGTGGGGCAGCTGGTGCACGGCAACCGTGGTGCGGGCCGGTCCGTGCCTGTCAAAAAACTCCGCATACACCGCATTATAGCCGGCAAAGTCATTCATGTTGACGAGGAAGGCGGAGACTTCGACGACGTCGGACATTTCCGCACCTGCATCGCCAAGAATGTCGCTGATGTTTTCCAGAACGGCACGGGTCTGCGCCGCGATGTCGAGCGTTGTGGTTCCCATCTCGTCGACCGACGCGCCGTCGATCGTGTTGTCGGCCCGCCGTGCACTGGTTCCCGAGATAAAAATGAAATCACCGGCACGCCGGAAGTGTGGGAAGGCGCCGCGTGGCCTGGCCTTGCCGCTGACGACGCCGGCCTGACTCTGTGTGGGGTTTGTCGGTTGGATCATAGAGCCACGCTAAACGGCTTTGGAGACGCCGCAAAATGAAAATCTCCTAATTGCGGATAAAGTTCCTTGATACTCCGCGTTCGACAAAACACACTGTGAACCGGCTTCAACCGGCGATGGAAATCAAAAACCTTGGCAGATGTCAAAAACATAGCCTTTATCATGTGCGACCAGCTGCGCTGGGACTACCTGTCGTGTTACGGGCATCCGCATCTGGAAACCCCAAACATCGATGCCCTGGCAAATGATGGCGTCAGGTTCGACCGGGCCTATGTGCAGTCGCCGATCTGCGGTCCCTCGCGCATGTCGTTTTATACCGGCCGGTACATGTCGTCTCACGGCTCCACATGGAACGGCGTTCCCCTGCGTGTCGGCGAAATGACGATCGGTGACTATCTCCAGCCTCTCGGCTGGCAGACTGTCCTGGTGGGCAAGACCCATATGCGCGCGGACACAGAAGGCATGCAGCGCCTGGGCATCGATCCGGCCACGGAAATCGGGGTTCGCGTGGCCGAGTGCGGGTTCGAACCGTTCGAGCGCGACGACGGCTTGCACCCGACAGCCGCCGGCCGTCCCGAACCGCGTTACAATACCTATCTGCGCGAGCACGGCTTCGACAGCGACAACCCGTGGCACGACTGGGCAAACGCCGGTGCAGCCCCGGCAGACGGCGGGCTGCTGTCGGGCTGGTACATGAAAAATGCCCACCTGCCCGCCCGCGTGCCGGCCGAGCATTCTGAAACGGCCTACACCACCAACCGGGCGATGGACTTTATCCGCAACGCCGACGACCGGCCATGGTGCCTGCACCTGTCCTATATCAAGCCGCACTGGCCCTACATAGCGCCTGCTCCCTATCACAGCCTGTACGGGGCAGACGATATCATGCCGGTCTGCCGGTCGGATGCCGAGCGCGTGTCGGCTCACCCGGTCTATGCCGCCTTCATGGAGCACCGGGACTCGAAGGCATTCTCGCGGCAAGAAGTCCGTGCAAGGGTGTTGCCGGCCTACATGGGTCTGATCAAGCAGATTGACGACGAACTGGGCCGATTCTTCGCCTTCCTGAAGGAACGGGACCTTTGGGACACGACACTGATCGTGTTCACGTCCGACCATGGGGACTACCTGGGAGACCACTGGCTGGGCGAGAAGGAGCTGTTTCACGAATGCTCCGTGCGAATCCCCCTGATCATTCGCGATCCGTCGCACACGGCGGACGCGACGAGGGGACGTGCGAACAACCACCTGATCGAGGGTATAGATCTGGCCCCCACCTTCCTGGATCTTGCCGGCGGCACGCCGCAGCCTCACCGTCTCGAAGGCCGTTCGCTCTTGCCCCTGCTCCTTAACCCGGTGGACGGCCGGCAAACGCCCGACGACGCCTGGCGGGACACGGTGGTCAGCGAGTACGATTATTCCACGCGCGGCGCCATGCAGGCGCTCGGCGTCACCCCGTCAAAGGCCCGGATACACATGATCCGCGACCGGCGCTGGAAATACATAACCTATGAAGGGTTCGACGCTCAGCTCTTCGATCTCGACAGCGACCCGAACGAGTTCAGCGACCTGGGCCGTGACCCGGCGTTCGCAGATGTCAGGGCACGGCTGCGCGAAAACCTCTTTGCGTGGTCGAGGACCCTCAAGCATCGCACGACGATCAGCGACGAAGCGATCGCGCGTTCCGGCGACACGACACATGACAGAGGGATTCTGATCGGCTGGTGGGACGAGGACGGCTAAGGCGGCCGATGTCCCGAGAGAACCGCCCAACGATCCGTTCTTGAACTGACCGGGGGGAAGTCAACAGACTGACGAGCCGCATCCGCAACGCCGTCAAATCAATGTTCGTCGGTTCGCCTGGCGTCTGTAGCGCTGCCCGCTGTCATCGGGGCGGCCACAAACCAACGTTCTTGCATGACCGTCCCTCGGTTCCCAAATCCTGATACTGGTATGCTTCGCGGCAATTTCGGAGAATCCGCGCATAAGGAAGGGCCAAACAGTCTGATCGCGCTCCGCCCGACCAAGCCCCGCAAAACAAACGATGCCGGTCAGCCTGTCGATTTTTCTCAAGTTTGTCAGCGCGTCGCCTGGCTTTTCTCCCTTCTTGCCTGTTTTCTTCTGCAAGTCTGCGCGCTTCCTCTTCCAGTCGTAACCTCTCCTCTCTCGCCCTTCGCGCCTTGTCCCGGCTGTCGCGTTCACGAACCCGTTCCTGCTCCTCTTCGTATTCGCGTTGTCTTTGACGTGTCTGCTCCTCTCGTTTCTGTCGCTGGCGTTCGGCTTTTTGCTTGCGGACGCGGTCTTGGCTGCGCAGCCGCTGATCCTCAAGTTTACGTCCCCGTCTCGCGGCACGGCACTTGTAGATAAGCTCGTTGTAGGCTTTGATTTCCTCGTTTATGTCATTAACTTTTCTACGACATCGGCTCATCTCGTGGGTAACCTTGTAGTAATATTTGCCGCACCCTTCCTCCCAACTTAAGCTTGAAATTGTTGCAAGATTTCCGGGACAAATACCCGCTCTCACAGCTGTCCGCATTTCCCTTGGTGTAATGTCCCGCGAGAAGGCTGTGTCAGGCGCCATTGTCGTGACGAACAGTCCCATCAGAAGGAGAACGGCAGCTCGATAAAAACGTGACATTTCTCTTACCTCCCAAGTCCCTGGAATCAGGATTATCGGCCCTGTCACTCGCGCAATACAGGTCCGATATCCTGATTGCCGAACGGCCGGTCACCGGTACATCGCGGCGGCATCATTGTAATCTTGCCTGGACTTTTGTTTGTCTTGAAATCGGGGTCCGGATGCCAGAACACTCCCTTATCCGAAGTCCCCTGTGAGGTTTTCACGTCCTCAATCCAGATCGTACCGCCAGTTTGTCGCAGCCATTGACGAGCGGTATCAGGATTCCGCCAGGCATTATTATGCCCGATGCCAAGAACAATAATCTTCTTGTCATGATCAGCGTATGACGTTCGAATGCTGGTCAAAGCGTTCTTTGTGACCTGGTCTCCATAGGCCGCCACAACATCTTTAAGGATCAAAAGGGGCGCACCATAGACACCCACAAAATGCTCAATGTACCGCCCAAGGGCCTCGTCAGACACGCTTTCCTTGAGCTCTTCCCATGCCGCCTTGTCGGGATCTCTTAACTCCTGGTTGGCGACAGGTGTGCTGCCCGGTGATCCGGACTCGCACTTGCCAATGGGCGTCGTCTTGACGCCGTCTTGCTTGGCTTCCTTCTTTTTCGTTATCCTTTTCCGATCGGCGTCCTTCTTTTCCTTTATCCGTTTCCGTTCGGCTGCCTTTGCCGCAAAACACGCCATAACCTTTTGGTGGCCTCTACTGTTCAATTCGCGGATTTTACGGTGGACCTCATTCAATAGATCTTGAATTGGCTGACAGCCGCCTTTTCCTGCCACCCAACAATCTGTATACTGATCTGTTAGCCGATGCATTTCTACGAGCTTGGCTTTCACTGCCTGCCTTTCATTTGACTCCGCTGTCATGCAATTACGAGATACAGGCTTTCCACTTTGGGCGTTGGAAAGACCTGGCGCGACAAGAACCAAAATAGCGGCCATAAAAACGGCGTTTTGCGACACTGCGACAACCCGGAGGCAATGTCTCATTAGGAGCCTTGCTGCATGCGGTCGCGGAAAGATTGTTCGCGCCGGACACGCAGACCCTGTCCACTTCACTTCTTTCACTACCCGTCTTTCCATTTCCACCTCAGCTTTCTTTCGCCGTAAGACGGGTCACTGTCGGCTCCTTCAGCCTGACTCGTTGGAATGGTACCAGATGCTTCAAGGCGTTCGAGCAAATTTCTGGCACTCTTATCGGACGGATCAAGATAGAGAGAAATACGGATGTCCACTTTGGCTTGCTTCTTATCACCCAGAAAATTGTATGTTAGGGCCCTGTTGAAGTAGTAGTCGGCACGCTTCGGTTTCAGCTCGATCGCCTTGTCGAAGTTGACGATCGATCGCGTGTACCGGCCTTTGCTCGCATAGGCTATTCCCCGGTTGTTGTAGGCTCTCGCATATTCGGGATATAGTTCAATTGCCTTGTCGAAGTCCGCAATAGCATTATCATATTCGCCCAGTTGTCTATAGGACCGGCCACGATTGTAGTAAGCCACGGTAAGGCGCACGTTGCTCGCTCCAGGCTGCTCGATCAGCTGGGTGCAGGCCCTGATACGGCGATCGTGGTCGGAGTGATTGCCAGAGCAGTCGTCGGATAAGGAACCGGCTGAGGCCGGGGAGGTCATCAGCACGACAATCGAGAATGCTGCCATACGTATCAGGTCGATGCGGACCATATCCAAAACGCAACAATGAGTCGGGTTTCCTAGCATGGCACGGCACTCCTATACATAGGTCCAAGTCGATGGACAAGCTTATCGGCCCGGAACAGAGGGAAGAAACTGCCGGGGGCTCAAACTTACCTCATGTAAAGGAGCGGTGGACGTAACACTTGAAGACTATATGTCTTCTTTGGACGCACTTCCTACGCGGGCCTCTGAACCGTCGAGGACTTTGCAATCTCCGCCCCTATGACCAAGGAGGATGCCTATCATGAAACCCTGAGTCAATTATCACCTCAAGGACCACCTGGGCGAGAAGGTTCACGGTACGGTTGAAGAGACATTGAATGCCCGGTTGGATGCGATAGCAGATCGATTACATGACACAGCGCGAAGAGCGATGCGGTGCATCGCCGGACACGCAGAGTCTGTCCACTTCACTTCTAAAGAATCCGGCGATTCAGGCTTGTCCGGTTTCATCACGCTATTCCTTGATCTGACGGTTCTCTCTTGTGCCAATCGACAATCCCCTCAAGATTCGTCCTCCCATTTCCACCTAAGCTTTCTTACGCCATACGAAGTGTCGCTGTCAGCTGCCCCTGCCTGATCTGGCATGATGATGTAGTCATTTTTGTCGTCCCAACGGCTCAGTTCCTCAACGAGCGTATCGGCGTTGTCGACCAGCAGATTACATGTACCCCGCTGGAGGGCCTGAATTTGTTCCTCCCTGTTCGCCACAAAAACCGGAACCAGACCCAATTCAAAAAGTCGATCTGACAGAATTTCAATCTGTGGCGATGCCATGGGTCTGAGACAGGCTTTGGCGCCTCTTAGTTCCGGGTCGGGCCATTCTTCCAGAAAGGCTTTGGATACGATGAAATCTATCCCGGCGCTGGTGAGGTTGCTTTGCAGGTCCGATGCGCGAATGATCATGCCGTGCCGTGTTTCGCCCGGTTGGCCTAAACCGCGGAGTTGCGCGTGGATGATGCGGTTGGATTGACCACTGTCTATTCCGGGAGCATGGACACCATCAAGAGCATGCAGTCCGGGGACGCGAGCATCAAGAAACAGCACCGTCACGAAACAAAGCACAAAAAGTGCAAGAGTACCGAAGAGACGAACCATCACCTTCCCCTCCAAATGGACGGATCACAATCTGAGCATCGCCCCAGCACAGTCCGGGTGTCAAACGTTTATAATTCGCGGGCTTATCTGCAGACTTATTGCAGGCTTTGTGCCGCCCACTACCGCGATGCCGTCGATCGAATGTTCGCCAGCCTGGAGCGCCTTCGCCGTATCGCCAATCAATTCGGTCCGCCCGAATTCAAGCCTGATTGCGGCAGCCCTGCCCCAAGGCAAATACGCCCCGGCACGCGCTGCCGTCATAGGCAGCACTCAAGCGATCCAGAGCCTTTTGGCTATTCTCCATTGTGGGATCGAGTTCGAGCACCCGGCGGTGATCGCTTCTGGCGAGGTTGTGTTCGCCCAGACGTTCATAGGCAAAAGCACGGTTGTAGTAGGCCTTGACGAAGCTTGGATCGAGCTCAACCGCACTGGAAAAGTCCTGTACCGCCTTGACATAGTCGCCCCGGTGCACGTAGGCCACGCCGCGCCCGAAATAGCTTTTGGCATCTTCGCCCAGATCACGCAGGGCTCGTGTGAAATCGGATGTGGCGGTCTTGAAGTGGCGTCTGCTCAGGTTACCGCGGCCACGGTTGTAGTACGCCAGTCCCCGGTTTCTCAGCGAGATGTCCTGACTGCGCGCAATCCGTGTGCAGGCCGCCACCTGACGCACCGGTTCACTGGCAATGCACTCGCTAACATCATCGGCCTGCGCCGGCGCCTGTCCCCAAAAAATCAAGGCGCACAAAATCGCCAACCCACCACAAAACGTCCGCATCGTACTCCACATTTCAACTCAGGACTCGACCGGCGTAGTGTTGGTCGAGGGTATTGCCACAACTATACCGCGAAATCGGTAGCCTCCGAAATGCCATTATAGCAGAGAGTCCTCCCGATAGGCTACGGTTCCGGATCGTTCGGCAAGAGCTAGAACGCCACATCGCCCGAGACTTTTGGCACAACCGGCGCGATGGCCTCGTGAAGCCTGGTTTCCCACTCCATCAGGTGCCTTTTCGGCCCTGTTACGGGATTCAACGGCGCAAACAGGGAATACAGCAGTTCGATGCCGTGGCGCTGCAAGCCGCGCCCTGCCCGAACGCCCCGCCGGTGTTCAAGAAAACGTTTCTCGACCGGCTTTCGTGTCGACCCTACATAGGCGCCGTACCACCCGTTGCCGCCGGTGAACCCGCCGCGCAGCACGACATAGACGTGGCCGCGCCGGCCTTGTGTTTCATCGTCGTGTCGCAGCAGGGTCTTCGCTACTGCGTCTCGCGCCGCCCCTAGCCAGGCAATCGGCGCCAGGTCGGCACCCGCGAACTTCATCGCCGCCTTGAGGTCGTCGCCGCGGTCCTCCAGTTCCGTCAGCGCCAGGGTCGCCAGTTCAAGACACGGTGGATCGAGCTGCAGCCAGCCGCCAATCAGCGCCTCCAGATGGGGGCTCGGCCAACGTTCGAAGGGCTTCGGGCTTGCATAGTCGACGCCGGGATACAAACCGTGCGCAATCGGTTTCCATGTTCTATGGCGCATCGCCTGACTTCACTTTCCGCATCCGGTGCCGGTTCACCAGCACCCAAAGTTACGCGTCGCGCCACAATCGATCATCCGCCGGACGCCGGAAATCACTGTGACAGCGGATTGAATTGCGGCTATCCTTGATTTGCATAGCAGTGAGCAAAACACCATGATCGCACGGTATTTGTCAAAATCGGGACGTTTACGCCTTGTGTTCGCTCTGGCGGCGTCACTATTTCTCAATGCGGCATTGCCGCTGCATGCCCAGCAAGCGCCTGAGCTTTCAGATGAAGAGTTGAACCGGCTTGTCGATAAAGCAATTGCCTGTGACAACGACGCCGACGCCACCGAAGATCCGACGACACGATTTGCGTCGAAAATCAGATGTTACGACGACCTCGTCCCCTATGGCGATGTGGTACCCGAAGCCATGGAAAACGTTACGTACTACGAGGAAAGACTGGCAGAGTTTCTGGCCAAGAAAGGCGGTACAGCGACAGCTGACAGCCATCCTTATCAGGCGGCCTATCGGGCCATGCGCGGCTACACCAGTGCGGCACGACCGAGCCCGGACAAGGAATGCAAAGACACCTATGGTCCGTTTGACGTCACTGTAGACAGCAACGGCATTGCTGAATTTTCGATCGGGGAGCGGACCCTGCGCGGCGTCGTCGACCGCAACGGCAATCTGACCGTGGATGGCAGAAAGACCGGCAAGGCGGGCAACAAGAAAATCGGTCTGATTGCCGGCAAAAAATTCAACAGCCGTTTCACCATTGACGGACCGATCAACGATGCGGTGATGATCAGCGGGTATTGCAAGAAGGGATATTTCAGGATGGAGAAGGAATAGAGCGCATCAGGTCTCAGACTGCGACCGTATGGACCCTTTTGCGACTGCCACAAAATTACCACATGACGGGGAATCCAAGCTGGATTAGACTCCTTCGAGCGGTATCTGGGAAACGAATCACCCTTGGCAAATACACACTTCACCCTCAGCAAAGTATGGCGTGTGCGCCTTGCCGGCGCGGCGGCCGTGACCGGCGCCTTGTTGTTGCTCGGCGTCTTGTCTCCGGGCCGGACCGTTGTCGTTGCGACGGCTGTGGCTCAGGCCTTGCCCGAAAACATCGAGAAGTGCGCGCAAGATCCCGAATGCTGTCCCTCCATCACGCAAAGGCTTCTGAAAGAAGCAAGAGCCTTCGTCAATGTTTCCTGTGCCGACGCCCAACGCCTGACACTTGGCGAGATAGACACAAGGTTGAGGGAATATGAGGAGCGCACCTGCCAGCAGGACGGTTTCGACCTCAAGAACACCGGCCTGACCTGTCTATTACAGGCACGGATGCGCAAATCCGGCCTGGGCAACGCTCAATCGGTGGATGGCCGGTGGGGTGCCGGTTCCTGGAAAAACGCCGAATGCGCCGTCAAGGTATCCCACGGCGTGAAAAGCGTCGGCAAGGCCATGCAGCGTAACGGCAAGGGATTGTTTGAAAGCTGGCTCATCGTAAAAGACGGTCTTGAGCGCGATGCGAAACGTTGTGGAGGCAGCAAAGTCATCGCTGTTGCCGCCAAACAGACCGGACCGGCAAACGAACCTCCGCAACCGGCATCGTCAAGTGAATCCGATACCTATGAAACTGCAGAAACGCCGATAATCGATAAACCGCAGGTTCCCGACCTATCCGACGGGGGTCTTCCCCTGCCGCGCCGTAACCCGTTGCGTCTGGCTAATGTGACGGATGACGACCAACCGCAGCCCGTGACATCAAACACGCCTTCCGGCGCCTGTCTGCCTGTGAAAGGGGAGACCGAGCCGGATATCTCCCGCAACAAAAAGGCAATCATCAAAGCCGGCCTTTGCCTGAAAAAGGACGGCGTCACCGAAAACGGCCGACGCTGGTCTTTCGACATCCTGACAAATCCGAACAAACCGGACGGCCCGTACTGGGCAATCCTGCATGACAATGAAAACTCGGCCTTCGATGCAGCGGTCTATGCGGTCGCCCAGTACGGCGGCGGGTTGATTGCAGTAGATGGACCAGAAACGCGGATCTTCAATGGCCAGGATCCAAACCGTAACTTCGGCACATCGTCGGCCGACGCGAAGCATTGCGTTGGCCAGCGTGCACCGTCACCGAAGTATGTCAAAACCATCATGCGCCATCTAAGGCCCACCGCCGGAGGTCATTATTTTGCCCTCCATAGCAATTCTCCGGGTTTTTCCGGAGACAAGAAGGGCGGCAAGGGGCACATATCCGCCGCGCGCCCTGCATCCAAGGTCATGCGCGGCTTCATGACAAAGGGCGGCGGACGTGGCGACAATGCTGTGCTCGTCGCGGGCGTCGAGCGGTACGGCAAGGGAACCAAGGCTGCAAAAGTAATTGGCCGGCTCCGAAAGCTCAAACTCAACGTCATCTATGAACATGTGCGCCCGAGCCGGAATGACTGTTCCCTGTCAAATTATCTCCTGCTCAAGCGGGGAACCGGGCTTGGCAAATATTTCAACATCGAGGTCGTACATGGCGACACGGCGACACAACGAAAGATGATCGACACGTTGTTGAGAGAACACCTCAAGATCCGGAGCTAACCAGCTGTAAACGAAATATGTTTATTTCTGCAGGTCGTCGCAATGGGTCAGCCTTTCGAGACAAAAGCGTTGCCCGCACCCTACGGTTTGAAGTTTTCGTGCCAATGGCGTGCGATATCGATGCGCCGCGTCACCCAGACACGATCGTGCGCCAGAATGTGATCGAGAAACTTCTTCAGCGCCAGCGCCCGGCCGGGCCGGCCGACAAGACGGCAATGCAGCCCAATCGACATCATTTTCGGAGCCCCCTCGCCCTCGGCATACAGCATGTCGAAGCTGTCGCGCAGATAGGCAAAGAACTGATCGCCTGAATTGAATCCTTGTGGCGTGGCAAAGCGCATGTCGTTGGCGTCGAGCGTATAGGGCACGACCAGGTGCGGTCCGTTGGGGCCCTCGACCCAATAGGGCAATTCGTCGGCGTAGGAATCGGCGTCGTAGAGAAATCCGCCCTCTTCCATGACGAGATCGCGGGTGTTCACGCTGCTGCGCCCGGTATACCAGCCCAACGGGCGCGATCCGGTCACTTGCGTGTGGATGCTGATGGCTTCCTGCAGATGGGCGCGCTCGTCTTCCTTGGAAAAATCCCTGTACTCGATCCAGCGCAAACCATGTGACGCGATTTCCCATTCGGCCTCGACCATGGCGGCAACGGCCTGCGGGTTACGCTGAAGGGCCATGGCAACACCATAGACAGTTACGGGCAAGCGGCGTTCCGTGAACAACCGCCAAAGCCGCCAGAAACCGGCGCGCGAACCGTACTCGTAAATCGACTCCATGTTCATGTGCCGCTCGCCGGGCCAGGAGGCGGCGCCGACGACCTCGGAGAGAAAGGCTTCCGACCCTGCGTCCCCGTGGAGAATGCAGTTTTCACCGCCTTCTTCATAATTGATCACGAACTGGACAGCGACGCGGGCATTGCCGGGCCATTGGGGATGAGGAGCGGCCCGGCCGTACCCCATCATGTCGCGTGGATAGATTTCGTTCAAAACCTCAAGCCTCCCACGGCTGTGCTTTTGTCTCTCAACTGCCTTGAGGCAGCGGAGTGATCATACTGGAGACCGGCCACATCGACACCGTCAATCTCACCATTCAGGACACGCCATCCACCAGCTACCATGACGGCATCCGCCTTGGTCGCGCCGCATAATATCAACGCGGCCAGGGGGTCGTCGGCACCGGAGAACCGGGGCTCGTCTAGAGTGAACAGGGCAAGATCGGCCTGTTTGCCGATCGCGATCTCACCGATGTCCGACCGCCCGAGACACGCCGCGGACCCGCGTGTGGCCCACGACAACGCCCGCAGGTGATCCATGCGTTCGGCACCGTAATGCAGTTTCTGCAGCAACAGCGCCTGGCGGACTTCCTGGATCATGTTCGATCCGTCATTGGACGCGGATCCGTCGACACCGAGACCCACGGGACAACCGGCCTCGTCGAGTTCGATCGCCCGGCAACTGCCCGACGCGAGCAGCATGTTCGAGGATGGGCAATGGGCAATGCCGACGCCGGCCGCACCAAGGCGTTCAATTTCACGGTCGTCAAAGTGGATCCCGTGGGCGAGCCAGACGTCATTGCCAAGCCACCCCACGTCGTTCAGGTAATCCAGAGGCCGCATACCGAATTTTTCGATGCAAAAGTCGGTTTCATCGGCCGTTTCAGCCAGATGCGTGTGCAGGCGAACACCATGGATCCGTGCCAGGTTTGCAGTTTCGACCATGATTTCACGGGTCACGGAAAATGGCGAGCAAGGTGCCAGGGCAATCTGAATGAGACCGCCTTCTTGCGGCTCATGATACGTGTCGATGACGCGTTCGCTGTCCGCCAGGATACGGTCTGACCCCTGAACCACGGACTGCGGTGGCAGGCCGCCCTGCTCCCGCCCCAGGCTCATGGAACCACGGGTCAGTGTCACCCGAATTCCAATGCGTCGTGCGGCCTCGACCTGGCAGTCCATGGCCGCGTCGAGGGCATCGGTGAAAACATAATGGTGATCTGCTGCGGTCGTACACCCCGACAGCAATAACTCGGCTAACGCCAGTTCCGACGACAGCCTGATCATGTTCTCGTCGAGATGGGACCAGATCGGGTAAAGGTTCTCGAGCCAGGGAAACAGGGCTTTGTTCAAGGCCCCGCGATAGGCTCGTGTAAGGGTCTGATAAAAGTGATGATGGGTATTGACCAGGCCGGGCAGGACCACGTGCCGGCCGGCATCGAAGATCTCGTATTGCGACACGGTCGCCGGTTCGGCGCCTGAGGCGACCAGTTCGACAATCCGGCCGCCGTCAACCACAATGCCGCCTTCGGCGCCCTCGGCGAGGACGGCCAGGGGATCGCGTATCCAGATCGGGCTGCCGGTTTCCGGCACAGGCACGGTCATGGCGCTTCAGTCAATCCGGGCGCCCTGGGCGATCCAGGCACCCAGCGTTTCGCGTTCGTCGTCCGTCATGGCCGTCTTGTTGGCAAGCGGCATGGTGTCGGTCAGAACCGTCTGCGCCTCGATACGCGTTGCATATTTGCGCAGATCGGCGGGGGTCGCAAAGATCACGCCACCTGGAGCTTCGTCAAAATCCTCGTCGGTCGGCTTCGCCGCGTGACAGGAAACGCATCTCTGGCGAACGATCAGGTTTACATCGGAAAACGCAACAGTATCGGCATTGGGATCCGCAGGCGGCCGATAGGATGTCATGACTGCCATGGCTGCCACCAGAACCACGGCCGCGGGCAGCGCGAGCTTCGCGCCGGTCGTCAGGTTTCCAGTATCGTGAGCGTTGAAGAAATGCCGGACCAGACCGCCAAAAACAAGCACACCAAGTGCCACCAGCCAACCATAGGCATGGCCATAGGTGATGGGATAATGGTTGCTTATCATCATGAAAAGGACAGGCAGCGTCAGATAGTTGTTGTGCAATGAACGCTGTTTGGCCTGGGCGCCGTATTTGGCATCCGGCACTTCACCCTTCAGCAAAGCCGCCACGACCTTCTTCTGGTTGGGGATGATCACCATGAAGACGTTTGCCGCCATGATCGTACCGATGAAAACACCGATATGCAGGAAGGCTGCACGACCTGGATAGACATGGGTGTAGCCGAACGCTGCCAGGGCAATCAGGATGAAAACACATATGGCGAGCACGTCGGTCTTTTGTCCGATCGGCGACCGGCAAAGTGTGTCGTAGATCAACCAGCCGGCGAGCAGGGAGGCGACGGAAATACCGATGGCCGCACCCGGTGCCGAGGCTGGGCCATCAGCGCGCACGAGGAAGGATTCAGCGCCCCAGTAATACAGGACGACCAGCAGGAGAAATCCAGACAACCATGTCAGATAGGCTTCATACTTGAACCAGTGCAACTCCTCGGGAAGTACTTGAGGAGCAACAAGGTATTTTTCGACCTGATAGAAACCGCCGCCGTGAACCATCCAGCTTTCACCGGCCAGATCGGGGTTGGTTTCTTTCAGCTTTCGAAGCGAAGCATCGAGCCAGATGAAATAAAAGGATGTGCCGATCCACATTATACCGGTCATTACGTGCGCCCATCGCAGCAGCAAACTGACCCAATCCAAGAGGCTAGACATCATGATAGAACGGCTTTCGTTGTGACCCTCTCACCGGTAATCCGGTGTGCTCTTGTTTATATCGCGACCGGGGGCCCCTTGACGATTATTAAATGAAACGCGAAGATCCATAACACTATTAAAAAAAATTTGAAGATCGATTATGTCTGACGTGTCTGATTGGGCCGTATTTGCCAGAACCGCGGAGCTGAGCAGCCTGTCGGGGGCGGGACGGGAACTGCGCTTGTCGGCGGCGGTTGTCAGCAGCCGCATCGCCAAACTTGAGAAAAGGCTGGGGGTCCGGTTGTTCAACCGCACCACGCGGCGGGTCAATCTGACCGAGGAAGGCCAGATATTCTACGAGCATTGCACGCGCATTCTCAAGGAGATCGACCTGATCGAGACCACGATCGGATCACGAACCGAGGGCCCGCGCGGTGCCATAACCGTGACGGCGCCGACCGGATTCGGACGACTTCACGTGGCGCCGTTCATGCCGGCATTCGCGGCACGCTATCCCCAGGTTCAGGTCAGGCTTCACCTCACCGACCGGATTACAGATGTTATCCGCGACGGTACCGAGATCGCCATCCGGATCGCCGATCTGACAAACTTCAGTTTCATCGTTCGGAAGGTGGCGCCCAACAAACGGGTGATCGTGGGGTCGCCTGACTACCTGGAGAAGAATGGCGAGCCCAAGACACCGGAAGATCTTTTGCAGCACAACTGCCTGTTGTTGCGGTTCCCCGGCTCCCAGCAGTTTCAATGGATACTCAACGGCCCGAAGGGACCGGAGACACTGTCGGTGCGCGGAAACCTGGATTCCGACAATGGCGAGGTCCTGACCCAATGGTGCCGTCAGGGTGCCGGTCTGGCGCTGAAATCCATATGGGAAGTCGGCGACGACATCCGGGAGGGCCGGCTCAAGGTCGTATTGCCCGAGTGGTCGCCACCGCCCCACGCCATCTACGCGCTCTATCCCCACAGCAGGCTTCTGCCGCCGCGGGTGCGGGCCTTCATCGACTTTCTGGCCGAAGTCTATGGCCCCAAACCATATTGGGAGACCGGAGAAGTACCGGACATCAGCGTCCCTTAGAGACCGTCTCTGGCCCGAAACCGGCCCGGTGTAAGGGAAATCTGTCGCTTTCGAAACAGCCGGGCACCACTTTTTTGACGATTGATATGCGTCACATGTCCGGCTGAAACGCCGGGATAGGAGACAGCACCATGGACGTTGAGTTTGTCCTGACAGCAATCGCGGAAGACCGCCCCGGACTGGTCGAAACCCTGGCCGAAACCGTGGCCCGTCATTCGGGCAACTGGATCGACAGCGACATGGCGCGGCTGGGCGGCGAGTTTGCCGGTATCCTCAAGGTATCGGTGCCGCAAGATCACGTGGCCGCATTCCGCGCCGACCTCAATACTCTGGGCGATCAGGGGATCAGCGTTACCGTACGCAAGGACAGCGAACCTCACGTAGCCGATGGCCGTCGGGCCCACCTGGACATCGTCGGGCGCGATCATTCCGGCATCGTTCTGGAGGTAACCCGTATGCTGGCACAGCACAATGTCAATGTCGATCAGCTTCACACCTCGGTTTTTGCCGGCAGCGTTTCCGGCGAGCCGATGTTTTCAGCCCAGGTCGAGGTGATCCTGCCCGAAGGCATAGTGCTCAGTGCCTTGCGCGGCGAGTTGGAAGATATTGCGGGAGATCTGATGGTCGAGGTGGAACTCGAAGAGCTTCGGGAGATTTGAGGTTGCAGGGCTAATGATCTGACCGGCTGCCTTCGCCAAATCCAGGCTAGCCACTCTCACACGCGGAACACTCATAGTCGACCGAACGACCCGGAACGTTTCTGGTGTCCTTGGCCTGAGCACCTGCCCTGGCGATGTTATCGGCCAATGGTCGCATGACCGGAACTTTTGAGCCAATCTGCATCACAACAGTCTCCCCCAGATTGGCATATCAGGTTCCCCTCCCGACATATTTTCGGAGTCTCATCTCGTGTCTTCAAATGCTGCATGTCAATCACAGAACATTCAGATCGAAATGAGGATCAGGCTTGCAAACAGAAATGCCGTTATTGCAATGCCAGCAATCACTTCCGTTGATGAGATTGACTTTTCTTTCCAGTAATTATCCGAGCGCATTTTTTGTCTCCCGTCTCTCAATACCTTCCCTGTGAAGGTGGTAAACAAGAGGTAAGGATCGCTGATGGCGGGTGATGTGACCTGCGTCACATCTGTTTCAAACGGACGATGACCTGTCGTGCGCAGGTTCTCATCACTGGCAGTGGCGACCGCCCCAAAGTCACCTTCGGATCGCGCCTTCGTGGCGCAACAGCCAGTCCTTGCGCTCGAGGCCTCCGGCATAACCGGTCAACGAACCGTTGGCGCCGATCAGGCGATGGCAGGGGATGACGATGGCAATCGGGTTGAGGCCGTTGGCAAGTCCGACGGCCCGGCTCGCGGCAGGCTTGCCAAGCCGGGCGGCAAGACCGCCATAGGTCATGGTCCGGCCGGGAGGGATGCCGCGCAGGGCTATCCAGACGGTTTCCTGAAAGACCGTGCCACCGGAGTCCACAGCCAGATCTTCGATCGCCTTGAGGTCGCCGTCCCAATAGGCGGTCAGCCGGTCTGAGATGGAAGGCACGCATGCTGTTTCCCTGAGCTCTGCCCCGGGGTGCCGCCTCTTCAGAAGCTGGAGCATACGGCTTTCGTAATCGGCGTAATCCAGGGCACACAGGGCGCTGTTGTCGGTCACGACCTGAAGTGGACCCAGCGGTGAGTCGAGACGATCCAGGCCAAGGGTTTTCTGCATTGTGTATCTCGTCCGTCTGCAAGGCGTCGAGGGAACAATTGCACAACTCGGCCGGGCCACACACCCGATACTTGTCGCCAACACGCCGGTGATTCACACCGGCAGGGATGACCGCGGAGAAGCTTGAGGTTCAGCCGTTCGCCACTTCGCCTTTGAACGACCGCTGCCAGAAGTGCGATGACTGTTCCTCAACAACAATCCACTGGCCGGAGTCCCATGGCTGAAAGAAACCGATGAGGGGTTCCCGGTTCACATAACCGAGCCGGGCCAACACGACGAAACTCAGGACAACCAGGGCCGAGCCGGCGACAAAGCCCAGATAATTTATGGCGAATGCGACGAACCAGAGCCAGGCATAGACGATGGCCAACGTGACGGCGATCGTCACAACACCACTGCCGATGGCGAGGGCCTGCAAGAGGATTCTGTCCGGGCGGCTTGTTTGATCGAATGTCAGTTGTATCTTCATGGTCTGGTCCGATTCTGTTTGTCCAAATCATTGGACATTGGGGACGCGAACTAAACAGAATTCGCTTTCAACAGAAGGCTCGAAGGCGTCACTTTTTGATCCGCCGGCGACCTCTTTGAGTTACCTCGAAATCCGCTTGGGATTTTCCTGAACGGCGTAACCTTCCGATCAGGAGTCCGGGCTGCTTAAACGTCCAATTCGCCGGTATCGTTGCCGATATCTTGACGGGGTCGTTCCCGCCAAACGCTTAAACAAACGGCGAAAATGCGTTGGATCGGTATAGCCGACATCATAGGCAATGTCATCGACGGCCCGGTCTTCCGTAATCAGCGCCTGCTTGGCCTCCTCGATGCGCAATGTCTGAACATATTCGATCGACGAATAGCCTGTGGCTGCCCGGAACCGCCGGGAGAATGTCCGTTCCGACAGCCCGGAATGGATCACCATCTCCGAAACAACGTGCTCACGGTCGTAGTTGAGGGCAATCCAGCTCTGGACATCAGAGATCACCGCGTCGTCGTGGCGATGCGCCTTACGGGCTCCGGCAAACGGAAGCTGACCTTCGGACTTGTCGCCAAACAGGAAGATCTTGGCCATCCGCACAGCTTCCTGGGTACCGCTAAGTCTGGCGACGAGATAGAGGCCAAGATCTTCCCATGAAGATGCACCGCCACACGTGATCAATTTATCCTGATCGCCCGAAGCAGACATGATCCTGTTGGTTGCAAGATTTATTCCCGGATAGTGCCGCTCGAAAAACGGCTTGGCCGACCAGTGCGTCGTGACGGTTACGCCATCGAGCAATCCCGCTTCAGCCAGAAAGAGGGCACCGGTGCAGACAGAACAGATTATCGCACCGTTGTCGTGCTGCTCCTTGATCCAGGCAATCTCGTCGCGCCAACGCCCGACCGGGTTAAAGGACTGATTGAGGGCAAGGTCGGTGACAATCACCACATCTGCCGGCAAAAGCACATCCTGTGGAACGATATCAACGCCGACGGGACTCTGGACTGGCTCGGTCGTGCGGGCGACGATTCTGGGATCCATCTGTCCCACAAGCGACGGTTCCCCTGTGAGATCTTCCCAGGTCGTGCCGACCGACAGAAACACTTCAAGCAGCCCGAACAGCGCGGTTGGCGTCGACTCCTGAAGGACCAGAAGGGCAACTCTGGGTTTATTGGGAAAATCCGCAGGCATTTCCCATAATGGCCGAATACCCCCGAAACTGTCCACTCTCACACTTCAAGATGTGCAATCGCGGGACTACTTCATTGCCAGTTCATCGAAACACAACGCAGGAGCAGAGCAATGCCAAGGACAGCAGTTCAGAAAAATCACTTCGACGACGCGGCCGCCGAGGCCTTCTTAAACAAGATGGCCTCGGTCCTCGATCACGGCGCGGTCGCCATCATGACCTCCATCGGACACCGGGCCGGACTGTTCGAGACAATGGCAGGCCTTCACCCCGCGAGGTCAGACTACATTGCCGAACGGGCCGGACTGTCTGAGCGTTATGTGCGCGAATGGCTTGCCGTGATGGTCACGGGTGGTGTTGTCGGGTACGACCCGGCGCGCGAGACCTACGTTCTTCCGGCCGAACACGCCGCCTGCCTAACCAATGGCGCGCCCCTCGGAAACCTTGCGATTTACGCCCAGGCCGTGGCGCTCGCCGGGGCGGTTCAGGAACGTGTTCTGGACTGCTTTTCGTCGGGTGACGGACTGCGCTACGACAACTATCCGTGCTTCCACCATTTCATGGCCGAAGACAGCCAGCAGACCGTCGTCGACGGCATTGGCGACATCATCCAGACGCTCATGCCCGAGTTTTGCACGAAACTCGACAAGGGGATCGCTGTACTGGATGCCGGGTGCGGTTCCGGCCGTGCGTTGATCCGCCTGGCCCAAGCGCACCCGGCCTCCCGTTTTGTCGGTTACGATCTGTGTCAGGATGCCATAGCCACGGCCAGAACATCAGCGGCGGAGAAACGACTGGAAAACATAACCTTCGAGGCGCGCGACCTGACCGGCCTGGACACTTTCGGATCGTTCGACCTGATCACATCGTTCGATGCGGTGCATGACATGGCCGATCCTCAAGCGTTCCTGCGATCCATCCACAAGTCCCTGAACCCGGATGGAGCACATCTCATGCAGGATATTGGTGGCTCGGCTCTTCTTGAGAACAACAAGGACTTCCCCTTCGCCCCGCTGCTCTACATGATTTCGTGCGTACATTGCACGCCGATCTCCCTGGGACAGGGTGGCGATGGGCTCGGGGCAATGTGGGGCTGGGAAACCGCCGAAGCCATGTTGAACAATTCCGGATTCTCGTCGATCGAGCGGACCGTCCTGCCTCATGACCCGATGAACGTCTGGTTTGTCAGCCGGTACTGAGACAGGTTGCCGTCCCCTACATCGCCACCATGTGGGACAACGACAAACACAAAAAACGCCCCCATCCGTAAGGATGGAGGCGTTGCTGTTTGTCGCGGACGGCCTTTATCAACCGCCCTGTGAACCGTGTCAGTTGCCCTCGGCCTGGACGCCCTTGACGTACCAGTCCATGCCCAGCAGATCCTTGTCGGACATGGTGGCACCGGCAGCTACACGTTCCTTGCCGGCCACGTCCGTCAGAGGACCGGCAAACGGGTGCAGTGTTCCGCCGACGATTTCAGCCTGTTTGGCCATGGTCAGGTCCTGGACATCCTTGGGGACTTCCGGTCCGAACGCCGACAATTCCATCATGCCGTCGCCGATACCGCCCCAGGTGGAGCCGGACTTCCAGGTCCCGTCCATGACGGCCTGAACGCGGGAGATGTAGTATTTTCCCCAGATGTGCGTGGCGGCGGTCAGGTGGGCCTTGGTGCCGAATTTCGACATGTCGGAGTGATAACCAACCGCGTGGATGCCACGGTCCTCGGCGGCCTGAACAACGGCCGTGGAGTCCGTGTGCTGGGTGACGACGTCAGCGCCTTGCGAAATCAGGGCTTCGGCCGCTTCACGTTCTTTCGGCGGATCGTACCAGCTCTGGGTGTAGACCACCTTGACCTGGGCATTCGGGTTGACCGACTGCATGCCAAGAGTGAACGCGTTGATGCCCCGGATGACTTCCGGAATCGGAATGGCACCGACATAGCCGACAACGCCGGACTTTGACACCTTGCCGGCAACGATGCCTGTCAGGTAGCGTCCTTCATAAAAACGCGGCAGGTAGATCGCCACGTTCTTGGCCATCTTGTAGCCGGTGGCATGTTCGAAAATCACGTTCGGGAAGCGCTTGGCGACCTTGATCGTCGGGTTCATGTAGCCAAACGACGTGGTGAAGATCACCTTGTGTCCGCTGGCAGCCAGTTCACGGATCACGCGTTCCGCATCGCCGCCCTTTTCCTGGACGTTTTCGACAAACGTCGTCTCGATCTTGTCGCCGAAATGTTTTTCCAGTTCCTTGCGGCCGAGATCATGCTGGTAGGTGTAGCCGGCGTCACCGACCGGCGACACGTAGACAAACCCAATTTTCATCTTGTCGGCGGCGCTGGCCGCACCGATTGCCATTGCCGATGCGACGGCACCTGCAGCGGCCACACGCCCAATGCGTGTGAGAGCCTTTGTCAAATTCACTTTCATCATTCATCCTTCCCTGTTGAATTTACCTAACTACTACTCGAATTCCGGAGCCAACGCTGTGAAAATCTACGCTAAGCCACGGGATGGAACGGTCTGCCGAGACAGGCCGGGGCGTTGAGCCTGATTTTGGTCGCGTCCCGCGAGATCAGGCTCAAAACGATAATGGTTGCAAGATAGGGCACCATCGCCAGCAGGTGCGACGAGAAATCGATTCCCACGGCCTGGACCTGGAGACCGGCAATCGTCAGGCCGCCAAAGATGTAGGCGCCGATCAGGACCCTGCCCGGCCGCCAGGTTGCGAAGACCACCAGGGCCAGCGCGATCCAGCCGCGTCCGGCTGCCATGTTCTCCGACCATTGCGGTGTATAGACAAGCGACAGATAGGCACCTGCCAGTCCGGCCATGGCGCCGCCGAACATGACCGTCATGTAGCGGATCTTGATGACCGAGTATCCCAGAGCGTGGGCGGCGTCATGAGATTCGCCCACCGCGCGCAGGATGAGGCCAGCCCTCGTCTTGTATAGAAACCAGGCAATGACACCGAACAGCGCAACCGACAGGTAGATCAGAATGTCATGGTTGAACAGCAGTTTGCCCAATACCGGGATGTCGCTCAGGACAGGTATGGAAATGGCCTTCAGGCCCTCGATCGGCGTTCCGATGTACTCAAGGCCGACAAAGGCGCTGAGGCCGACGCCGAAAATGGTGATGGCCAGACCGGTTGCCACCTGATTTGTCATCAGGGTCAGGGTCAGAAATCCGAAGATCAGCGACATCAGGACACCGGCAATCATGGCGGCAATGACGCCGATGAAGATGGAACCCGTCAGCACCATGAGTATGAAACCGGTAACAGCGCCCACCAGCATCATGCCTTCGATCCCGAGATTGAGGACGCCCGATTTTTCAACAACCAGCTCGCCAAGGGCCGCGATCACAAGGGGTGTTCCGGCGCGTATGGTGGCCAGGATGATTACAACGACTGAGTCCAAACCGTCCATCAGCTTGCCGTCCTTTCGGTATTGGAGATTAATCTGATCCGATAGCGGATGAGCACATCCGAACCGAGCACATAGAACAACAGCAGACCCTGGAACACGCCGGTGACAGCGAGAGGCAGCTTCATGTGTATCTGAAGGGCTTCGCCGCCCAGATACATCAACGACATGAGCAGGCTGGCAAACAAGATGCCTAGCGGGTGCAGGCGGCCGAGGAAGGCCACGATGATCGCGGCAAAGCCGTAGCCTGGCGATATCACGGACTGCAACTGGCCCATGGTGCCGGAGACCTCGACCAGACCGGCAATGCCGGCAAGTCCGCCACTGATGAGAAAACTCAGCAACACGACGCGCTTCTGGCTGAAGCCGGCATAGGCTGCAGCGGCCGGTGCCTGGCCGACCACGGAGACTTTGTAGCCCGAGAACATCCTGGACATGAAGATCCAGACGGCTGCCAGGGCAATCAGAGCGATAATAACGCCAGCATGCAGCCGGGTGCCTTCGAGCAACACCGGCATGAGAGCGTCATCGCCGAACAAGCGGGACTCGGGGAAGTTATACCCTTCCGGATCGCGCATCGGTCCGTGAACCATGAAGCCAAGAAGCTGGAGGGCGACATAGGTCAGCATCAGGCTTGTGAGAATCTCGTTGGCATTGAACTGGTTGCGCAGGAAGGCGGGGATTGCGCCCCAGGCCATGCCGCCGAGCCCTCCGGCAATGATCATCAGCGGCAGAAGCCAGGGGCCTTCGCTGCCGTAAAACGCCAGGGCCACGGCACCACCACAGAGTCCACCCACAGTGATCTGGCCTTCGGCGCCGATGTTCCAGACGTTTCCCCTGAAGCCCACCGACAACCCGATAGCACAGAGCAGCAAAGGCGTTGCCTTGATCGCCCATTCGGCGAGACCGTAAACGCTGGTCAGCGGGCGCACAAAGAAGGTGTAGAGCACCAGCATTGGATCGCGTCCAAGGGCGGTAAACAATATGACGCCGGTGATCACCGTCAGAATCGCGGCGATGAACGGAGACATGTACTGCATCGTGCGCGATGTCGCGGGCCGCGCTTCCAATCTAAGCTGCATCTGACGTCTCCTGTTCGTCGAATTGTCCGCTCATCCAAAGGCCGACCTCTTCCACATTGGTTTCCGCCACCGGTCTTGCCGGCGACAGCCGACCTTCCGCAATCACCGCGATGGTGTCGCAGATCTCGAAGAGCTCATCGAGGTCTTCAGAGACGACCACTATCGATGATCCGGCGATCGCCAGATCGATCAGGGCCTGGTGGATGGTGGTTGCAGCACCGACATCAACACCCCACGTGGGGTGCCCAAGCACCAGAAGGTCCGGCGTCTGCATGACTTCGCGGCCGATGATGAACTTCTGCAAGTTGCCGCCCGACAGACTGCGCGCTTCCGCATGGGTTCCCGCCGAGCGCACGTCGAAGCGTTTGGAAATGTCTTGTGCGTATTTCTCCATTTCGTCGTAACGGATGAAACCGCCATTGCTGAGCATGTTGCGCTGGTAGGCCGTCAGGAGTGTGTTCATGGTCAGAGACATCTCGGGCACGGTGCCACGGCCGAGGCGTTCCTCGGGCACGAATGCAAGCCCGCGTTCACGGCGGTATGTGGGCCCCTGATCGCCCATCTCCTCGCCGTTGAGAGAAATCATGTCTGCATTGGACGATATGAGTTCGCCGTTCAGGGAGGCGAGCAGTTCCTTCTGACCGTTGCCGGCCACCCCCGCAATTCCGAATATCTCGCCCTTGCGCACCGAAAAGCTCAACTCATTCAGGTTGGTGCCATGGGGGTCGGGAGAAACGGTCGAGAGTTTGTTGACCACCAGACGGTTGTCACCGAGATTGGCCTCGCCATCCCTCTTGCAGACCGGCAATTCGCTGCCGATCATCATTTCGGCAAGGCTCTTGGGCGTTTCCTCGCGCGGCTTGCAATGCGCCGTCACCTTGCCCAAGCGCAAGACCGTTGCGGCATCACACAGCTCCATGATCTCGTCGAGCTTGTGGCTGATGTAGAGGATACTGACCCCTTCCGAGGCCAGGCGCTTGAGTGTCACGAACAGGCGTGCCACTTCCTGGGGCGTCAGCACGGACGTCGGTTCGTCCATGATCAGAACCTTGGGGTTCTGGACCAGGCAGCGGATGATCTCGACCCGCTGGCGTTCACCCACAGAGAGTGCGTGAATGTGCTGATGCGGGTTGATCGGCAGGCCATATTTTTCCGAAATTTCGGCGATTTCACTCGACAACTGGGCGAGGTCGTGTTCGTCGTCCAGACCCAGAGAGATGTTTTCCGCAACGGTCAGGGTTTCGAACAGATTGAAATGCTGAAAAACCATGCCGACGCCGAGCGCCCGGGCTTCACCGGGATTGCCGACGGAGACCTTGTTGCCTTCCCAGAACATGTCGCCGGCACTGGCTTTGACAACGCCATATATGATCTTCACCAGGGTGCTCTTACCGGCCCCGTTTTCGCCAAGCAATGCATGCACTTCGCCCGGCAGCACAACCAGGTCGACATTGTCGTTGGCCAAGGTTCCCGGATACTGCTTCGAGATACCTTTTAACTCGAGTTGAGGTGTGGTCACGCCATCACCCTCCCATGTTTATGCAAACGCCGGTCCCCACCGTAAAACTCGTTTGCAAATCCACCCTAGGGCATCCCGCGTCCGCACGATTGCGAACACACTGCCCGGAAACTGCTTTTAGTACATGACCTTGTCGGGCTTCACCCGCCACTCCTCAAAAACCTCCCTGGCTTCCGTCAGGTCAATTTTCTCCGTCAATATCTGACGCTCCGACAACGGCTTGGGAATTTCGCGATAAAGGAAATCGTCATCGAATCCGATATCGGCGGCATCCTCGCGCGTGTTGGCAAAATAGATCGCTTCGAGCCTTGCCCAGTAGATCGCCGACAGGCACATGGGACAGGGCTCGCAGCTGGTGTAGATCGTGCATCCTTCGAGCGAAAAGGTGCCGAGCGCTTCGCAGGCCCGGCGTATCGCCATGACTTCGGCGTGGGCTGTAGGATCGTTGGAGGTCGTGACCTGGTTGAAGCCTTCGGCAACGATCTCTCCGTCTTTGACGATCACGGCACCAAAAGGCCCGCCCTTTCCCGCTCGCATGCGCTCGGCAGACAACTGGATCGCCCGCAGCATGTGTTGATCGTGCCCATTGCTATGCCCGCACATTATCTCGTCTCCTCAATTGCAGTCGCTTTTTCTGTTTCCGCGGCCACATCGGTACTCTGAATCTTCTCAAGGCGTATCAACAAGTCAGCAGCAAGCGAGGCGGCAATCGTCGCCGGCGCCTTGCCTCTGATTTCCGGCCTGCCGATCGGGCAGACAAGCGTTTCGAGAGCCTGTGGCGAAACACCATTCTCGCCAAGCCGTTTCCTGAAACGTGCGTGCTTGGTTTCTGATCCGATCAGGCCTGCATAGGCGGCATCGCCGCGCCGCAGCACGGCTTCGCAAATATCCTGATCGAGTGGATGGCTGTGTGTCATGACAACAAACATCGCGCCTTCCGGGGCTTCGTCGACAATAAGTTCGGGCATCGCAAGTTCGAGTGTCCTGACCGACGACGGCACGGTTTCGGGAAACATGCCCGCTCGTCCGTCGATCCAGGTGATGTCGAACGGCAGGTCGGCCAGCGCCTTGACAACGGCCTGGCCCACATGACCGGCCCCGAACAGCCACAGGGGCTGGTCGGTTGAATCTGCCCGTTCCACAAATCCCAGACTTTCGTCGGGCAGGTCCGTGCGTACCGTCAGAATTTCGCTGGTGCCCAAGCCTTTACGCAACTCATTCGCCCAGTCCGGCATTCCGGCAAAGCCGTTTTCACTGATGGCGAATCCGCGTTCGAGAAGTCCACCACCGCCCAGTCGAACGGTTCGAAACACCTCGAATGGGCCATCGCAAACACTGACCAGACGGTCAACCCACGCAGCATCGGCAGGCGAGAACGGCTCGTAGGCAAGGGTCGCCACACCGCCGCAGCATTGCGAGAATGCCGGCCCGAGGACATGACCTTCTACTGCTCCCGAACCGCCGGTATGCAATGCCTTGCGGGCGGTCGTGAGAGCCTCGTATTCGAGCTGCCCGCCGCCGATGGTGCCGACAAACGATGCCTCGGTCACGATCATGCGGGCGCCGGCCTCTCGCGGGATCGACCCCTTCGCCTCGACCACATGGACGACCATGGCCGGGTAACCGGCCTGGAGTTCCTCCAGCAGCTGTCGGTACCAGTTGCGCATCAGCCCTGGTCCTCGCGCCTGGTGTGCATTTCCTCAATTGCCATGAGGACCCGTTCGGGCGTCGCGGGCGTGTCGATGTTCGGGCATGAGGCATAATCGGACACGCTCGACACCGCATCCGTCAGGGCAGAGAGGACGGAAATCGCCAGCATCAGGGGCGGCTCGCCGACCGCCTTGGACCGATAGATCGTGTCTTCCTTGTTTTTGCCTTTGTCCCAGATCGCGATGTTGAATTCGTTGGGACGATCGCCGCTCGTGGGGATCTTGTAGGTCGAGGGCGCGTGGGTCTTCAGGTTGCCGGCCTCGTCCCACCACAATTCTTCGGTGGTCAGCCAGCCCATGCCCTGTATGAAGCCGCCTTCGATCTGACCGAGATCGATCGCCGGGTTGAGCGACTCGCCGCAATCGTGGAGCACATCGACACGGGTGACCCGGTACTCGCCGGTCAGGACGTCGACGATTACTTCGCTCACCGCCGCACCATAGGAGAAGTAGTAGAACGGCCGGCCTCTAGCGATGTCGCGGTCGTAGTAGATTTTCGGTGTGCGGTAGAACCCGGTCGATGACAGCGACACCCGCGCCATGTAGGCGTCGTTCACGAGTTCGGCAAACGTCATTTCCTGATTGCCGATACGTACCCGGTTGGGAAAAAAGACGACTGAATCACGCGGCACGTTATATGTGTGCGAAGCATGGGCGATCAGACGGTCCTTGATGGTGTGAGCGGCGGCGCGGGCCGCCATGCCGTTGAGGTCACTGCCCGACGAGGCGGCGGTCGCCGACGTGTTGGGGACTTTTGCCGTCGTCGTGGCGGTGATTTTCACCTTGTCGATGTCGATCTGGAATTCCTCGGCGACCACCTGGGCAACTTTGATGAACAGGCCCTGGCCCATCTCCGTGCCGCCGTGGTTGAGATGCACGCTGCCGTCCTTATAGACGTGGACAAGGGCGCCCGCCTGATTCAGGTGAGTGGCGGTAAACGAGATGCCGAACTTGACCGGCGTCAGGGCAATGCCCTTCTTCTGCCAGCGGTTGGCGCCATTGAATTCGCGAACGGCATGACGCCTGGCCCGGTAGTCGGCCTTGTTCTGCAACTCCATGACCAGTTCCGGGGCGACATTGTCCTCCACGATCATGTGATAAGGCGTCTTGTTGCGGTTGTCCTTGCCGTAGAAGTTCGCGCTGCGCACGTTCAGGGGATCGGCTTTTAGATGGATCGCGATGTCGTCCATCACGCGTTCGATGGCGACCATGCCCTGAGGGCCGCCGAAGCCGCGGAAGGCTGTGTTGGAAACCGTATTGGTCTTGCAGCGGTGCGAGGTAATGCGGACATTTTCAAGGAAGTAACAATTGTCGGCGTGGAACATGGCGCGGTCGCAGATCGAGGCCGACAGGTCGGCCGACATGCCGCATCGGGCGGCCATGTCGAAAGTGATCGCGCCGATCCGGCCTGCCCGGTCGAAACCCACTTCATAATCAATGCGGAAGTCGTGCCGCTTGCCGGTCATGACCATGTCATCGTCGCGGTCGAGCCGGAGCTTGGCCGGCCGGCCGGTCTTCAGCGCCGTCAGGGCCGCGATCGAGGCCATCAGTGCTGGCTGACTTTCCTTGCCACCAAAGCCGCCACCCATGCGCCGGATTTCTACCGTGACGGCGTTGTCAGGCACGGCCAGCATTTTGGCCACATTGTGCTGGACTTCGCTGGGGTGCTGGGTCGACGAATAGACCAGCATGTCGTCGTCTTCGCCGGGCACGGCCATGGCGATCATGCCTTCCAGATAGAAGTGATCCTGACCCCCCACCCGGATACGGCCCTTGAGACGGTGATCGCACCGGTCCATGGCGGCTTCGGCGTTGCCCAGTTGCATTTCGTGGGGCGGCAGGACGAACTGTTCGGCGTCCATGGCGGCATCGACATCGAGGATCGCCTCGAGATCCTCATAGGTCACGACAGCCTTGGCGGCCGCGCGGCGAGCCGTCTTGATGTCCTCGGCAGCAACGGCAAATATCGACTGACCGACGTACTCCACAAGTTCCTCGGCAAAGACCGGGTCGTCCCCCATGATCGGGCTGCAGTCGTTCTGGCCGGGAATGTCCTTGGCGGTCAACACGCATACTACCCCCGGCTCGGCACGCACGGCGGAGAGATCCATACCCGTGATACGGGCGTGGGCGCGCTCGCTCATGGCAATGTAGACATGCAGCAACCGGGCGGGCTCCGGGATGTCGTCGATGTAGACGGCTTCGCCCGCCACATGCTTGTTGGCGCTGTCATGGCGCCAGGGCTTGTGGACGGCGCCCCGGATCTGGTCGACCGACTTACCCAATATGGCCATGTCTGCCTCCCGTCATTTCAGACACACGCTGCTCAGGCGCCTGGTCGGTGGTCTCCAGATAGAACTTCATCAACAGGTTGCGTGCCGCCAGGCTGCGATAGTCGGCGGAACTGCGCATATCGGTCATCGGCGTGAAGTCACCGTTGAGCGACTGCATGGCATTCCTGACCGTGGCTTCCGTCCAGGGTTGTCCGAACAGCGCGGCTTCACAGGAACGCGCGCGTTTGGGCGTCCCGGCCATACCGCCGAAGGCAACCCGGACTTCAGACACCTGGCCGTCCTCGACGCGGACCCGGAATGCCGCGCAAACTGCGGAAATATCCTGCTCGAAGCGTTTTGAAATCTTGTAGCAGGCAAAGGCCTCGTCATCGCGCGGTAGAGGCACAAGCACGCGCTCGACAAATTCTCCAAGCTGCCGGTCCTGTTTGCCATACTCGATGAAAAACTCTTCCAGCAGGATTTCCCGTGTCGCCTCGCCCTTGCGCAGCACCAGTGTGGCGTTGAGGGCGATGAAGGCCGGCGGCAGATCGCCGATCGGCGAGCCATTGGCAATGTTGCCACCAACCGTTCCGGCATTGCGGATCTGAATGGAGGCAAACCGGCGAATGAATTCGTCGAGATCGGGATAGTAAGAGGCAAGCGTTTCATGGGCATCGCTCAAGGTGACGCCGGCACCGATGTCAATGTGCTTTTCGGTGATCGAGATTTCCTTGAGTTCGGACACCGCGCTGATCGAAATCAGGGTGTCCAGTTCCCGGTGCTGCTTGGTCACCCAGAGACCGACATCCGTCAGTCCGGCGACAATCTGGGCGTGGGGCATGTCGCTCAACAGGCCGGTCAATTCGGCAATCGTGCGTGGCGCAAAATACGAACGCTTAGGATTTCGCACGCTCATCATCTCGCCTTCGGCAAAAACATTGAGTTGCCTGAGGACGTCGGCTTCGGCGGCTGCAAACTTGTCGTCACTGTCTTTTCTGATCGAACCGGCAGCCGCCAGGATCGGACCATACCCGGTGCAGCGGCACAGGTTGCCCGCGAGCGTGTCCATGATGTGATCGCTGGTGGCACCTTCCTCAAGGGCATCGCTGGAGGTGTTGCGGTCCATGGCGAACAGCGACATGACGATACCCGGCGTGCAGAACCCGCACTGGGAAGCCTCGGAGCTGCACATGGCTTCCTGCACTGGATGAAGCTGGCCGTTGCGGGCCTTGAGGTCTTCCACGGTGATCAACTGTTTGCCGTCGAGCGAGGGGACAAATTGAATGCACGAGTTGACGGCCCGGTAGGTCAGACCTTCGCCGGTCTCGTCGGGTTCGGCGAGAACCACGGTGCAGGCGCCGCAGTCGCCTTCCGCGCAACCTTCCTTGGTGCCGGTCCGGTGTGCAGGTCCGCGCAGATACTCGAGGACGGTCATGGTAGGATCGATGTCCTCGATCACACGCGGTTTGTCACCAAGCAGGAATTGAACGTTTGCGCGCATCAGCTTCCCCTGTATGTGGAATATGAAAACGGTGAGATCAGCAACGGCACATGATAATGCTCATCGGGGCTTGAGACGCCGAACCGGATGATCACGGTGTCGAGAAATTTCGGTTCCGGCAGATCGACGCCACGCGCCTGATAATAGGCGCCGGCACCAAACGACAACTCATATGTGCCGACCGTGAAGTCCGCCCCTTCAAGCACCGGGCCGTCGCAGCGCCCATCGTCATTGGTGACGGTTTCAACAATCAGTGTCCGGTCGTTGCCGTCGATCCGCCATAGGTGCACCACTATGCCCTGCCCTGGACAGCCGTGCGCGGTATCGAGGACATGCGTGGTGAGCCGTCCCATAGTTCCCATCCTCTTGCGGAGCCGATCGGTTCATCGTGCCGTCCGCCAACGTTTCCTGGTCGAAGACCCGATCCCTTATTGTTCCGGGAACTTGAGCCTTGTGTCGAGTCCGTCTAGCGTGGCAGCACCGGTCATTGTTGTGAAGTGCAGCCGGTTTGGCAATACTTTCAAATTATTTTTGATAATAATCCGGTTTATAAAGATTTCCGATAAATGGTAATTTCCGCAACCGCTTGGACGACAGTATCTGTCATCTGACTTGAAAGCGGGGTGGCGCGACACGACGGAGACCGCAATGACTTCACCGGACAATTCCCCCATCAGCCCGACGTCCACTCTGGGACGCGACGCGTTCGTCGGCCGCTACGGCGGCATCTACGAACATTCGCCCTGGATTGCGGAAGCCGTCTGGGATGCAGGATTGACCGACGCCTGCGACACGCCGTCGGGCCTCGCCGCCGCCATGGCAGCCGTGCTCGAGGCCGCGAACGACGATGCAAAACTCACCCTCATCCGGGCCCATCCGGACCTTGCCGGCAAAGCCGCCCTGCGCGGCGATCTGACGGAGGAGTCAACCAACGAACAGGCTGGTGCCGGGCTCGATCTGTGCTCGGCGGAAGAATTTGAGCGGTTCCAGAGACTGAACTCGACCTACACGGAAAAGTTCGGCTTTCCGTTCATCATCGCCGTAAAAGGCCTCGACCGGCACATGATCCTCGATGCGTTTGAACAGCGGATAGCGAATGACCCGAAGACCGAGTTTGTTACGGCGCTTGAGCAGATCAACAAGATTGCCCGGTTGAGGCTTGAAGCAACCTGACCTCTGGTTCCGGCCGAGGCCGGCGGCAGCAATTCGCAAACAGACCGGGATGCTCAATCTTCAACCGGCGAGCCGGACAAACCCAAACTCAGTATCCGCCACACTGTTCAGGCGTGCCCGGAAAATGCGTCTGGCATGCAGTGGAGAGGCCCTTCTTCTTCCTCTTTTTTCGAACGACCTTTGTAGAACGTTTGGACACTTTCTTCCTGGACAGTTTCGGTTTCGCCTTCTTTCGGGACTTCTGGAGAGTTGATCGTCCGGAGTGGACCAGAACGGCATTCTGGCTTCCTGGTCCCCACTTTCCGTCTATGCGGCTGCGATAGGAACCGAATGTCTTTAGTCGCTTTTGGATAGCCCGGACAAATTCGGGATCGCGAAGATCCTGCCCCTTGGTCAGTGCGTCGACCGCAGGGGCGTATTTTTGCCTGACTGCATCCAGAACCTGAGTCGCGGCCTTCGACCAATTACGGGTCACGCCCGTGCCGTTGTAATAGAGCAGGCCCAACCGGAACCGTGCTTTGGCATCGCCTTTCTCGACCGCTGCCCGGTACCACCGAACCGCTTTTTCAAAGCTCTGCGGGACGCCCCTGCCCTCCTCATGACGCAACGCAAGCGCCGTCATCTCCCCAGCGGTTTTCGGGGCAACGTTTGCGGCAGTCGTCCCCTCGGCCGGAGGCAAGGCTGCGACCTCAAATTTCGCCGCGTTTTGCCGCAGTGCTTCTTTCAGGGCAGCCTTGAGTTTAGCCTCGCGGGCCGCCTTTTCTGCCAGTGCCTCTTGTTCCAGCCGGTCCAAAAGAGCTTCTGCCTGCGCCGAGAAGCGGCCATTGGGATGGCGATTGATGAAAGCCATTACCGGAGACGGCACCGTGCTGTCTCTCACGATACTCCAGGCGATGGCCTCCTCATCGATTGCGGGGGAGGATTGCTTGGGTACGAAATAGAAGTCGCCGCGTAGCGACGACTCCTCCCATGGAGTCTGATGGCCGTTGGTTTGGGCTTCGACTCTGACGCGAACACGCTTGAATACCTGCTCGACCGTCAGGCCGGGTTGGCGCAGGGCGTCAACGAAGGCTTCGGTGTAGGGCGAGTTTTTACCCCGGCCGTCATCCGCAACCTGACCAGGAGCCGCGGCAAACGCAATCAACGACCCCGATGCCGCGTCAATCCGGGCAAGACCACGCCCGCCAGAGCGCACCCTGCTTGCCATCGGGTTGTTGCGGCAGGCATCGAGAACCACAAGATTGAGCGCGTTTCCGGCAGTTTCCATCTGGCGCAGAACATCGGATGCGCTGAGCGTTTCAATATCGAGATCCGCCTCGTCCTCGATCTGGGCACCGAGCGGGACAAGATAGTTTGTGCCCTGGGACTGGATGCCATGACCGGCATAATAAAACAGGCCGACAGCATCCTTGCCTGAGCGACGCAACCGCTTGCCGAACTTGCGCACGGCCCGACCCATTTGCCGCACATCGACGTCTATGGCCGTAACCACTTCGAAGCCCACATCCTTGAGGGTCGCGGCCATCAGGGCGGCATCATTTTTCGGATTTGCCAGCGGCGAGATCTGCTTGTAGCTGGAGTTACCAATCACCAGCGCCACACGCTTCTCGGCGTGGGCCGGAACAATCCAACTCAGCAAAGCAATCAGCGTCGCAAAAAGCCTCAGCATCGCCACTCTCCAATAGTCGAAGAATAAGGGCGGTTCATTCAGTCCCCTGTGATGTTCGCCACAATGTGCCACAGATTTATCCGAAACCGAAACCGCCGCCTGCAGATTATGGCAAGTCACTCACACTTGTTATAAGTGAACGACACATCAACGGCGCAGGCGGGGATGCGCAAGGGGAGCGGAACATGACCATTGAAAAACTGACGGAACTGGGGTTCAGCGCGCTGGACACCGTGTTGAACTGGGCCACCAGCCCGCTGTTCTATGCCCAGATCGGCGCCATTGTCCTGGCGGTTGCCGCGGCCTGGATCGCCACCCGGCAAGTGAAGACCAAGGTCTCGTTTTTCCGTGACGAACCGGAGGAAGGCCCCGGCCTGAAAGTGCGGAAATGGGTTTTTGCCTGCAGCGACCTGGTGTTTCCCCTGCTCTGCGTCCTGGCGCTGGCGATTGCGATCTCCGCTGTTACCGAGATCGTCGGCAATGCCTGGCTGGTGCGCATCGCGCAGAGTGTCAGCGTGGTGTTTGTTCTCTACACAGCGATCAGAAAGTTCGTCACCCACCCGATCGTACGTACCGCCTGCATCTGGATCGGCATTCCGGTTGCCACACTGAAGGTGTTCGGCTGGCTCGACGCCACGGTTGCCATGCTCGACGGCCTTTCGCTCGAAGCCGGCAATTTCCGGATATCGCTCTACTTTCTCCTCAAGGCGGCGATTGCCAGTGGCATCCTGTTCTGGCTGGGACGGCTGTCCAATACCGCCGGCAAGAAGGTGATCCGGGATCAGAAGGCGCTCGACCTGCCAACCCGGGAGCTATTCGCAAAACTCTTCGAGATCGGCATCTTCGTGGTGATCTTCATCCTGCTGCTGCAGGTGCTGGGCCTCAACCTGACGACCTTGGCCGTCTTCGGAGGCGCCCTTGGCGTGGGTATCGGCTTTGGCCTGCAACAGATCGCCTCGAACTTCATTGCCGGTATCATCATCCTGCTGGAGCGGTCGCTTTCGGTCGGCGATTTCATCGAACTGGACAACGGCAAGTCCGGCACGCTCAAGGAGATCAGCATGCGTTCCTCGACGCTCGAGACCTTCGACGGCAAGGAAATCGTCGTGCCCAATGCCGATTTCATCACGACACAGTTTTCCAACTGGACCCGAGACGACCCGCGCCAGCGCTACGAAGTCGAGTTCTCCGTCGCCTACGACACCGACCTGCACAAGATCCCGCCGATCATCCAGGCCGCGGTTTCCAAGCACCCGCGGGTGCTGCAGGAACCCGAGGAACCCGATTGCGAATTGCGCAAGTTCGGCGACTCGGGCGTCGAGTTCGGTGTCGAGTTCTGGGTCGACGGGCTTGACGACGGGCCCAACAAGTTTTCATCGGACGTGATGTTCCTGGTCTGGGACGCGCTGAAGGAAAACGGTATCCAGATTCCCTTCCCGCAACGAGAGGTGCGCATGGTGTGAAGACGGCCCCCCACCCATTACGGCGCATCGCGGTTTCGACAGGCCGCACCTTTGTTGTCATCCTTGCCGGAGTAAGGCGACGGCGAGGATCCACTCGCCTATCGGCACCCGGCAGCAACTGCCAATGGACCCTCGCACGCCCATGCGGGCGTCCAAGGGTGACGCTGGGACTTCTAAGCCGTCAGAAAGCGGATCTCGTTTTCCTCAATGACAACACAGGTGAGTTCGTTGCCGAAGACCGCACCAGTGTCGATGTTGATACGGTTGGGACGGACCTCTCTGGTTTCGACGGGCGTGTGCCCATGCACAACGACTGCGCCGTGATCGCTGGTGCTGGAGAGAAACGGTTCGCGGATCCACATCAGGTCGTCGGTCTCCTGCGCGTGCAGGGGCCGGCCGGGACGTATCCCGGCATGGGCAAAGAAGAAATCGCCGAACTGAACCTTGCGCGGTAACCCTTGAAGAAACCGGCGGTGTTCCATCGGGAACAGGGCCTCAAACTCGTCCCGGAGGCGCCGCCAGCCGGACGGATTGTCTTCCATGTTCGACAGATCTACGCCGTACGACGTCAGTGTCTGCCGCCCTCCATATGTCAGCCACACCCGGCCCCAGTGATCGGGATCCTCCAGGAACCCCAGCAGTTCGTCTTCGTGGTTGCCATAAAGGCAGACGACGTCCGGGTCTTTGCAGGCAAAGCCGATCAGGTATTCAACGGTTGCCGCGGAGTCAGGACCGCGGTCGACGTAATCACCGCAATGGACAATGCGATGCTCGGCAGTCCCGAAGAGTTCGAGGTCTGCTGCGATGGCGCTGTGAAGATCGCGCAGTTGGCCGAGGCAGCCATGCACGTCGCCGATCGCGTAGACGCGCAAACCATCGGGAAGATAGGCATCACCGAGAAATGGCATGGTCACATTGTCCAGCTAGGCCTTGTTTGTGCGCAAGGACACACGTCGACCGTCGGTTTCAGCTGTCATAGGCGAACAGTTTCAGAAAGGCCTTTTCACCGGGTTTGGAAAAATTCACCACCCTGCTGCCCTCTAATCGTTTTGCCCATTTCCGTTCAACGATCCGGTCGAGGATTGCAGACCCGAGCGAACCGGCGAGATGGCTTCGCCGGGCACTCCAGTCAAGGCAGGATTTGCACAAAGGCCGACGCAATCCTTCGAGGGACGACAAATCGATGCCAAATTCCGTGACGAATTTGCGCCCTTTGTCACCCAATACGATATCGTCACCGAGTTCGCGTGCGTAGCCGTTGCTCAAGAATACGTCCAGCATGCGAACGCCGTAGTCGCCAGCGAGATGGTTGTAGCAGACCCGGGCCTTGCGCAACGCAGGCTCACGTGGGCCGGTTCTGATTCGAGTGTGTCCGCGGCTCGCCGCAAGACCCATCATGGCTTCGAGCAGCCGGGCAACGTCGTCGCCGGACAAGGAGAAGTACCGGTGCCGGCCCTGCTTGCGCAGCCGGATCAAACCGCCACTTTCGAGCTTTGCCAGATGCGAACTGACGGTTTGCGGGGTCACGCCGCACTCGGTTGCCAGTTCAGATGCGGTCAGCGCCTGGCCGGTCATGAGAGCCGTCAGGATGTTCGAGCGTGCCGGATCCCCGATCAGTGCACCGACGGCTGCGATGTTGGGTCCCTCTTTCATACTTCGATCCTAATCGAAGCATACACGCTTCGCAAGCGTGTAACCGTGTACCCTCCTCAAACAACGGAGAAATGGCAATGATTACGTGTTTCATCAAATACGAGATCGACCCCACAAAGAAGAGTGACTTTGTTGCCTACGCACAAAACTGGGGCCAGGCCATTCCCCGTTGCGGGGCGGACCTCATCGGTTATTATGCGCCACACGAAGGTTCGGCAACACTGGCCTACGGCGTCTATAACATTGAAAGTCTGGCGGCCTATGAGGCTTACCGGGCACGGTTGGCGGACGATCCGCTGGGACGGGAAAACTACGCATTTGCGCAAAAGCAGCGCTTTATCTTGCGCGAAGAACGCACGTTTCTGAAATTGGCCTCTTCGCCCCATGCCTCGCCCACGTGATCGAAACCGCTCCCCGGCCTGCAGGGATTGCACGTCCAAGCGACTGCCAACAATCGCCCCTCCCGGATCGGATATTGTGCGCCATTTCGTCCATTGACCGGTTCTGGACATCGGACCATAGTTGATGCATACGCATTTCAGAAAATTCGCGTCCGGCAAGAGCGGCGGCGATTGCCGGTTTCGGTTTTTGCGGGCGATCAGGTTCAAATCTATCGACAGGTGCGATGATGTCTTCACAAGTTAACTGGTCTGCTTTGGGAAATTGCTCGGCGGACGACGTCAGCCATGAGCCCTATGCGCATATTGTCCGCAAGTCGCTCTATCCGGACGATGTCTACCAGCGGATGACGGACATGTTTCCCGCGGACGACGTCTTTTTCAAGCACCTGCCCGAAATCAAGAACAACCAGGCCGTGCGCATCGCGGCTTCCGATGTTCTCAGCCACGACATGTTTTCGACCGACGCCAAGGCGTATTTCAGCTACCACACGTCGGACGCGTTCTGGCAGGATATCGTCACCGTGTTCGGAGAAAGCCTGCGCACAAAGTTTCCCCAGTTGGAGCCGAAAATCGGCCGGCCGATGAACGAGTGGCGGACCAAGCGCCGCGGCGAAGACGGCGATGCGGAAATCAACCTGGACATGCTGTTTGTCATCAACAGCCCTGTCCAGCACCCCAGTTCCGTGCGCACGCCCCATGTGGACCGGCGCAACAAGATCTTCAGCGGCCTGTTCTACATGAAACAGGAGAATGACCCGACGCCGGGCGGCGACCTGACTTTGTACCGGTTCAAGAACGGTCATTGCGGGTTTACCGGTCACTATGCCAGCATGGAGCACCTCGAAGAACGGGGTAAGGTTACATACGAGCCAAATACCTTTGTCGGCTTTGTCAACTCCGATGACAGCATTCACGGTGTGACGCCGCGGCCGAAAACAGAGTGGGTTCGCCGCTACATCAATTTCGTCGTCGAGATTCCGTTCAACGCATTCGAGTTGCAGAAACTGCCGGTACATCAGCGCTTCAAGAGCTGGATGACCCGGCGCAAGAACAAGTCTCCAGGTGTCGATATCCAGTTGGGCGCGTGACACCCGACGGCGTCTGACAGCATGGAACTGGACCTGCAAAAGCAATTCGCGGCAATGGCCCGCAATGCCTTGTGGAGCAACCATCGTCTCCATACCGCGTGTTCGAAGCTCGAACCGGATGAGTATTACAAGCAGCGCCCCAGTTTTTTCGGAACCATCCACGCAACGCTCACCCACATCGCATCCGTCGATCAGCTCTATGTTGCCAGACTTGGGGGCACGCGCCTGACGAAAGCGGAATCGCTTGATCAGGAAACCTACGAGGACCTGAAATCGGTCAGTCAGGCTCAACACACGGTCGACGAGGCCCTTGTCAGGTTCTGTGACGCCCTTGACGACCGGTCCATGGCCCGCGTGGTGCGTTTCACAAACACCGAAGATGTGGAAAACGCCGATCCGGTGGCCCACATTCTGTCCCACCTGTTCGTTCACCAGATCCACCATCGCGGCCAGGTTCATGACATGCTCAGCGCGACACCGGTTGCCCCGCCTCAGCTCGACGAGTTTTTTCTGAGCGGAGACCTGCCGCGCCGGCGCGATGAACTGGCGGCGTTGGATATTCCCGAGACTTAACCGGTCCGGTCCTGGGACGGCTGGCGGCCGTGCTCGCGCTTGTAGGCACGGGTGAAGGTTTCCGGATTCTCGAAGCCGCAGAGCATGGCGATTTCGCCGACCCGGTGATGGGAATTGCGCAACAGGTTGCGGGCGCGTGCCAGGCGCAGGGAGAGATAGTAGGCCGACGGGTTCTTGTGGAGGTGGCGCTTGCACAGGCGCGCCAGGTGCCATTGGGGGATGCCGCAGCGCTCGGCGATGTCGGCAATCGGCAGCGGCGTCTGGAGTGTTGCGTTCATGATTTCGACGGCGGTCGCCAGGTGGCGGTTGACCAGCCCCAGCGACAGGTCGGGGAGCAACCGTTCCTGTTCGCCGCGGTGTTCCGACGGCGTGTAGGTGAGAATCTGGGCGACCCGGCGCGCCAGACGGGTGCTGCCGAAGTGACGGATGATCGCCAGCGTCATGTCGAATGTCGCAACACCACCGGCACTCGAGCAGCGCGGCGGCGAAAAATCGAACAGCCGGTCGACGAACATCTCGCGCGGGAAGGACTGGGCGAACCCCGCAATCGCCTCGAAGTGGGCTGCCGCCGGCTGTTTCGCCAGCAGGCCTGCCTTGGCAAAGATAAGGGCACCGGTATCGACACAGCCCATGACAGACCCCCGGCGGGCGCACGCCCTGAGCCAGTTGACGAGCGTCGGCGTCACCGACTTCTCGGGCCGGTAGGATGCCAGCAGGAGAACGATCTCGCCGGGCGTGTCATCGAGCGGCGCCGTCGGAACCTGATAGCCGCTGGAAGAGACGACCGGCTCCTTGCTCTCCGACAGAAACCGCCAGGAATAGGCCTGTTCGAGACTTTCGCGGTTGGCCAGCCGCAGGGGTTCGGTGATCAGCGTCAGCGACAGCATCGGGAACCCGTCGGCCAGCACAATGTCGATTTGATGCATTTGCTTCACCTTCCTGCCAATTAGCATCAAGAAAATGCTTTTTCACGTCAATACTATTTTGCGTTGCGGGGCTATGCTCCTGGTGACTGGTTCTGTCCGAGGAGATTTCGATGCAAGACCTGCCCGAACTGTCCGAACTGCCCATGACACCGGATTTCGACATTTGGCCGGTAACGCACCGGATCGCCGGGTCATCGATTGCCGACGGCCATGTCTGCGTCGTCTGGTCGGACGGAAAGGAAAGCCGGTACCACGCCTTCTTCCTGCGCGAGAACAGCACCGACGAGGACACGCTTCATCCGCTGTCGCGGGAGACGGTGCTGTCGCCGCTGACGTTGCCCGAAGACCTGGCGGCCCGGGACGTGGCCGTGGACGAGGCCGGCGCCCTTGTCGTGACCTGGTCTCACGGCGGACACGTGAGCCGTTACCACCCGGGCTGGCTGAGGGCCCACGGCTGGTTCGGCCGGGGGGAGACGACCGCCATGCACGTTCTGTGGACCGGCGACGAGCAGCCCCTGCCCCCGACATTCGACGGGCCGGCCGCGCTGGACGCGCCTGACAGATTCCTCGCCTGGCTCGAAGCGTTGCGGGATTACGGTGTCGCACGGCTGGAAAACCTGCCGCAACAGGACGGCCTTCTGGAGGACGTCGTCTGCCGGATCGGCACGGTGCGGGAGTCCAATTTCGGGCGCTCGTACACCCTCGAAATCAAGGACGATCCGGACTCAAACGCATTCACGTCCGCACCCCTGCTGCAGCATGCCGACATGCCGACGCGCGAATGCCCGCACGGCCTCCAGTTTCTCTATTGCCGCGAGAACTCGGCCACGGGCGGTGAAGGCATCTACACCGACGGCTACCGGATTGCCGAAGACATGAAAACGGCAGAACCCGACCACTTCAAGGCCCTGACCGAGGTCGACTGGGAATACAACAACCGGTCGAGGTCCAGCAGCTACCGCGCCAGCGGGCCGGTCATCGAAGTCGACGCCGCACAACGGGTGACCGGCATTCGCTACGTCCCGTGGTTGCGCGCGCCGTTGATTGCACCCATCGAGGAACAGGACCGCGCCTACCGCTCGTTCCGGGCGTTTGCCAGGCGGGCGCAAGGTCAGCGCTACCAGATGGTCTTCCGCTACCGCCCCGGCGACCTGCTCGCGTTCGACAACCGCCGCGTCCTGCATGGCCGCAAGGGCTACGATGCCAAAGGCGGTGCGCGGTTCATCGAAGGCATCTATTCGGACCGGGACGATCTTTACTCCTGCATCCGAACCCTCAAACGGCACCTGGCCGGCCAATCCGGCGCTCAGGCCGCAGAATGACAGCGAGGAAGACCATGACCATTACACCGATCGAGACCCAAGCCACATGCAGCGATGCCGAGTGGGCCGCCCGCGTCGACCTGGCCGCACTCTACCGGCTGGTTGCCCATTACGGCATGTCGGACCTGGCCAACGGCGCCATTGCCGCGCGGGTTCCCGATCAGCCGGACTGCACGCTGACCCACCCCTACGGGTTGTTCTGGGAAGAGGCGCGGGCGTCGGACTTCGTGAAGATCGACGCCGACGGCCGCCCGGTTGACCCGGACGTGCCGTGGCTCAACGACGGGGCGCAGAATCTGAACAAATGGATTTTCGGGTCACGGCCCGAGGTGAATTTCTTCATCCACGGCCATGAAGAGGAAGTGATGGCGGTGGGGTCCATCGAAGAGGGCCTCATACCGCTCAACCAGCCGGCCATCTATCTCGACCACATTACAGGTTACATCGAATACGAGTTCGACGAGGACGATGCTTTCGCGGCCCACTTCGTCGACAGGCTCGCCGACAACCAGATCCTGATCAGCCGCAACCACGGCTACTATGCGCTGGGCGAGACGGCGGCGGCCGCCTTCTTCCGCGCCTACTTTTTGAGGCAGACCTGCTCGACCCAGATCAAGACCCTGTCGATGGGCCGGGAGCTTCACCTGATGGATGCGCAGAAGGTGGCGCGCTACCAGGACCAGATGGGCAAGTCGGAACACTACAACTACAACGGCGAGACGGAGTGGCCGGGCCTGATCCGCATGCTCGACCGGGCGGGTGGCGACTACAAGGAATAGCGGGCGTTGCGATATCATTTGGAGTCATTCGGGGCGCTGATCCGAAGAGCACTGCTCCATGTGTGACACGCGCTGTTGCAACAGTGCGTTTCCCGGCTCCGGCGCCGGGACCCACTCGCAGACCCACAATTGCAGCGACCTGGAGTGGGCCCCGGCGCGGGGGCCGGGGAACGGTTTCGCTTGATTGATTAACTTGGCATCACTGCCCTGCCCCGCGCTCCTGCCACCAGTCGCGCACGCGGTAGGTCCAGTAGGTGGCCTGGACGCCGGTGCGGCCTAGGCCGCCCCAGGTCCGGTCGAGGCCGAACGGTTCGAACAGGCGCCAGCGATCGTCGCCCGCAGCGATGGCACCGGCGATCAGTTGGCCGGCCACGGCGGTGGTGTTCATGCCGTGGCCGCCGAAGGCTTGCGCGTACCAGAGGCCGTCGGGCGACCGGCCGATCTGCGGCATGCGGTGGAGCGCATAGGACATCAGGCCCGACCAGGCGGCCTCGACCCTTGCCCCCTCAAGCTGCGGGTAGACGGCAACCATGTCGCGGTAAAGCCGGTCCGCCAGACGCCGCGGTTCGCGTGTCGCCGTCGTGATATGGCCGCCCCACAGGACGCGGTCGCCGTCGACCACGCGGTAATAGTCGGCAGCCCAGCGGTCGTCGAAAATCGCCGCCTCGGTGCGGATGGCTTCGTGCAGCCGGTCGCCCAATGGTTCGGTGAGCATGACATAGGTGGCGACCGGCAGGATGGCGCGGCTGAGGGTTTTAAACTGCGGTCCGGTATAGCCGCCGCAGGCGATAACCACATGGTCGGCCGTGACCGTGCCGCCATCGGCGATCACCTTGAGGGGCCGCGTTCCGGACTCCACCGAGCGCACGGCCGTCTTCTCGAAAACAAGGCCGCCGAGGCGTTCGAACTCGGCCGCCAGCCCCAGGGCATAGTTGAGCGGGTGGAACTGGAAGGCGCGGGCGTCGAACAGGCCGTGATGGTAGCAGGTGCTGGAGAGGCTCCGCGCGATCCGGTCCTGCGGCCAGTATTCCAGCGTCTCGCCATAGTCTGCAAGCGCCGCGTCGCGCTGGCGCAGCATGGCATCGCGGTCGTCGTAGCGGATGACGCCAAGACATCCGGCCTCGCTGATCTGCGCGTCCGCCAGTCCGAGGGCAGCGATGGTCCCGCGCACATACTCGACGCCGTCGACGGAGAGATCGAACAGCGCGCGGGCGTGGTCGGGGCCGGCCCTGGCGGCAACACTAGCCATGGAGCAGGCATAGCCCGACGAGACAAACCCGCCGTTGCGCCCCGACGCGCCCCAGGCGATCCGGTCGGCCTCGACCAGCACCACGGTACGCCCGGCGCGGGCCAGTTCCAGCGCCGTCGTCAGACCGGCGAGGCCTGCACCGACAACGCAGATTTCCGTGCGCAGGCCGCCGTCGAGCTTTGTGCGTTCGGGCGCCGGGGCGATGGTGCGGGCATAGTAGGTATCGGGATAGGCCATGGACCAAGCCATACACCAAAATCGAGGCCTGCGAAGCTGTTGCGCCGTGCTCCGACACGGAAGACGTCCTGCGCCGCACTTCAGAAGATGGTCGTGCCACTCCTGGGCACAACAACCCGTTTCCCGGCCTTGCGCCGGGACCCACGCGCAGGCCCACAAACGCGGCGTCCTCGAGTGGACCCCGGCGCGGGGGCCGGGGATCGGTTTTGTTTGACGCGCAAACGCTGCATCACCGCCCCGCCGCGCGCTTCTGCCGCCGGCCTGGTGAGACCCGACGGCGCGACATTGTTGCACCCTGCCCATAACGCGCACCCCCTTCCCCAAGCCGCCTCAGCGGGTATGATCGGGCGAGTCGTGACCACCACCCCTCCCCGGGAGACCCAACCACCATGAGCGATGCGACGGCCCGCTGGGACAAGGACGTTCTATGGTTTGCCGCAAGCCTTGCCGTCGGCACGGTGGGCGGTTTCATCGCCGCCTGGGCCCATGTGCCGCTGCCGTGGATGCTGGGGTCGATGGGGGCGTGCCTGGTGGCGGTGATGGCGGGGATCCCGCTGGCGCGCCCGAAGAGGCTGGTCGATCCCATGCGCATCGTGCTGGGCGTCATGCTCGGCGGCACGCTCAAGCCCGAACTGCTCGACCGCCTGCCCGAAATCACGATCTCGATTGCCCTGCTGGTGCCCTACATCGCCGTGTGCACGTTCGTGGGCTTTGTCTACTTTCGAAAGATGGGCAACTTCTCCCGCGGCGAAGCGCTGTTCTCGGCAACGCCGGGCGGCATCTTCACCATGACCGCCTTTGCCGAGGACATGGGCGTCGACATCCGGCGCATCGCCCTGATCCAGGCCGCCCGGATCCTGCTGGTGGTCGCCACCCTGCCGTTTGCCATCCGGCTTCTGACCGGGGCCGAAGGCTTGTCGTCGGTGCTGCCGACGGAAATGCGCCTGATCGACGTCACGGCGCTGGACCTGGCCGTGCTGACGGCCGCCGGCATCACCGGCTGGCTGCTGGCGCGCGCGTTGCGGGTGCCGGGTGCCACCATCGTCGGCCCGATGTTCGTCTCCAGCGTGCTGCACCTGACCGGCCTGACGGAGTCGGTCCTGCCGGCGGAACTGGCGATCGCCGCCCAGATCGTGCTCGGCGTCTCGATCGGCACGATCTTCCTGGGTACCTCGAGCGGCGCCATCGTCCGGGCCCTGCTGCTCGCCTCGGGCTTCGTCGCCGCCATGCTGTGCGTCACCGTGGGCGTGGCGCTGGTGGCGCGCGCGCTGACCGGTGTCGAGCTTTACGCCGGCATCATCGCCTATGCGCCGGGCGGCCTGACGGAAATGAGCCTGGTGGCGCTCGGCATGGGTTTTTCGGTCGGCTACGTGGCGACGCTGCACCTGCTGCGGATCGTCTTCATCGCCCTGCTGGTGCCGGTGTTCCTGAAATTCTATAAGATCGAAGGCGAGTGAA